>NZ_JBFTSP010000002.1:0-550567 GCF_056400065.1 Cupriavidus sp. 01L415 | reverse complement strand
GGTTCAATCACCACCGGCTGATGGAACCCCTTGGCTATATCCCGCCCGCCGAAGCTGAGGCAAACTACTATCAGCAGCTTCAAATGCCTGCCGCTGAAACGCTATTAACTTAAACCAACCAGCCTCCACGGTACCCGGGGCGGTTCAGTGACGATGAGTCCGAAATACCAGGTCGTGGAGGTCACGATCGACGCCAAGGGGCTGGACGAAGATCAACGCAAGGCATTGCAGGACGATCTCGTGAAGGCCGTGAATGAGGCCATCCAGACGGCGGTGCTGGCGGCCGCGAGCGCCTTCGGCGCACTGCCGCCACCAACCGAACTCGATGCGATCAAGGCAGCGTTGAAGAAAGAGGTCGACAAGAGCGGCTGCTGACGCCGCCCTCAGTTCGTCGCGCCGCGGGACAGGCCCGATTAGCCTGTGGAGAGGTAGCGCAGTCAGGTTCCTCTGTGAAGCAGGAACCCACTGAAGCGACTATGCATGCGAATTCTCATGGATAGCGCCGTAGGAATCCCCTGTCTTTAACCCCGCTGATCCTGGATATCTTTGAGCGTCGCGACGGCCGAAAACCGATCGATTGTGGGCTTGACCTTGACCGGCATGGTAAAGCGCCGCCCTCCGCCGAGGTCGAATTCCATGACTCCGGGGGAGCGGGTTGGTGAATCCGATCTCGAAGGACGAGCCCTCATACCAGTCGCGTGCTCGAACGCCTGCGCGGCCTCCGTCTGGAGAAGACATGTATGTTCATCATGAAGGGGAGCAATTCGCATGTCCATGCGTGCCGCCGTACGATTTTTGGCGTTGTACGCGTTACGCGAACATGCGTATTTTGCCGTGGTCGGTGCACCCGAATCAAAGTGTGCTTCAAGCCATTTTAACTACGTACTGCGCGTACATGGCAAGAGTGCGGCAGGGTCAAATCCGCCAGCCTCTGCGGAGGTCGCAGCGTAACCTTATTTACGACTCGGAACGTAGAAGTAAGACTTGCAGTTAGGGCACTTGGCTGGTTCTTCGCCATCTTTTTCCGGCAGCGGCTTAAGGGCGTGCGTCTCGCCCTTGTCCAGAAAACACACCGGGCATGTGTATCCGCTGTGGGGCCCAAGAGATTTCCAATGCTGCTCAAAACGCTCTATTTGCTCCACCGGGCGCCCTTCTTCGCGGAGGGATGCAACGAGCACCTCGTACAGGCCAGCATTCCGCATGACAGTCTCCCATCGTTTCGGGAATCCTAGCATGCTGACCAACCACCGCTACCAAGGCGACTGCCGCGCCGTGATGCTACAGCTCTCCGGCCATCAGGCGATCGAGGTGCCGCTGGCCGTCAGCGAACGCCTCCTTCTCGTCAGCGAACGGCATATGGCTTACCTGCCGTACGCCGTGGACCTCCCGCGCGCCTTCAGCATCGATAGGAGCATGGGTCACCTCCCAATTCCAGCCGCCGCCGAAAGCGTAGGTGTGCAGTTCGAAAATGGTGTGGTGCGTCTTCCTGATCTCTTGCATCGCGATCCCCCTGTTGGTTGCGATGCAGTAACTGTATTCCTTCCCCCCACGACCTATGCGTACCAAAGAACGCCCCATCCTCTTCAGCGGCGCCATGGTGCGCGCCATCCTCGACGGACGGAAGACGCAGACGCGGCGCGTTGTGAAGCCGCAATTCGAGCGCGAGCCGGTAGATGTTGTCGATGGCGTGCCCAGCTGGGACGCGCCCACCAACTACGATGGCCTTCGGCTCAGATGAGCTTTGCTACCAGGCAGACGGTCGCGACCAATTCATCGAGAAATGGAGGCCGAGTATCCACATGCCGCGTTGGGCCTGCCGCCTCGAACTGGAGATCACCGGCGTGCGCGTCGAGCTGTTGAACGACTGCAGCGAGGGGGATGCGATCGCCGAGGGCATAGCGCCGGCACTGGACGGCTGGACCGATTACAGCAACCCGAGCTGCCAGATGTGCCTGAACCCGGTGGATTCCTACCGCACGCTGTGGAACCACATCAACGGCGCCGGCGCGTGGGAGGCGAACCCGTGGGGGTGGGCGGTGGAGTTCCGGAGGGTTCAGCGTTGATCCTCAATCCACGCTTTCGCCCATGCGATGCCTGCCGCGACGGCAAATTCGAATGTTGCATAGGAGCCCAGAGGCTCAGACGCCTCCAGAACGAGATGGTCCTTTTGCACCGTGCCAAAAGCTTCGAACGAACCATCAGCCAGTTGCTTCGCAAAGCCACGAACTGTGTAGTCCTTGTAGCTCTCAATGCCCATGGTAGCCCCCTGTTTCGGAGGATCGTAGCATGCTGACCAACCACTGGTACCAAGGCGACAGCCGCGCGGTGATGCGCGACCTGATCGCGGCCGGAGGCGCTGGCGCGCGTACGTGCCGGAGACGGCGAGTTGGTCGGTGAAGGAATCGAAACGACTTGGGGTAGCCGCATGAGGCTACAAGCCGGTCTTGGTGTTCTCGACGCAAGCCTTTGCGTATGCAATTGCTTCAGTCATCGCCTCTTCCGCGCTATTGAACGTGGCTTTGATCTTATGTCGCAAGCCTGGAACAAGCTCGTTTGCGTGGTCGATTCTTCGCTCGAACAATACCGACGCCTCCCAGACCCCGGATTTCGACTTCCAGACCGTGCAGTGGCAGTAGTACTCCCCTTCTTCGATCCAGGCATGGCTCGACATGGCGACCTCCCATCGTGTCCAGGAATCCTAGCATGACGAAAGAACACCCCATCCTCTTCAGCGGCGCCATAGTGCGCCCATGTGGGAGTGGGCTTCACGTGTTTCGCGGGTCAGGGACAGCGCGCATCAATTTGCTGCCTGGCCCAATCAGTTGCGTGCTGCCACGCCTCGCCTTCGCTGAAGAATTGGCCAGGAACAGGGTGGTGATCAAAAACTTTAAGTGGCGCCCCATCTGCCGCTTTTGTGCAGATGGTCGCCTCTCCTTGCCACGGGCCTGCCACACCAAGAGACGTTGCGGACGCCTCATACCAGTGGTCTCGGTAGTACGTGAAACCTTGGAGATCCATCGCTCTCTCCTACTGTTCCAGAGGATCCTAGCATGAAGCACCTGACCACTCAGACCCTCGACGGCGAGGCAGGCTGCCTCCTCTCCGACTGCGAGCAGTACCGGTACCGCCTGTGGCGCCAGTGGGATCGCTCGCTGCCGTCGCTTGGCTTCATCATGCTGAACCCGTCGACCGCCGATCACCAGGTGAACGACCCGACGATCACGCGGTGCCGGCAGCGTGCGCTGGCCAGCGGGAAGTTCGGAGGACTGGAGGTGGCAAACCTGTTCCCTCTTCAATCGACGGACCCGGACGATCTGCTGACGCACCCGGCGCCGCTGGGCGACCGTGCGGACCGGAACGACGGCGCCATCATGGACGCGATTGATCGGTGCTCAATGGTCATCTGCGTGTGGGGCGCACACAAGGCGGCAACGGCCCGCGCGGCAGAGGTGCTGGCAATCATCCACATGGGCGGCCGCGCCGCTCTGCTCCACCACCTCGGCCTGAACAAGGACGGCAGTCCAAAGCACCCCTTATACATTTTCGCGAGCACACGGCCGCAACGATTCAACGCATGACCGAAGCAGCTGCACGCATCATCGAAACATCTACGAAGCACTGGGAGCTCTGTATGGCAATCCTGACAAACGAAGAACTCAAAGACATCACCGGCGGCCTGGTGCAAGGTGCGACGCGGCGCCGCTGGATCCGCAAGCAGTTAGGTTTTGAGCCGCCGATGAAAATTGACGGCCACCCAATGATCACGTGGGAGCAGGTCAACCGCGGCAAGGTGGGCGCCTCGACCAAGTCCAGCACCGCCCCCCGCAGGAGCGTCACGACGAAAACGCCCCGAAAGAAGCGTAATCCAATGCAGCCATTGCGATAAGTCTTCTTATCGTAATGCGCCGACACCCAACACAAACTCGCCCACGCGGATTCCGCTCCCTCTGCCTCCGTCGCCCCCACAAGGACGCCAAGCCGTCCCCGCGACCCACGAATCCGGCCAGATCTAACCCGGCCAACGCCGTTGCACCGCGCCGCCCGCGGCTGGCGCAGCAAAGGGGTCAACCACCCTCGCCTCGCCAAAATAGATTTAGATACAAAGCCGCGTCATCGGGCCCGCGTCGCCTGTCGTTACTGTCGGCATCGGGGCAAAAAGCCTGCCCCTGTCGCCTGAATTCTTAAGAGAGTCTTAACGTATGAAGAAAATCCTGGCGCTCGGCCTGCTCACTGGTCTCACTGCCCTGGCTTCAGCCAGCGCGCAGGCCCACGTGGATATCGGCATCGGCTTCGGTGTGCCGATGGTCGCCGCCCCGCCCGTCTACGCGCCCGCGCCGGTGTACGCACCGGCCCCCGTGGTGGTACAGCAGCAGCCTGTTGTCGTCGCCCCCGGCTACTACGAGGACTGGCGCGCCCGCGAATGGCGCGAGCGTCGGTGGCGGGAGCGGGAATGGCGTGAGCGCGAATGGCGCGAGCGTCGTCGCGAATGGCGTCGCTGGCACGAGGACGATTGACCCCGGCGGGCTGGCGTTGCCCGCCCTCCTGCCCTACTCGACCTTGACCCCGGCTTTCTTGACCAGCGATGCGTAGCGGGTGGCCTCGCTGCGGAAGAAGCTGGCCGCGGCCTCCGGGGTGCCGGGATTGACGATGGTGCCTTGCTTCTTCATGGCCTCCTGCACCTCGGGCGAGGTGAAGGCTTTGGCAAACGCGTCATGGATGCGCGAAACCTCCGCGGGCTTCATGCCGGCGGGCCCGACCACGGCAAACCAGCCTTCGACGCTGTAGTTCGGCAAGCCCTGTTCGGCGATGGTCGGAATCTCGGGCGCAATCGGCGACCGCGCGGCACTGCCGACGCCGATGGCTCGCAGCGTGCCGGCCTTGAGGTGCGGCTGGACGGCATTCAGCGCCACCACGCCCATTTCCACCTGCCCGGCGAGCAGGTCCGTGATCATCGGGCCGGTGCCTTTGTAGGGCACGTGGCGCGCCCTGACGCCTGCCTGATCCAGGAACATCTCCGCCGCCAGGTGGATGATGGTGCCGTTGCCCGACGATGCGTAGTTGAAGGCGTCCGGCCTGGCCTTCATCAGCGCGACCAGTTCCTGCACGTTCTTTGCCGGCACCTTGGGATTGACCACCAGTACCAGCGGCGTCGCGCCGATCACGCTGATCGGCGTCACGTCCTTGATCGGATCGAACGGCATGGACTTGAACACGCTCGGATTGATCACGTGATTGTTCGACACCAGGCCCAGCGTGGAGCCGTCAGGCGATGCCTTGACCACCGCGGCCGCGCCGGTAATGCCGCCAGCTCCCGGCAGGTTTTCGATCACCACCGGCTGGCCAAAGGCCTTGCCCAGCGCGGGGCCTGCCGCGCGGGCAATGGCGTCGACGCCGGAACCCGCGCTGATCGGCAGGATCAACCGCACCGGCTTGCCCGATCCGGGCTGGGCCATGGCGTGCGGTACGTGCATCGTCGACAGCGCGACGACCGCGACCGCCGCCACGCCGCTCAGCAGGAATGCGAGCCGGCGCCATATGGCGGGTACAGCGGGGCGAGGGAATGCCTTTTTCATGGTTGTCTCCGGATCTTTCTATTTATGGTGACTGCTGCCGCGGCGGGGTAGCCCCGCCGTCGGGTCCATCAGGCCTTGTTCAGGCGCGCGAGAATTTCCTCGGTGTGTTCGCCCGCCCTGGGCAGCGGGCTGCGCACGCCGGGCCGGCGTCCGCCCATCAGCAGCGGCAGTAGCACCGTCGGCGCGATCGAGCCATCGTCCACCTGCATATCCACCAGCCCACCGCTGGCCTTGAGGTGCGGATCGTCCAGCAACTGGTCCGGGCGCACGATCGGCGCGTAGGGAATGCCGGCCGCTTCCAGCTTCGGCGCCAGCGCTTCCGTGCGATGGTGCTTAAGGATATCGCCCAGCCGCTCCAGCAGTTCCGGACGCACCGCCACGCGCAGGGCGTTATTGGCGTAGCGCGGATCGGCCAGCAGGTCCGGCCGTTCGAGCACATTGCACAGCGTGGTGAACTGCTTGTCGCTGACCGCGCCAATAAATAGCTGCTCGCCGTCGGCCAGCGTGAAGACGTCATAGACGCTCCATGCCGACACGCGCGACGGCATCGGCGGGGGCGGCTCGCCGGTCATCGCAAACTGCTGCATGTGCTGGGAGGACAGGAACACGCAGTTCTCGAACAGCGCGCTCTGGATCTCCTGACCGCGTCCCGTGCGGTCACGTTCGCGCAGCGCGGCCAGCACGCCGATGGCGCCGAACATGCCGCCCATGATGTCGTTGACGGACGTGCCCGCCCGCAGCGGCCGCCCCTGTGGGCCCGTCATGTACGACAGGCCGCCCATCATCTGCACGACTTCATCCAGCGCCAGACGGTTTTCGTAGGGACCGGGCAGGAAGCCCTTGTGGGAGACGTAGATCAGGTGTGGATACTTCTGTGACAGCGTGGCGTAGTCCAGGCCCAGCTTCTCCATCAAGCCGGGGCGGAAGTTCTCCAGCAAGATATCGCTCTGGCCGGCCAGCTCGGCAGCCGCCGCGCGGCCTTCCTCCGTAGTGATGTCCAGCACCACGCTCTTCTTGTTGCGATTGAACGCGCGAAAGAAGCCGATGCCCAGCCCGGGCAGGTTGCGTGTCTTGTCGCCCCCGGGCGGTTCGATCTTGATGACTTCGGCGCCCAGGTCGGCCAGGATCATGCCGCAGGTGGGGCCCATGACCATATGCGTGAACTCGACCACGCGGATGCCGGACAGCGGCAGAGATGGATTGTCGTTTGACATGTGAATTCTCAGGCTGGTTTTTAGGCTGCTGCGCGAGCCGCCTGGCTCGGAAATGTCTTGGGAACGCCCGCGCGCCACAGCGTGCCGTGCAGGGTTTCGCCCGCGAGCCAGGTGGCTACGCGTTCGCGCAAGTCCAGCAGGCGGCCGATGTCCACGCCGGTATCGATACCCATGCTGCCCAGCAAGTAAGCCAGGTCCTCCGTGGCCACGTTGCCGCTGGCACCGGGCGCATGCGGGCAGCCGCCGATACCGGCCAGGCAGGCATCGAAACGCGTGACGCCCGACTCCAGCGCCGCATAGACATTGGCCAGCCCCAGGCCGCGCGTGTCGTGGAAGTGACCGCACCAGAAGCGATCGCCGGCGATGTCGATGGCCCGCGCGAAGAGATCGCGCACCATGCCGGGATCGGCGTATCCCACGGTATCCGCCAGGCTGACGCGGTCCGCGCCGGCGTCCAGCAGCGCCTGCATCAGGCGCAGCACTTCATCGGGCGCCACGCGTCCCTGGATCGTGCAGCCGAAAGCCGTACCCACGCCGCCTTCGATCAGCGTCTTCGATCCGGCGGCATCGCGCGCCGCGCGGATGCGGGCGACCTCGGCCACCACCTCATCGGGCGACTTGCGCAAGTTGGCCAGGCTGTGCGCGTGGCTGGCGGACAGCGGCACGATCATGAGATCCGCGCCGCCGGCGATGGCGTTCTCGGCACCACGCAGGTTGGGCACCAGCACCGAGGCAAACAGCCCCGGCAGGTCGCGGGCGAATTCCAGCAGCTCGGCGGTATCGGCCAGTTGTGGCAGCAGGCGGGCGGGCACAAACGAGCCGACTTCCAGCTCGCGCAGGCCGGCGGCATACGCGTCGCGGATCCACGCCTTCTTATGTTCGGTCGGCAGGATGGTCTGGATGCTCTGCAGGCCATCGCGCAGGCCAACTTCGCGAATCACGGCATGGCGGGGAAAGGTTGCGGTCATGGGGATCGGGGAGTCTCGGGGCCTCTCATACGGAGGCGATGAGGCCACTCTATGAGTTTCTGATCCAAAGCAACAGCGGTGTTTCGGACACGCTAACGTTCCGGATGGGAATGTCTTGGCAAGGCACCCGGGATTTCCCGAATGCCTGATGACGGCCCTATTCGCGCAAGTAAAATTCCATTCCGGAATACCACAGCGCCCACCCTAGATCGCCATGAGAGACCTCGACCTCACTACGCTCCGCCTGTTCGTCGCCGTGTGCGAAACCCAGAACATGGCCCGTGCCGGCGAACAGGAGCACATCGTGGCGTCTGCCATCAGCAAGCGGCTGGCGCAGCTAGAAGACACGGTGGGCGCGACGTTGCTGGAGCGCCGGCGGCGCGGCGTGATTCCAACGGCAGCCGGGGAAATCGTGCTGGCCCACGCCCGCGCCATGCTGGCCGCCGCGGATCGCGTCACGCGGGACATGGCCGACTATGGCGCCGGCGTGCGCGGGCAGGTACGCCTGCTGGCCACGGTCTCGTCGATGGCCGAGTCGCTGCCGGACGACATCGCCAGCTTCCTGCAGATACCGGAGCACCATGATATCCGCGTCACCGTGGAGGAAAGCCTGAGCACGGAGGTCGTGCGCTCCCTGCGCGAAGGCGCGGCCCCGCTCGGCATCTGCTGGGACGCCGCGGATCTGGAGGGTTTCGACACACGGCCCTATCGCACGGACCGCCTGGCGGCGATCGTCCACGACTCGCACCCGCTGGCCCAGGCCGACACCTGCACCTTCGCCGATACGCTCGACTTCGATCACGTCGGCATGCCGGCCCAGACCGCCGTGCAGACCATGCTGACCCGCTATGCCGCGATTCTCCGGCGCCGGCTGACGTTTCGGGCCGTGGTGTCGACGTTCGACGCGGCCTTGCGCTGCGTGCGGGCGAACCTGGGCATCGCCGTCCTGCCAGCGGAAATCGCCGAGCCGGTGGCGGGCGCCTTCGGCGTGCGCATCATTCCCCTGAGCGACGAGTGGGCGCGTCGCCGGTTTGCCATCTGCTTCCGCAATATCGAACTGCTCTCGCCGGCCGCCCGGCTGCTGGTGGACTACCTGGAGCACACGGCCGCCGCGCACGCATCGCAGTCGAGGTCAGCCGGCTGACCATCTCCCGGCCCGCCCGCCTCCACGCGTTTACCCTAGGTTTTCATATAACCAGAAAAGGGTAAGGTGTGGCCCTATGCAGACCCGGCCCATTACCCTGACCGAGCACGTGATCCAGCAATTGCGCGCGGAAATTGCCAACGGCATCTATCCCGTCGGCGCGCGGCTGCCGACCGGCAAGCAGCTGGCCGAACGCTTTGGCGTCAGCACGTCCGTGATCCGCGAGGTGACGGAACACCTGCGGTCTCAGGGGATGATCGAAAGCCGCCAGGGCCTTGGCAGCACGGTGCGGTCGCGTGTCAGCGACGCAGGATTCCGACTGTCCGGCAGCGTGGGGGCCGATGCGACCGATCTGGCCGAGATCTACGAACTTCGGCTGGATCTGGAGGGCGCCGCCGCCGCAATGGCCGCGCAACGCCGCAACGACCAGGACATCGCGCGCCTCGGCGCGTTGCTCGACGCCCTCGCCGCCCAGTTGCATGACGCCGATCACGGCGTGGAGCCCGATATCCAGTTCCATATCGCCATCGCCACGGCCACGCACAACAAGTACTACCTGCAACTGCTGCAATACCTGAACCTGCAGCTCCACCACGCCGTGCGGACCGCCCGCCTGAATTCGCGCAGGCAGCCCGGCCTGCCGGAGCAGGTGCACGGCGAGCACGTTGCGATCTTCGACGCCATCCGTCTCGGCAATGCCGAACAGGCCCGCCTGGCCGCAGCCGCACACCTGCGCAATGCCGCGGCACGGCTCGGCCTGCCGCTGCGCCCGATCCGCTAACCCCCTTTTCCAGCAAGGCATGACATGTCCGACGCCCACTTTCTCCAACGACTGACCGAAACGCTCGGCCCCGATGTGGTGACGACCGCGCCCGACGATGTCGCGCCGTGGGTCTCGGACTGGCGCGGGCTCTACACAGGCCGCGCGCAGGCGGTGATTCGTCCGCGCACCACGGCACAGGTCTCGCAGGCGCTGGCGCTCTGCCAGCAGGCCGGCGTGCCGGTGGTCCCGCGCGGCGGCAATACGGGCCTGTGCGGCGGCGCCGCGCCGGACAACAACGCCGCCAACGTCGTGCTGAGCCTTGACCGCATGGACAAGATCCGTTCCATCGACACCATTGCCAATACGATGGTCGTCGAGGCCGGCTGCATCCTCGGCAACCTCCGCCGCGCGGCCGGGGACGCCGACCGGCTGTTTCCGCTGTCGCTGGCCGCCGAGGACTCCTGCCAGATCGGTGGCAACCTGGCGACCAATGCGGGCGGCGTTAACGTCGTCCGCTACGGCATGACGCGCGAACTCGTGCTCGGCGTGGAAGCCGTGCTGCCGAACGGCGAGATCTTTCACGGCCTGCGCACGCTGCGCAAGGACAACACCGGCTATGACCTCAAGCAGTTGCTGATCGGGTCGGAAGGCACGCTTGGCGTGATTACCGCCGCCGCGCTGCGCCTGCTGCCGCGTGCGGATTCCCGCGCCGTGGTGCTGGCCGCTGTCGATTCGCCGGATCAGGCGCTCAAGCTGTTCTCGCTGCTGTTCGCGCAATGCGGTCCCCGGCTGCAGGCGTTCGAGTTCCTTACCGGCGCCTGCCTGGACCTGGTGTTGAAGCATGCCGAGGGCGTCCAGGCCCCGTTCCCGGACCGCCATCCGGCGTATGTGCTGGTCGAGATCGCCGATACGGCCTCCGAGGACCTCCTGAACTCGTTGCTGGAAGCCGTCATCGGCGATGCGCTGGAATGCGGGTTGTGCCAGGACGCGGCCGTGTCCGCGTCGCTGGCCCAGCTGCAAAGCCTGTGGCGCCTGCGCGAGGAAATCTCCGAATCGCAGCGCGCCGACGGCCTGCACCTGAAGCACGACGTCTCGCTACCGATCGAGGCCATTCCGGCGTTCATGGCGTCGATGGAAGCGCGGCTGCTGGCGCGCCACCCCGGCATCCGCCCGTTCATCTTCGGGCATTTCGGCGACGGCAACCTGCACTACAACCTGTCGCGGCCGGCGGGCGCCGACCCGAAATGGGCGCTCAACGAAGGCAAGGCCGTGAGCGAAGAAGTCCTGGAGGAAGTGGCCCGCTATGACGGCAGCATCAGCGCCGAACATGGCATCGGCCAGCTCAAGCGCGAGTCCTTCCTGGCGCTCAAGGACCCGCTGGAATTGCGGCTGATGCGGGCCATCAAGCAGGTGTTCGATCCGTCCGGCATCATGAATCCGGGCAAGCTGCTCTGATGGGCCGGGGTGCCACAGGCGTGCACAGCACACGGCGCTATACTGTGGGCCCCTTTCCGCACCCTCACCGCATCGAGGCGGTCCGAAAAAATTGGCTGATCAAGACCTGAGCAGGCTGAAAATCGACCGCAGCGCCATGGCCCCCGCGCCACGCCAGCGCCGCCGTTGGGTTCGCTACGCGATCATCGCGCTGGTTATCCTCGCCGTGATTGGCATCGGCGCCCGGCTGGCCGGACCGCAGGCCGTGGAAACCGCCACCGTCACGTCGGCGTACCCATCCCAGAACTACACGCTCCTCAATGCCACGGGCTATGTGGTGCCGCAGCGCAAGGCCGCCGTCTCCTCCAAGGCACAGGGCCGGCTGGAATGGCTCGGCGTGCTGGAGGGTTCGCGCGTGAAGAAGGACGAGATCATCGCCCGGATCGAGAGCCGCGATGTCGCGGCCTCGCTGGCGCAGGCCACCGCGCAGGTGCGCGTGGCACAGGCCAACCTGCAGCTCCAGCAGGCCGAGCTGCGCGATGCGGAAGTCAACCTGCGCCGCTCGGAAATCCTGCTGGTGCCCAAGGCCATCTCCACCCAGCAGTACGACGCGGACCTGGCCCGCTACAACAAGGCCCGCGCGTCGATCAACAACTCGCAGGCCGCCATCACTTCGGCACAGGCCAATGCCCAGGCCGCGCAAGTCGCCGTGGACCAGACCGTGATCCGCTCGCCCTTTGACGGCGTGGTGCTGATCAAGCATGCCAACGTCGGGGACAACATCACGCCGTTTTCCGCCGCGTCCGACACCAAGGGCGCCGTCGTGACGATCGCCGACATGGATACGCTGGAGGTGGAGGCCGACGTCGCCGAATCCAACATCGCCAAGATCACCGCGGACCAGCCGGCCGAGATCCTGCTGGACGCCCTGCCCGACCTGCGCCTGGCCGGCCGCGTGTCCCGCATCGTGCCGACGGTGGACCGGTCCAAGGCTACCGTGCTGGTCAAGGTGCGCTTTGTCGACCGTGACCCGCGCGTGCTGCCGGACATGAGCGCGAAGATCGCGTTCCTGTCGAAACCCGTGCCGCCCGAGGACAGGAAGCCGCTGGTGGCGGTGCAACCCGCCGCCGTGGTCGAACGCGACGGCAAGAAGGTGGTCTTCGTCATCCGGGACGGCAAGGCGCAGCAGGTGCCGGTCACCACCGGCGCACGGATCGGCGAACTGGTGGCCGTCCAGGGCGTGAAGCCCGGCGACACGCTCGTGCTGGCGCCGGGCGACAAGCTCGCCGACGGCAGCAAGGTCACCGTGGCGAAGAAATAACGTGGCCGCGGAACCGCTCGTCTCCATCCGCCACCTGGCCAAGTCATACCGGCGAGGCGCGCAGATCGTACCCGTGCTGTCCGACATCACGCTCGATATCGCCGAGGGCGACTTCATCGCGCTCATGGGCCCGTCTGGTTCGGGCAAGAGCACGCTGCTGAACCTGATTGCGGGCATCGACCGTCCGGACAGCGGCGAGCTGCGCGTGGGCGGCGTGGACATCTCGGGCCTGCCGGAGTCCTCGCTGGCCGACTGGCGCGCGGCCCATGTCGGCTTCATCTTCCAGTTCTACAACCTGATGCCGGTGCTGACCGCGTTCGAAAACGTGGAGCTGCCGCTGATGCTCACGCGACTGGGCCGTGCCGAACGGCGCGCGCGCGTGGAACTGGTGCTGGGCATGGTCAACCTGGCCGACCGCATGGACCACTACCCGTCCGAACTGTCCGGCGGCCAGCAGCAGCGTGTGGCCATCGCCCGGGCGCTGATCACCGACCCGACGCTGATCGTGGCCGACGAACCCACCGGCGACCTGGACCGCGCGTCCGCCACGGAAATCCTGGCCATGCTGCAGCGCCTGAACGCCGAGGTCGGCAAGACCATCATCATGGTCACCCATGACGCACACGCCGCCGACGCGGCCAAGTCGCTCGTCCATCTGGAAAAAGGCGAGCTGCTCAATGGCAACAACCGGCGCTAAGCCATGTACCTGCCGAAGCTGATCGCCCGCAATGCGATGCGCCACAAGCTGCGCACCACCCTGACGGTGCTCGGGCTGGTCATCGCCGTGCTGGCCTACGGGCTGCTGCAGACCGTGGTCGACGCCTGGTACGCGGGCGCGGCGGCGGCATCCAACGCGCGGCTGGTCACGCGCAACGCCATCTCGCTGGTGTTCCCCCTCCCCCTGAGCTACGAGAACCGCATCCGCGGCGTGGATGGCGTCACGCAGGTGGCGCGATCCAACTGGTTTGGCGGCGTCTACCGCGACCCCAAGAACTTCTTTGCCCAGTTCGCGGTGTCGGACAACTACCTCGACCTGTACCCCGAGTTCATCGTGCCGCCGCAGCAGCGCGCCGATTACCAGCGCGACCGCCGTGGCGCGCTGATCGGCCGGCAACTGGCGGACCAGTACGGGTTCAAGATCGGCGACGTCGTCCCGATCAAGGGCACGATCTACCCCGGCACGTGGGACTTCATCGTGCGCGGCATCATGGAGGGGCGCGACGAAAGCACGATCACGCGCCAGATGCTCTTCCATTGGGAATACCTGAACGAAACCGTCCGCAAGAAGACCGCCCGGCAGGCGGACCAGGTGGGCGTCTTCGTGCTGGGCATCGACAATCCCGACAACGCGGCGGCCATCTCGCGCACCGTCGACAACGTATTCAAGAATTCGCTGGCGGAGACGCTGACGGAGACCGAGCAGGCGTTCCAGCTCGGCTTCGTGGCGATGTCCAACCAGATCATCGCGGCGATCCGCGTGGTGTCCTATGTGGTGATCGTCATCGTCATGGCGGTCATGGCCAACGCCATGGCGATGAGCGCGCGCGAGCGAATCACCGAATACGCCACCCTCAAGGCGCTGGGCTTCGGCCCCGGCTTCCTGTCGCTGCTCGTGTTCGGGGAATCGCTGATCATCAGCACGGTGGGCGGCGCCGTCGGCATGCTGCTGACACCACCGGCCGCTAGCTTCTTCAAGCAGGCCGTGGGCGGCGTGTTCCCGGTCTTCACCGTATCCCACGAAACCGCGGCGATGCAGGCCGCCTGCGCGCTGGTGGTCGGGCTGGCCGCGGCCATCGTGCCTGCCGTGCAGGCCGCACGGGTGCGTATCGTCGAAGGCCTGCGGGCCATCGGCTAAGCCATCGGACGCCAGGATGGTCATCCCGCTCCACTACATCGCGCGCAACATCTGGGCCCGGCGGCTGACCACGACGCTCACGGCCGGCGGCCTGGCGCTGGTGGTGTTCGTGTTTGCCACGATGCTGATGCTGGACGCCGGCCTCAAGCAGACGCTGGTGACGACTGGCGAGCGCGACAACGTGGTCCTGATCCGCAAGGGCGCGGAGACCGAGGTCCAGAGCGCGATTTCCCGCGACCAGGCGGCCGCGATGGAGATGCATCCGGCCGTGGCGATGAACGCCGAGGGCCGGCCGATGGCGTCCCGGGAAGCCGTGGTGCTGATTTCGCTGACCAAGACCGGGCTCAGCACGCCGTCGAACGTGGTGATCCGGGGCGTATCGCCGCAGGGTGTCACGCTGCGGCCGCAGATCCGGATGGTGGCGGGCCGCGTGTTCAAGCCCGGATCGGCCGAGATCATCGTCGGCAGCGGCATTGCCAAGGGCTTCGGCGGCGTGCGGATCGGCGAGCACCTGCGCTTTGCGCAGCGCGACTGGACGGTCGTCGGGCACTTCGACGCGGGCGGCAGCGGCTTCGACTCCGAGATCTGGGGCGACGTGGACCAGCTCATGCAATCCTTCCGGCGCGGCAGCTACTCGTCGATGGTCGTGCGGCTCGCGCAACAGGACGGCTTCGACAAGTTCCGGGCCGATATCGATGTGGACCCGCGGCTCGCCAACGAGGCCAAGCGCGAACAGGTCTTCTACAGCGACCAGTCGAAGGCGCTGTCCACGTTCATCAATATCCTGGGCGTGACGCTGACATCGATCTTCTCCATTGCGGCGATGATCGGCGCGATGATCACGATGTATGCCTCCGTGGCCAACCGTGTGGGCGAGATCGGCACGCTGCGCGCGCTGGGCTTCAAGCGAGCCAATGTGCTGGCGGCCTTCCTGATCGAAGCCATCCTGCTGGGACTGGTGGGCGGCGTGGCGGGCCTTGCCTGCGCGGCGCTGATGCAGCTCGCGTCGTTTTCCACGACGAACTTCCAGACCTTTGCGGATCTGTCGTTCCGCTTCATCCTGACGCCGGCCATCGTCGTCAAGACGCTGCTGTTTGCCATGGCGATG
The DNA here is from genome assembly GCF_056400065.1 of Cupriavidus sp. 01L415. Taxonomy (NCBI): domain Bacteria; kingdom Pseudomonadati; phylum Pseudomonadota; class Betaproteobacteria; order Burkholderiales; family Burkholderiaceae; genus Cupriavidus; species Cupriavidus sp. 01L415. Next base: position 535,187 of record NZ_JBFTSP010000002.1, on the reverse strand, counting down.
GGCCTGATCGGCGGCTTCCTGCCCGCCATGCGAGCCTCGCGGCTCAATATCGTCGACGCGCTGCGGGCACGCTAGATTCCGGCGACGAGCGTGCCCGGAGCCGTGTGCGCCACGGCGGCGCCGCTCAGCCCAGCACCTCCTCGCAGACCGACAACCATGCCCGGGCGGCGTGCGACAGATAGCGGTCCGGCAGCCAGATATGGGCGAGCGCCCAGTCCATCGTCGGCTCGGTCAGCCGCGCAACGGCCAGGTTGTCGCGGGCCTCAAGCCGCGACAGCAATGGTTCCGGCAGGAAGGTCGTGCCGAGTCCCGCGGCCGCCATCGCCGCCAGGAAATCCCAGTGCCCGCTCTGCGCCACCACGCGCGGTTCCATGCGCGCCTCTAGAAATGCCTGCCGCAGCTTCCGTGTGAGCGAGAAGTCGTCCGTCAGCAGCACGAGGGGTTCGTCGCGCAGCGCGGCCAGCGTCACCGTCCGCCCACTGGCCCAGGCGGCCTTCTGCGGCCCGACCGCCCAGATCGGATATTTGGCGAACTGCCGCGTGGCCAGCGCCAGCCCGCTATCCCCCGGCAGCACCGTGGCGCCGACTTCCAGCTGCCCGCTCGCGACATGCTGCTCCACGACCTGTCCGCCGTGCTCGGACAGCGTCAGTTCCAGGTTGGGATAGCGCTTGCGGAAGGCGCTGACCGCCGGCGAGAAAAACAGGTTGACCATCGGCGGAATGCCGACTGTCAGTTGCCCTCGCCCCAGCGACGACAGATCGGCCACCTCCAGCGTCAGCCGATGCACCACGCCAAGCGCTTCCTGCCCCCGGTCGTAGACAACCTTGCCGACGTCGGTCAGCCGCACGGTCTTGCCTTCGCGGATCAGCAGTGGCTGGCCGACCTCATCCTCCAGCTGCTTCACCATCTTGCTGATGGTCGACTGCGTCACAAAAAGTGACGTGGCCGCCTGTGTAAAGCTCTTTAGACGCGCAGTTTCAACGAAGTAGCGCAAGGCGCGGATGTCGATTGGCATAAGAGATAGCTTCCATGAAAAAACCGACTTGGGCTGTGCATTTTAAATCATGAGGGGAATGATCTCCAGTTGGCTACACTTCCGTTCCACGTCCCCAATCTTTCCGGCGCCCCCGGACCGGTATCCCATGGCTAGCTGGCCAAATGCCCGACAGTGGCTGTTTTCGCTGAAGGCATTCGCGGCCGCAATGCTGGCGCTCTATATCGCACTGTCCTTCGGCCTGCCGCGTCCTTACTGGGCGATGGCTACCGTCTACTTTGTCTCGCATCCGCTGACCGGTGCCACCCGATCCAAGGCCGCCTATCGCGTGGCGGGCACGGTGCTCGGCGCCACGGCGGCGGTGGCCACCGTGCCGCTACTGGTCAACATGCCCATCGTGCTGATGGGCGCGATCTCGCTGTGGATCGTGGTGCTGGTCTACCTGTCGCTGCTGCAGCGGACGCCGCGCAGCTATGTGTTCCTGCTGGCTGCGTACACCCTTCCGATCGTGGCGTTGCCCGCCGTCAGCCAGCCGACGGCCATCTTCGATATCGCCGTGGCGCGGATCGAGGAGATCGTGATCGGCATCGTCTGCGCCGGGTTGGTCGGCGCCATCGTCTTTCCGGCCAAGGTGGCGCCTGCGCTGCGCGACCGCGCGGGCACCTGGCTTGACGATGCGACGTCGTGGGCGGCCGATATCCTCGCCGCCAATCCCCGCGCCCGCGCCAGCCGGCATCGCCTGGCCGCCGACATGCTGGCGCTGGACCAACTGATCGTGCAACTGTCCTTCGACACTGAAAGCCGCCACACCCTGCGCCACGCGCGCGCGCTGCGAGAGCAAATGTCGATGCTGATGCCGGTCCTGTCGGCACTGGGGGCCGTGCTTCACACGCTGCGCCGCGATCCGGATGGCATGCCTGTGCCGCTCGCGAAATACATCGGCGTCATGGCGAACTGGCTTGGCCACGGCCTGCAGGGCCCGGCGCCAGCCGTGGCTGCCGTACCCGCTGACTGGGCCGGGGCCGACCCGCGCGCCGGCCTGATCGCGACGGCCGGGCATCTGCTCGGCCAGCTGGGCGAGTTGCTGGAAGCCTGCCAGGCCCTGCAGCACGGCATTGGCGACCGCCCCGCGCGCCTGCCGCCGACTTTATCGGATACCCCCGCGGATACACCCGCAGACCCACCCGCCCAGCGCACCGCGCAAGGCCTGTATCACGATCACGGCATGCTGCTGTTCGGCGCGATATCCACCGGTCTGGCCGTGTTCTGCGCCGGCCTGCTGTGGATCTTCTCCGGATGGGAGGACGGCGGCGGCCCCGTCGCGGTGGCGTCCATCGCCTGCTGCTTCTTCGCGACGATCGACGAGCCACGCCCGGTGGCCCGCTCCTTCCTGCGCTGGAGCGCGTTCTGCCTGCTGGTGTCGTCGTTCTACCTGTTCCTGGTGGTGCCGCACGCGCAGACTTTCGAGACACTGGTAGGCATGTTGTCGATTCCGTATCTCGGCATCGGCATGCTGATCGCGCGGCCGGGCTTCAACCTGATCGCCATGCTGCTGTCGGTGAACACCGCGTCGTTCGCGAATGTGCAAAGCGTCTACGACGCCAATTTCGTCGGCGTGTTCAACAACAACCTGGCCAACGCGGCGGCCATGCTTTTTGCGCCGCTGTGGGCGATGGTGGCGCGCCCGTTCGGGGCCCACGTGGCCGCGCACCGGCTGATTCGCGCCAGCTGGCAGGACCTGGCGCGCGCCGCGACGTGGCGTGCCGCGGACAGCCATACGAAGCTGGGGGCGCGCATGCTGGACCGCCTGGGGCAACTGATGCCGCGACTCGGTGCCAGCGGAGGCAGGCTGGCTTCGGACGGTTTCACCGAACTGCAGATCGGCTATTGCACGCTGGCGCTCCAACGCGCACTACCGGATATGCCCCCGGCGGCGCGCAAGCCCGTCAGGCGCGTGCTGAGCATGGTGGCGCGGCATTTTCGGGCACGTCTGAAGGTCGGTCACCCGATGGCAGTGCCTGGGGAGCTGGGCCAGCGAATCGTGGAATCGATCGCGCAGCTAGCGCGCCTGCGGAGCGACGCGCGGGCAGCGCTCTCCGCGCTGGTGGTGCTGCAGGTCACGCTGCACATCCATGAAAATAATGACTCGTTTGACGACGTTTAAATCATCACAGGAATACTTCGCGATGACTACACTTCGTTCCGTGCCGCACCATTCCCGGCGAGGCACCGCCCACAAGGCGATCCGGAAGGCAGGCGTGGCGCAGACCCGCCAGGCACGCCTTCCTCCATCAGTTGAAGAACCACAAGACATGCACAACAACCTGCTCAAGACCCTGCTTGCCACGGCAACCCTCTGCGCCTGCTCCCTCGCAGTCGCCCAAGGCCTGCAAGACCGGGGCGTCCCCGGCGACCGCTACGGTTATGAAATGCACAACGGACGTCGCGATCCGTTCACGGACGGTGCGCACGGCATCCGCAAGGCCGACCCGTACACCGACGGCGCCCTCGGCACGCGCAAGTCCGATCCCTTCACCGACGGGGCCAACAGCGTCGCATCCGGCATGACTCTGGCGGGCATGGACCGCACGGGCGTTTCCGCGCCGCCGGCCCACAGCGCCTGATCTGCCGTCCATCCAGCCAGCCGTCCCGGCGCCGGGTCTCCTCGTTCGGCATCGGGACAGCCACCTGCCCGTCGCGGCACTCCGTGAAAGGCGGCGGCTTCAGCCCGCATCCGCGTTTGCGGCAATCTTCATCTCGCCCTTCAGCCATTCCCCCACGGCATCCAGCAGCAGCCCCGATCCGTGCTCGCGCGATCCGGCATCGTCGTAACCATCGAGAAACGCGCCTTGCTCGGTCATCATCAGCCGGGTGCCCTGACCTGCCACCTTGAGTTCAAACGTCGCCAGCGAGACGGAAATCTTGCGCTCGCCCATGTGCATCTCGTAGCTGTAGACCAGGCGCTCGTTGGGGATCACGTCGTAATAGAACGCCTCGAACGTCGATACCAGCCCGTTTTGCCAGCCTCCTTGCAACGTTTCCCGGCCGCCGGGGCGCACGTCCATCTTGCGCGACATCACGGTGTAGCCCTCGCCGCCGTGGAACCACTGGGCCTTGGCGTGCGGATCCGTCAGTGCGCGGAAGACCAGCGCGGGCGGCGCATCGTAGGTCCGCTCGATCGTGAACACGCCATGTGCGACGGAACGCGCGGGCGGCGGCGCGGCTGCAAGACGCGCCACCTTCGCCTCCAGCCGGTCCAGCGTCTGGCGCCAGCCTTCTTCGGCGCCCCGGGTGAAATCGGCGGCCGACGGGTCCAGCAGCGTGTATTGCTGCGTCACGTCCATCTGCGTGCCACCGCAGACCGTCTCGAAACCGACCGTGGTGTGGGCGTTGAACAGCGTCTTGCCGGATTCGGTCACCACGTTCATGTCGATCACCAGACGCGCGTTCGGCGTGACTTCCACATAGTGGCCCCGAATCCAGTGCGACTGCCCCTCGGGCGATCGCATGCATAACTCGAACTTGCCACCGGCGCGGAACTCCACCTCGGCCTCGGGGACCGTGTAGCCGGTCGGGCAGAACCATTCCTTCAGATGATCGGCAGCGCTCCACGCCTTGAACACCAGCTCGCGCGGCGCATTGAACGCGCGCGATACGGTCAGGGGGCGCGGCTGCGCCGCCTGGAGAGTTTCAGTCGCTGTTGCCATCGGATGCCGCCTCCTTCTTCATGGTTTCCAGGTATTCGCCAAGCCGGTCGAGATGGCCTTCCCATTCGGCCCGCCGGTCGCTGATCCACTGCTCGGCCTGACTGAGCGCATTGGGCGCCATCCGGCACGTCCTGACCCGCCCGACCTTTTCCGATTGCACCAGCCCGGCCTGTTCCAGCACTGCGAGATGCTGCATGACGGCCGGCAGGGACATGGCCAGCGGCCGCGCAAGATCCGTCACGGAAGCCGGGCCGCGCGCCAGTTGCGCGAGCATCGCCCGGCGCGTGGTGTCGGCCAGCGCCTGGAAGGTGGAATTGAGGGGATCGGATTGGTTAAGCATGCGCTTTAGTTTAGTGGCGCACGTTAGTTAAGCAAGAACTTTAGTGAGGAGGCGGACGCCAGGTTGCGCCGTGTTTTCGAGGTGTGGTGACGGACACACCCACCGGCCAGGAACTGGGGCAACATTGGATAGCTCGCGTCATGATCTGCGCGGTATGATCCGGAGCGCACATGCCGCGCGCCGTATCTGTATCTATTAGCTCCTGACATGAAACTGCCGTTCGTCCTGCAGCGTCCTGCTTTCGTCGTTGCCGTCCTGCTGGTGGCAGGACTGGGGCTGGGATGGTGGCTGCTGCGGCCCGTGGAAATCGTCGATACGGTGGCGGTCGCGCGCGGCGATATCGAGTCCAGCGTCACGGCGCTCGGCATGCTTCAGCCGCGCAGCTACGTGGATGTCGGCGCCCAGGCTTCGGGCGCCATTCGCCGCATACACGTCCAGCCCGGCGACGCCGTGGAGCGTGGCCAGTTGCTCGTCGAGATCGATCCCGCCGTCCAGCAGGCCCGCGTGGATGCCGACCGCGCCACGCTGGCCAGCCTGCGCGCCCAGTTGGCCGAGGCCATCGCCCAGCGCGAACTGGCCCAGCAGCAATGGGACCGCCAGCGGCACATGGCCAACGACGGTTCCACCCGCGACGAAGACGTACAGACCGCCCAGGCGGCGCTGCGCGTGGCCATCGCCCGTATCGACAACCTGCGCGCCCAGATCGACGGCGCGGCGTCGGCGCTCAAGGGCGACGAAGCCCAGCTCGGCTACACCCGGATCTACGCGCCGATGCGCGGCACCGTGGTGTCGCTCGACGCGCGCGAGGGCCAGACGCTGAACGCGACCTACCAGACACCGAACATCCTGCGCATCGCCGACCTGTCGGCCATGACGATCTGGACCGAGGTCTCGGAGGCCGACGTGCGCCGCGTGCAGCCGGGCATGCCGGTCTACTTCACCACGCTCGGCGTGCAGGATGCGCAAGGCACCGCACGGCGCTGGCAAGGCCAGGTCCGGCAGATCCTGCCGGCGCCGCCCACCCCGCCGGGCACCTCCCAAAGCAATGCCGCGGCCGCCGCCACGCCGCCGACCGGCAAGGTCGTCCTGTATACAGTGCTGTTCGACGTCGACAACGCCGACCGTGCGCTGATGCCGCAGATGAGCGCACAGGTTTTCTTCGTGGCGGCCAGCGTGCGTAACGTCCTGGTGGCGCCGCTCCCCGCGCTGCAAGCGGTCAGCGGCCAGCCCGGCCGCTATACCGCGCGCGTGCAGGACGCCGGCGGCGCCATACACGAGCGCGAGGTCTCGACCGGCGTGCGCGACCGCCTGAGCGCCGAGATCCTGTCCGGCCTCAAGGAAGGAGACAGGCTGGTGACCAGCGTTCGTGTCGAGCGCGCCGCCGAAGGGAGGTTCCGGTGGTAGACCTGTTCGTCGACACCCGGCCGGGCGTGGCGGGCAGTCCCGTCGCCACGCCGCCCGAGCGGTCACCCGTCCTGATTTCACTGCGCGACATCCGGCGCGCGTACRCCAGCGCCGATGGCGGGCCCGCCACCGAGGTGCTGCGCGGCATTTCCTTCGACATCCATGCGGGCGAATGTGTGGCGATTGTCGGCGCCTCCGGTTCCGGCAAATCCACGCTGATGCATATCCTCGGCTGCCTGGACCGGCCCAGTTCCGGCCAGTACCAGTTTGCCGGGCACGACATCGCCCGGCTGAACGTGGACCAGCTTGCCTGGCTGCGGCGCGAGGCATTCGGCTTCGTCTTCCAGGGCTACCACCTGATCCGGACGCTGACGACGCAGCACAACGTGGAAATGCCGGCGGTCTATGCCGGTGCGGCCAGGGCATCCCGTGCCGAACGCGCGCAAGCCCTGCTGGAACGGCTGGGACTGTCCGGGCGCGCCGATTTCCGGCCCGGCCAGCTGTCGGGCGGGCAGCAGCAACGCGTCTCGATCGCCCGCGCGCTGATGAACGGCGGGCACATCCTCCTGGCCGACGAACCCACAGGCGCCCTCGACAGCAAGACCGGCGCCGAGGTGGTGGCGCTGCTGCGCGAGCTGGCGGACGCCGGCCACACGGTGATCCTGATCACGCACGACCGCGCCGTGGCGGAACAGGCCGACCGCATCATCGAGCTGCGCGACGGACAAATCGTGGCGGATAGCGGCGCGCAACCGGCCGATACCGGCACGCCGCTGCCGGCGTCGCTGACCCCGGGCCGCTTCCGCGCCGCGATGGCGGCCGGCGTCGCCCATGCCGCACGGCCTTGGGCCGACATGCGCGAGGCCTTTGCCGCGGCCTGGACCGTGATGTGGAGCAACCGCTTCCGCACCGCGCTGACGCTGCTGGGTATCGTGATCGGCGTGGCTTCCGTTATCGTGATGCTGGCGGTGGGTGCGGGCACCCAGGCTCAGGTGATTGCAAAGATCGCCAGCTTCGGCACCAACCGGATGTACGTGGTGCCGGGCGGCGGCAATGCCCGCGCGCCGGGCGGCACGCTGTCCGAGGCCGACGTGGCGCTGGTCCAGGCCGTACCCCACGTCGCGGCGGCCATGCCGATGCTGCGCAGCAAGGTCACGCTGCGCGCCGGCAATGTCGACATCTACGTCAACGCCAATGCGGTGACCACGGATGCCCAGCGGATCCTGAACTGGAAGGTGGCGCGCGGCCTGTTCTTCACGCGGGACGACGAGCGCAACCTGGCCCCCGTGCTGCTGCTCGGCAAGAAGACGCGCGAGCGGCTGTTTGGCGACCGCGATCCCCTGGGCACCTATGTGCTGGTCAACAACGTGCCGTTCCAAGTGATCGGGGAACTGGAGGAAAAAGGCGCCACTTCTGGCGATGCCGACGATGACGACGTGGCGATGATGCCGTTCTCCACGGGTAGCCGGCGACTGATGGGCACGACGCAGCTGTCGTGGATCTCCGTTCTCGTCGACAAGCTGGAAAACGCCGAGGCGACCGCCAACGCCATCACCGACACGCTCGAGGCCGCGCATCGCACCCGCGATTTCCGGGTCTACAACCGCGCGGCATCGGTCAAGGCGCAGACGGAGACGCAGCAGACCATGACGCTGATGCTGGGCCTGGTGGCGGCCATCTCGCTGCTGGTGGGTGGCATCGGCGTCATGAACATCATGCTGGTCACGGTCAAGGAGCGAACGCGCGAAATCGGCATCCGCATGGCGACGGGCGCCCGGCAGCGCGACATCCAGCGCCAGTTCCTGACCGAAGCCATCACCGTTACGCTGGTCGGCGGGCTGGCCGGCGTGATCGCCGGCATCGCCGTCGGGGTGGCCCTGGTGCATTGGGATGTGCCGGTGATCTTCTCAGTGCGCGCAATCCTGGGCGCCTTTGTCTGCGCGCTGGCCACGGGGCTCGTGTTCGGCATCATGCCGGCGCGTCAGGCGGCCCGGCTCGACCCCGTGACGGCGCTGGCGAGCGAATGAGGTCCGCGTTGAAGCGTTTGACGACGCAACCCGCCCCGCACTCACCAGTCTTGTCGGCGACGGTGGCGATGGCGGCAACCTTGGCGATAGCGGTAATGGCCGCCATGTCCGGTTGCGCCAGCGCGCCTGAGGCCGAGATCCCGCCGCTCGAGGTACCTGCCAGCTGGCGCCACGACGCACCGGCCTCCGCAGGGCCGGCCGCCAGCCTGGCCGGCCCCGACTGGTGGCGGCGCTTTGGTAGCGATGAACTGGCCGCGCTGGTCGCCCAGGCGCAGTTCGGCAGCTTCGACCTTGCCGCCGCAGCGGCCCGCGTACGCCAGGCGCAGGCGCTGGCCCGCATTGCCGGCGCCGCGCTGTTGCCCGATGTCACGCTGTCCGCCACCGCGCAGCGGCTGCGTGAACCGCAATCGACCGTGACCGGCTACTACACCGCCGAGCTCTTCGCCAGCTACGAAATCGACCTCTGGGGCGGCAATGCCGCCGCGCGCGATGCGGCGGTGGCCAGGCTCCAGTCCACAGCCTATGCGCGCGATACGGTGGCGCTGACGCTTGTGGCCGGCGTGGCGGCCACCTACCTCCAGACCGTGGCCCTGCGCGAACGCGTGGAGATCGCACGACGCAATACGGAGAATGCCGAGCGCATCCTGGCGTTGGTGTCGTCCCGGGCCCGGGCGGGCGCCGCCACGCCGCTGGAATTGGCGCAGCAGCGCGGGCTCGTCGCCACGCAGCGGCAGGACTTCGCGCTGCGGCAGCAACAGGCGCAGAGCAGCCTGACGGCGCTGGCCCTGCTGCTGGGCCGGCCCGTGCAGGGGTTCGACATCGCCACCGCGACGCTCGACGGCATCGCCATGCCCGGCGTAGGCGCCGGCGTGCCCGCCAGCCTGATCACGCATCGACCCGACCTGGCGCAGGCCGAACGCGCGCTGGCAGGCGCGCAGGCCGACATCCGCGTGGCGCGCGCGGCGATGCTGCCGTCGCTGACGCTGACCGCGGGCGCCGGCTTTGGCGCCGACCGCTTGGGCGACCTGCTTAACACCTCGCTCTACAGCCTGGCCGCCGGGCTGGTCGTCCCCGTCTTCAATGCCGGCCGGCTGGCGGCCGGGCGCGATCTGGCCGTCGCCCGCCGCGAAGAACTGCTGGCTGCCTACCGGGGCGCCATCGTCAATGCGCTCGGCGATGTGGAGGTGGCGCTGAATACGGTCGATGGCCTCGGCCGCCAGCGCACCGAGCAGGCCGAAGCGCTGGCCCAGGCCCGCGAGGCCGCGCGGCTTGCGGAATCGCGCTATCGCGCCGGCGCGGAAACGCTGCTGACCGTGCTCGACGCGCAGCGCACGCTTTACGCCGCGCAGGACGACGCCGCTGCGCTGCACGTGTCCGAATTGCAGGCCGGGGTGGGATTGTTCCGGGCATTGGGCGGCGGATGGATGGCGCCCGAGGCCGTGGTGGCGCAGACGCCACCGTCGTCGCCATCGGCTGCGCCGTGAGCGCCGCGTTTGCGGGCCCGGCAAGAGTGCACCCGAAGGCGCATCGACCCGGGGGCAACCGGCAATTACCAGCCCGGCATGCCGGCCCCGACGAACGTGATGCTCAGAGCACCCTCGCGAGCGGCGCCGATGCGCCCGGGCGCAAAAGCGCGTATTCTGGTGCGCTTGTCATTCCCGCGCCACAGGCGTAGTGTTGCGCATCACTTTGGCGCCCGCCTTGCGCATGGGCGTGATCGCGCCCCACCAGATCGTTAACGGATGAACCAGAAATCCCCGAATTTCCCGGACGAGCCCCCGCTGCCGCCCACCTGGGATGCCCGCCTTGCCCGCCGCCTTGTACGGCCTCTCAAGAACACCCGAGTCACCCCAAACCACCTGACGACGCTGCGCCTGCTGATCGGCGTGGCCGGCGTCGCCTGCCTGGCGCAAGGCGGCTACGCCTGGACCAACTACGGTGCCCTGCTGGTCGTCCTGTCCAACTTCGTCGACCACACTGACGGCGAACTGGCGCGAATCAGCGGAAAAACCAGCAAGATCGGCCATTTCTACGACCTGGCGAGCGATGCACTGATCACGGTGCTGCTGTTCGTGTCGATGGGCATGGCCATCGCCGGCCAGGCGACGGGCGAAGCGTTCGGCCCGGTCCTGCGCGGCACGGTGGCAGGCCTGGCGGTCGCGCTGATCTTCTTCCTGCGCATGCGTATAGAATCGCGTGTTGGCAAAAGCGGGACAAAGCAGGCCTCGGCCGGCGGCTTCGAGACCGAAGACGTGCTGTACCTGCTGCCGCTGGTCACCCTGACGGACGGCATCGCGCCGTTCCTGACGGCCGCGTCGATCGGCGCGCCGCTGTTTGCCTTCCTCGTCATCATCGATTACTGGCGCGTCATGCGGCGCCCCCAGCCAGTCGCGACAACAACGGATCACTGAGGTAGCAGATGAGTGAACAGGCCACCAGCGACATTGCGCTCGACACGCGCGCTGCGCCGAGCCCTGCATCGGGCCCCACATCGGACCATATACCGGGCCATCCTGCGCCCCCGGCCGCCGGCCATCCTGACGCCGCCGTCGCGCGTGTTACCGGCCGGCTGGATACCCCCGCGCTGCGTGCCGATTTCGAACGCCAGGGCGCCTTCCTCTACCTGGACAAGTTCCTGGCACCCGAGGAATGCGCACAGCTCGTGGCCCTCGCCCGCGCATTGCAGCCCGACCTCAACCGCAACTACCTGCCCGGCCACAAGCAGGGCGGCAGCGTCAGCCGCCACACCATCGACGAGAAGGCCCCCTTCATCGCCGAACTCTACCGCTCCAAGGCACTGATTCACTGGCTCGAGCAGATCAGCGGCGACAAGCTCCAGGTCTGCCCCGCCACCGATCCGCACGCCTACGCGCTCTATTACTACACGCGCCAGGGCGACCACATCGGCTGGCACTACGACACGTCTTACTACGACGGCCGCCGCTATACGCTGCTGATCGGCGTGCTCGATGAATCTTCGTGCCGGCTGGACTATGAGCTCCACACCCGCAACCCCGACCTCCCCGACGAACCCGGCTCGGTGCAGATTCCGCCGGGCGGCATCGTGCTGTTCGACGGCGACAAGCTACGCCACCGCATCACGCCGGCCGGCCCGAACGAGATCCGGGTCTCGCTGACGTTCGAATATGTGACCGATCCGGGCATGCGCCCGTGGCTGCGCTTCATCTCCAATATGAAGGATGCCGTGGCCTACTTCGGTTTCCGACAGGTCTTCAAGCGTCTGTTCGCGGGCGGGAAGTCGCGCGCGTGACTCGTGCAGCAATCTTCCTGTTGACGGTTGGCGCGGCACTCTTTGTCGCGCTGCTGGCCTGGCAAGGCTTTGGCGCGGTCACGACCACGCTGATGTCGGCCGGCTGGGGCCTGGCCGTCGTCGCCGCCTTCCACCTGTTGCCGCTGGCGCTGGATGCCGGCGCCATCGCCGTGCTGCTGGACCGCAAGACGCGTCATGGCTCCTTCTGCAACGCGCTGCGCGCCCGCTGGACCGGCGAAGCGGTCAACAGCCTGCTGCCCGCCGGCCAGATCGGCGGACCGGTGCTGATGGTCCGCTACCTGTCGCATCGTGGCGCACGCATGCGCGACGCCGCCGCCGCCATCACGGTCAGCACCACCACGCAGGCCCTGTCGCAGATGCTCTTCGCGCTGCTCGGCATCCTGCTGTTCGGCGCACAGGGCGGCCTGTCCGACCAGCGCACGCCGATCATCATCGTCACCGTCATTCTGGCCGCCTGCGTGCTGGCGTTCTGCGTCCTACAGCGCCGCGGCATGTTCGGGCGCGTGTTGCGCGTGCTGGCCAAGGTGTTCGGCAAACGCAACTGGGATGGCCTGGCGCTGCGCGCCGATGCGGTGGACACCGCCATCCGCGAGCTGTACCGCAACCGCCGCAAGGTGGCGACAAGCTTCTTGCTGAACCTCGCCGGCTGGATCGCCGGCACGGGCGAGGTCTGGCTGATCCTGTATTTCCTGGGGCACCCGGTCAGCTGGCACGAGGCCTTGCTGCTGGAAAGCGTGGGCCAGGCTATCCGGGGCGCCGCCTTTGCCATCCCGGGTTCGCTGGGCGCGCAGGAAGGCGGCTTCCTGCTGCTGGCGCCGCTGGTGGGCCTGCCGCCCGATGCGGCACTGGCCCTGTCGCTGGCCAAGCGCGTGCGCGAACTGGTGCTGGGCATCCCCGGGCTGCTGTATCTGCATCTGAGTGAACGGAAGTTCCAGCGTCGGCGCGCCGCGGCAGCGCTGCAGGGCTCCGACTGAATCACGGCCGTCAGGCTTTTTTGCATGGTGAGAACAACATAATGCGAGCAATCATTCTTGCCGCGGGCCTTGGCCTGCGACTGCAGCAACAGCCGGGGAGCCAGTTCCCCAAGTGCCTGCTGCGCTTTGACGGGGCCACGCTGCTTGAGCGGCACCTGCGCATGCTGGATGCGGCCGGTGTGAAGGAGATCGTGCTGGCGCTCGGCTTCGAACCCCAACTGGTGGAAGYCGAACTCGACCGCCTGCAACACCCCACCCCCGTCGAAACCATCGTGAATCCGCGCTACGACCTTGGCAGCGTGCTGACCGTCCATACCGTGGCGGAAGCGCTGACGCGTGGCGGCGACGTGTTGCTGATGGATGCCGACGTGCTCTACGACGAGCGCATCCTGAACGCGCTGGTGGCCGGCGAGACCGCCAACCGCCTGCTGATCGACCGCGACTTCGAGGCCGGCGACGAACCCGTCAAGCTGTGCCTGAAGGACGGCGTGCCAGTCGAGCTGCGCAAGCAGCTGATGGCCGACCTGTCCTACGACACCATCGGCGAATCGGTCGGTTTCTTCCGCTTCCAGGAACAGACCGCGCGCCGCCTGGCCGAGATCGTCAAGGGTTACGTTGACTCCGGCCGTGCCAACATGCCGCACGAGGAAGCCGTGCGGGACCTGCTGCTGGAAGGCACGCAGGTATTCGACACGGCCGACGTGACCGGCGCGCCGTGGATCGAGATCGATTTCCCGGGCGATGTGAAACGCGCCGCCGATGAAGTCTTGCCCCAACTTCTGCCGACCGTAGGAATCGCACAATGAACGCCATCGACCCGAACCTGCTGGCCACCTCGCGCAGCGCGCGCCTGCGCCAGATGCTGCTGTCCAACGACCTGGAATTCATCATGGAGGCCCACAACGGGCTGTCCGCGCGCATCGTGCGCGAGGCCGGCTTCAAGGGCATCTGGGCCTCTGGCCTGGCGATCTCCGCCCAGTTTGGCGTGCGTGACAACAACGAGGCCAGCTGGACCCAGGTGGTGGACAACCTGGAATTCATGGCCGACGCCAGCGACCTGCCGATCCTGCTGGATGGCGACACCGGCTACGGCAACTTCAACAACGTGCGCCGCCTGGTGCGCAAGCTCGAGCAACGCGGCATTGCCGGCGTCTGCATCGAGGACAAGATCTTTCCGAAGACCAACAGCTTCATCGGCGGCGAGCAGCAGCCGCTGGCCGATATCGACGAGTTCTGCGGCAAGATCAAGGCCGGCAAGGATTCGCAGGCCGACGACAACTTCTCGATCGTGGCGCGCGTGGAAGCGCTGATCGCCGGCTGGGGCATGGAAGAAGCGCTGCGCCGTGCCGAGGCGTATCGCCAGGCCGGTGCCGACGCGATCCTGATCCACAGCAAGCTGTCGAAGGCCGACGAGATCGTCACCTTCGCGCGCGAATGGGCCGGCCGCGCCCCGCTGGTGATCGTGCCGACCAAGTACTACAGCACGCCGACCGACGTGTTCCGCAAGGCCGGCATCAGCCTGGTGATCTGGGCCAACCACCTGATCCGCGTGGCCGCGTCGTCGATGCAGGCCGTGGCGAAGGAAATCCACGACAACGAGACGCTCGTCAACGTGGAAGACCGCATCGCCACCGTGAACGAGATCTTCCGCCTGCAGGATGCCGACGAGTACTCGGCCGCCGAGAAGATCTACCTGACCGGCGGCCAGGCCCCGGGTTCGGCCGTGGTGCTGGCCGCGGGCCGCGGCAAGGGCCTGGAAGCGCTGACCGAGGACAAGCCGAAGGTGATGCTGCCCGTGGCCGGCAAGCCGCTGCTGCGCTGGCTGGTGGATGGCTTCAAGAACCAGGGCATCAACGACATCACCGTGGTGGGCGGCTACAAGGCCGATGCGATCGACGCGGCCGGCATCAACCTGGTCCGCAACGATCGCCACGCCGAAACGGGCGAGCTGGCCTCGCTGGCCTGCGCGGCCGATGCGCTGCAGAACGACACCGTGATCGCCTACGGCGACCTGCTGTTCCGCAGCTACATCCTGCGCGACCTGATCGACACCGACGCCCCGTTCAGCGTGGCGGTGGATTCGTCGGAGACCGCCCCGTCGAACCAGAGCGTGCGCGACTTCGCGTGGTGCTCCGCCGCCGACGACCGCGACCTGTTCGGCCAGAAGATCACGCTGCGCAAGATTGCCGACGAACGGCCGGCCGGCGTGGACGCCCCACATGGCCGCTGGATCGGCCTGCTCAACGTGCGTGGCGAGGGCCGCGCGCGCCTGCAGGCGGTGCTGGCCGACCTGCGCCGCCGCCCCGACTTCGACAAGCTGGACCTGCCCGACCTGCTGAACGCGCTGGTCGAAGCCGGCGACGAAGTCGAGGTCAAGTACGTGCATGGCCACTGGCGTGGCGTGAACGACCTGGACGATTTCCGCCGGGCCGGCGATTTCGCGCACACGCAGACGCCGTACGCGCTGGGCAACACTGACGGCGAGGCGGCTCGATGATCGAGGCGGTCCAGTTCGTGGAAGCCGCGCGCGAGCGCGGTTTCTCTTGGTATGCAGGCGTGCCCTGCTCCTACCTGACGCCGTTCATCAACTACGTGGTGCAGGACCCATCGCTGCACTATGTGTCGGCGGCCAACGAGGGCGATGCGGTCGCCTTCATCGCCGGCGTGACGCAGGGCGCGCGCAACGGCGTGCGCGGCATCACGATGATGCAGAACTCGGGGCTCGGCAACGCCGTGAGCCCGCTGACGTCGCTGACGTGGACCTTCCGCCTGCCGCAGTTGCTGATCGTCACGTGGCGCGGCCAGCCGGGCGTAGCCGACGAGCCGCAGCACGCGCTGATGGGGCCGGTGACGCCGAACATGCTCGACACCATGGAAATCCCGTGGGAGCTGTTCCCGACCGAACCCGAGGCCGTGGGCCCGGCGCTCGATCGCGCAACCGCCCATATGGATGCCACCGGGCGCCCCTATGCGCTGATCATGCAGAAGGGCAGCGTCGCGCCCTACCCGCTCAAGTCGCAGGCACCGCCCGTGGCGCGCCCGAAGGCAACGCCGCAGGTCTCGCACGTCGGGGCGTCCACCCCGGAACTGCCAAGCCGCCGCGACGCGCTGGAGCGGGTCATCGCCCATACACCGGTCGATTCGACCGTGGTGCTGGCCTCCACCGGCTTCTGCGGACGCGAACTCTATGCGCTCGACGACCGGCCGAACCAGCTCTACATGGTGGGTTCGATGGGTTGCCTGACGCCGTTCGCACTGGGCCTGGCGCTGGCGCGTCCGGACCTGAAGGTGGTGGCCATCGACGGTGACGGCGCCGCGCTGATGCGCATGGGCGTCTTCGCCACGCTGGGCGCCTACGGACCAGCCAACCTGACGCACATCCTGCTGGATAACAACGCGCACGATTCCACCGGCGGGCAGGCGACGGTGTCGCACAACGTCTCGTTCGCCAGTGTGGCCGCGGCTTGTGGCTACGCTTCGGCGATCGAGGGCGACAACCTCGACATGCTCGATACGGTGCTGGCATCGGTGGCAACGGCCGCCTCCGGCCCGAACTTCGTCTGCCTGCAGACTCGCGCCGGCACGCCCGATGGGCTGCCGCGTCCGACGGTCACGCCGGTCGAAGTCAAGACACGTCTCGCGCGCCTGATCGGCGCCGACCAGGGAGCCTCGCATGCTGCTGCTTAACCCGGGCCCCGTCACGCTGTCCGAGCGTGTGCGCAAGAGCCTGCTGCAAACCGACCTGTGCCATCGCGAGAGCGAATTCTTCGATCTTCAGGACGAAGCCCGCGCGCGCCTGCTGGATATCTACGCCCTCGATCCGGCCGCATGGAGCGCCGTGCTGATGACCGGGTCGGGCACGGCTGCCGTGGAAAGCATGATTGCGGCGCTGGTGCCGGCGCAAGGCAAAGTGCTGATCGTGCAGAACGGCGTGTACGGCGAGCGCATCGCGCAGATCGCCAGGCAATATCAGATTGCCCA
Source organism: Cupriavidus sp. 01L415 (assembly GCF_056400065.1). Classification (NCBI taxonomy): domain Bacteria; kingdom Pseudomonadati; phylum Pseudomonadota; class Betaproteobacteria; order Burkholderiales; family Burkholderiaceae; genus Cupriavidus; species Cupriavidus sp. 01L415. The sequence goes on along the minus strand of NZ_JBFTSP010000002.1, from coordinate 518,468 downwards.
TACGCTCGTGGAGCACGCGTGGATGGAAGCGCCCGATCTCGCTCGCATCGCTGCGGCATTGGAGGCGGACAGCGCGATCACGCACGTGGCGGTGATCCACCACGAGACCACCACGGGCCGCCTGAACGACCTGTCGGCCATCGACAAGCTGTGCCAGGCGCACAACGTGCGGATGCTGGTCGATGCGGTCAGCAGCTTCGGCGCGGAGGCCATCGACTTCGGCGGCAGCATCGATGCCGTGGCCGCCACGGCCAACAAGTGCCTGCATGGCGTGCCGGGCGCGGCCTTCGTCGTCACGCGTCGCACCGCGCTTGAAAAGGCGGCGACCCGTACGTATTACCTGGACCTAGGCCGTCTGGCGAAGCTCCAGGACCAGCGCAACACGCCGTTCACGCCGTCCGTGCATGCGTATTACGCACTGGTGGAAGCCCTGCGCGAACATCAGGACGAAGGTGGCTGGCGAGCACGGCACCAGCGCTACGCGGCGCTGGCGGAACAGGCGCGCACCGGACTTGCAGCGCTGGGCATCGAACCACTGTGGCCGGCCTCGCAGTCGTCGGTCGTGCTGCGCGCGTACCAGTTGCCGAAGGGCGTCACGTACGAGCAACTGCACGACGGCCTGAAGGCGCGCGGCTTCGTGATTTATGCCGGCCAGGGCGGACTGTCCTCGCAACTGTTCCGCATCTCGACGATGGGTGCCATCCAGCCGGCCGATATCGACCGGCTGATCGACGGGTTCCGGGCACTCACGCAGCAGTAAGACAGCAACAAGCGCGTCAAAGAGCTGGCGACAAGCCAGCGGCAATACGCAGCGCCTGACGCTCCGGCCGATGTCTCCCTGCCCGCAAGCGGCGCGGGGAGACATCCGGCCGCAGGACGCGCCCCTCACGCGGGGATCAGCAACCCGCCGATCTGTTGCAGCAGCCCCAACCGATCCACCTGCAGCCACGCGCGGCACAGCTTCTCGCCGCGGCACTGGTAGATCGCAATGCCGGTCTGTGTGACGCGCTTGCCCGTCGGCGGCAGGCCCGCGAACGGCCCGGTATGCGTGCCCGCGAAGCGCCAGCGCACCACCACGCGATCGCCCTCGCCGATCACGTCTTCCACGTCGAACTTCACATCCGGAAACGCCGTGCGGATCTTGTTGATCGAGGTCCAGAACGCCGCCGCGCCGCGCTCGCCGTCGCCTCCAACAAAATCGACCGTCAGCAGCGCATCGAGCAATCGCTCCCTGCCCTCGTTGATGCAGGTCTCGTAGAGGCGGCGAACGTTGCGCTTGCGCGCCTCCAGCACGGCGATGTCGGCAAGGTCAGCGATGTCAGCAAGGTCGGCGGATGCAACGGTGTCGGGGGTTTCGGTCATGACGGCAGACTCCTGCGATGAAAAGGCGATGGAATGCCGGGCAGTGTCAGACCTCAACCATGCTTGAGGTCAAGCTCGATCTTCACCCACTTCCTCACAGCTCCGACTCGACCGGCAGCAGCCGCAGGAAGCCCTGCTCCACCTTGTTCCAGCCACTCATGTCCGGTTCGCCGCGATAGGTTCGCAGCACGCCGTCTTCCCGCGTGACCCAGGCCATTTCCTCGCGGCCGGTATCGGGGTTCGTCTCCAGCACGACCTGGTAGGCCACGTCCAGCAAGGCATCGTCCATGCTCTTGCCGAGCATGTCGCACAGCGCGGCGCTATCCACCACGATGCCCATCTCGGTATTGAGCCGCGCCGACCGGGGATCGAGGTTCAGCGACCCGATGAACAGAAGGTGCCGGTCCACCATATACGTCTTGGCGTGCAAGCTCGCGCGACTGCTGCCGCCCGGGCCCTTCGACTTCTTTTCCTTCGCCAGTTCGGCGTAGGCGGACGGCTTCAACTCGTAGAGCACCACCCCCGCCTTGAGCAAGGCCTCGCGCTTCGGCGCATAGCCGGCGTGCACGGCCTTCACATCGGTTGCCCCGAACGCGTTCGTCAGGATGCGTACTTGCACGCCACGCGCCTGCAGGCCCGTGAGCCACTCCATCGCCGCTTCACCCGGCACAAAGTAAGGCGAGACCAGCGTCAGGTCGTGCTGCGCGCTGTCGAGGACCTTCGCCAGCTTGGGGATCGCGTGCGTGGCGTCGTCCTCGGGGGGCTGCTGCACCTTGGCCGCGCGGTCGGTGATCACCGTCGCCTGCCCCCAGAAGGAAGGCAGGCTTTCCTGCTGGATCGCCTGCAATACGCCCGACTCCAGCACCGATCTGGCATAGGGCGTGGCTTTCAGCCTGACGACGGCGGCGTCCAGGTACTGGCGGGCATTCTGCTGCAGCGTCCTGGCCTCCTCGCCTTCCAGCGGTTTGGTCAGCGACGCCAGCGGCCAGGTGGCTTCGCTGTTCCAGTAGTCGTCGAACACGGCGGAAACCTGCGCCACCACCGGGCCGGCGGCCAGCAGGTCCAGGTCGCTGAAGTCGACATCGGCCCTGGCGCCGTAGTATTCGTCGCCCACATTGCGCCCGCCCACTACGGTCAACTGGTTATCCGCGGTCATCGACTTGTTGTGCATGCGGCGGTCCACGCGCCGGAAATCCGTGGCGAACTCGAACAGCCGCACGCGGCGGTTGGCAAACGGATTGAACAGGCGAACCTCGATATTGGGATGGGCGTTGATGGCGGCCAGCGCCTTGTCCTGCCCGGCCATGTGCAGGTCGTCGAGCAACAGCCGCACGCGCACGCCACGGTCGGCGGCGGCAAGGATGGCGGCCAGGAGCGTCAGCCCGGTGTTGTCGGCATCGAAGATGTAGTACTGGACGTCCAGGCTGCGCTGCGCGGTGTGCGCCAGCGCTAGCCGCATGGCGAAGGCGTCCGCACCAGCCGTCAGCGGATAGAACACGGACTGCCCGGGGTGCTGCGCGAGCCGTGGCGCCAGGGTGCGGCCGATGACCGTGTCGGCGGTGCCCTGGAGCGTCACGGTGGGCGGCTCGGCGGGATGCGGCGGCAGGCTGGCGCAGGCGGCGCCCAGCATGGCCACGGTGGCCACCAGTGCCCGGCCGGCCAGCCGGCGCCACGCCACATGCGATACGAACCTGGCTTCCATCACACGACTCCCGAAAGGGCCCTGGCGGGGCCTGGACAGGGTCTGGAGCGCGCCAGTAGCGGCAGCAATTGTTCCAGAACGATCAATGCAGATGTACGGATTCGACGGTTAGCGATGTTACTCCCCGCTGCTATTCTTTCGATGCTTGCAAGTTGAAAGTCTCATAACCGCACCAAATATCTTTATGCCAACGCTATTTGATCCTCTCCAACTTGGCGATTTGCAACTGCCCAATCGCATCGTCATGGCACCGTTGACGCGCCTGCGCGCCGCCGACCCCGTTTCCGTGCCGAATGCCCTGATGGCCGAGTACTACGCGCAGCGCGCGCCCGCCGGCCTGCTGATCTCGGAAGGCGTGCCCGTCTCCGAAGACGGCGTCGGCTACCAGAACGTGCCAGGCCTGTGGTCCGACGAGCAAGTGGAAGGCTGGAAGATCGTCACGAATGCCGTCCGCAAGGCCGGTGGCCGCATCGTCGCGCAGCTGTGGCACGTCGGCCGCGTCTCGGACCCCAGCCTGCTGCAGGGCCGGTTGCCGGTAGCGCCGAGCCCGATCGCGGCCGGCGGCAATGTCAGCCTGCTGCGACCGCAGCGCCCGTTCGTGGTGCCGCGTGAACTGACGCGCGAGGAAATCCAGGGTGTCGTGGCCGACTTCGGCCGTGCCGCCGCCAATGCCAGGGCCGCGGGCTTCGACGGCGTGACGATCCACGCCGCCAATGGCTACCTGCTCGACCAGTTCCTGCAGGACGGCACCAATGTGCGCAGCGATGAATACGGCGGCTCGATCGAAAACCGGGCGCGCATCCTGCTGGAAGTGACCGATGCCGTGACCGCCACGTGGGACCCCAAGCGCGTAGGCGTACATCTGGCGCCCCGTTCGCCGAGCCATTCGATGGCGGAAAGCCAGCCTGCGCAAACCTTCGGCCATGTGGCGCGCGCATTGGGCCAGCGCGGCGTGGGTTTCCTGTTCATCCGCGAATCGCGCGGCGAAGGCGCATTGCTGCCGCTGCTCAAGCGCGAATTCGGCGGCGCGATCATCGCCAATGATGGCTTTGACCAGGACGCCGCCGCCGCGGTGCTGGCCGAGGGCGATGCCGACGCGGTGGCCTTTGGCCGCGCGTATATCGCCAACCCGGACCTGGTCGAACGTCTGCGCCTGCGTGCCGAACTGAACGCGGTGGACCCGGCCACGCTGTATGACACGACTGGCCTGGGCGCGCGCGGCTACACAGACTACCCGACGCTGGCCGCCTCGTAACACCAGCCGGCCAGAAAGGAGCGTGCCACGCACTTTTCCTGACCGATGAGGTGTTTGCGGTGTTTAGCGGGGTTATTCACCGCATAAAATGCGGTGAATAACTTGTCCTCGCGGGGAATGCGGACCATAATCTCCGCATGAATCGCGGCGAATACACCTATATCTGGCAGGCTCCCGACTGGCCCGTCTGGCGGTACGACCTGAGTGCGTTGGCCTCGCCCATGGCCGAGGTCAGCCGGGCCCAAGGCATGTTGATGGGCCGGTTGGCAGACCTCGGCGTGGGGCTGCGGGATCAGGCCTGCCTTGCGGCACTGACCGACGACGTCGTCAAGACCAGCGAGATCGAGGGCGAGCATCTCAACGTCTATTCGGTTCGCTCGTCTATCGCGCGGAGGCTGGGTGTCGACATTGGCGCGCTGGCGCCCGTGGACCGTCACGTTGAAGGGGTGGTCGAGATGGTGCTCGACGCAACCTCCAACAGCCAGGCGCCAGTCATGAAAGAGCGCCTGTTCGGCTGGCATGCGGCGCTGTTCCCCACCGGCTACTCTGGCCTGTCAAGAATCAACGTCGCCCAATGGCGTGACGATTCGGCCGGTCCCATGCAGGTGGTTTCCGGCCCGATCAGCCGGCAGCGCGTCCATTTTGAGGCGCCGCCCGCCGAACGTCTGGCGGCAGAGACCGCGCGATTCATCGAGTGGGTCAACGCTGCGCCCACCGAACCGCCCCTGATCCGCGCCGGGCTTGCACATCTCTGGTTCGTTACGCTTCACCCGTTTGACGACGGCAATGGCCGTATCGCGCGTGCCATCGGCGACCTGATGCTTGCGCGGGCGGATGGCAGTTCACAACGCTTCTACAGCCTGTCAGCACAGATCCAGCGCGAGCGCAGCGCGTACTACGAAATCCTCGAACGCACCCAGAAGGATTCGATGGACGTCACGCCGTGGTTGTCGTGGTTCTTCGAAACGCTGCACCGCGCGGTAGACCAGGCGCAGGTCACGCTCGACGACGTACTCGCCAAAGCGCGTTTCTGGCACCACTGGGGAATGAAGGCGCTCAATGCCCGGCAGGCGAAGGTGCTGAACCGGATGCTGGACGGTTTCGACGGGAAGCTCACGAGCAGCAAGTGGGCGGCCATCGCCAAGTGCTCCGGTGATACGGCACTGCGGGACATCAACGACCTGGTGGAGCGCGGCGTCCTACGCAAGGCGGCCGGGGGCGGGCGAAGCACCAGCTATGAGCTGAACAATGTGCTACCCGGCGCGGACGGGGACGAAAGGGGTTGAAATTTGAAGGCGCGGCGCACTGTTGTACCTCAGTGCTGACCGCGCCGGTGGATCGGGATCACGGTGCGGCCGCCGCACTCACGCAGCAGCTCGCGTAGTTCCTTGATGACCGGGAACACCTCGTGGTTCCAGTCCTCGCCCTGGCTGTCGTGCGCGGCCTGCTCCATTTCCACGATCTCGCGGTCTTCCTTGAAGATGCGCTCGGTGAACCAGACCAGCAGCGGCCAGGCCATGTCCAGCGCGAACGGCACGCCCGGCCGGCGAATGGACAGCATGCCGAACGTGCGATTGGTGCGCTGCGCCGCGTCCAGCGGCACGTAGGCGATCCACAGGTCCATGACCAGCGTGCCGCTGCCCGAGCGGATCTGCAGCGTCTGGTAGGGATACCCCGTCCGCACGGTCATCACGTCCTTGTTGTTCTGGCCGCCGTCCTTGCTGAACACCAGCGCCTCGCCCATCGGCTGCTTGCCGCCTTCGCGCGTGAAGGTGTAGTCGACCTCGACGAAGCCCTCGCCGCGCCGGCGACCGAGCGACCGCGCGCGCATCATGCCCATCTGGCGGCGATGCAGGAACTGATGGTTCATGTCCATCAGGTTCTCGTGCATGAACGAGTAATGGCACTTCACCTCGCGGCCGAAGCGGCGGGTCTTGTAGTGCTTGTCGGCGACGGAGGCAAACGCCGGCAACGGCTTCCCGTCCGCCAGCGCGGGATCGCCGGTGAACACGAAGATCAGGCCGGCGGTCTCGCGGCACGGATAGGCGCGCACGCCATTGGGCAGGCGCTCCTTGCCCAGGTAGGGCACATCGATGCAGTGACCCGAGCAATCGTAGGTCCAGCCGTGATAGCAGCAGCGAATCGACTCGCCCTCCACCACGCCGGCATGCAGCGGCACCTGACGGTGCGCGCAACGGTCTTCCAGCGCGAAGACCGAGCCCGATTCGGTGCGGACGAGGACGATCGGGTCCCCGGCAAAGGTCACGCCGTGCGCCTTGCCGCGCTTGACTTCGCGCGACCAGGCCAGCGGGTACCAGTGATCGGGATGGATGGGGACGCGACGCAGGTCGCGAACTGACGCATCGCCCCGGGAAACGGCGGGCGTGACGGGGGGCTCGGCGGCGGGCGTGACAGCGGGTGGATCGATGGTAGTGCGGTCAAGCGCAGACTCTGCATACATGCGGGGCGTCTCCTTGCGTCCTGGGACTCGGGTCATCGGCGCCAGTCGGGCATCGAATCCGGCGAGTCTACCCGATCACAGCGTCCCGGTCTGTCCGCGTTTCTCCGACCGGGGCCGCCACACTTCAAGCATAGGCCGACGGCAGACCCGATGCCGGAATCTCGGGATACCTCGATGCCCGGCACCACCGCACGCGTATTGTCTGCCTGACCAGTCAGGCACCGAAACGCCCGGCAGCGCGGTCAGCGAGCCGGCATCAGCTGGCGCAGGTCGTCCATCGAGACGGCGCCGGTCGATCGCGTGGCGGCGGCCATCGGTGCTGGCGCCACCGGCCGGGCGGCGACAGGAGCGACGGGGGCTACAGCGGCGGACACGGCCGGCGCTGCCTGCGACCGCGCGGATGCAGGCTGCACGGCTGGCGCCATCGTCATCGCCGGCGCGGGCGTGCTGGCGGCGGGCGCGGCGCCTGTGCGGAGTTCCGGTGCGCTGGCCAGCGCGGCCTGCAACTTCTTGAGCATGTTCTCGCTGGCGCGCTGGGCGGACAGCGCGAAGTTGTGGCGGAACTCGGCGAATTCGGCGTTGCCCTCGCCCGTCACCGTCTTCTTGAGCACGACCGTGCCGTTCAGGTCGGTCACGGTGCAGGTCAGGTTGACCGTGAACTGCGTGGGCGGCCAGGTGAAGCTGCTCGTCGACGACGAATCGGTCGTGATCTCCGGGGTGATGATGTAGCCGACCTGCCCCTTCTGGATCGCCGCGGTGTCGTTGGCCGCGCGCAGCTTAGTGGCATTGGCGAACACGCTCGAGAGCGTGGTGTAGAGCGGCAACTCGAGGTCGCGGTACGGCAGGTAGCTGACCTTGTCGCCGCCGCCGCCCGGCGTCACGACTTCCCTGGTCAGCAGCGCGTCCGGTATGACAAAGCCGACGTTCTTGTCGATCTTCTGGGCCGGCGGAGTGGCGGGCGCCGATTTCTCGGTAGCGATGAGAATCGGGTGGGCGCATCCGGCCAGCACCGCAGTGCCGATCAGGACGGTGGCGAGTTTGATCCATGCTCGCATGGTGGCGTCTCCAGGTCTGGGGTTATTTCAGGGCGTCGAGGAAAGCGGCATCGGCGTACAGCAAGGCCAGCAGCGCCTGCACGGTGTAGCCATACTCGGTGGCGGCCTTCGGAATGGCGACGGCGCCGGCAAACGACGATTCCCATTCGCGGTGGACCGACTTCACCTGGTCGTAGCGCACGGCACCGGCTTTGCGGACGACGAATCGCGCCGAAATATCGCCGGTGCCCGTGCCGATGGCCGCATCCAGTTCATTGCGCAGCAGGGTGCCGGAAACCTCCACGTCCGAGGTCGGCGACAGCCTGCCCGCCATCGCCAGTTCGCGGGTGACGGCCTCGGATAGGTAGGCGGAGAACGTGCCACCCGTGCCGCCATACGGCGAGCGCAGCGTGTTGGCGCGCAGTTGGATCGGGTTCGGCGTGGCGGGGCCCGGCGTGGTGGTAAACGTCCCGACCCGGGCCGGCGCGGAGCCGCTGGTGCGCAGCGCCTGGATGTTGTCGACGGAAGGGGAATAAGCCGGCGCAACCATGCTGCAGCCGGACACGGCGAAGCCCAGCGCGGCCAGCGCCAGGGAAGTGACGATGCGACCCACGAAAGTACCCTCGTTATTGTCTTGTTGTTTTGATGGCCTGCCCGCGGCATCGATGCGCCCCGCCTGGCGGCCGTGCCAGGGGGCAGCCACCCCGCCAGCGATCGCTGATTTTGCATCAGACGGAGCCATCCGGCGCACCCACATGAGCCCTGCCCCCGTGTCTGTTGCGGCACGCGGACACCCGCCTTCGGTAGGGTGTCCGCCGCATGGCATCGACCCGATCCACGCGGGGCTTGCGCCACATCCGGGCAGGCCCCGGCACCCTGGCGCGACAACACAGGTATGCTTGGCACAAACACGTGTTGTCACCCTCCATGCCCCGCTCCTCCCCTCCGCCAGACGCCCCACGTCCGGCCGCCGCTGCCGGACAGACCTTGTCCGAAGTGGAGCGCTATCGCACGCTGGTCGAATCCATCTCCGACTACGCAATCTTCACGCTGGACCCGCAGGGCCACGTGACCAGCTGGAACACCGGCGCGGCGCGCATCAAGGGCTACGCGAGAGAGGAAATACTGGGCGAGCATTTTTCCCGGTTCTATACGGACGAAGCTCGCGCGCGCAACTGGCCCGCCATCGAACTGGAGACGGCCGCGCGGCTGGGCCGGATCGAGGACGAGGGCTGGCGCGTACGCAAGGATGGCTCGCTGTTCTGGGCCAACGTCACGATCACCGCCCTCCACGGCCCGGACGGATCGCTGATCGGCTTCGGCAAGGTCACGCGGGACATGAGCCAGCAGCGCCGCACAGCGGAGGCGCTTCGCCAGAGCGAGGAAACCTTCCGGCTGCTGGTCGAGAGCGTCAAGGACTACGCTATCTTCATGCTCGACCCGACGGGCCACGTGGTCAGCTGGAACGCCGGGGCGTCCTACATCAAGGGTTATCGCCGCGACGAAATCATCGGCCGGCACTTCTCCGTGTTCTACCCGCCGAATGACATTGCCAGCGACAAGCCCGGCCGTGAACTGGCGACGGCCCGCCAACAGGGCCGGCTGGAAGACGAAGGCTGGCGCGTGCGCAAGGATGGCTCGCTGTTCTGGGCCAACGTCACGATCACCGCCGTCTATGACGCGGCGCACCAGTTGCACGGCTTTGCCAAGGTCACGCGCGACATGACCGAACGCAAGCGGCGCGAAGAGCTGGAACAGACGGAACGACGCATGAACGAGTTCCTCGCCACGCTATCGCACGAACTGCGCAACCCGCTCGCGCCGATACGCAACGCGCTGGCCGTGATGCAGCTGCGGCCCGACGATGCCGCGTCGACGGCCAAGAGCGTGAGCCTGATCGCCCGGCAGATGGCGCACCTCACGCGCCTGGTGGACGACCTGCTCGATATCGGGCGCATCGCGTCGGGCAAGATCGATCTGCGGCCCGAGCTGACCGATGCCAGCGAGATCATCGCGCTCGGCATCGAAGCCGCGGAACCCGCGCTCGCGGCCAAGGCGCAGACGGTCAACGTGACCACCGAAATGCCCCCCATGCCGCTGGTGGCCGACAAGACCCGGATGAGCCAGGTCATGCAAAACCTGCTGCTGAACGCGTCGAAGTTCTCCCCGCCGGCCGCGTCGATCGATATCGCCACCTCTGTCGTGCAGCGGACGCTGTCGATCCAGGTCGTCGACCACGGCCGTGGCATCTCGCGCGACGCGCTCGACGACATCTTCAATTTGTTCGTGCAGGAGGACCGGCCGGGCAGCATCGGGCTCTCGCTGTGCCGGTCGCTGGTGGAATTGCATGGCGGGTCCGTGACGGCAATCAGCGAGGGCCACGGGATGGGCGCGACATTCACGGTCCGGCTTCCGTTGGCGGCGATGCCCGACGCCAACGCCGGAGACGCGTCCTCCAACACCAAACCGGCGGTGCGCCGGCGCATCCTGCTGGTCGACGACAACCGCGACGCGGCGGACAGCATGGCCATCCTGCTGGAAATGTCCGGGCACGAGGTCACGATCGCCTACGACGGCATGGAAGCCATCCATGCCGCGGCGCGCATGCCCCCGGATGTAGCGTTGATCGACCTCGCCATGCCCGGCATGGACGGATTCTCGGTCATCCGCACGCTGCGCGGCATGCCCGCGCTGGCCGCCACGCGCTACGTGGCCCTGACCGGCTTCGGTCAGCCGTCAGACCGCGCCGAGACGCACGAAGCGGGATTCCATGACCACCTGGTCAAGCCGGTGGAGCTGGCAACGCTGCTGAAGGTGATCGCCGACGCGTGAGCGCGCGCCCGGGGACGGACGCCGCCGATCCGGCCGGCGCCTGCACGTGCCGGTGAGGGCAAGGATTCGACCTTCGAGGTGTCGATCCCGCTGCCGGACCCCGCCACACCGGAATGGAATCCGGCCTTCCGCAACGCCGCGCGATCCGCCACGGCCCGAAGTGCCGTTTGGGCCGCTTCGATTCGGGGAAATACCAGCCTCCCGTCCGCCATCGCCTGCCTGATGTCGCCCGCATATCCGTCGACGGGAATCACACCAAACTGTGTGAAATGGCATCACAAAGCGCGGCGAAGCCGGCCGCAATCGCAAAAACGCCACAATTCCTCGGGGTTTTCCTTGACGGTTCCAAGACTGGGTGGGCATTATTCGGCTTCTTAAACGTTAACACGAATTATTCGCATTAACGTTACCATTTTCATCCTCGAACCAACAAGAAAATGACTTCCAGCTTGTCCACCGCTGCGCGCCGGCAACACGCGCCCTCGCGTATCCGCCCTTTTGCCGCCCTTGCCCGCATGGCCGTCCTGACCGGCTTCCCGCTGTGCGGCGCGGCCTTCGCGCAGACGGCGACCGCACCCGCGACGCCCACCGAGCAGGCCCTGCCGGCGGTCACCGTCAGTGCCGCCGTCACGCCGGACGATCAGGGACAGCAGTTGGAAAAACGCGTCAGCAGTGGCGCGCTGGGATCGCGCTCGCAGCTGGACACACCGTTCTCGACGACGATCGTCAGCGGCGAGCAGCTTGCCGACCGCGCCGTCACCAAGCTTGGCGACGTGTTCGCGCTGGATGCATCGGTATCGGACAACAGCAATGCCAACAATAGCTGGTCGGCCTACCTGACCGTGCGCGGCATGCAGCTGGACTGGCAAAACGCCTTCAGGGTCAATGGCATGCCGTATGTCGGCTATGGCATCACCCTGCCCTACGAGCAACTGGAGCAAGTGGAACTGCTCAAGGGTTCCACGGCGTTCATGTATGGCTTTGCCACGCCCGGCGGCGCCATCAACTACGTGACCAAGAAGCCGACCGAGCAGTTCACGGCCAGCCTGGAACTGGGTTATCGCAGCGCCCACGTGTGGAGCGAGCACGTCGATATCGGCGGCCGTGCCGGTCCGGACAAGATGTTCGGCTATCGCCTGAACGTGACGCATGAAGAAGGCAAGCCGTCCAACGCGGTGGGCATGAACCGCGATTCGGTATCGCTGAGCCTGGATGCCCGCATCACGCGGGACCTGACCTGGACCTTCGACGGCCTCTATACGGATCGCCGCAACTACGGGCAGACGCCGACGTTCGCCACCTACTCGCTGCCCGCCGGCCAGCAGTTGCCCGGCGTGGTCAGCGGCCGCGGCGGGCTGTACGCCGGTCCGGACCAGCACATGTTCAACAACCTGCAGTTGTACAGCACGGGCCTGCGCTACAACCTCAACCCGGACTGGACCGTCAGCACCAACTACAGCTTCAGCAAGGTGTCCCGCAGCCGGAACGAGACGTCGCTGGTCCTGACCGACAGCCTTGGCAACTACGACGACTTCCGCTACGACGGCACCCAGGCGCACCAGTTCAGCCAGTGGACGACGATGGTCGAGGGCAAGTTCCGCACCGGTCCGTTCTCGCACCAGCTGGTCGGTGGCGTGAGCTGGCAGCAGCAGATCGACCGCTACAGCATCGGCACGGACAAGTACTTCCAGCTGGGCACCGGCAACCTGGCACTGCCGTACACGGGCGTCTACTACTCGCAGGGCGGCATGAGCGAATACCGTGCGAGCGACATCTCGCAGAAGGCGGTATTCCTGTCCGATACCGTGCAGCTCACCGAGAAGTGGTCGGTGCTGGGCGGCCTGCGCTACACCAACTTCGAGCAGAACAACTACGACCGCAGCGGCACCACGACCAGCACGTACAGCAAGAACGGCGTGCTGTCGCCGACCATCGCGGTCATGTTCAAGCCGATGCCGTCCACCACGCTCTACGCGAGCTACGTGGAATCGCTGGAACCTGGCCAGCAGGTCACCAATCCGGCCTACTCCAACTTTGGCCAGCAACTGAACCCGATCCGCAGCAAGCAGTATGAGATCGGCGCCAAGACCGACCAGGGCAAGTGGACCGGCACGGCCGCGCTGTTCCGCGTGGAGCGCGGCGCGCAGTACGCGTCCAACGGCTTCTTTGCGCAGGACGGCCTGGAGATCTACCAGGGTATCGAACTGGACAGCTACGCACGCCTGGGTCAGTTCGACCTGACCGGCAGTGCCATGTACCTCGACAGCTGGTATGCGCGCGGCGCCGCCAACAACGGCAACCGCGTGGCCGGCGCGCCGAACTTCGTGCTGGCCGGTAGCCTGGGCTACCGCATCCCGTTCGTGCCGGGCCTGCGCGTGGGCGTCGATGGCAAGTACACCAGCACCACCAAGCTGCGTCCGGCCGGCGACGTGACGCTGGGCGGCTACACGGTCTTCAACCTGGGTGCCACCTACAACACCCGTGTGGGCGGCAAGGACCTGACGCTGCGTGCCGCGTTGACCAACCTGACCAACAAGCGTTACTGGGGCTTCCAGTACGCCGACTACGTGCAGCCGGCCGATCCTCGCGCAATCAGCCTCAGCGCAAAGATCTCGTACTGATCCGGCGCACCACGAGACGCCCCGCCCGCCCGGCGGGGCGTTTTGCTTTTGGGGCCGGGGGACCCCAGCACCTCCATCGCCGTTCGTCTTTCCGCCGCCCATCCGCCGCGTATACAATCCCGGTCTTTATCCGTCCTTTATTCCCGAGCCGCCCCGCCATGACCACCCTTGGAACGCCCCTCTCCCCCTCCGCCACCAAAGTCATGCTGCTGGGCTCCGGCGAGCTCGGCAAGGAAGTGCTGATCGCGTTGCAGCGCCTGGGCGTGGAGACCATCGCGGTAGACCGCTACGAGAATGCACCGGGCCAGCAGGTGGCCCACCATGCCCGCACCATCACGATGAGCGATGGCGACCAACTGAAGGTGCTGATCGAGGCCGAGCGCCCCGACCTGGTCGTGCCCGAGATCGAGGCCATCGCCACACCCACCCTGGAAGCGCTGGAAGCTGCCGGCGTAGTCCGCGTGATCCCGACCGCCCGTGCGGCGCGCCTGACCATGGACCGCGAGGGCATCCGCCGCCTGGCCGCCGAGACGCTCGGCCTGCCCACCAGCCCGTACAAGTTCTGCGACTCGCTGGAAGAGCTGCAGGCCGCCATCGACGGCGGCATCGGCTATCCGTGCGTGGTGAAGCCAGTGATGAGCAGCTCGGGCAAGGGCCAGAGCAAGATCGACGGCCCGGAAGGTGTGAAGGCCGCCTGGGACTATGCAATGGCTGGTGGCCGCGTGAGCCACGGCCGCGTGATCGTGGAAGGTTTCATTGATTTCGACTACGAGATCACGCTGCTGACGGTGCGCGCCGTGGGCGACAAGGGCCAGGTGGAAACGCATTTCTGCGAGCCGATCGGCCACGTGCAGGTCAGCGGCGACTACGTGGAAAGCTGGCAGCCCCACCCGATGCACCCGAAGGCGCTGGAGACGGCGCAGCATATCGCCCGCGCGGTGACGGCGGACCTGGGCGGTCAGGGCCTGTTTGGCGTAGAGTTGTTCGTCAAGGGCGAACAGGTCTGGTTCAGCGAAGTCAGCCCGCGTCCGCACGACACCGGCATGGTGACGATGATCACGCAGTGGCAAAACGAATTCGAGCTGCATGCCCGCGCCATCCTGGGTCTGCCGGTCAGCACGGCGCTGAAGAGCCCCGGCGCGAGCGCCGTGATCTATGGCGGCGTGGATGCCGAGGGCATCGTGTTCGACGGCGTGGATGAAGCGCTGCGCGTGCCGCAGACCGAACTGCGCCTGTTCGGCAAGCCCGAGTCCTTCGTCAAACGCCGCATGGGCGTGGCGCTGGCCTACGCCGAAAACGTGGACACGGCCCGCGAGCGCGCCAAGGACGCCGCCGGTCGGGTCAAGCCGCGCAAGGCCTGAGAGGCCGAGCCGGCGGTAGCCGTGTGGCCGCCGGCAGTCGACATCCCGGGCCGCTATGCGGCCCGGTTTTCATTGCCGGGCGCGCGCTCCATGCCGGCGTCGGCCGCCGCCACCGCCATCGCGGCGTGCTGGCCACCCAGCACCGGATTCGCCCGCAAACCGCTCAGGTCCGCCCCCGACGGCGACTGGTAGAGCCTCAGCCCAAGCTCTGGCAGGATCGCCAGCAGGTGGTCGAAGATATCGCCCTGGATCCGCTCGTAGTCCGTCCACCCGGTCAGCGTGGTGAAGCAATAGACCTCGATGGGAATGCCCTGCGAATCCGGCTCCATCATGCGCAGGTTCAGCAACAAGTCGTGGTGGATCTCAAGATGTGCGCGCAGGTACGCGATGCCGTACGCGCGGAACGTTCCCACGTTGGTCAGGCGCCGGCGGTTGACGCGGTCGTTCTCCGATTCCGCCAAGCTGCGGTTGGCCTGCTCCACCTGCGCCTGCTTGATCTCCAGGTAGTCATGCAGCAGCCGGAAACGCATCAGTGCGTGGATCTCGTCGTCCTCCAGGAACCGTACGCTGGTGGCGTCGATCCGCAGCGTCCGCTTGATGCGCCGCGCGCCCGACTCGAACATGTGCCGGTAGTTGCGGTAGCTCTCCGAGAAGAGCTTGTAGGTCGGCACCGTGGTTACGGTGTTGTCCCAGTTCTTGACCTTGACCGTGTGCAGCGCGATGTCCACCACATAGCCGTCGGCGTTGGACTGCGGCATCTCGATCCAGTCGCCGATACGTAACATGTCGTTGGAGGTCAGCTGCGTGCTGGCCACCAGCGACAGCAGCGTGTCCTTGAACACGAGCAGCACCACCGCGGACAGCGCACCGATGCCGGAGAGCATCCACAGCGGCGAGCGGTCGATCAGGATCGACAGCACCAGCACGCCGCAGATCAGCCAGAGCGCCAGTTGCGCCACCTGGACATACCCCTTGATCGACCGCGTCTGCGCGCGCCGGCTGCCGGAAAACACCGTCTGCCACGCGCCCAGCAACCCGGACAGCATCAGGAAGACGCTGATCCACGTACCCGAATGCGCCAGCCGCTCGATCCCCTGCGAAAAGTGCCCGAGGTTGGGCACTTCGCTGATGCCCAGCGTGATCACGGCCAGGAAGATCGCGTAGCCCAGCCGGCGGTAAATCCGGTGGCGCATCAGCGCGGCAGCCCAGGTCCGGTTGCCTGACAGGCTCAGCACCCGATACACGATCCGGCCGACCACGCGCGCGACCAGCCATTGCGCGATGGCCGCGATGACCACCAGCGCCAGCACGTAGAGCGAAATCTGCGCCCACGGATGGGCAGGAATGCGTTGCTGGAACAGATCCAGCAGATCATCGAAATTCATCGGTCAGGCGTTTCCTCAGCGGACAGACGCCAAGTGTACTAGCCGCCCGCCATGATTTCCCCCCCCCGCGCCCCGACGATCCGCGCACTTTCAGATACGTCTCATGCAGGCAGCAGCTTCAGGCCGCCGATCCCGGCAAAGATCAGCGCAATGAGCATCAGCCGCAGCGGCGACGCGGACTCGCCCAGAAAGACGATGCCCGCCATCGTCACGCCGATCGCCCCGATGCCCGTCCAGACCGCGTAGGCGGTACCCACCGGCAGGTGCCGCAGCGCGCTGCTCAACAGAAAGATGCTGGCCAGCGCCGCGCCGATGCCCAGTGCGGTCGGCCCGGGCCGCGTCCAGCCGTCGGTGTATTTGAGAGCCAGGGCCATCACGATTTCGATCAGACCGGCGATGATCAGCAGTGTCCATGCCATATGCAGTTCCTTGCGAGTGGGACGGCGTCGCGTTTGCGCGCGCCTTGCCGACAATGTAGGCTCCGCACATTGGCATATCCATTCACCGTTTCTGCGGAAAGGCAATGCAAAAATGCATGAACCTGACTGGGACGACCTGAAGGTATTTCTTGCCGTCAGCCGTGGCGGATCGCTGGCGGCGGCCGCGCGGGCGCTGCAGGTCAATCACTCCACGGTGCTGCGGCGGCTGAACAAGCTCGAGGATGACCTCGGCACGCGGCTGTTTGCGCGCGACCTTGCCGGCTACGCGATGACGCCGGCCGGCGAGTTGCTGGCCGGGCAGCTCCATGGCGTCGGCGAACTGATCGAAGCCGCGCAGCGCCAGCTGGCGGGACGCGACGCGGAACTGAGCGGCCCGCTGCGCGTGACCACGACGGACACCCTCGCCTATGGCCTGCTGATGCCGGTGCTGGCGAATTTCCGCCTGCGCCACCCGCGCATCGAGCTTCAGGTGGTTATCAACAACTCGTTCCTGAGCCTGACCCGGCGCGAGGCCGACGTGGCCATCCGCCCCGCTGCCGAGCCGCCGGAGCACCTGGTGGGCCGGCGCGCGGGCCGGCTGCAGACCGCGCCCTATGCCGCGCGTGCGTACCTCGACCGGCTGGATGCCCCGCCGGAGGCTCACTGGCCTGGCCATGCCTGGGTGGTTCCCGACGAAAGCCTGTCGCACCTCGCGCAGGCGCGCTGGGCCGTCGCCAATGTGCCGGCGGACCGCTGTGCGGTGCGCGCCGACAGCCTGGTCGCAATGGCGCAGGCGGTTCGCTACGGGATGGGGGCCGGCATGCTGCTTTGCATGCTGGGCGATGCGGACGATTCGCTGGTCCGGCTGGCGGAACCCGATCCGGCGCTCGACACGCCGGTCTGGCTGCTGACGCACCCGGACCTGCGCCACAGCGGGCGGGTCCGGGCCTTCAACGATTTTGTGATGGAGGCGCTGCGGCAGTCGCCCTGGGTGCTTGCCGACTGACCGTGCCAACTCAGCAGGCCAACTGGGGCGGACCGACTGACTGCGGCGACCGACCGGATCAGCCGTGGGGAGCGTACATCGCCATGAGCTGTTCGTCGCTGTAGCCCCACTGCCTGGCATCCTCGAACGCCACCACCGTGTCCTCGCTGTGCGACAAGTCGATGAGCTGCGGCGGCAGCGCGGTGGACGCGGCGACCGAGTAGAACGTCATCACGCGCGGGCGCAGCGGCTCGTCGTCGTTTTGGCCACAGACCACGGCCAGCCGGTTGGAGCGCAGCCGCAGCACGGTGCCGAGCGGATAGATCCCGACGGTGCGTGTGAAAGCCTTGAAGACGCGGCGATCGAAGAGCGTATCCACGCGTACGGCGATGTACTCCACCGCCCGCGCCGGGGACCACGCCTGATGATTGGGCCGTGGCGACGTCAGCGAATCGTAGGTATCGCAGATGGCCGCGATTTTGGCGTGCACGCTGATCTCGTGCTCGACCAGCCCGAACGGGTAGCCGCGTCCGTCCACGCGCTCGTGATGGTGCACGCAGACATCCAGCGGTATGTTCGTATAGAGCCGTGCCTCGTTCAGGATGCGATAGCCGGCGGACGGGTGGCGGCGCATCTGTTCTTCCTCGGCCGGCGAGAGGTCGCTGGCCTTCAGCAGGATCGAATCGGGCAGCGTCAGCTTGCCGATATCATGCACCAGCCCGGCCAGCCCCAGTTCGCGGACTTCGCCATCGGGCAGCTTCAACGTGCGGCCCACCGCGATCATCAGCGCGCAGACGGAAAACGAATGGAGATAGGTGTAGTCATCCTTCTCCTTGAGCCGGGCCATCGCCAGCAGCGCCTGCGAATGGCGCGACAGCGACGTGGACGCGGAATCGACCAGCAACAGCGCGCCGTTGGTCTCCAGCGCCCGACCCATCCGTACGTCGCCAAACATGTTGCCGATCAGGGACCTGCCGGTCTTGATCAGCTCGCGCGCGCGCTCAAGTTCGTCCTCGAAATTCGACTCCAGCTCCTCCTCGGTTTCGATTTCGTCTTCCATCGCGTCCGGCGTCGCCGGCGTCGGCAGATTCCGCCCCTTGAGGATGTCGATCCAGACGTCCTGGACATTGGCCGCCTGGATCTGCTCGACCTGCTCGTCGCTGGTCACGAGGAAGCGCGAACGCCAGAACGGGTGGTTCATCCAGGGTCCGCCAAGCCTGGCCACGAACATGCCCACCTGCAGCTGCTCCGCTTTGATTCTTCTCAGCATGCTTGCCCCTATCAATTGGGCGCGAATTTGCTTCGCCGCCCCGGATATTTCAGGGCTCTTCAGGCCCCTTGTCGTGGAGCCCGGCATCGTTGACCGTGACTCCCGCTATTGTTCTTGCGACCCCATTTCGCCCGCGTTAACGGCAGTCGCGGCCAATTCTTTAGCGGAATCCGCGCGATCCGCCCGGCGGGCCGCCCAAACCAGCAGCCAGACGCCCAGCACCATCGCGTATACCATCAGGCCGACCCCCGCCATGCGCTGGTCATCGATCAGGTAGCTCGCGCACAGGCGCGATTCCGCATCGAGGAAGAGCATACCGAAGGTCAGCCCCATCCAGACCACGTTGCCTCCGAAGAACAACACTATTGGCCAGGCGCTGACCCGCAGCGCCACGCCGGTTGACAAGCCGGCCAACAGCACGGTGATGTATTTGGCGACATTGATCCACGGTGAAATCCGCGACAGGTCGAGCGCGATCGGCAGCATCCAGGCGCCATAGGCCACGGTAGCCACCACCAGCAGCGTCAGCGCGTAGGGGCGTGAGGCTCGGGCCAGCCGCCCTCGTCCACGCAGGGGCAGGAGCCGCGGCGAGAGGCAACCGGCAGCAAAGACCCACGGCAGCAGCACCAGCATCTGGCGCGCCATCGAGACTTCGAGCCATTCGCGCAACGGCGCGACAAGCGCGACCACCGCCAGCATGGCCAGCACCGCCAGTGCGGCCAGCCTACCGATGGTCGGGACGGTCGGTCGCGACGCGGCGGTCCGGCGCGTGAACGGGCGGGCCGCACTCATCTGGTGGCTCCGGTTGCTGCGGTGGCGCCGGGTGCTGCGATTGATGCGGTTGTTGCAGAGGTGGCACCGGTTACTGTGGTTGTCACAGTTGCTGCCGTTGCGCCGGTGCCTGCGCGCTTGCGGGCGAATGCGTAGGCCGCGCGGAAGTCTGCCAGCGGATAGACCGCGAGCACGTGGCCGCTGGCGTCCACCACATGCAGGCCGCCGTTGTGCTCGAAGCCGCCCAGGCCGTCCGGAATGGCGATGATGTCCGCGTCGCGCAGCAGCGTCTGCATGGACGTCATCGAGACCGCGCCGACCACCTGCCAGTCCGGCAGGCGGGCCTGATGCTCACGCGCGTAGCCGGCCAGGTCGGCGGTCACGTCGCGGGGGTCGAACGACATCGATAGCAGCCCGATCCGCCCGGCCATGCCGTCTGCGCCGATCTGGTGCGCCAGTTGCGTGAACTCGGCGCCCAGCGCGCGGCACACGGTCAGGCAGCGTGTGTAGATGAAATCGACGATGTAGATCGCGGGCGCGCTCCCCGGATCGGCGAACAACCGCAGCGGCTCGCCATGCTGGTTGCGCACGTCGATGGCCGGCAGTTGCAGCCCACCGGCGGCGATGCGTACCTCGCGGCGTTGGTCGAGCGTCCAGGATGTGAGGCCGTATGTCAGCTGCCAGATCGCCGCGCCGCCAAGCGCCAGCGCAAGCAACAAGGCCACCACCGGCCAGGGCCCGTGACGAGCGCGCCGGCCGGTATGTCGTGCCGTCAGCCCCTGGCTAGCCACCCGGGCTGCCGAGCGCCGCGTCGCCATCGAATGGCGCCTTCATCGCGGCAGTCTCGGCCCGTGCCGCGGCAACGGTTTCGGCCGTCACGGCGGGCGCAGTGTTTCCCCACTGGCTGCGAACGTGGGTCAGCACCGCGGCGATCTCGGCATCGCTCAACTGGTCAGCGAAGGCCGGCATGGCGCCGTTGTAGGCCGTGCCCTTCACGGTCAGCTTGCCGGTGACGCCGCGCAAGACGATGCTTGCCAGCTTCGCATCCTTGCCAGTGACCCATTCCGACCCGGCCAACGGCGGAAACACCCCCGGCAAACCCTGCCCCGTGGCCTGGTGGCATGCCACGCAACGCCCCTGGAATACGGCAGCCCCGTCCACGGCGCCACCGGCCGCCTGGGGCTTGCCTCGCAGGTCCGCCATGGTGCGCCGATCACCCAGCGCCGATGGCTCGTTGATTGGCGCGCTGACGATATACCAGGCGCCCCAGGCCACCAGCGCCACGACCAGGGCCAGCACAACCTTTGGCATGGGCGTCCGGTTTTCGTGCGGGTCCGGATTTTCGCGCGCCCGCGCGGCGGCGGCCTGGCGTTTTTCCGATGGATTTTCCATCTCTGTTCTCTCCGGATGCGCTTATTTGGTGGTCGTGGTGCCTTCCGGCGCCGGCAGCACGGCGCCGGTGCGGTTCAGCGACTGCAGGTAGGCCACCAGGTCCAGCGCGGCCGCCGTGGGGACCACCACCTTGCCCGGCGGCGCGTAGCCGGGCGGCAGCGCCACGGCCTTTTCGCCCGGGTCTGGCGCATCCTTGACGTCGAACAGGTACGGGTAGCTTGGCATGATGCTGGCGCTGACGTAGGCGCGCGGCTGGTACAAGTGACCCAGATGCCAGTCTGCGCTTGGCTGGCGCACGCCGATATTCATCAGGTCCGGTCCCGTGCGCATGGTGCCCAGCAGGTGCGGATTGTCGTAGTAGTAGTCGCCGGCCACGGCCACCCGGCCCCAGCCGCGCTTGTCGTCCGGTGCGAACGCGCTGTCACGGGGTTGTTGCGAGTGGCAGTAGATGCAGCCGTTGGCGATATAGACCTCACGCCCGCGCAACTGCGCGGCCGTGTAGGGCTTGACGCCCTCGGTGGGCTTGACGTCCTTCAGTTGCAGGTACGGAATCACGACCAGGGCGCTGGTGGCCAGCGCCAGCATGGTCATGCCCCCGGCCAGCAGGGCGCTTTCATTGTTCACGGTTCAGACTCCCTGCACGCGCTTGCGGCCCTGGTGGAACAACGCCGGACGATCGCGGTTGGGGCCCAGCCCGAAGATCGCGCAGACAAAGTTGGCAACAAAAAAGAGATGGCTCGTCAGCATCATCAGCCCGCCGAGCGAACGGGCCTTCAGGTACGGGATGGTGACCGTCACCGAATCCATGAACGGCTTTGCCGCATCGAGCATGTCCAGGCCTTGCAGCCAGCCGCCGATGCTCAGACCGATGAAGTACACGCCGATGCCGCCCGCCGCCAGCCAGAAGTGGAAATAGATCATCCAGCGGTACGGCCATTCGCGGCCCGTCACGCGCGGGACGATGAAATAGATGGCGCCAAAGAACGCAAAGCTGACGAACGCGTAGAGGCCCAGGTGCGCGTGCGCTACCGTGTAGTGGGTGAAGTGGGTGACGCGGTTGACGGCGCGCAATGCCTCGAACGAGCCCTGGATCGAGCTCAGCGTGTACATCATCCCGCCGAACGTGACAAAGCGCAGTGTGGGCGAATCGATCAGGCGGCGGAAGTTGCCGCGCAGCGTCTGGTGCTGATTGATCGAGAACGCGATCACCGGGATCAGCATCATCATGCTCTGCACGATCGACAGCGTAATCAGCCAGCCCGGCACCGGCCCACCCACCAGGTGGTGTCCTCCGACCTGGCCGTAGAAGAACGCCAGCGCCCAGAATCCCAGCAGCGACAGCCCGTATGACCTGACCGGCTGACCGATGACCTTGGGCAGGAAGTAGTAGATCGATGCCAGCGCCAGCGGCGTATAGAACAGCCCCAGCACGTTATGGCCAAACCACCAGTTCATGGTGGCCTGCTCCACGCCGAAGTGCAGCCCCGGGAAATTGGCCACCAGGAACAGCACCGGGAACCAGAACAGCGCGCAACCCATGTACCAGACCGACACGTACAGGTGATCCACATTGCGGTTGACCAGCGTCAGCACCAGCGGCACGCCGACGAAGGCACCGCCGACGACGAACAGGATGTCCACCTGCCAGGGAATCTCCAGCCATTCCATGCCATCGGAGATACCGGCCGCGATGCTGCCGATGCCCGCGATCAGGCCGGCATTCCACAGCGCGGCGCCCAGCACGGCCCAGCGCGCGCCCACCAGCGGTGTCTTGAGCAGGCGTGGCAACAGGAACAGCGCGATGCCCAGCCCTGCCATCGGCGCCCAGCCGTAGGCCACCGCGTTCAGATGCATGGTGCGGATGCGGCCGAACGACAGCCACGGCACGGAAGCCAGCAAGTCCGGCTCATGCAGCTTGACGGAGGCAGTGAGCCCGGCCAGCGACGCCACCACCAGCCACACCATCGCGCAGCAGATGAACAGGAACACCACGGGCGACGACGACTCGTCAGCCGCATCGCGGGACGGGTCATCGATCCCCTGGTCGCCGTGACGGGACGCCGGGTCCTCCGGGTGCCCCGCCTCCCCATCGCCAAAGATGACGCGCGCGGCGGCGGGCGAGGTATCGAACAGGCCGCGCTGCATGCTCCAGATAAACGCCGCGAGCGCGACCACGGATAGCAGGAAGGCCGACAGCAGAATGGCAACGGTATTCATGGCTGGGTTGGAGACATGGGGCGGACGGACATGGGGCGGACGGACATGGCGCGGGGCGCGGGGGCGAGATCGGAACGGGGGCTCAGGACAAGGGCGGAAAGCAGCGTCGGCTTCCCACAGTGCGCAGATTACGCATCGGGTGGAATGTGGCACATAGCCACTTTCCCGGTTTTTTGGGTAGCCACCATACGAGCGTTTGGAACCTTGTCGCCGCTGCCAATAACAACCCTGCCGCCGGTGCAAAACGTCCCTGCTCGACGCAGGCCTATAAGTTGCAAATAAAATGCAACTTTAATAGAATCGGTGCACCGCCCGGGCAACCATCAACGACAACGACTCGCGCACAACGCGATCCCAACCCGCGATCACAACAAGGATCTCAGCCCATGACCGCCCTCATCGACACCATGCTTGCCGAACATAAACAGATCTTCGCCATGCTCGACGCGCTGCATGTCCAGGGCATCGGCACGGAGGCCGGCCGCAAGACGCTGGGCCAGCTCCGCCAACTGGTTCTTGCGCACCTGGCGCGCGAAGACCACAAACTCTATCCGCCGATGCACCGCCACGACGCCACCCGCAAGCTTGCCGAAGACTACGAGGCCGAGATGCATGTGATATCGCGCGAGGTGCTGGATTTCTTCGACCACTATCGCCATGGCGGCGACAAGCTGGAATTCGCCCGCGCGCTGGGCCGGACCATCGCCCGGCTGCGCGCCCGCATGACGCGCGAGGAGATCCGCCTCTACCCCGCTTTTCGTTCGCACTGCGACACCCCCGTTTCTGCCTGAGCCGCGCCCCGTGGCGTGATGCCCGCCTTGTCATCCCCCCGGGCGATGACGGGGCTGGCATAACGTCCTGCTATATCTCGCCGCAATACGCGATATGTCGCGGCAACATGTCGCGGGAGCCGAACTGGCGTACATGGCCACTGGTTCGTAGAATCAAGCAGCCCGAGCCAGAATCGGGTGGCCAGTCGCGCAGCGCCGGGTAGACCGCTCACCAGACGTCCCCATCACCATGAACGTGCATTTGACCATTCACGGCCGCCAGGGTCTGGCCGGCCAGATTTATCGCCAGCTGCGTGCCGGCGTTGTCGACGGGCGGCTGGCGCCGGGAGAGCGCCTGCCCTCCACGCGCGAACTGGCCACCCAGCTTGGCGTGTCCCGCAAGACCACCCTTGATGTGTTCGAGCGCCTGATCGCCGAAGGCTATCTGCGATCGCGCACCGGCGACGGGACCTTCGTGGCCGAGGAAATGACCCGGCTGGCCCCCGCCCCACCGCGCGCCGCGGCATTGCAGCGCGCGGACTCCCTGTGGGACAACCTGCCCGACGTGCTGCCGATGATGCGCACCGACTCGCCGCCTGACTACGACTTCCTCGGCGGCGTGACGGACAAGAGCCAGTTTCCGTTCGACCAGTGGCGCCGTTGTGTCAGCCATGCGCTGCGCGTGCAGGCGCGCGGCCGTGGCGCGTACCGGGACCCGGCCGGCGAGCAGGAATTGCGGCTGGCGGTATCGCGCTACCTGGCCTTCAGCCGTGCCGTGGTCAGCAACTGGCAGGACGTGATCATGACCCAGGGTGCCCAGCAGGCCCTGGACCTGCTGGCGCGCGTCACCCTGCGCCCCGGCGACGTGGTGGCCGTGGAAGACCCGGGCTATCCGCCCGCACGCACGATCTTCGCGGCGCTTGGCGCAAAAGTCGTCCACGTGCCGGTGGACGCCGACGGCATCGTGGTCGACTCGCTGCCAGCCGACGCACGCCTCATCTACGTCACGCCATCGCACCAGTTCCCGCTGGGCATGCCGATGAGCCTGGAGCGCCGGCTGGCGCTGCTCGACTGGGCCCAGCGGCACGGCGCCCTGGTGATCGAGGACGACTACGACGGCGAGTTCCGCTTCGAGGGCCGGCCCATGGAGTCGCTCAAGAGCCTGGACAACGCGGGCGTTGTGGCCTATGTGGGCACGTTCTCCAAGACGATCTTCCCGGAGTTGCGCGTGGGCTATGTGATTCCACCCGCGCCGCTGGCCGCGGGGATCCGCAAGGCCAAGCAGGTGGGCGACTGGCACAGCTGCACCATGACGCAGACCGCGCTGGCCAAATTCATGCTCGATGGCTACTTCGCCAAGCACCTGCGCCGCATGCACAAGGAATACGCGGCCCGCCGCGCCGTGCTGTTGCGCTACCTGGAGAATGAGCTCTCGCCGTGGCTGACCGCGCTGCCTTCCGCGGCCGGCATCCACCTCGTCGCCGAAGTCAAGGCGCACGGCGACGCTGCACACGATGAAGCCACGCTTATCGCGCAGGCCGGTGCCGCATCAATCGGGCTCTACGGCATTACGGGCATGTACGCCGGCAGCCGCCCACGGCCAGGCATCCTGCTCGGCTACGGCGGGATTGGCGTCGCGGATATCGAAGCGGCCATGACCCGCCTGAGCGTGGTGCTCGACGGCAAGCAGGCAAAGAACTGACAGCGCTGCAGTGGAAGGCGAGGCAATCCGGAGGCCAGGAAATCGGGCTCCAGATCGGACCGCAGATTGGGCGGTCGGCGAGATTTGTTGCGGCGCCACGTCATCGCCGCTTTCTGTTGGATAGGCCGCATACGACACCACCCCACCGCATCAAAACTTGAGGATATTCGTAATCTGCCGTTAATCGTTGTCGGCCTCCGCTATTGCGTCCTGATTGCCTGATGCATACCCATTACGACAACCTCAAGGTTTCCCGCGACGCGCCCCCGGAAGTCATCCGGGCCGCATACAAATCGCTTAGCCAGAAATATCACCCTGACCGGCATGCGGACGGGGAGGAAGCCAATCGCATCATGCGGCTGCTGAACGTGGCCTATGACGTGCTGAGCGACCCGGCTCGCCGTGCCGAACACGACCAGTGGATCTCCACCCAGGAAAAGATCGAGGCCGAGCAGCGGCGGCGGCGCGCCCAGGCGGCCCGGCCAGATTTCGGATCGCATCCCGGGCCGCATCCGGCGCGTGCCGGTGCGACCGGCCAGGCGCGGCCCCAAGGCGCCGCGCCCAGGCAGCCCCAGCCTTCGCCACAACCCGAGACCGCCAGGCCATCCCGCAAGGAAAAGGCCAGGAGCAAGTCGGCATCCAGACGGGCGGCGGCGGGCAAACCCGGTGCGCCACTGCCCAGGTCGTGGTCCTTCCTGCTCTATGCGGGGATTGGCGCGGCCATCGTGGTGTTGCTGGGTGAGTGGTCTCCCCCGGGCGAATCCGCGACCGAGCGGCGTTCTCCCCAGATCGTCAGGCCCGTGCAGGCGGCGCCCGTCGCCAGGTCGTCCGCATCGTCCACGTCTTTGCAGGAAGCGAAGTACGTACGCCCCGGCACAACGCCGCGCGGGCTGCCCTGGCCGGCCCGGTCGGGCTATCTGGTGGGCTACCCGGTGCTCAATTCGGATGGGCTGTCGTCGCTGACGGTCGACAATACGCGTAGCGAGTCAGACGTCTTCCTGAAGCTGGTGGCGATCGATGGTGGCACGCCGGTTCCCGTGCGCACCAGTTTCGTACGCAGCGGGTCGTCGTTCACGATGGAGAACATTGCGCCGGGCAGCTATGACGTCCGCTACCGGAGCCTGGACACAGGCGAGATTTTCCGGTCGGAGCGCTTCCATATTGAAGAAATCAACGAAACCGACGGCACGAGCTTCGCCAACAACATCCTGACGCTCTACAGCGTGCCGGGCAAATCGCGTAGCGTCACGATCCCCGAGCGCGAATTTCCGTAGGCGGCGCAGGTCCCCTTATATCTGGCGTCATTACGCGGCCTGGCCGGAGCGCCAAAAGAAAAAGTCCGGTACGACAGGCTCGTCGTCCGGACTTCGCCGTTTCAGTACGGCTTCGGCTGCGTCTGGCCGTTGGGCGCCTTGGGGGGCTCCGGTCTGGGTGCCGGCGGAGGGACCGCGCCGTAGAGTTTTTGCCAGCGGGACTTCAGCCCATCGGCAATTTCCTTCTGGTTGTATTGGTCGGCAAAGTCGATCACCGTCATGCCCTGCTGGTTCTTGAGGCGCAGGTCGGCGCCCTCGTCCAGCAACAGCTTCACGGTCTCGATATGCCCGCCGCGCGCGGCCATCATCAGCGGCGTGGTCCCATTTGGACTTTCCGCGTCGATGTAGGCCGCGTGGTCCACCAGATACTTCACGACGTCGTTGTGGCCGTTGGTAGCGGCATAGTGCAACGGCGCCCAGCCCTTCTTGTTGATTTCGGCTTCCATGCCGTCGACCATCAGCTTGACCATATCCAGTTCCCCCTGGAGGCTGGCCATCATCAGCGCGTTCTCGCCGGCCGGATTGGTCTTGTCGAAGTCGATGTTCTTCGCCTTGATCAGCGCCGTGGCAGCCTTGAGCGATTTCTCGCGCAGCGCCACCACCAGCATCGGATTGCCACGGTTGTCGACGATGTTCGGGTCCACGCCACGCGCCAGCAGCTTCTGCACGGTGTTCCCGTCGTCGAATTCCACCGCCTTGCGCATGTCGTCGGCCGGCGCGGCCCACGCCAGCGACGCGGCACCCAGCAAGGTGACCGCGGCCGCCCCGCGGATCTTCTTCATATCAAACATTAGCATTCCGATCTATATGCTTGAACAGGCGGAAGAAATTGTCCGTCGTCCGTTCGGCGATTTCTGCTACGGACACGCCGCGCAGATTGGCGATGAACTCGCCCACATGGCGCACCCACGCCGGCTCGTTGGTCTTGCCGCGATACGGCACCGGGGCCAGGTACGGCGAGTCCGTCTCGATCAGCATGCGGTCAAGCGGCACCTTCCTCGCCGTTTCCTGCAGGTCCGCCGCGCTCTTGAACGTGACGATGCCGGAGAACGAGATATGGAACCCCTCGTCCAGCGCCTGCCTGGCAACATCCCAGGTTTCCGTGAAGCAGTGCATCACGCCGCCCGCCTCGCGGGCGTTTTCCTCACGCATCAGCCGCAGCGTATCGTCCGCCGAGGACCGCGTATGGATGATCAGCGGCTTGCCGGTCTGCTTTGCGGCGCGGATATGGGTGCGAAACCTTTCGCGTTGCCATTCCATGTCGTCGATGCTGCGGCCGTTGAGCCGGTAGTAGTCCAGCCCCGTCTCGCCGGTCCCCACCACGCGCGGATGGGCGGACAGGGCCAGCAGGCGTTCCAGCGTCGGCTCTTCGCCTTCCTCGTAATCGGGATGCACGCCGACGGACGCGTACAGGTTCGGATGCTGTTCGGCCAGCGCCAGCACGCGCGGAAAATCTTCCAGCGTGACGGAAATGCAGAGCGCATGGGAGACCTGGTTGGTCTTCATGTTCTCCAGCAACTGGGGCAGGCGCTCGGCCAGTTCGGGAAAATCGATGTGGCAGTGGGAATCGACAAACATATGAAATCTCGGAAAACGGCGACGTCACAGCGGCGCCGTCAGTCCAGCCGGCGGCCGAGGATGACCAGGTCTCGCTCCACCCCGTCCAGCACGGCCACGCGGGGCAGATCGCCCCAACGCGTGAAGCCATGCTTCTCGAACAGCGCCAGA
Organism: Cupriavidus sp. 01L415; assembly: GCF_056400065.1. Classification (NCBI taxonomy): domain Bacteria; kingdom Pseudomonadati; phylum Pseudomonadota; class Betaproteobacteria; order Burkholderiales; family Burkholderiaceae; genus Cupriavidus; species Cupriavidus sp. 01L415. The sequence goes on along the minus strand of NZ_JBFTSP010000002.1, from coordinate 489,888 downwards.
CTGGGGCCGTTGTGGCCAAAGATGAAGCCTAGCAGTGTATTGACGCCGACCTTGGGGGCATGAGCGATGGCCTGCTCCAGCAGGTAGCGGCCCAGACCTTGTCCACGGCGTTCCTCGTGCAGATAGATCGACACCTCCGCCGTGGCGCCATAGGCAGGACGGCCATAGAAATCCGAGAAGCTGACCCAGCCCGCCATGCGGCCATCGGCATCCTCGCAAACCCAGAGCGGACGTCGCTCGGGCTGGTGTGCATCGAACCACGTCTGGCGGGATGCCACGGAGACGGGCTCCGTGTCGGCGGTCACCATGCGCGACGCCACGGTGCTGTTGTAGATCTCGACGATGCCGGGCAGGTCGCGACGCTCGGCGATGCGCAGGGTAAAGCCAGAAATGCTCATATCTAACAACCACTTGCGAACCGAAGTTCGCGTATTTTATAACGTCTGAGTAGGCCGGCCGGATTCGATGGCCTTGCCCAGGATTTCTTCCACGGCCCGTTTCAGGCTGCGGCCATTATCGTCGTCCGGCAGATGCACGCCCACACCGGGGGTCTTCATCGGGGTGCCGGCTGGGGTGATCCATGCCACGGTGCCCTGCACCTGATACTTCTGCGGCCGGTCCAGCAGCGACAGTACCAGGAACACCTGCTCGCCCAGCCGGAACGGGCGATTGGACGGCACGAAGATGCCTCCGCGCGACAGGAACGGCATGTAGGCCGCGTAGAGCCCCGCCTGGTCCTTGATCGACAACGACAACACGTTCGGACGCTGTGCCGCGCCGCCCGTGGCCTGCCCGCCAGGTACGCCGGTATTGGCGCCGGCTGGATTGGGATTGGCTGGTGCGACCGCAGGACGCGGCGGAACCCCCGTGACTGGTGCATTCATGCTCGACCCTAGTTTTGGTTGCCCGCTTTGCGCGGGCTATTGGAAATGATTGCTGCGAACGACTTGTACCACGTGTGCTGCCTGATTCCTACCGGTCAGCGGAACAATTGCCGGTAATCCAGGAATACCGACTCCATAACGAGGCGTGCGGCCAACGGATGGTTCTCGTTGCGGCGATGGCTGACCAGCCGCGCGGCAAAGGCCTGCAGCCGGTGCGCATCGGTGGCGCCCGCGCAACGCCCGAGCGCAGCCATTTCCTTGGGGAAGTAGCGCACGGCACTGCCACCCAGGCACAGCGCCAGCAGATCGTAAGTCCAGCGTTGCAGGATGCCAAGGACGGCCGGCACGGGCAGCTTCTGCAGTTGCTCGGCCGCCGCCAGGGCGTCGAACGCGGCGCCGGCGCCCAACTGGCCAACCAGCCAGCGTTGCAGCGGCTGCTCTTCGGCTTCGGCCGCGTGCAAGGCCGTCAGCGGCGAGCCGCCAGCCAGCGCCAGTTGCGCCTCGGCATCGGCCACGCCCTGGCTGCGCAGCCAGGCCAGCGCATCAACCGGCGTCGGGCGCTCCACGGAAAACTGCCGGCAGCGCGACAGGATCGTCGGCAAGACTCGGTCCAACCGGTCGGTGACCAACAGGAATACCGTCGACGGCGGCGGCTCCTCCAGCGTCTTCAACAGCGCGTTGGCGCCCTCGGTCTGCAAGGCGTCGAGCGGATACACCACCACCATGCGCAGACCAGCCCGGTGCGTGCCCACGCCGACGGCCTCGATCAGCGCGCGCACCTGCTCCATGCGGATGATCTTGCTGGGCGCGCGCTTCTTGCCGCCACCGCCATCGGCATCGCCTTCGACCTCGGCGCCGGCATCCAGCACCTCCGGTCGTACCACCGTGAAGTCGGGGTGGTTGCCCTGGCTGAACCAATGACAGGCGCCGCAGGTATTGCACGGCTGGCCATCAGCCAGCGGCGATTCACACAACAGGCCCTGCGCGAACTGCAGCGCCAGATCGCGCTTGCCGATGCCTTGCTGGCCGTGGAGGAGCAGCGCATGCGGCAGCCGCTCGCGCAGGGCCGTCAGTCGTTGCCAGTCTTCTCGTTGCCAGGGATAAAGCATGCGGGTTCAATGAGTTAGCGATGATGTTTCATGTACTGTCCGAGAACTGCACCCGAACATCATCATGCGGATATAAACGCAAATAATCAGAGACTTGCGAGGATTTCCTCGAGCGTCACCCGAATCTCTTCGATCGACCGTGTGGCGTCGATCACGCGGAACCGCTCCGGGGCTGCCTTGGCCCTGCGCAGGTATTCCGCGCGCGTGCGCTGGAAGAACGCGCGCGATTCGGCCTCGAACTTGTCAGGGGACCGGGCACCGGCCAGCCGCTCGCTGGCGGTTTCCAGCGGCACGTCGAACAGGAGCGTCAGGTCCGGCTGCAGGTCGCCCTGCACCCATTGCTCCAGCGCATCCAGCCGGTCCAGGGACAGGCCACGGCCGCCGCCTTGATAGGCAAACGTGGCATCGGTGAAGCGATCCGAGATCACCCAGTCGCCGCGTACCAGGGCCGGCTCGATGACCTCGGCGATGTGCTCGCGCCGTGCGGCGAACATCAGCAGCGCCTCGGTTTCCAGGTGCATGGGCCGGTGCAGCAGCAACTGGCGCAGGTCCTCGCCCAGCGGGGTGCCGCCGGGCTCGCGGGTGGTGACGACCTGGCCGGTATCGGGCCGTGCGCGCAGGCGCTCGGCGACCCACTCGATGTGGGTGCTCTTGCCCGCGCCGTCGATGCCTTCGAAGGTAATGAATTTTCCGCGCATGAAAGACTTATTTGCCGCGCTGGTACTTGTCGACCGCGCGATTGTGTTCGGGAAGCGAATTGGAGAAATGACTGCTGCCGTCGCCGCGCGCCACGAAATACAGCGCGTCGGACGGCGCCGGCGCGGTTGCCGCGGCCAGCGAGGCCAGCCCCGGCAGCGCGATGGGCGTCGGCGGCAGGCCGGTGCGCGTGTACGTATTGTACGGGGTGTCGGTCAGCAGATCGCGCTTGCGCAGGTTGCCGTCAAAACCCTCGCCGATACCGTAGATCACGGTCGGGTCGGTCTGCAGCATCATGTTCTTGCGCAGGCGGTTGACGAAGACCGCCGCGATCATCGGCCGCTCCACGGCCTGCCCGGTTTCTTTCTCCACGATCGATGCCATCACCAGCGCCTCGTACGGGGTCTTGTACGGCAGGTCGGGCGAACGCGCGCTCCAGGCGTCGTTGAGCCGCTTCTGCATCGCGCGATAGGCGTGGCGATACAGTTCGATGTCGCTGCTGCCACGGGCAAACAGGTAGGTGTCCGGAAAAAACAGGCCCTCGGGCGACGGTTCGCCGGCGCCGATCGCGCGCATCAGGTCCGCATCGGACATGCCCTGGGTGTCATGCTTGAGCGCCGGGCTGGCATCCACGGCAGCCCGCATCTTGCGGAACTCCCAGCCTTCGATCACGGTGACCACGTAGTGCGTGACCTCGCCCCGGGCAATCTTCTCGATGACGTCCAGCGGCGTGACGCCGGTCTCGAACTGGTAGCCCCCGGCCTTGAGATCGGCCCCATGGCCGGTGATCCGGACCAGCAGCTGGAACAGGCGCGGATCCATGGACACACCGCCGCGCTGGATCTGGCGGCCGACGCTGGCCACGCTGGAGTTGGGCTTGATGATGACTTCGACAGGCGACGTCGGCAGGCCGAGCGGTTGGTTGGCCCACCAGGCAAGGCCGCCCGCGGCGGCAATCGCGAAAACCAGCAGGACCCCGACCAGACGCAGGAAGAGACGTTTCATGTAGTGAGTGTGATGGCGCCGCCATGCCCCCAACGGCAGGTCGAGATCGGGGCGGCGGCCGGCCGGAATGGCGACAGCCCCATATAATACCGGGAGCCCCGTGCCGCCACGAGTCCGCGTCTCCACTTTGCGCGATCCGCAACCGACGCCGATACCGGCGTTGCAGCGGCGGCACCCGCCCCCATATGCGCTGTCGAACCGCTTCGATCCCGCCACCGCTGGCTGAACCGAACCCAGTACGGAACCCGGCACCGATCGCGCATTCGAAGCGCCCTATTACCGTACCGCCAACCCTGGCCCGACTGCATGCCTGCCACCGAATTCCCGCCCCTTGCCTCCAGCCTCGAGTCCCTGCACCGCGACGGTATCGTCGCCGCGCCTGCCGGTCTCGGCCTGATCCGGGTTGCCGGCGACGATGCCGCTACCTTCCTCCACACCCAGCTGACCAATGCTGTCGAGGATCTCTCCGCCGATGATGGCGCCCGGCTGGCGGGCTACTGCTCGCCCAAGGGGCGGCTGCAGGCCAGCTTCCTGATGTGGCGCGATGCCGAGGGCATCGTCTTGCAGATCTCGGCCGACATCCAGCCGGCGATCCAGAAACGACTGGCGATGTTCGTGCTGCGCGCCAAGGCGAAGCTGTCGGACCTGTCCGCCACGCATCGCATCCTGGGCGTGGCCGGTGCGGGTGCCGAAGCCGCCCTGGCGGCCACCGGGCTCCCCGCGCCGCAGGGTCCGCTGGCCACGGCCGGCGCCGCCGGCGTGACCGTGATCCGTCTGGCCGATGCGGACGGCGAGCCGCGCTGGCAGCTCGTCGCCCCGGCCGAGCAGGCCGATAGCCTGGAGCAGGCGCTGGCGGGCCGGCTGGCCCCGGCCTCCGCCGGTTTCTGGGACTGGCTGGAAATCCGCTCCGGCGTGCCGCGTATCGCCGCCGCCACGCAGGAACAATTCGTGCCGCAGATGATCAATTTCGAACTGATTGGCGGCGTGAATTTCCGCAAGGGCTGCTACCCGGGCCAGGAAGTGGTGGCGCGCAGCCAGTATCGCGGCACGCTGAAGCGCCGCATGTGGCTGGTCCATGGCGAAGGCGATGTGCCTGCCGCGGCCGCCGAGATCTTCCGCCCGGAAGATCCCGAGCAACCCTGCGGCATGATCGTCAACGCCGCGGCGGCGCCGGAAGGTGGCTGGGATGGCCTGGCCGAACTGAAGATCGATGCCGCCACGGGCGCGCTGCGCCTGGGTGCCGCCGACGGCCCGGCCGTGGCCACGCGTGCGCTGCCGTACGAAGTGCCACTGCCCAACGAGGCGCAGGCCGCCGGCTGACCGACACGGGAATCCCGCCATGAGCGATCATCTCTACGTCTATTTCAAGGTGCCGGACGCGCGGGCCACGGAGGCCCTGCCGCACTGGCATCGCTGGATGGAAACGGTCGCCGAGGCGACCGGGATTGGTGGTACGCTGATGCGCAGGCCCGAGACCCGCGCCGGCATGCAGACCTGGATGGAGAGCTACGCGGACGTACCTCCCGCCTTCGATGCCACCCTGGACGGTCTGTGGCGGCAAAGCGGGCTCGCGCAGTGGATCAGCGGCGAGCGGCAAGCCGAGCGGTTTGTCGACCTGGACGTGCTCTGAGCCGCTCCGGCAGTTGGTAGGAAAGGAAGGAATATGTGCCTGATATTGGTGGCCTGGCAATCACACCCGGACTATGCCCTGGTGGTCGCTGGCAACCGCGACGAGTTCTACGCCCGCCCCGCGGCGGCGGCACAATGGTGGCAGGACGCACCAGAGGTGCTGGGTGGCCGCGACATGGCGGAAGTGATCGGCGAGCCCGGCACCTGGATGGGCGTCGCCACCGCCAATGCGCAGCGCGGCCATGCCGGTGCGCGCTTTGCCGCGCTGACCAATTACCGCGCGCCATCCGAGAAGCGGACCGATGCGCGCTCGCGCGGCGAACTTGTCTCGCATTTCCTGCGCGGCGATCAATCGCCTGACGAGTATCTGCATGCCCTGGCGTCCGACCACGGCGCCTACAACGGCTTCAACCTGCTGGCAAGCGACCTGCACGATCTCTGGTGGTACAGCAACCGTTCGCCGTCACGCCAGCCGCAACGGCTGAAACCCGGACTGTATGGCTTGTCGAACGCGCTGCTGGATACGCCCTGGCCCAAGGTGCGCAGCCGCGTGGGCGCGATGTGCGAAGTGCTGGCGGCGGACAGCGGCCAGGTGACGGCGAGCGTCGAACCCTACCTCCAGTTGCTGGCCGACGAGCGCCAGGCGGCTGACTGGGAGCTGCCCAGCACGGGCGTGGCGCCTGAATGGGAAAAGCTGCTGTCCTCCGCCTTCATCCGATCGCCAAACTACGGCACGCGCGCCAGCACGCTGCTGCGCGTGCGGCATGACGGGCGCTTCGACTTCTGYGAGCGCAGCTTCGATGCCAACGGCCAGACCGGCGAGGTGTCCTATCGCGGCCACCTGAAGGTCGCGCGCGATACGGGCACGGTGCCCGCTCCGCGCTGACCGCTGACGGCGCCTGATCGCGCCGTCGGCGCCATTCGCCTGTTAGCGCGCCATTCACACCGCTTTCGCCCGAATAGCCGTTCAGCGTAGCCGCTTCCGCATCTCCAGATGCGGGATGCCCGCTTCCTCGAATTCCTCGCCAACCGGCTCGAACCCCACCCGCGCGTAGAACGGCGCGGCGTGCGTCTGCGCATTCAGGATCAGTTCCGGATAGCCCAGATCAGCGGCCTTGGCCATCAGGGCGTCGAGCACCTTTGCCCCCATCCCCGTGCCGCGCGCTTCCTTGAGCACCGCCATGCGCCCGATATGGCCGTCCGGCAGCAGCCGGCCCGTGGCCACGGGTGTGCCATCCGCCGCAAACGCCAGCGCGTGCCAGCTCGGCTCGTCCATATCGTCCCATTCCAGTTCCACCGGAACGCCCTGCTCCTCCACAAAGACGTTGTAGCGGATGGCGCGGGCGCGCTCGCGGGCTTCGGCCCAGGCGCAGACGAGTACGGAGTCGGACATGATCGGATGACGCGGAAAGTCTGAAGAGAGGCGCAATCATACTCCAGCCGATATGGCTGGCCGGGGCGGATTGGCGCCAATTTCAATGCAGAGTGACTCACTCTCCTAAGGGTTTGCCCCCGTCGGCAATCGGCAGCAAAATTTGTATGATGACCTGACTACCCGATAACATGAGTACGCCGTGTTCCAGAAGATTCCCGCCCGTGCCCTGACTGACAGCGTTGCCGAGCAATTGCTGGAAAAGATCGAGGGCGGCGCCTTTCCGCGTGGCGCCAAGCTGCCGACCGAGGCCGTGCTCTCCGAGGAATTCGGCGTCAGCCGCACCGTCATTCGCGAGGCCATCGCCCGCCTGAAATACGAAGGCCTGGTGGAATCGCGCCAGGGCAGCGGCGTCTTCGTGACCGACCAGGCGGGCCTGCGGCCGCTGCGTATCGACTACAGCGAAACCGGCACGCTCGAATCCGTGCTGCAGATCGTGGAACTGCGCCGGTCGATCGAGGCCGAGGTGGCCGCACAGGCCGCCCGCCGCCGCTCCGACGCCGCCATGGTCGCCATCGACGCCGCACTGGCCCGCCTCGACGCCGCGGTGGCCGAAGGCGGCGACGGCGTGGAAGCCGACGTGGCCTTCCACCGCGCGATCGCCGAGGCCACCGGCAACCCCTTTTTCCTCAAGACGCTCGCCTTCCTGAGCCAGTACCTGGAAGCTGCGACGCGCGTGACCCGGACCAACGAAGCCCGCCGCGAAGACTTCTCGCGCCAGGTGCGTGAAGAACACCAGGCGATCGTCGCGGCCATCCGCGCCGGCGACCCCGATGCCGCCCGCAACGCGGCCCAGAACCACATGTACAACGCAGCGCGCCGCCTCTCGCAGCTTGGCGATGACGGCACGCCTGCCGATGGTGACGCGGACGTACCCCACGGCCCGTCGCACTGATCCATCCCTTTCCCGCAGGAGTTAGCTATGTCCCGGAATGTCGGCGTCATCGGTTTGGGCGCAATGGGCAATGGTGTCGCGCAGTCTCTGCTGCGCGCCGGTTTCAACGTGCATGCCTGCGATCTGCGGCCTGAGGTGCTGCAGCGCTTTGCCGATGCCGGCGGCGTGCCGTGCGCCAGCCCGGCCGAACTGGGCCGCCGTTGCGACGTGGTGATCACGCTGGTCGTCAACGCCCAGCAGACCGAGGCGGTGCTGTTCGGTGCCGACGGCGCCGTGCCGGCGATGGAAGCCGGCAAGCTGGTGATCGCCAGCGCCACGGTGCCTCCCGGCTTTGCCGAAGCGCTGGGCAAGCGCCTGGCCGAGCGCGGCCTGCTGCTGCTCGACGCGCCCGTCTCTGGCGGTGCCGCGCGGGCCGCCAGCGGCGAAATGACGATGATGACGTCGGGCCCGGCCGAAGCCTACGCGCTGGCCGAGGACGTGCTGGCCGCGATCTCGGGCAAGGTCTACCGCCTGGGCGATGCGCACGGCGCCGGCTCCAAGGTCAAGATCATCAACCAGTTGCTGGCGGGCGTGCATATCGCCGCCGCGGCGGAAGCGATGGCGCTGGGCCTGCGCGAAGGCGTGAATCCCGATGCGCTCTACGACGTCATCACGCACAGCGCGGGCAACTCGTGGATGTTCGAGAACCGCGTGCCGCATATCCTGTCCGGCGACTACACGCCGCTCTCCGCCGTGGACATCTTCGTCAAGGATCTCGGCATGGTGCTGGACACCGCGCGCACCAGCAAATTCCCGCTGCCGCTATCGGCCGCCGCCCACCAGATGTTCATGATGGCCTCCACGGCCGGCCATGGTGGCGAGGACGACTCCGCCGTCATCAAGATCTTCCCGGGCATCGAGTTGCCGGCAGGCAAGGCGAAGTAAGGAGCCGGCCATGACAGCACCCGCCCAACCTTCCACGATATTGCCTTCCACGACATCGCCAGCCACGCATGCGCCGCTGCTCGGCTGCATCGCCGACGATTTCACCGGCGCCACCGACCTCGCTAACACGCTCGTGCGCAATGGCATGCGCACCGTGCAGACCATCGGCGTGCCCGCTGCCGGCAGCGCCGACGCCGCCACGCAGTCCGATGCCATCGTCGTGGCGCTGAAGTCGCGCACCATTCCGGCCGCCGAGGCCGTGGCGCAATCGCTGGCCGCGCTCGCATGGCTGCGGGCGCAGGGTTGCCGCCAGTTCGTATTCAAGTATTGCTCGACGTTCGATTCGACCGATGCCGGCAATATCGGCCCGGTCGCCGAAGCCCTCCTCGATGCGCTGGGCAGTGACTTCACCATCGCCTGCCCGGCTTTCCCGGAAAATGGCCGCACCATCTTCCGCGGCCACCTGTTCGTGGCGGATACGCTGCTCAATGAATCCGGCATGGAGCATCACCCGCTCACGCCGATGACCGATGCCAATCTGGTGCGCGTGCTGCAACGCCAGAGCCAGGGCAAGGCGGGCCTGCTGCGCTACGACGCCGTGGCGCGCGGCCCGGAAGCCACGCGTGCCCGCATCGACGCGTTGCGTGGCGAAGGCGTGCGCCTGGCCATCGCCGATGCCATCTCCGACGCCGATCTCTTCGTGCTGGGCGAGGCCTGCGCCAACCTGCCGCTGATTACCGGCGGCTCGGGCATCGCCCTGGGCCTACCCGAGAACTTCCGCCGCGCCGGCCTGCTGCCGCAGCGCACCGATGCGGCCGCCGTGCCGGCCGTGGACGGTCACGGCGTGGTGCTGGCCGGCAGCGCATCGCGCGCGACCAATGGCCAGGTGGCGCACTGGATCGCCCAAAAGCGTCCGGCCCTGCGGATCGATCCGCTCCGGCTGGCCCGTGGCGAGCCGGTGGTGGAACAGGCCCTGGCCTTTGCGGCCGATCATGCCGAACCGGTGCTGATCTACGCGACGGCGACGCCCGACGAAGTCAAGCGCGTGCAGGCCGAACTGGGCGTATCGCGCGCCGGCCATCTCGTCGAAGAGGCCCTGGCCGGTATCGCGGCGGGCCTCAAGGCGCGCGGGACGCGACGCTTTGTCGTGGCCGGCGGGGAAACCTCGGGCGCCGTGGTCCAGTCGCTCGACGTCCAGGCCTTGCGCATCGGCACCCAGATTGCCCCGGGCGTGCCGGCCACGGTGACGCTCGATGCCGCGCCGCTCGCGCTGGCGCTGAAATCCGGCAACTTTGGCGGCGAGAATTTCTTCGATGAAGCCCTGCGGCAACTCGGAGGCGCGCAATGAGCGATCACAAGGAAAGCGCGCTGCGCGAAGAGATCTGCCGTGTTGGCGCCAGCCTGTTCCAGCGTGGCTACACGGTTGGCACGGCCGGCAACATCAGCGCGCGGCTCGAAGACGGCTGGCTCATCACGCCGACCGACGCCTGCCTGGGCACGCTCGATCCCGCGAAGGTCGCCAAGGTCGGCCTGGATGGCAGCTGGGTATCCGGCGACAAGCCGTCCAAGACGCTGACCCTGCATCGCGCCGTCTACGACAACAATCCGAATGCGCATGGCGTGGTCCATACGCACTCCACTCACCTCGTGGCACTGACGCTGGCCGGCGTCTGGCGCCCCGACGATGTCCTGCCGCCGATCACGCCCTACTACGTGATGAAGGTCGGCCATATCCCGCTGATTCCCTATCACCGTCCCGGCGATCCGGCCGTGGCCGCGCGCGTGGCGACGCTTGCCAACGACGTGCGCGGCGTGCTGCTTGCGCGCCTGGGCCCGGTAGTGTGGGAAGACAGTGTGTCGCGCGCGGCGTACGCGCTGGAAGAACTGGAGGAGACCGCCAAACTATGGCTGATGCTCAAGGACCAGGCCGGCTTTGCCGACCACGCGAGCCTGGATGAAGCGGCACTGACCGAGCTGCGCGATGCCTTCAAGGCGCGCTGGTAGCCCGGCCCCCGTCGATCAGAAGAAAGCCCTCATAACGACAAACGCGACGATTCCCGGCGCGGCGCCTTGCGGCGACCGCGCGGGGCACGCTCGCGCCCACGATTACCGGCTATCGCCCGATAGCCACGCGTCAGGAGACCCAACGTGAATGCATTGCAATCGGCGGCCAGCACGTCCGCCATCCCCGCCGACGGCCGGCTCGACACCGATGCCGTGATTGAAAAACGCGCCTACAACAAGGTGTTCTGGCGCATCATGCCATTCCTGATGCTCTGCTACGTGATCGCGTACCTCGATCGCGTCAACGTGGGCTTCGCCAAGTTGCAGATGGCGCAGGACCTGCAGTTCTCGGAAACCGTGTTCGGCCTTGGCGCCGGATTGTTCTTCATCGGCTACTTCCTGTTCGAGGTGCCCAGCAACCTGCTGATGCACCGCATCGGCGCGCGCATCTGGATCGCGCGGATCATGATCACGTGGGGCATCATCTCGGCGTTGTTCGTGTTCGTGAAGACGCCGACCTCGTTCTATGCCATGCGCTTCCTGCTCGGCCTGGCCGAGGCGGGCTTCTATCCCGGCGTGATCCTGTACCTGACCTACTGGTACCCGTCACACCGCCGCGCCAAGATGATCGCGCTGTTCATGTCCGGCATTCCCGTGGCCGGCATGTTCGGCAACCCGCTGTCGGGCTGGATCATGGACGCGTTCCACGAGACCCACGGCTGGGCCGGCTGGCAATGGATGTTCCTGATCGAGGCCATTCCCGCGCTGCTGATCGGCATCGTGACGATCTTCGTGCTGCGTGATGGCATCGAGAAAGCGCCGTGGCTTTCCGCCGACGAAAAGCGCGTGCTCAAGCGCAATATCGAGGAAGACCAGCGCGGCGCCGGTGCGGCCGCCACCACGGGTGGCCAGCGCAGCGTCCATTCCCTGGGCGCCGTGTTCAGCGACCGCCGCGTCTGGTGGATGTGCCTGATCTACTTCTGCTTCGTGACCGGCCAGTACGCGCTGACGTTCTGGATGCCCACGCTGGTCAAGGCCAGCGGCGTGACCGGCAACCTCAAGATCGGCCTGCTGTCCGCCATTCCGTTCATCTGCGCGATCGTCGTCATGAACATCCTGGGCCACAGTGCCGACGCGCGCCGCGAGCGCCGCTGGCACCTGATCGTGCCCGCGCTGATGGGGGCCGTGGGCTTTGCCATTGCGGCATCGTTCACCCACAATACCGTGGTGGCCATCGCCGCGCTGTCGCTGGCCGCGGCCGGGGTGCTGACCTGCGCACCGCTGTTCTGGTCGCTGCCGACGTCGTTCCTGTCGGGCATTGCCGCCGCATCGGGCATTGCCGTGGTCAACTCGGTGGGCAACCTGGCCGGCTTTGTGTCGCCGTATATGGTCGGCACGCTCAAGGACCTGACGCAGAGCACGCAGTTGCCGATGTACGTGCTGGCCGGCATCCTGGTCGTGGGCGCGGCGCTGGTCTGGCTGACGCCGGCGAAGCTGGTCAACCGCTGATCCCAACCCTGTGCGAGGCGGGCCACGCCGTGGGCCGCCCCGCCGCCTAGTAGCTGAAGGAGTTCTCCATGCCGCGCTTTGCCGCGAACCTGTCGATGATGTACACCGAGCACGACTTTCTTGACCGCTTTGCCGCCGCCGCGGCGGACGGCTTCCAGGCGGTCGAGTACCTGTTCCCGTACGACCATCCGGCCGCGGAGATCCGCAAGCGGCTGGTCGACAATGGCCTGACGCAGGCGCTGTTCAACGCCCCGCCGGGCGACTGGGCCGCCGGTGACCGGGGCATGGCCGCCCTGCCCGGCCGCGAGACCGAATTCCGCAACGCCGTTGCCCGCGCACTGGAATACGCCGCCGTCATCGGCAACGACCGGGTCCACGTGATGGCCGGCCTCGTGCCTGCCGACGCCGACCGCGCCCGGTGCCGCGCCACCTATCTGGAGAACCTGGCCTACGCGGCGGCGTCCGCTGCCGCGCATGGCATCACCGTGCTGATCGAGCCGATCAACACGCGCGACATGCCAGGTTACTTCCTGAACCGGCAGGACGATGGCCAGACCATCTGCAAGCAGGTCGGCGCCGCCAACCTCAAGGTGCAGTTTGACTGCTACCACTGCCAGATCGTCGAAGGCGACCTGGCCGTCAAGCTCAAGCGCGACTTCGACGGCATCGGCCATATCCAGATCGCGGGCGTGCCGGACCGGCACGAGCCGGACCTGGGCGAGCTGAACTACCCGTACCTGTTCGATGTGATCGACGCGCTGGGCTACAAGGGCTGGATCGGCTGCGAGTATCGGCCGCGCGCCGGCACCTCGGCCGGCCTGGGCTGGCTCAAGCCGTATCTGAATCGCTGAGCTGAATCGCTGAATCCTGAACCGAACCTCGCTGCAACCATGAACGTACTCATTACTGGCGGCGCCGGCTTCCTCGGCCTGCAACTCGCCCGCCTGCTGCTCAAGCGCGGCACGCTGAACCTGGACGGCCGTGCCGTCACCATCGACCGCCTCACGCTGCTGGACGTGGTGGCGCCGCAGATCGACGATGCGCGCGTGCGCGTGGTCACGGGCGACCTGTCCGACCCGGCCGTGCTGGCCCGCGCGATGGACACCGATACCGGCGCCGTATTTCATCTGGCGGCCGTGGTCAGCGGCCAGGCCGAGGCCGATTTCGACCTGGGCATGCGCGTCAACCTGGACGCGTCGCGCGCGCTGCTGGAAACCTGCCGCCAGCTCGGCCATCGCCCCCGCGTGGTCTTTACGAGTTCCGTCGCCGTCTATGGCGGCAAGCTGCCGCCGGTCGTACAGGACGACACCGCGCTGAATCCGCAATCGTCGTATGGCGCGCAGAAGGCGATCGGCGAGCTGCTGCTGTCCGACTACAGCCGTCGCGGCTTCGTCGATGGCCGCGTGCTGCGCCTGCCGACCATCAGCGTGCGGCCGGGCAAACCCAATGCCGCCGCGTCGTCGTTCGCCAGCGGGATCATCCGCGAGCCGCTGTCCGGCGTGGCGGCCAACTGCCCGGTAGCACCGGAGACGTCACTGTGGCTGCTGTCGCCGCGCGGCGCCATCACGGCGCTGGTGAACGGCATCGAGCTCGATGGCGCGCGCTTTGGCAACCGCCGCGTGGTGAACCTGCCGGGGTTGTCGGTGACGGCGGCGCAGATGGTGGAAGCGTTGCGACGGGTCGCGGGCGATGCGGTTGCGGATCGCGTCACGTGGGAACGTGAGGATCGCGTGGAGAAGATCGTCGGCACATGGCCGGCGGCATGGGATGTTTCTCGTGCCGTGGAACTTGGCTTCGAGAGCGATGCCAGCTTCGACGATGTGATTCGGGGATATATGGAGGATGCGGGCATCACGCGCTGATCTGGCGCGCCCGCAGGCCCTGGCGGGCGCTTCGGTTCGCCGAAGCTCCGGTCGTAGTCCGGTCAGTGACCGGGCTTCAATACCTCAAACGCTTCGATGGTTTCCCGCACCGGCCCTGGAATCGCCGCCGACTTCTGCGTAGCCGGGTCCGCACAGACGTAGACGACCTCGCCAGTAATCAGGTGCTCGTCGCCGCGGTACATTTCCACGCGGAACAGCATGCTCGACCGCCCCAGCCGCGCCATGCGGCCCCGGATCTCCAGCATGTCGTCGAATCGCGCCGACGCGTGGTACTCCAGCGTCGACTTGACCACGAAGATATCCACGCCGTGCGCGTGCAGCACATCTTCGGGATAGCGAATCCCCAGCGCGCGCCAGTACTCCGTCACGCAAATATCGCAATAGGTCAGGTAATGCGCATTGAAGACGATCGACTGCGGATCGACTTCGGCCCAGCGCACGCGCAACGGCACGCTGTGGCGAAAATCCGGTTTGGCCATGCTGCAAGGCTCCCATCGTGAACGCGGGCGCCCGGACTGTTCCGGGCGCCCGCATGTCTTGCCATCCCATCGGCGGCTGGCGGCTGAGGCCACCAGGTCTGACTTGGTGAGGCTGACTTGCCGAGGCCGGTTTACTGCGCCTTGGCAAGGCCCAGCTTCTCGATAATCGCCTTTTCCTTCTTGACCGTATCGGCAGCAAACGCCGCATATTGCGTGCTGCTCATGTAATACGGCTCCATGTCGAACTTGGCCAGCGATTCGCGGTAGTTCGGCATTTCCATCGCTTGCTTGAAGGCGTCATGCAGCTTCTGCACGATCTTCGGGTCCGTGCCCTTGGGCGCGACCACGCCGAACGGCGACGTCTGGACGATGCCTATGCCCAACTCCTTCAGCGTCGGCACATTCGGGAAGCGCGCCGAACGCTTTTCGCCCCAGGTGGACAGCAGGCGCAGCTTGCCCGACTCCACATACGGGGCCCATGCCGGGGTGTCCGCCACGGACATCACGTGGCCACCGAGCAGCGCCTGCATCGACTCTGAATTGCCCTTGTACGGAATATGCGACAGTTGGACGTTCTGGCGCATCGCCAGTTCTTCCATGGTCAGGTGCAGCGTGGTCATCGACCCCGGCGAGCCATAGGTCAGCTTGCCGGGATTGGCCTTGGCGTAGGCGATGTACTCCTGCATCGTCTTGATCGGCGAATCGGCCGGCACGACCAGCCCGAACGAATAGCCGGCCAGGTTGATGACGTACGACAGGTCCTTGACCGGATCCCAGTTGATCTTGGTGGTGTACGGCAGGCGATAGACCGGCATGGCCACCTGGGCCAGCGTGTAGCCGTCCGGCGCGGTCGACTGCATCAGCTGCGCCGGCAGCACGCCGCCGGCACCCGGCTTGTTTTCCACGATCACGGGCTGACCCAGGATCTTGGAAGCGTTATCCGCCAGCACGCGGAACGGGATGTCGGTCGAGCCGCCGGCCGTATAGCCGATGATCAGGCGGATCGGCCGCTGAGGGAACTTGTCTGCCTGCGCGTGCGCCGGCAATGCGGCAAATCCGATCGCTGCCGTGGCGGCGAGCATGCCCGCGCGGGCAATGAAATGGCGGCGTTGCATGATGCTGTGTCTCCTTCTGCTGCAATAAAGCGCTGGTTGCGACTTCGATAAAAGCGTTGCATGGCCGCCCCTGATTCTGTGCAGGGGTCGGAACGGATCTGGGGCTACGCGCCGAATGCCGCGCGCAATGCGGCAACCGCATCGGCCTGCGCCGGCGCGACGGCGGGCACGAAGCGTCCCAGCTTGAAAAAATCGTGAATCATCGTTGCGTAGTCGACCAGCGTCGTCCTGACACCGGCCGCCTGGAGCTTGGCCGCATAGGCCACGCCCTCGTCGTGCAGCGGGTCATAGCCCGCCACGGCAATCCATGCCGGGCAGCAACCCCGCACATCGGCACCCGTGCCGCCACCGTCGAGCGGCGCGAAGCGCCAGTCGTCGCGGCTCGATTCCTGGTCCAGGTACTGCCCAAAAAACCACTGGATCATGTCCGCCGTCAACAGATAGCCATCGGCCAGCGCGCGGTGCGACGGCGTGTCCTGGCGCGCGCTGGTGCCCGGGTAGATCAGCATCTGCAAGACGGGCGCGAGTCCGGCACGCTTCGCCTCGACGGCGCACGCCGTCGCCAGCGTGCCGCCCGCGCTGTCGCCGCCCAGCGCGATCCGCGCGGGATCCGCGCCCATCCGGGAGGCTTCCCCGAACACCCAGTGCAACACGTCGAACGCGTCATTGGCGGCGGTCGGAAAGCGCCAGTCCGGTCCGAGGCGATAGTCCACCGACAGCACGAGGCATTCGGCGCTGGCGCAATACAGCCGGCACAGCGCGTCATGTGAATTAACGCTACCAACCGTGAAACCGCCACCGTGGAAGTAGACCAGCAGCGGCAACGGATCGGCCCAACTAGCCTCGCGCGGCGCGTAGAGCCGCACCGGAATGGCATGGCCATCGCGTGCGGTGACGTGCAGGTTTTCCACGCCGTGAACGGGCGGCGGCGAGATATCGAGGATCGGCGCGCTTTTCTCGTAGGCGATCTTGGCGTCAGCGGGATCCAACACGTGGATGGGCGGACGCTTGGCGCGCGCAATCAGATCCAGCAGCTGGGCGATTTGTGGGTCGAGCGGCTGCGTGGGCATGCCGGGGTGGACGCCGGGCACATCAGCGGACAGCGAAGGCTTGGCGGACATGATGCAAAGTCAGGACTGCAACAGAAACTTGAATTGTGCCGGCCAGGCCAGCAAGACGATCATGGTAGACCGCCACCCCGTGAAAGTGCGTATCCGTTCTAAGAGGTTGTTTCAAAATGAAGCGAAGCGGTCCTGACTAGACGCGCGGCCGCAGGCAGTACAACTGGTACGACAAGGCCGCGCAACGACGCCAGGTTCTTTTTGAAACGGACTCCAATTGTGAACGGTCGTTCGTTTTCCGTATCATGCCAGCGTTTGGGGCGGTCAGCATTACGAAATAACCCTTGAAAACGCCGTTGACGTCGCTTTTGCGCGGTGATCGGCCAGGCGCCGGGTTTCGTCTGCCCTGCAGAATGCGGCCCGTTGCGCGGCGTAAATTGACGCGCCGACCGAGGCCGTCCGGCGCCATCGCCGCAACGCGCCGGCCTGAAGATTTTCGATCCGTGTCGCAAAGCACGCAGCAGAGTCCGATGTCGGCGTATGCTGGGAGCGCGTTCCGGACCAGCCGCCCGCAGCCGTCGGCGCCGGACGCTGCCGGGCGTGTGGCCGCCGGCCCTCGCCCTAACCATAGCGGGAGACACTATGACAGGCGAACATTTGCAGGTTGTGCACGGGGATATCACGCGGTTGGCAGTCGACGCCATCGTCAATGCCGCCAACAGCGGCCTGTTGGGCGGCGGCGGCGTGGATGGTGCCATCCACGGCGCGGGGGGGCCAGCCATCATGACGGCCTGCCGTGCGATTCGCGATGCCCAGGGCGGCTGCCCCACGGGCGAGGCAGTGATCACGACCGGTGGCCTGCTGCCGGCGCCGTATGTCATCCACGCGGTGGGGCCGGTCTGGCGTGGCGGTGGCGAAAACGAAGACGCGCTGCTTGCCAATGCGTACCGCAACAGCATCCGGCTGGCAGCGGAACATAACCTGCGCACAGTCGCGTTCCCGAATATCAGCACCGGCATCTACGGCTTTCCGCGCGAGCGCGCCGTGGACATCGCCATTGGCGCCGTGCGCGAGGCCATGGCAAAGGCGCCTTCCATCGAGCAAGTCACGTTCGTCTGTTTCGATGATGAGAACTATCGGCTGTATCGGCAACGGTTGAGCTAGGGCGACTACGAGGGCCGGGAGGCATCGTGCCCCGGCCCCGCCCTATCGGCTATTGAAAGGTGAGAGTGATCGTGGCCTGCGCTTCCACCACTCCAATTTTATCTTTTAGAATCAGAAATCAATATTCACAATGAAAATATCGGAGTCGATTGCGACCAAAAAATGGCGCCCGCAGGCGCCATGGATGACGAAAAAAATTGCGACTCAGGGGAGTGCACTCCGAATCAGCTGATTGATCCGTTCCGGTTGTTCGTGAATCACCCAATGCGTGCCGTCGGGGATTCGCTCCAGACGCATGTCGGGCACATGGTCTTCGAGCCCGTCGACCAGCGACTTCGGCAACGCGCGATCGTTCTCTCCCCAGATCACCAGCGTGGGCACGCGCACGACGAACGCGGACGGGTCAAGGCGCGATATGTCCGGCGCCGCTTCACCGGGCCCCGGTGGATGCATCGGTGACGCGCGGTAGTAATTGATGCTGCCGGTCAGCGGATGCGATGCGTCCTCCCCCGGTTGCGACCAGGCCGCGTGATACTTCGCACGGACGTCGCCGGCAAACCAGGCGGGCAGCTTCTCCGCATTGCCCGTCAGCAGCTTTTCCAGCAACGCGAAGTCATTCGCCGCCAGCGTCTGCTCCGAGCCCGGTTTGCGCAGCCAGTTCATGTAGGCCGATGCCTGTTGCTGGGCCGGATCGGCAGCGAGCGCGCGCGCGAACACATAGGGATGCGGCGAGTTGATGATCACCAGCCGCTCGACGATGTCCGGAAACTGGACGGCCAGGTTCCAGCAGACCGCCCCGCCCCAGTCGTGCGCCACGATCACGCACCGCTCATAGCCCAGTGACCGGATGAACTGCACGAGATCCTCGACCAGCCGCTTGGGCTTGTAGGCCTCCACGGCGGCGGGCTTGCTCGACAGGTTGAACCCGCGCAGGTCCGGCGCCACCGCGAAATGCGTCTGGCCGAACTGCGCGAGCTGTTTCTCCCAGGCGTACCAGAACTCCGGAAAGCCGTGGACGAACAGGACCAGCGGCCTGCCCTGCTCCCCGGCACTGGCGTAGTGTAGCCGCGTGCCGTTGGGCAGGTTGGCAAACTGAAGATGGTGAATCACGGCGGGTGTGGTCATGACGGTCTCCATCGCCATATCTTCTTTTCCTTTTTCCGGTCGGTCTGTGCCGGCGGGCCGGCTCAACCGCGCAGGGCAGCGATCAGGCCGGCGCGCACTTCCTTCTTGTCGCCGAACGGATCCCCGGGGTTGCGCTGGCTGACGATGTCTTCCATGCGCTGGCGCACCGTTTCCAGTGCCTGCGGGTGGGAGTAAATATAGAAGCTTTCGTCGCGAATCGCGTCGAAGGTGATCGTCGCGACGTCCGCCGCCGTGACCTTGCCTGAACTGACGGCCTTGTCCGACAACGCCTGCGACACCAGTTGCGAGCGCGTCGGCGGCGCATCGTTGCTCATCCCCGCCGGACGGTTGCGGTGCGACTGGCTGATACCCGTCGGCACGAAATACGGGCACAGTACCGAGCAATGTACCTGCTCGGTCACCAGGCTCAGGTCCTGGTACAGCGATTCGGATAGCGACACCACCGCGTGCTTGGAAACGTTGTAGACGCCCATGGCCGGCGGGTTGAGCAGGCCGGCCATCGACGCCGTGTTGATGATGTGGCCCCGGTAGGCGGGATCCTTTTCCGCCGCTGCCAGCATCAGCGGCGTGAAGATGCGCACGCCGTGGATCACGCCGTACAGGTTGACACCGAGCACCCAGTCCCAGTCCTTTTCAGTGTTTTCCCAGAGCAGACCGCCCGCGCCCACGCCCGCGTTGTTGAACAGCAGGTTGACTTCACCGAACGCGGCAATGGCCGCATCGGCCAGCGCCTGCACCTCTTCGGCGCGCGACACATCCGTACGCAGGCCGATGACCTGCGCGCCCTGCGCCTTGAACTCGGCCACGGTGGCGTCGAGCGCGTCTTCCTGCACATCGGCCAGCACGAGCTTCATGCCGAGCGAAGCACCGATCCGGGCGAACTCCTTGCCGAAACCGGACGCGCCGCCCGTAATCACCGCCACCTTGCTTTCGAACTGCTTCATTGTTGTCTCCTCCGGGCAATGATTGGTTGAATGGTCAAAAACGTTCGCGACAGATGCCCACGACAGGCTGCAGGTGTCAGCCCGCCGCCTGCACGTGGTACCCCTGGCGCGGGAAATGGACGTTTACCGCTCCCGCACGTGGGTCCTGCCGGCGGATCGTCACGTGATGCTCTGTCAGCGACAGCAAAACCCCTGCCACCGGATCCTTTGCATAGTCGGTCGGCGTCACGGTCACGGCATCGCCGCCAGCCAGGCTGCTGCCGGGCAGGATCGTCGGATCGTGCGACAGCGGATCGTTGTTCTGGGCATCGCCGATGGCGGCTTCGCCCGGAATCACGCGCAGCTTGCCGTGTCCGTAGGCCTGCATCCGCGCGAACCAGGTCTTGACCAGCGGATAGGCGTCGATCAGCGCCGCCAGCGGCGTGGCGCGGCGAATAAACCAGAGGTTGTGGAACAGCGAGAAATCGGCGATCGACAATTCCATCCCCGCCACATGGGCCACGCCGGCGGCGAATTGCGCTTGCAGTCGGCCCAGGGTCTCGTGCAGCATCGCCGCCGCTTCCGGCAATGGCATGCGCAGCGCGTTGGTGTCGCCGCGCATGGCCTTGCGGTCGGCCATGAAGGCCTGGATCTGCCCCGGCGAAAGATGGGCCAGCATGACCTGCACGCCCGCGGGTTGCATGGTGTAGGTCACCGACGCGGTGAACAGCACGCTGTCCAGCCACGCCGCCATGATGCGCGACTGCGCCGACTGCGCGACCGGATACAGCGGCGGGTTCGGCGCCATGCGGTCCAGCACGTCGCAGATCAGCGCCGTATCGCAGTAGATGTCGGCACCGATCTGCATGACCGGCGTGCGCCGGTAGCCGCCGGTCAGCGCGATCAGGTCGGGCTTGGGCAGGATCGGCGGGATTTCCACCGCATTCCAGGACAATCCCTTGGCGCCCAGCACAAGGCGGATCTTCTCGGAGAACGGTGAGGTGGCGTATTGGTGAAGAATGATGTCAGGCATGCGTCCCGGCTCCCTGGTTGCGGACGTTGCGTTATCGTCGGCGGCCGCCCGGCATCAGCGGCCCGCCTGCTTGAGCGCCTTGAGCGCCATGCGGTCGACCAGCGCCGGTGCCAGCAGCTTCAGCCACAGCCCGAGTCGTCCCTTGGCGGTCATCACGAGTTCACGCTTGCGGGCGGCCATCGCGGCCACCATCTGGCGCGCGCACTCGTGTGCGCTCATCGCATCATCCTCGCGCAGGCGGCTTTCGCCAAGGGGGCGGCCATCGGGTCCGAAACCGTTGACCCGCGTTGCCGTCGCCACCACGCCCGGAAACACCACGCAGACATCCACGCCGCTGCCCTGCAGTTCGCACCGCAAGGCCTCGCAGAAGCCGGCCAGCGCGAACTTGCTGGCCGAGTAGGCCGTCCGCCCCGGCACCCCGACCTTGCCCGCCAGGCTGGACACCGCCACCATCACCCCCCGGCGCGCGCGCAGGTGCGGCAGCGCCTCCCGCGTGCACCACATCGCGCCGAAGTAATTCACGCGCATGACGTGCTCGTAGTAGTGGTAGTCCGATACCTGCTCGAAGTAGCCATGCGCGGACACGCCTGCGTTATTGACGAGCACGTCCAGCCCGCCGTAGTGCGCCACCACGTCGCGGATCAGGCCGCCGCAGGCCGCCTCGTCGGCTACGTCGACGGTCCAGACCGCGGCATCGGCGGCCGGGAATTCGGTGCGAATGCGGGCGGCCAGCGCTTCCAGCAGGTCGCGGCGGCGCGCGGCCAGCGCCAGCCGCGCGCCCTGCTGGGCGAGCTGCAACGCCAGTTCCGCGCCGATGCCGTCCGAGGCGCCCGTGATCAGTACCACCTTTCCGGTGAACGGGGCCATGTGTCAGTCCAGCAGGTCCGGCTGTTCCTTGACGATGCGGGCGTACAGCGGCTGGAACTGGAACCAGCCCGCCTGCGCCGTCCCCACGATCGAATAAGCCTGGCGCGCGGCCGCGTCGCTGATGACCTTAAGCGGCGCATTGGTGCGCGCCGCGGCGGCTTCCGCCAGCAGCTGGACCTGGCAGGAGCGCTCCATGGTGATGAACCACCACGCCGCTTCGTCTACCGTCTTGCCGACCGTCAGCAAGCCGTGGTTCTGCAGGATCGCCGCCTTGTTGTCGCCCAGCGCGTTGGCGATGCGCTGGCCCTCGTCGAGTTCCACCACCACCCCGCCAAAATCGTCATAGAGGGCGTGGTCGTTGTAGAACGCGCAGACGTCCTGCGTCAGAGGATCGAGCAGGCGGCCCAGCGTGGACCATGCGCGGCCGTGGGTGCTGTGCGAGTGCGCGGCAGCCACGGCATCGGAGCGGGTCTGGTGCACGCGCGAATGGATGGCGAACGCGGCCGCATTGACCGGGTAGTCGCCCTCGACCACGTTGCCATGGTGATCGCAGCGGATCAGGTTGGACACCTTGACCTGGCTGAAGTGGACGCCGAACGGATTCACCCAGAAGGTGTCCGTGAATTCGGGATCGCGCGCGGTGATGTGGCCGGCCACGCCTTCATCGAAACCGAATTTCGAGAACAGGCGGAAGGCCGCCGCCAGCCGTTGCTTGCGGTGCAGGCGCTCCTGCGCCGGGGTATCGAACTGCGGCGGGCGCGGCAGGTTGCGATAGCGGGCCTTGACCTCTTCGGACAGGCCGGCGGCCATCTCGTCCGGGCGTGCAGCCGTGGATTGCGGGGCATTCATGGGGCGTGTCTCCTTGTGTCTTTCGCCGCGTCGTGGTGTTCGCGCGGCGTTGTCAGACGGTGGCCCGGCCAGCATGCGGGAGGCCAGCCGGGGCGCTGGTTCAGACCAGCTTCACCAGTTGCTTGCCGAAGTTCTTGCCCTTGAGCAGGCCCATGAAGGCCTCCGGCGCGCTGGCCAGGCCGTCGGCGATGCTCTCGCGGAACTTGATCTTGCCCTGGGCCACGTAGCCGCCCAGCTCCCTGAGCGCCTGCGGCCAGACTTCCATGTGTTCGGAGACAATGAAGCCTTCGATCTTCGCGCGCGACACCAGGATCGCACGCGGGTTCTTCAACGGCATGTCCTGGCCGTCATAGCCCGCGATCAGGCCGCACATGGCGATCCGGCCAAAGGGGTTCAGGCGAGCCAGCACCACGTCCAGGATGTCGCCGCCGACGTTCTCGAAGTAGCCGTCGATGCCATCCGGCGTGACTTCCTTGACCATGGCGTAGAGCTCCTTCGAATCCTTCGCGGCCTTGTAATCCACGCAGGCGTCGAAACCCAGTTCCTTGACCACGTAGTCGCACTTGTCCTTGCCGCCGGCCACACCGACCACGCGGCAGCCCGCCAGTTTGGCCAGCTGGCCGACCACGCTGCCCACCGCACCGGACGCGGCGCTGACCACGACGGTTTCGCCCGCCTTCGGCGCGATGATCTTGTTCAGGCCATACCAGGCGGTCACGCCGGGCATGCCCACCGCCCCCAGGTACGCGGACAACGGAATGTGCGTGGTGTCGACCTTCTGCATGCCGCTGCCGTCCGTCACGCCCATTTCCTGCCAGCCGAACATGCCGACGACCTTGTCGCCAACGTTCCACTTCGGGTTCTTGCTGGCGATGACCTCGCCCACGGTGCCGCCGATCATCACCTCATTGAGCGGCTGCGGATTGGCGTAGGACTTGCCCTCGCCCATGCGGCCGCGCATGTAAGGGTCCAGCGACAGGAAATGGTTGCGCACCAGCACCTGGCCGTCGGCCAGATCGGGCACGGGCACCTCTTCCAGGCGGAAGTTGTCCGGCGTGACGGCCGCTTCAGGGCGCGAGGCCAGGACGATGCGCTTGTAGGTTGGGTTCGACATGGTGAGTTCCTTCGCTCGGTAAGGTAAGGCTATGGTTGTCAACAACCGGTGCGGCGGGATCAGCCGTCCGCGCCCGAATCGGCCGCCCCGGCTTCGCGCCTGGGTGGCATGCGCTTGATGTACTTGAACGTGCCGGATGCCTTGGACACGGTCTTGCCGTCGGCGTCCACGATCTCCCCTTCGCAGAAAACCATCGTAGTGGTACGGTGCACCATCACGCCGCGTGCGGTCAGCTTGCCGCGGCCCGGCGCCATGAAGCTCGTCTTCATTTCGATGGTCACCACGCCGCGCCCTTCGGTGTCGGACGAGCGGCCGGCGATGGCCATCGCCACGTCCAGCAGCGTCATCAGCACGCCGCCGTGGGCCATGTCCCAGCTGTTCTGGTGGCGCTCCAGGAGATCGAGTTCGATCTCGCTGCGGCCGCCTTCCATGAAGTTGCACCGTACGCCGAGGTCGGCAAGGAAAGGGATCTTGTGTTGGAAACCGTTGTGTTGCGTCATGATCGTGGCTACGGATGAAAACTGGCGAGCGGCCGGCCCCTGCCGGCGCGCCCGACATTAGAGCACGCGCTCAGACCGCGCTCACGCCGCCATCCACGGCCAGCACCTGGCCGGTGATGTGCTTGCCGGCAGCGGTGGCAAACAGCAGCGCGGCGCCCTTGAGGTCTTCGTCGTCGCCCAGGCGGTGCAGCGGCACGCCGGCACACATCGCGTCGACGCCCAGCCGATCCAGCGAACCCTTGGTCATTTTCGACGGGAAGAAACCCGGGGCCAGCGCGTTGACGGTGATGTTGTGCTCGCCCCATTCGGCCGCCAGTGTGCGCGTGAAGTTGATCACGGCACCCTTGGAGGTGTTGTAGGCGATGGTCTCCATCGACCCCGGCGGGTTGCCCGCCAGCCCGGCGATCGACGCCACGTTGATCACGCGGCCGTGGCGGCGCGGGATCATCGATAGCTTGCCGATGCGCTGCGTCAGCAGGAACAACCCGCGGATGTTCAGGTTCATCACCTTGTCCCACGCCTCGATCGGATGATCCTCGGCGGGGGCGCCCCAGGTGGCGCCCGCGTTGTTGACGAGAATGTCGACGTGGCCCAGCTTCGCCAGCGCCTCGTCCGCCAGACGAGCGATATCGTCGTCGCGCGCGCCGTCGGCGGCGATCCAGTCGGCTTCGATGCCACGCGCCTTCAGGTGCGCCTGCGCGCTCTGCAGCTCATCGGCCTTGCGTGCCGACAGCACCAGCCGGGCGCCCTGCTCGCCGAGCGCCTCGGCGATCTGCAGCCCCAGGCCGCGCGAGCCGCCGGTAATCAGGGCCGTACGGCCCTTGAGGTCGAATAGTTGCTGGATGGTATGCATTGTTGTCTCCCAATGTTTGTTGTCAGCAGGCCGCCACGCGGAATCGTTTCGCGATGTCAGCGGCTTGCCTGCGTCAGAACCACGCGTCCTGCATGTCCAGCGTGGTCCGGTCGAGCGTGGCCAGCAGGTCGAGCTGTGGGTGGATCTTCGGCAGTTCGAAGCGGTAGAAATACGCCGTGGCGGCCAGCTTGCCACGATAGAAATCGGCATCCTCGCCCTGCGCGCCCGGCAACGCCGCGTGCGCGACCAGCGCCTGCTCCAGCCAGATCCACGCCACGACGGTATGCCCGAACGCCTCGAGGTAGATCGATGCATTGGCGAGCGTCACGCTCGGATCGCCAGCGGACCACAGGGTCCGGGTCACGTCCGAGAGGCGGGCCACGGCGGCACCCAGCGCGCGGGCCTGCTCGCCCAGCGACGGGTCTCCGCTGACCAGTGCCTGTCGGCACGTCGCCTGCACACGTTCGCCCAGCAGTCGAAACGCCGCGCCGTCCTGCATCACGACCTTGCGGCCCAGCAGGTCCAGGCCCTGGATGCCGTGCGTGCCTTCGTGGATCGGGTTCAGGCGGTTGTCACGATAGAACTGCTCGACGTTGTATTCGCGTGTGTAGCCGTAGCCGCCGTGCACCTGGATCGCCAGGTTGTTGGCCTCCAGGCACCATTGCGACGGCCAGCTCTTGGCGATCGGCGTCAGGATGTCCAGCAGCAGCGACAGCTCGCGATGCTTGTCGGTCTCTCCCGCCGCACTGGCCGCGTGCTCCTCGTCGACCAGCCGCGCACAATACAGGTTCAGCGCGAGGCCGCCTTCGACATAGCTCTTCTGCGCCAGCAGCATGCGGCGGATGTCGGCGTGTTCCACCAGCCTGACCTGCGGGCTGGACGGGTCCTTGCCGCCAGGACCCACCGGGCGGCCTTGCGGTCGATTGCGCGCGTAGTCGAGCGCATGCAGGTAGCCCGTATATCCGAGCGTCACCGCGCCAAGGCCCACGCCGATCCGGGCCTCGTTCATCATGTGGAACATGCACGCCAGGCCCTTGTGGGGCTCGCCGACCAGATAGCCGATGGCGCCGGCCTTGCCGTCGGGACGGTACTTCATGCCTTCGCCGAAGTTCAGCAGGCAGTTCGTGGTGCCGCGATAGCCCATCTTGTGGTTCAGGCCGGCCAGCACCACGTCGTTGTGCTCGCCCAGCGAGCCATCGTCGTTCACCAGATACTTCGGCACGATGAACAGCGAAATGCCCTTCACGCCCGGAATCGGCTTGCCATCCGGGCCCGGAGTCTTCGCCAGCACCAGATGGACGATGTTGTCCGTCAGTTCGTGCTCGCCGGCGGAAATCCACATCTTGTTGCCGCGCAGACGATACTGCGCGCCCAGCGGGGACTCGCCCTCGTAGTCGGCACGCGTGGTGATGTCGGACAGCGACGACCCCGCCTGCGGCTCCGAGAGGCACATCGTGCCGAAGAAGCGGCCTTCCAGCTCCGGGCGCACGAACGTATCGATCTGCGCCTGCGTGCCGTGCGTGAGCAGCAGGTTGGCGTTGCCGATGGTCAGGAACGGATAGGAGCTCGTGCCGACGTTGGCGGCCTTGAAGTATGCGAAGGCGGCCTTTTCCAGCGTCACCGGCAGCTGCATGCCGCCGTACTCGTAGTCCTGGCCGGCGGCCATCAGCCCGGCCTCGCAGAACGCGCGCAACGCGGCCTTGACTTCCGGAATGATGGTGACCGTCTCGCCGTCGAAGTGCGGCTCGTTGGCGTCGCTCTTCTTATTGTGCGGCGCAAACAGGTCGGTGGCGATCTTCTCGCAGGTGTCGAGCGCGGCGTCGAAGGTCTCGCGCGAATGATCGGCGTAGCGCGGAATGCGGGCCAGCTCCTCGGCCTTGAGCCATTCGTACAGGACGAAATTCAGGTCACGACGGGAAAGAATCAGCGACATGGCAGGAAAGCTCTCAGGGGCATGCGTTGAAAGTCCGGCAAGGCAAATGCGCGCGATGCGGCCGACGCGCGGCGAAAGAAAAAGGGCGCCGATGCGCCCTTGCCCTTCGTGCGGTGTCAGCCGCCTTCGCCAAGGCGGGCGATGGTGCCCTGCGCCACCGCGCAGAGCTTTTCCTCGCCATCCCTGACCACGAAGACGTCGCAACGGACCACCGCCTGCTGGCGGCCGCTGGTCACGCACTCTGCCCGCGCGATCAGCGTGTCGCCAATCGCCGGACGGACGTAGTTGATCTTGTACTCGGACGTCACGACCGGTGCAGCCATGGCCGCACCGCCCGCGTAGGTCAACGCGTTGTCCGCCAGGTAGCTCACCACGCCGCCATGGACGAAGCCATGCTGCTGTAGCAGCGCGTGCTGCGTCGGCAGGCGCAGTTCGGCCTTGCCGGGCGACAGCGCGGCAAGCTCCGCGCCAATCAGGACCGAAAAGGGCTGGCTGGCCAGCACCTTCCGGCCCATCGCGAGCAGATCGACGGACATCGCGTCAGGCCTTGCCGGTCAGAGCACTTCGAACAGGCCGGCCGCGCCCTGGCCACCGCCGATGCACATCGTCACCACGACGTACTTCACGCCACGGCGCTTGCCCTCGATCAGCGCATGGCCGACCAGGCGAGCACCGGACACGCCGTACGGGTGGCCCACGGCGATGGCGCCACCGTTGACGTTCAGGCGGTCCATCGGGATGCCCAGCTTGTCGGCGCAGTACAGCACCTGCACGGCGAAGGCCTCGTTCAGCTCCCACAGGCCGATGTCCTCGACCTTCAGGCCGGTCTTCTTCAGCAGCTTGGGCACCGCGAACACCGGGCCGATGCCCATTTCGTCGGGCTCACAACCGGCCACGGCAAAGCCGCGGAACACACCCAGCGGCTGCAGGCCCTTCGCGGCCGCCACGCGGGCGTTCATGACCACGGCCGCCGAGGCGCCGTCCGAGAACTGCGACGCGTTGCCCGCCGTGACCACGCCGCCGGGCATGGCCGTGCGGATCTTCGCCACGCCTTCCAGCGTGGTGTCGGCGCGGATGCCTTCGTCCGAGTCGATCGTGACTTCCTTCGTCATCAGCTGACCGGTGGCCTTGTCGGCCACGCCGGCCAGGACCGTCATCGGCACGATTTCGTCCTTGAACTTGCCGGCTTCCTGGGCGGCGGCGGCACGCAGCTGGCTCTGCACGCCGTACTCGTCCTGGCGCTCCTTCGAGATGTTGTAGCGCTTGGCCACGTTCTCGGCGGTCTGCAGCATGCTCCAGTAGATTTCCGGCTTGTTCTTGTTCAGCCAGCTTTCCTGCAGCATGTGGCGGTTCATCTCCTGCTGTACGCACGAGATGGATTCCACGCCGCCGGCCACGAAGATGTCGCCTTCATCGGCGATCACGCGCTGCGCGGCCATGGCGATGGTCTGCAGGCCGGACGAGCAGAAGCGGTTCACGGTGGCGCCGGGCACGGTGACCGGGCAGCCTGCGCGCAGGGCGATCTGGCGCGCGATGTTGGCGCCGGTGGCGCCTTCCGGGTTGGCACAGCCCATCAGCACGTCTTCCACCTCGCCGGCGTCGATCTTGGCGCGCGCGATGGCGTGCTGGACCGCGTGACCGCCCAGGGTCGCGCCGTGGGTCATGTTGAAAGCGCCCTTCCAGCTCTTGGCCAGCCCGGTGCGGGCCGTGGATACGATGACTGCCTCGTTCATGTCTTGCTCCTCGGTATCTTGGTGTCTCTTGCGAGAAATATTCAGTGTGTTCGGCGTGAAGCGTCAGGATTCAGGAAGCCAGGGATTGTGGCTTGCGGCCCCGGCCAGCAGCGCGTCGGAGGTCGTGCGCCGGACGCCGGCCGCGGCCAGGTCCTGCCAGGCCTTGTCGAGCGATCCGCTCAGGTCGATCGCGCGGCAGGCGTCCTCGACCATCACCGCCTCGAAGCCCGCGGCGCGCGCGTCGAGCGCGCTCCAGGCGACGCAGTAGTCCGTGGCCAGGCCGACGCAGAAGACCCGCGCAACGCCCTGCTCGCGCAGGTAGCCCGCCAGGCCCGTCTTCGTGGTGCGGTCCGCCTCCAGGAAGGCGGAGTAGCTGTCCACGCCAGCATGGTGGCCCTTGCGGATCACCAGCCGGGCATGCGGCACGTGCAGGTCCGCATGCAGCGCGGCGCCCGGCGTGTCCTGCACGCAGTGGTCCGGCCACAGCACCTGCTCGCCATACTGCAACGTGGCGGTCTGGAACGGCGCGGCACCGGCGTGGCTGGTAGCAAACGACGCGTGACCGGCCGGATGCCAGTCCTGCGTCAGCACCACGTGGCCAAACGCCTGCGCCAGCCGGTTGATGACGGGCACGACTTCGTCGCCATGCGGCACGGCCAGCGCGCCGCCCGGCATGAAGTCGTTCTGTACGTCGATCACCAGCAGGCAATCCTGCGCGCCGTAGGTCATGGTCGCCCCTGCTTCCTCACGCGATGGTCATCAGCCGTTGAAGCCCTTGCCCTCGTCGGCCAGCTTCTGCAGCAGCGGCGCGACGGCCCAGGCTTCGCCGTGGTAACCCTTGGCGTAGCGCTTCATCGACTGCGCCACGTTGAACAGGCCCACCTGGTCCGCGTACAGCATCGGGCCACCGCGGAACAGCGGGAAGCCGTAGCCGGTCAGGTAGACCATGTCGATGTCCGATGCCTTCGAGGCAATGCCTTCCTGCAGGATCTTGGCGCCTTCGTTCACCAGCGCGAACACCAGGCGTTCCACGATCTCTTCATCCGAGATCTTGCGGCGCGCGATGCCGAGCTCCTTCGAGTGCTCGACGATCATGTCGTTGACCTGCTGGTTCGGGTACGGCTTGCGGTCGCCCGCCTTGTAGTCGTACCAGCCGGCGCCCGTCTTCTGGCCGAAGCGGCCCAGCTCGCACAGTTTGTCGGCGGTCTTCGAATACTGGATGTCCGGCTTGTCCACGGCGCGGCGCTTGCGGATGGCCCAGCCGATGTCGTTGCCGGCCAGGTCGCCCATGCGGAACGGGCCCATGGCGAAACCGAACTTCTCGATTGCCTTGTCGACTTGCTCCGGCAGCGCGCCTTCGTCCAGCAGGTAGCCAGCCTGGCGGCTGTATTGCTCGATCATGCGGTTGCCGATGAAGCCATCGCACACGCCCGACACCACGGCGGTCTTCTTGATCTTCTTGGCAATCTGCATCACGGTGGCCAGCACGTCCTTGCCGGTCTTCTCGCCACGCACCACTTCCAGCAGCTTCATCACGTTGGCCGGGCTGAAGAAGTGCATGCCGACCACGTCCTGCGGACGCTTGGTGAACGAGGCAATCTTGTTCACGTCTAGCGTGGAGGTGTTGGAGGCCAGGATCGCGCCGTCCTTCATCACTTCGTCCAGCTTCTTGAAGACGACTTCCTTGACGCCCATTTCCTCGAACACGGCTTCGATCACCATGTCCGCGTCCTTGATGTCGTCATAGGACAGCGACGGGGTCAGCAGGGCCATGCGCTGCTCGACCTTCTCCTGCGTCAGCTTGCCCTTCTTGGCGCTGTTTTCGTAGTTCTTGCGGATCGTGGCCACGCCGCGGTCCAGCGCTTCCTGCTTCGTTTCCAGCATGGTCACCGGAATGCCGGCGTTCAGGAAGTTCATGGTGATGCCGCCGCCCATCGTGCCGGCGCCGATCACGGCGATCTTTTCGATCTTGCGGGTCGGCGTGCCTTCGGGCACATCGGGGATCTTGCTGGCGGCGCGCTCACCGAAGAACGCATGGCGCAGCGCGCGCGATTCCGGCGTGCCGACCAGGTACATGAAGCCTTCGCGCTCGGCCTTCAGACCGGCTTCGAACGGCTTGAGCGAGGCGGCCACGGCCTCCACGCACTTGCCCGGGGCCGGGAAATTCTTGGCCACGGCAGCCACGGTGTTCTTGGCGAAGGCCAGGAAGCCTTCGGCGTTCTCGTGCTTGACCTTCAGGTCGCGCACCTTCGGGTACGGGCCGGGGGCGGCGGCCACGTTCTGGGCAAACTTCACGGCGGCGGGCAGGACGTCGCCATCGACAACCTCGTCGAACAGCTTCGAGCCGGCGAATTTCTCCGAGGGGATAGCCGTGCCCGACACGATCATGTTCAGGGCATGCTCGAGGCCGATCACGCGCGGCAGGCGCTGCGTGCCGCCAGCGCCCGGCAGCAGGCCGAGCTTGACTTCCGGCAGCGCGATCTGGGCGCCCTTCGCGGCGACGCGGTAGTTGCAGCCCAGGGCCAGTTCCAGGCCGCCGCCCATGGCGACGGAGTGGATCGCGGCCACGACCGGCTTGGCCGAGGCTTCCACGGCACGGATCACCGAATGCAGCGTCGGCTCCTGCGTAGCCTTGGGCGTATTGAATTCACGGATGTCGGCGCCGCCCGAGAATGCCTTGCCGGCGCCGGTGATGACGATGGCCTTGACGGCGGCATCGTCCAGCGCACGGGTCAAGCCTTCGACGATGCCCAGCCGGGTACTGTGACCAAGGCCGTTGACGGGGGGATTGTCGAGCGTGATGACGGCTACGCCGTCCTGAACCTGATATTGCGCTGTCATGCGGGTTCCTTTGGTGTCTTGAGTTGTCTCGGGATTCGAATTCTCGAATGAAGGTTTCCTGCCGGGTGTCGCGAGTACTGTTCTTATTCCCGCAATCCCTTGCTCCACGGGCCCTGGGCGCAACCGGGGGCACAAGAGCGGATCAAGCATACACAAAATAGCACGGTCGTTCAATTTCAATTTTCGGCCATGGAAACCGCGTCATGCGCGGGCTTCATGCCGGCTTTTTCCGGCGTTCATGGTGATCCTCGCCCGGGGTGGAATCCCTCAGGGCGAACCCGTAGAAAACGCCCGGCTTATGGCGCCAGCGGCACTTGCCGCGAGCAGGATCGGCGGCATCGAAGGCGCAATCGACTTTATTTGACGCCGTCCTCCAATCGACTAAAAAAGACACGGTAGACTCGCGCCTTTTCGTTTTTGGGGATGGCGTACGCCCCGGCGGCCCACAAGGCCACTGGTCCCCGAAGTTCCAGCGACCCTGATGTCTTCCCACTCCCACCCTCACCAGCACCCGGTCGTCGAGCATGACGACCTGCGCCGCAAGCTCAAGGCGCGCCACCTGACCATGATTGCGCTGGGCGGCGCCATCGGTACCGGTCTCTTCGTCGCCTCGGGCGCGTCGATCGCCCAGTCCGGCCCCGGCGGCGCCCTGCTGGCCTACTGCCTCATCGGCCTGATGGTCTATTGCCTGATGACCAGCCTGGGCGAACTGGCCGTGCACATGCCGGTGGCCGGCTCCTTCGTGACCTACAGCGCCTTGTACGTGGACGAAGGCTTCGGCTTCGCGCTCGGCTGGAACTATTGGTTCAGCCTGGCGGTGACCATCGCCGTGGAGCTGACCGCCGCGCAGCTCGTCATGCAGTACTGGTTTCCCGACGTTCCCGGCGTGGTCTGGAGCGCGGGCTTTCTCTCCCTGATGTTCGTGCTCAATGCGTTTTCCGTGCGCGGCTTTGGCGAGGCCGAATACTGGTTCGCGCTGATCAAGGTCGTCACGGTGATCATCTTCCTGGGCGTGGGCGTGCTGATGATCTTCGGCATTCTCAAGGGCGGACCGCAATCCGGCTGGCACAACTTCACCACCGGCGAGGCCCCCTTCGTGGGCGGTGTGCCGGGCCTGTTCGCGGTAGCGATGATCGCGGGGTTCTCGTTCCAGGGCACCGAGACCGTCGGCGTGGCCGCCGGCGAGGCCGAGGACCCGGCCCGCACGATTCCCCGCGCGATCCGCCAGACCTTCTGGCGCATCCTGATGTTCTATGTGGTGGCGATCCTGATCATCGGCGTGCTGATTCCCTACACCGACCCGAGCCTGCTGCGCAACGACGTGACCGACGTCGGCGTGAGCCCGTTCGCGCTGGTGTTCCGCCACGCCGGGCTGGCCTTCGCCGCCGGACTGATGAACGCGGTGGTACTCACCGCGCTGCTGTCGGCGGGCACCTCGAGCATGTACGTCTCCACCCGGATCCTGTACGGCCTGGCCGTCAGCGGCCGTGCGCCGCGAGCGTTCGGCAAGCTGACACGGGCCGGGGTGCCGTTCAACGCGCTGCTGGCGACGACCGCGATCGGTGCCTTGTGCTTCTTCAGTTCGCTGTTCGGCGACAAGGCCGTGTACCTGTGGCTGTTGAACACGTCGGCCATGACCGGTTTCTTCGCGTGGCTCGGTATCGCGGTCAGCCACTATCGGTTCCGCCGCGGGCTGATCGCCCAGGGGTACCAGCTCAGCGACCTCGCCTACCGGTCCCCGCTGTACCCGTTCGGGCCGATCTTCGCGGGCGTGCTGTGCCTGGTCATCGTGGCCGGGCAGAACTACCAGGCCTTTGCCGATATTCCGGGCCGCTGGCAGGAAATCCTCGCCACGTATATCGGTGTACCGATGTTCCTGGCGCTATGGATCGGCTATCGGCTGGTGCGCAAGTCGCGGATGATCGACTACGAGGACATGCCGTTCGAGTTGCCCAATGCCAGGCGCGCCGTGGACGCGGCGCGCGCCGGGCAAGAGGCGGCATAGAGCGAGCCACGCGGCGCAAGGCGGGCGGCACGGGGGGCTGCAGCACGAGGCGATGTGACCCGCCGTGGCACGCTACACCTCCAGCCACTCCTTGCGCACCTGCGTGTTCGCCTTGAGGTCCGCCGGCGTGCCCTCGAACACGATGTGGCCGTGACCCATCACGTAGACGCGCTGGGAGATGTCCAGCGCGATCGCCAGTTTCTGTTCGATCAGCAACACCGAGACGCCCCGTTCCTTGAGCGTCTTCAGGAAGTCCCCGACCAGCGTGACGATCATCGGCGCCAGCCCTTCGGTGGGCTCATCGATCAGGATCAGGTCGGGGTCGCCCATCAGCGTGCGGCACAGCGTCAGCATCTGCTGCTCGCCGCCGGACAGCACGCCGGCTGCCGTATGCTCGCGCTCCCTCAGGCGCGGGAACATGCGGAACATGTCCTCCTCGGTCCACCGGGGCTTAGGCTGCCGAGGGTTGCGCTTCTCCCCCAGCAGCAGGTTCTGCCGCACCGTCAGCGAGGGAAAGATGTCGCGGTTCTCCGGCACGTAGCCGATGCCCGCATGGGCGATCTCGAAGGTGCGCTGACCCAGGATCTCCTGGTCGCGGAAGCGCACGGAGCCTTCCGCCTTAACCATGCCGAGGATGGCCTTGGCCATGGTCGAGCGCCCCACCCCGTTGCGCCCCAGCAGCGCCACGATCTCGCCCTCGTCGATATGGGCATCCACGCCGTGAAGGATGTGGCTCTTGCCGTAGTAGGCGTGTAATCCGGTGACGTCCAGCATGCGCTTGCCCATCAGTGCGCTCCTTCCATGGCCGGTTCGTCGAGGGTCGTTCCCAGGTAGGCCTCCTTGACCTTGCGGTTGTTGCGGATGGCCGCCGGGGTGTCCGTGGCGATGACCTCGCCATAGACCAGCACCGAGATGCGGTCCGCCAGGCCGAACACCACGCTCATATCGTGCTCCACCATGATCAGCGTCTTGCCGACCGTGACCTTGCGGATCAGCTCTACCGCATGGTCGGACTCCGACCGGCTCATGCCGGCCGTCGGTTCATCCAGCAGGATCACCTCGGCACCGCCGGCGATCGTGATGCCGATCTCCAGCGCGCGCTGCTCCGCATAGGTCAGCAACCCCGCCTGAGTATGGCGGCGATGCTGCATGCCGATCAACTCCAGCACCTCCTCCGCCCGCTCGCGCGCATCGCGCAACTCGGACAGCCGGTGCCAGAACGAATACTTGTAGCCGAGCGCCCACAGCACGGCGCAGCGCAGATTCTCGAATACCGACAGCCGGTGGAAGATATTGGTGATCTGGAAACTGCGCGACAAGCCCATCCGGTTGATCTCGAAGGGCCGCAGTCCCGCGATGCTCTCGCCGTTCAGCTTCACGGAGCCCGAGGACGGCGCGAAGCGACCCGAGATCAGGTTGAAGGTGGTGGATTTGCCGGCGCCGTTCGGGCCGATCAGCGCGTGACGCTCGCCCTTGCCAATCGTCAGCGAGACGCCGCGGATGATCTCGGTCTGGCCAAATTTCTTGCGTACGTCGTTGAGTTCCAGCGCGGGCGTGCCCACGCCTGTCGTGGCCGCCGTCATGCCTGACCTCCGAATTCCGCCTGAATCTTGTCGAGTTCGGCGCGCACGCGCCCCGTCGCCCATCGCCACGCAAAGTAGCCCGCCGTCCAGAGCGCCGCCGCGGCGATCCACGGCGGCAGCGTGCCCGCGTCGAAACCGATGCCGAAGAGCCGCATCGCGGTGCCGTTGGCGCTATCCACCTGCACCTTGTAGACCAGCTCCACGGTCAGGATCATCGCGGCCAGCAACACCAGGCCCGCGGCCGCGGCCTGGCCGTAGGACGGCAGCATCCGGCCGAGCCGCTTCTTCGCCAGCAGCGGCAGCTGCATCAGCAGCAGGCTGGCGATGCCACCCGGCACGAACATCACCATCATCACGAAGAACAGGCCAAGGTACAGCAGCCATGCCTTGGTCAGGTCCGACAGCGCCACCGCGAACAGGACGAACACCACCGCGCCGATGACCGGGCCGAAGAACACCCCGGCACCGCCGATGAACGCCGCCAGCAGCACGCCGCCCGAGCGCACGGCGCTGACGTTCTCGGCCGATACGATCTCGAAGTTGATGGCCGACAGCGCGCCGGAAATGCCCGCGAAGAACGCCGACAGGATCAGCACCAGATACCGCACGCGCTGGGTGTTGTAGCCGATGAATTCCACGCGCTCGGGGTTGTCGCGCACCGCATTGGCAATGCGCCCCAGCGGCGTCTGCGTCCACGCGTACATGGCCGCCATCGACACCAGGCACCATGCGGCGATCAGGTAGTAGACCTGCCGGCCCGGACCGAACGTCAGGCCGAGGAACGACTCCCCTACCACTCGATTGGTGGAGATGCCGCCCTCGCCTCCAAAGAAGTCGGGGAACATCAGCGAACTGGCGAACACCATCTCGCCGATGCCCATCGTGATCATGGCAAACGTGGTGCCGGACTTCTTGGTGGTCACGTAGCCGAACAACACGCCGAAGAACGCGCCGGCCAGCCCGCCCACCAGCGGCAACATCGACACCGGCAGCCAGACCTTGCCCGCGCCGATCATGTTCAGCACGTGCACGGCGATAAAGGCGCCCAGCCCGGAATAGACCGCGTGCCCGAATGACAGCATGCCGGTCTGCCCGAGCAGCATGTTGTAGGACAGCGCGAAGATGATCATGATGCCCATCTGCGACATCAGCGTCACCGCGAAACCGCCCGTGAAGATCAACGGCAGCACCAGCATCATCAGGGCCGTGAGGCCCCAGATCAGCCAGCGCGCCAGGTTGAGCGGCCGATAGCGCATCGTGCGGCCGGTCACGACCTGATCCGGGCGTTGTTGCATGGTTGTCGACTCCATCGCTCAGCTCTCCCGGGTACCCATGAGCCCGCGTGGGCGGAAAATCAGCATCACCACCAGCAACAGGTACGGCAGCACCGGGGCCACCTGCGCCACCGTGAGCTTCCATAGCGAACTGAACGGCGTGGCGTCCGTCACGGCCATGCCAAGGCTGCCGAGCAGGCCGGCCAGGGAGGCATCGATCGTCACCGCGAAGGTCTGCAGCACGCCGATCAGGATCGAGGCAATGAACGCCCCGACCAGCGACCCCATGCCGCCCACCACGGCCACCACGAAGACGATGGTCCCGACCGCCGCCGCCATAGACGGCTCCGTCACGAAGGCATTGCCGCCGATGACGCCGGCCAGTCCGGCCAGCGCCGCCCCACCGCCAAACACCATCATGAAGACGCGCGGCACGTTGTGGCCCAGCGCCTCCACCATCTCCGGGTGCGTCAGCGCGGCCTGGATGACCAGCCCGATGCGCGTGCGCGTCAGCACCAAGTAGATCGCCACCAGCATGCTCATCGACACCAGCATCATGAAGGCGCGGTATTTGGGGAACGACGAGGTGAACACCGTGAACAACGGGCCGTCGAGTTCGGCCGGTATCCGGTACGGCACCGCGGCCAGGCCCCAGACCAGCTTGACACCTTCCTCGATCAGATAGGCCAGGCCGAAGGTGAACAGCAGTTCGGCTACATGCCCGTACTTGTGGACGGTGCGCAGGCCGAAGCGCTCCACGAGCGCCCCGGCGCCGGCCACCAGCAGCGGCGCCAGGATCAGCGCGGGCCAGAAGCCAACCTTGGTGGCGATGGTGTAGGCAAAGTAGGCGCCCAGCATATAGAAGCTGGCGTGCGCGAAATTGAGCACACCCATCATGCTGAAGATGAGCGTGAGCCCCGAGGACAGCATGAACAGCAACAGCCCGTAGCTGATGCCGTTCAACAGCGAGATGACGAAAAATTCCACCGCGGATCCTTGAAATGCATCCCGGATGCCCGGATGCCGCCGCCCCCGGAGCCAGGGACGGCGGTTCAGCGCGGGTCAGGTCCGGCAGGTCAGGAGTATGCAGCAAGTGGCGGCGGCGTCGCACCGCCACCATCGGCCGCCCACGTTCAGCCCGGCCGCTTCATCTGGCAGGAAGTCGGCTGCGCGGCCACGAACGGGTCGAGCTGCGCATTGGTCTTCCAGCCGTAGCCGGTGTTCTCCTGGTCGAACTTGATGTCCTTGCCGTTGACCTTGGTCCATGTGGCCACCACCAGCGGTTGCTGGGCCTGGTGGTCCGTGTTCCGCATCTCCACGGTGCCGTTCATGCTGTCGACCTTGATGCCTTCCAGCGCCTTGGCCACCTTGACCGGATCGGTGGAGCCGGCGTCCTTCATGGCCTTGGCGAGCATGGCGATGCCCGTGTAGGACGCCATCACGTAGAAGTCGTCGTTGTACTTCTTCTTGTAGCCCTCGACGACGTCGGCGCCCTTGAAGCCCTCGTTGTTCGGGTTGTAGTAGCCGACGTACTTGACATGCTCCGCGCCAGACGCGCCCATGGCGGTCGGCACGCCCGTGGTGGCGGCGTAGTAGGTGTAGTAGTTGGTGGTGAGCCCGGCGTCCTTGCCGGCCTTGATCAGCAACGCCAGGTCGCTGCCCCAGTTGCCGGTGATGACGGTATCGGCGCCGGAAGCCTTGATCTTGGCCGCGTACGGCGCAAAGTCCTTGACCTGTGCCAGCGGGTGCAGGTCTTCACCCACGATCTGGATGTCCGGGCGCTTGCGCTTCAGGTACTCCTTGGCTGCGCGCGTCACCTGATGTCCGAACGAATAGTTCTGGTTGATCAGGTAGACCTTCTTGACGTTGGGATCCTTGGCCAGGTAGGTGGTCAGGGCCTCCATCTTCATGTCGGAATTGGCGTCCAGCCGGAAATGCCAGTAGCTGCATTTGCTGTTGGTCATGTCCGGATCCACCGCGGCGTAGTTCAGGTAGATGATCTCCTTGCCGGGGTTGCGCTCGTTGTGCTTGGCCACCGCGTCTTCCAGCGCCAGGCCCACGGACGATCCGTTGCCCTGCACGATATAGCGGATGTTCTGGTCCACCGCCTGCTTGAGGATGGTCAGGCTTTCCTGCGGCGAGAGCTTGTTGTCGAAGCCCACCACTTCAAACTTGTTTGCGCCGCCCCAGCCCTTCTGGTTGGCCACATCGGCCACAAACTGCCAGCTCTTCAACTGGTTCTGTCCCACCGGGGCCATCAGCCCAGACAACGGATCGATGAAGGCAATCTTCACCGTTTCGGCTGCCGCCATGCCCGAAACCAGCGTGGAACCCAGTGCCGCAAATACCGCCACACCGGCTACCAGCGGACGCATCTTGGTCATACCTGTCTCCTTCACTCTATTGTCGTTTGGCGAATGGAACGGCTGCCCGCGGCATTGCGCGCGGACGACCGGGATCCGACGACGGCCACGCCCTCCTCGCGTGTACCGCCGTCTCTGCGGCGCCCCTCGACGGGACGCCGCAAATGCCTGCTGCTGCCTGCTATGGGAAATACGCCTGGATGGGGCTCAGGCGGTGGGCAGCTTGTAGTCCTTGAACTGATCGCGCAGCTTGAGCTTCTGCATCTTGCCCGTGGCGGTCAGCGGGATTTCCGTGACAAAGGCCACGTCGTCGGGAATCCACCATTTGGCGACCTTGCCTTCGAAGAAGCCCAGCAGTTCTTCGCGCGTGACGTCCGTGTTAGGCCGCTTCACCACCACCAGCAGCGGGCGCTCGTCCCACTTGGGGTGATAGGCCGAGATGCACGCGGCCATATGCACGGCGGGATGCGCCGCGGCCACGTTTTCGACGTCGATCGACGAAATCCACTCGCCGCCGGACTTGATCACGTCCTTGCTGCGGTCCGTGATCTGCATGTAGCCCTCCTGGTCGATCGTCGCCACGTCCCCGGTGGGGAACCAGCCATCGACCAGCGGGTTGTTGTCGTTGCGGTAGTACTGCCCGATGACCCACGGGCCGCGCACGAGCAGGTCGCCGAACGCCTTGCCGTCCCAGGGCAGCTCCTGCCCTTCGCCGTCGACGATCTTCATGTCCACGCCGTAGATCACGCGACCCTGCTTTTCGAGGATCTTGTGGCGCTCGTCCTCCGGCAGATCGTTGTGGCGGGCCAGCAGCTTGCACGACGTGCCCAGCGGCGACATCTCCGTCATGCCCCACGCGTGGATGACCTCCACGTCCAGCGCCTCCAGCGCGCGAATCATGGCGGGCGGCGCGGCCGAACCGCCGATCACGGTGCGGCGGAAGGTGGAGAATTTCAGCTTGTTGCTCTGGATGTACTGGAGCAGCCCCAGCCAGACCGTCGGCACACCGGCGGAGAAGGTCACCTTCTCCTGCTCGAACAGCTCATAGAGCGATGCGCCATCGAGCTTCGCACCGGGGAACACCAGCTTGGCGCCGACCAGCGGCACCGAATACGGCAGGCCCCATGCATTGACGTGGAACATCGGCACGACCGGAAGGATCACGTCGCGCGCCGAACAGCCCAGCGCATCGGGCAATGCAGACGCATACGAGTGCAACACCGTGGAGCGATGGGAGTACAGCGCACCCTTGGGGTTGCCGGTGGTGCCGGACGTGTAGCAGAGGCTGGACGCGAGGTTCTCGTCGAACTCCGGCCAGTCATAGTTGCCGTCCTGCGCGTCGATCAGGTCCTCGTAGCAGATCAGCGGGACCTTCGGCTCGGCCGGCATGTGGGCGCGGTCGGTCATGATGACCCAGCCCTTCACCTTCGGGCAGTGCGGGGCCACGCCTTCCACCAGCGGCAGGAACGTCGAATCGAAGAAGACGTAGCCGTCCTCCGCGTGATTGACGATATAGGCGATCTGCTCGGGAAACAGGCGCGGATTGATGGTGTGGCACACGGCGCCCATGCCGGACACGCCGTAGTAAACCTCGAGGTGCCGGTAGCCATTCCAGGCCAGCGTGCCGACGCGCTCGCCCTGTTGCACGCCCAGCGCACCCAGCGCCTGCGCCAGCTTGCGGGCCCGCAATTCGCAATCCCGGTAGGTGTAGCGGTGGAGGTCGCCCTCCGTCCGTCGCGAGACGATTTCGGTGCTGCCGTAATAGCGTGCAGCGTGCTTGATGATGGAGGAAATGAGCAGCGGCGCGCTCATCATTTGACCCATCAGTGCCATGAAATGGTCTCCAGTCTTATATTGATCGGTCGAAAAAACGAACAACCGTTCTTATTTTTGGCCGATTGTTCCCACACCCTGCCAACAGCAAAAATAAAACCCTGGTGATGTTTGCATTTGACGCATGCCGTGACCTCTCTCTCCAGCGGCACGCGGGCCCTGTCATGCACGAAATTGATGTCCGCTATTTGCGTGGCGTGGCGCCGACGCGGACACCCCTTGGCCGACAGGGGAAAACCGGTGCAAGTACAATACTGCGAGCCCAGATGTGTCTCAATATGTCGTTTTCCCCTAGCCTGTTGGCGCACGTGAACAGGGCACGCGGAAACGCCATCCGGCTCCGTACCATTCACCCCGCAAATAGCGCCCCTTGCGCATAGGCTGTCGATGTCCACCGATTCCCACGACGCGTTGAAGCGATCGCCCTACTCCGTGCCGTTCCGCACCGCACCCGGCTTTGCCGCGCTGGGCGAGCGTTTCTTCACCCGACTGCCCCCCACGCCGCTGCCATCGCCCTACCTGGTCAGCGTGGCCCCCGCCGCCGCCGCGCTGCTGGGCTGGGATGCCGGCACGATCGGCCTGGCCGCACGCGAGCCGGACTTCATCGATGCCTTCGTCGGCAACAGCATCCCCGACTGGTCCGACCCGCTCGCCTCCGTCTACTCGGGCCACCAGTTCGGCGTATGGGCCGGCCAACTCGGCGACGGCCGGGCGATCCGGCTGGCGGAAGCGCAGATGCCGGACGGTCCGTGGGAAATCCAGCTCAAGGGAGCCGGCCTGACGCCCTACTCGCGCATGGCCGATGGCCGCGCCGTGCTGCGTTCGTCGATCCGCGAATACTTGTGCTCGGAAGCCATGTTCGCGCTGGGCGTGCCGACCACCCGGGCGCTGTCGATCATCGGGTCCGACGCGCCGGTGCGCCGCGAGACCATCGAGACCTCCGCCGTGGTCACCCGGCTGGCGCCGAGCTTTATCCGCTTCGGCCATTTCGAGCATTTCGCGGCGCGCGAGGACCACGCGTCGCTGCGCCAGCTGGCCGATTTCGTGATCGACCGCTTCTACCCGGCCTGCCGCGACGCGGCCAGCCCCTACCAGGCGCTGCTGCGCGAGGTCTCGCTGCGCACGGCGGACCTGGTGGCCCAGTGGCAGGCCGTGGGGTTCTGTCATGGCGTCATGAACACCGACAACATGTCGATCCTCGGGCTGACCATCGACTATGGCCCGTTCGGTTTCCTGGACGCGTTTGACGCCAACCATATCTGCAACCATTCCGACCAGCAGGGCCGCTACGCCTACAGCCAGCAGCCGCAGGTCGCGTTCTGGAACCTGCATTGTCTGGCGCAGGCGCTGCTGCCGCTCTGGCGCGATGCGGATGCCGCCGACCAGGAGGCGGAAAAGGAAGCTGCCGTGGCCGCCGCGCGCGAGGCGCTGGACCCGTTCCGCGACCGCTATGCCGCCGCGTTCTTCAGTCAGTATCGCGCCAAGCTGGGCCTGCGCCCGCTGGGTGGCGAGGACAACGAGGACGAGGCGCTGCTGACCAACTTGTTCCGCGTGCTGCATGCCAACCGCGTGGACTACACCTTGTTCTGGCGCAACCTCGCCCGCATATCAGCGGCGGATGCGTCGGGCGACGCGCCGGTGCGCGACCTGTTCCTGGACCGAGCCGCGTGGGATGCCTGGGCGGCGGAATATCGCACCCGCCTGCAGGCCGAGCAATCGGACGATGCGGCGCGTGCCGTGGCGATGCTCGCTGTCAATCCGAAATATGTGCTGCGCAACCACCTGGCCGAAACCGCCATCCGCGCCGCGCGCGACAAGGACTTCGGCGAAGTGGACCGGCTGCTGGCGGTGCTGTCCCGGCCGTTCGACGAGCAGCCCGAATCGGAACATTACGCAACGCTGCCGCCGGACTGGGCGTCCGGGCTCGAAGTGAGCTGCTCGTCCTGATGCGGCGTGCCCGCGAGGTTGTAAGGCGCGCGAGGCAAGACCGACTAACTGGCTCCTCGGCGGCCCGGCCGGCCGCCGAACCTGAAAGGAAGCAAGATGACCACGACCAAGACCGACGCCGAGTGGCGTGACCAACTCTCCGACATCGAATACCGCGTGGCGCGGGAAGCCGCGACCGAGCGTCCGTTCACGGGCCGCTACTGGGACCACTGGAACCGGGGCATCTACCATTGCGTGGGCTGCGGCACGCCGCTGTTCGAGTCGTCCACCAAGTTCGATGCCGGCTGCGGCTGGCCGAGCTACTTCCGCCCGATCAACGGCGAAGTCATCGCCGAGCACGTGGACCACACTCACGGCATGACGCGCGTCGAAGTCCGGTGCAAGGAATGCGACAGCCATCTGGGCCACGTTTTCGAGGACGGCCCGGCCCCGACCGGTTTGCGCTATTGCATCAACTCGGCTGCGTTAAAATTCGACGATCGGGATCCGGCCGACCGCGGGTGACGCCGCCGTTACACCGGACGCCAGCATCGATCCGTATCCCGGATCACACGCGGGCCCTCGGGCCCGCCAACCAGACCTCGTCCGCATGAAATTTCTTTTCGACCTGTTCCCGGTCATCCTGTTCTTCATCGCCTTCAAGCTGTTCGGCATCTATCCGGCCACGGCGGCGGCCATCGTCGCCACGGTCCTGCAGATTGCGTGGGTGCGCTTCCGGCACGGCAAGGTGGAGCCGATGCAATGGGTCAGCCTGGTCATCATCGGCGTGTTCGGCGGCGCCACCATCCTGCTGCACAACGAGACCTTTATCAAATGGAAGCCCACGGTGCTGTACTGGCTGTTCGCCGTGACGCTGATCGGCTCGGTGGTCGGCT
Organism: Cupriavidus sp. 01L415; assembly: GCF_056400065.1. Lineage (NCBI taxonomy): Bacteria > Pseudomonadati > Pseudomonadota > Betaproteobacteria > Burkholderiales > Burkholderiaceae > Cupriavidus > Cupriavidus sp. 01L415. The sequence goes on along the minus strand of NZ_JBFTSP010000002.1, from coordinate 446,427 downwards.
GGCGCAAGAACCTGGTCCGCGCCATGATGGAAAAGCAGGTCACCCTTCCGGATGCGACGTGGAGCCGCCTGAACGCCGCCTGGGCCGCCTTCTTCGCGGCAATGGGCGTCGTGAACCTGTACGTGGCCTATCAGTTTTCCACCGACACCTGGGTCAACTTCAAGCTGTTCGGCAGCATGGGCCTGATGGTCGTCTTCATCGTGGTCCAGAGCATCTGGCTGTCGCGCCACATCCAGGAAACCCCGTCCGAGTAACGGACCCACCCCAACGAAGGAACCCGGATGGCAGCCGATCCCGCCACCATCGAGGCGCTGCTGCGCGCGGCCCTCGCCCCCTCCCGCCTTGCCGTGCGCGATGACAGCGCGGCCCATGCCGGCCATGCCGGCGCGGCGTCCGGCGGAGGCCACTACGATGTCACGATCGTGAGCGAGCAGTTTGCGGGGCACTCCCGCGTAACGCGTCACCGCATGGTGTATGATGCGCTGCGCGCGCTGTTCCCCTCGCAGATTCACGCGCTGGCAGTGAGCGCATATACCGACCAAGAATATCAATCCCGCGAAGCATCACGCGACGCTACCCGCAACTCTCAGACCTGATTCCATGAAGACCACCGTCCTCTCGTTCAGCCTGGCGGCTGTGCTTGCTGCTGGCAGCCTGCCTGCAATCGCCCAGAACGCCGCCGTTGTGAATGGCAAGCCCATCCCCTCGGCCAAGCTGGACAAGCTGATCGCCGGCACCGGCCAGCCCGCTAGCCCGGAGCTGCGCGACCGTGCCCGCACCATGCTGATCGACCGGGAACTGCTGCTGCAAGAAGCCGGCAAGCGCGGCATCACCCAGCGTGACGACGTGCAGGAACAACTGGAACAGGCCAAGCTGAACGTGCTGGCGGGCGCCGTGTTCGAGGACTACGTGCGGACCCACGGTGCCAGCGACGACGAACTGCGCAAGCAGTACGAGAAGATCAAGTCGCAGTTCGGCAACGGCAAGGAATACCACGCCCGCCACATCCTGGTGGAAAAGGAAGCCGACGCCAAGGCGCTGATCGCCAAGATCAAGGGCGGCGCCAAGTTCGAGGACGTCGCCAAGGCGTCGTCGAAGGACACGGGCTCCGCGACCAACGGCGGCGACCTGGACTGGGCCAACAGCAGCAGCTACGTGCCGGAATTCTCGGCCGCGATGACCGGCCTGAAGAAGGGCCAGATGACCGACACCCCGGTCAAGACCCAGTTTGGCTGGCACATCATCGAACTGGTGGATACGCGCGACGCCAAGATCCCCTCGTTCGAGGAAGTGAAGCCCCAGCTCCAGCAGATGCTGATGGGCGACCAGGGCTGGCAACGCGAGCAGTTCCAGGCGATGATGAAGTCGCTCAAGGACAAGGCCAAGATCCAGTAAGGACCTTCGCACTGCCCCAAGAAAAAACCGGCGCTTCGGCGCTGGTTTTCTTTTTGGGACGCGGCACCGGAGGGTCCCAGATCACCGGGTTAAGCGCGCTAAGGCACACTTTGGTGACATCTTTCCATTTCCGCTGGTCGGGCCCATCGGTAAAATCCGAATTCTGGTTGTTTGGTGCCGGTCGCCGGGAATGACCCGTGCGCCGCGCCGCCAGAACACAACAGAGGGCAATGCGACGATGGGCGTAACGAGCGGCTACTGGCACATGTGGCACCTCTATTCCAGCGGCATCATTTACTGCGCGCTGGGCATGCCCAATATCGAGTGCACCGGCATGCGCTGGCGCCACCTCCACCCCTACGTGCCTACGCGCGACCGCTACGCGCAGTCCAAGCTGCTGCAGGCCACGATCGCCTACATGGAGATCCACGGCGAGATCGACGTGCCGCCCGATTCGGACCGCATGCGGCTGCTCTATTCGCGATACCTGCCCTGGAGTGCCCGACTGTATATGCCGTCGATGACGCCCCCCGATGCGGGCACACCCGGAGACCCCGAGTCCCCCGACGGGGCAGATGGCAGCGGTGGAGCCGGCGGGGCAGCGCCTGCCGCGGTGGCGTAGGCTCGCCTGCAAGACTGCCGCATCTGCTCCCCGCCTTTCCCCCTTCCCCTATACAGCTCTCCGCACCCCAAACAATAAGGCCCGCTTACGCGGGCCTTATTGCTACTGCGGCGAGTCGAACCTGGCGGTTATCCCACCCACTTCCGCGCATTGCGGAACATGCGCATCCACGGGCTGTCACCCTCGGCCGCTTGCTTCCAGGCATCCGGCGCCCAGCTCATGGTCGCGGCACGGAACACGCGCTCCGGGTGCGGCATCAGCACGGTGAAGCGGCCGTCCACGGTCGTCACCGACGTGATGCCTTCCGGCGAACCGTTCGGATTCAGCGGATAGGTCTGCGTTGCCACGCCCTGGTTGTCGACGAAGCGCAGCGCCACCTTGGCAGCGTTGATGTCACCCTGCTGGGAAAAGTCGGCAAACCCTTCGCCGTGTGCCACGACGATCGGAATACGGCTGCCTTCCATGCCGGCAAAGAAGATCGACGACGACTGTTGCACTTCCACCGTGACGAAGCGCGCCTCGTACTGCTCCGACTGGTTGCGCGTGAACTTGGGCCACGCATTGGCACCCGGGATGATCGGGGCCAGGTTGCTCATCATCTGGCAGCCGTTGCAAACGCCCAGCGCAAAGGTGTCCTGACGGTTGAAGAACGCCGCGAACTGCTCGGCCATCTGCGCGTTGAACAGGATCGTCTTGGCCCAGCCTTCACCGGCACCCAGCACGTCGCCGTAGCTGAAGCCACCGCAGGCCACGAAGCCGCTGAAGTCCGCCAGGTTGGCGCGGCCGGCGATCAGGTCGCTCATATGCACGTCGTGCGCGTCAAAGCCGGCGCGATCCATGCTGTACGCCATCTCGATCTGCGAGTTGACGCCCTGCTCGCGCAGGATGGCCACACGCGGGCGGGCGCCGGTGGCGATGAACGGCGCGGCGATGTCTTCGGCCGTATCGAACGTGAGCACCGGGCGAATGCCGGGGTCGCTGGCATCCAGCAGGCGATCGTATTCGCTGTCCGCGCAGGCCGGGTTGTCGCGCAGGCGCGCGATGCGCCAGCTGACTTCGGTCCAGTTGCGTTGCAGCTCGGCGCGCGCGGCACCGAACACCTTCTTGGCGTCGCGATAGATCTCGACCTGGTCGGACGCATTGGGCTTGCCGATCACATGGCTGCAGGCCGACAGGCCCGCTTCGCGCAGCACGCCGAACACGGTGTCGCGCTCGTCCAGGCGCACCTGGATCACCGCGCCAAGCTCTTCCGAGAACAGCGCGCGCAGCGTCTGGTCGTTGCGACGCTCGGCCACCTGCTGCGCCCAGTTCTTGGCGTCGCCGTAGTCCTGCTCCTGGCCCGGGTCCAGCGCGAGCATATCCACGTTCAGCGACACGCCGCAGTGGCCGGCAAACGCCATCTCGGCCACGGCCGCGAGGAAGCCGCCATCCGAGCGGTCGTGATAGGCCAGCAGCTTGCCCTCGCGGTTCAGGCGCTGGATCACGTTGAAGAAATTCTTCAGGTCTTCGGCGCTGTCCACGTCCGGCGCGCTGTCGCCCACCTGCTGCGTGACCTGCGCCAGGATGCTGCCACCCATGCGATTCTTGCCACGACCCAGGTCGATGGCGATCAGCACGCTGTCACCCAGGTCCGTGCGCAGTTGCGGCGTCAGCGTCCGGTTGACGTCATCCACGGCGGCAAACGCCGAGATGATCAGTGACACCGGCGCCACCACTTCCTTGTCGCCCTCGGCATCCGACCACTTGGTGCGCATGGACAGCGAATCCTTGCCCACCGGGATGCTGATGCCCAGTGCCGGGCACAGCTCCATGCCGACCGCGTGCACGGTGTCGTACAGCCTGGCATCCTCGCCGGCGACGCCGCACGCGGCCATCCAGTTGGCCGACAGCTTGACCTTGCCCAGGTCCTTGACCGGCGCGGCGGCCAGGTTGGTCAGCGCCTCGCCGATCGCCATGCGCCCGGACGCCGGGGCGTCGATCACGGCCAGCGGCGTGCGCTCGCCCATCGTCATCGCTTCGCCGGCATTGCCCTTGTAGTCGAGCGTGGTCACGGCCACGTCCGCCACCGGCACCTGCCATGGGCCAACCATCTGGTCGCGGGCATTCATGCCGCCAACGGTACGGTCGCCGATCGTGATCAGGAACGACTTGCTGGCGACGGTCGGGTGCCGCAGCACATCCTTGACCGCCTGCTCCAGCGCAATTCCGGTCACGTCTACGGCCGGCAGTTCCTGCGCCACGCGCGTCACGTCACGGTGCATGCGCGGCGGCTTGCCGAGCAGCACATCCATCGGCATGTCGACCGCGTAGTGCGCCTTGAGCGACGCGTCCACGTGCGCATCCACTAGTTGCAGCTGCTTTTCTTCCGTGGCCACGCCGACCACGGCAAACGGCGCGCGCTCGCGCTCGCACATCGCCTGGAACTGGGCAAAGCTGTTCGGGCCGATCGCCAGCACATAGCGCTCCTGCGACTCGTTGCACCAGATTTCCGCCGGGGACAGGCCCGACTCTTCCAGATGCACCTGGCGCAGGTCGAAGCGCGCACCGCGGTCGGCGCCGTCCACCAGTTCCGGGAATGCATTCGAGATACCGCCCGCGCCCACATCGTGGATCGACAGGATCGGGTTCTCATCGCCCAGTTGCCAGCACGCGTTGATGACTTCCTGCGCGCGGCGCTCCATTTCGGGGTTGCCGCGCTGGACCGAATCGAAGTCCAGATCGGCCGTGTTGGTGCCGGTGGCCATCGAGCTGGCGGCGCCGCCGCCCATGCCGATGCGCATGCCCGGGCCGCCCAGCTGGATCAGCAGCGTGCCGGCCGGCAGCGGGTCCTTGTGCGTGTGGCCGCCGTCGATGTTGCCGATACCGCCGGCAATCATGATGGGCTTGTGATAGCCGCGTACGGTGCCGCCCACGTTCTGCTCGTAGACGCGGAAGTAGCCGCCCAGGTTGGCGCGGCCGAATTCGTTGTTGAACGCGGCGCCGCCGAGCGGGCCTTCGATCATGATCTGCAGCGGCGAGGCGATGCGGTCCGGCTTGCCGGTCACGCCGGCCTTGTCGTCCGGATTGCGATGGGCCATCGGCTGGGCCGCGTCGCGCGCGTTCTCCCAGGATTCGACGGCGTCCGGCAGCATCAGGTTGGACACCGTGAAGCCGGTCAAGCCCGCCTTCGGCTTGGCGCCGCGGCCGGTGGCACCTTCGTCGCGGATCTCGCCGCCGGCGCCGGTGGAGGCCCCCGGGAACGGCGAAATGGCGGTCGGGTGGTTGTGGGTTTCCACCTTCATCAGGGTGTGGGTCAGCGCCTCGTGGCGGCCGTACTTCTGGTCCGCGCCACGCGGGAACCAGCGCTCGGCCACATCGCCTTCCATCACGGCGGAGTTGTCCGAATATGCCACGATCGAACCCTGCGGGTTCAGCTGGTGCGTATTGCGGATCATGGCGAACAGCGACTTGTCCTGGTTCACGCCATCGATGGTCCAGGTGGCGTTGAAGATCTTGTGGCGGCAGTGTTCGCTGTTGGCCTGCGCGAACATCATCAGCTCGACGTCGGTCGGGTTGCGGCCGAGCTTGCCATAGGCGTCCAGCAGGTAGTCGATTTCGTCCTCGGACAGCGCCAGGCCCATCGCCGTGTTGGCCTCGGCCAGCGCGGCGCGGCCACCCGCGATGTCGATGAACTGCAGCGGCTTGGCCGGCAGTTCCTGGAACAGGCCGGCGGCGTCCTCGCGCGTGGCGACCACGGTCTCGGTCATGCGGTCGAACAGATGCGCGGCAACGGCGGCGCGCACATCGGCGCCCAGCGTCTTGCGGCCGCGCAGCAGGCCCTTCTTGCAGATCACGGTGATCTCGACGCCGCGCTCGATGCGATGCACGTGGTTGAGGCCGCAGTTATGGGCGATGTCGGTCGCCTTGCTGGCCCAGGGCGAGATCGTGCCGAAACGCGGGATCACGACAAAGCGGTCGCCATCGGTCTGGGCGGTGAACGGCGCGCCATAGGTCAGCAACGCAGCGATGCGCGACTGGTCCTCGGCGGACAACGGGGTGTCGGTGTCGACAAAATGCAGGAACTGGCCGTGCACCGATTCAATATCGGCGTCGATCTGTTGAAGCGCGGCAAGCAGCCGTTGCTGACGGAAGGCGGAAAGCGCCAAAGCGCCGGGGAAGCATGAGAAATGCGCCATGATCGTAGCGGTCGGGAGGCGAAGGGAGGTCGGGGCAGGCGGCCGCCGACATCGCTGGATGGGGTGCCGGCTGGCGGAAAACCGCTATTGTACCTTGCCGGCGACCGCTTTTTGCATTGCGCAATGGGATGGAATCGGACACGGGCGTCGTGTCCGGCCTTCCGTGCGGGTTATGCGCGCAATCTTTGGGCGCGGCACCGTTTTGGTGCCCTATAAAGCACTTCGGTTTGGCGCGTCCGGAACAACGCGTTGCGGCACCCAGGTGACGCCGAACCCACACTGAAAAGAGGACAGCGCACCGGGCCGGTCAGAGCGACGTCGCCGACCGCGCGGCCTGCTCGTACAGGCCAGTCAGCACCCGTAGCAGCCGCGCCAGCTCGCCAATCTCCAGATTTTCCTCGCTGCCCTCGGTGAAATTGCTGGTCAGGCACTGCTCGCGGATCTCGCGATAGCGCGCGCAAGCCTCGGTACCGGCCTGGGTGGTCGCATAGGTGGCTTCCTTGCCCACCCGCTCGCCCGCCACGAGCCCCAGGCCCGCCAGCTTCTTGAGCGCGTACGTCACCAGGTGGGTGTCCTCCACGTTCAGCACGAAGCAGATATCGGCCAGCCGCTTGGCGCGGCCACGGTGGTTCACATGGTGCAGCACCAGCACATCGAGGAAGGTCAGGTCGCGCACTCCCGCCGCGCCCATGCAGCGCACGACCCAGCGGCTGTAGGCGTTGTAAGCCGTGTTCAACCCGAACTCGAACTCGGACAGTTCCGGGCTGCGCACGGACACCAGATGCGACGAGGACACGATGTTGACGCCCGCAGCACGGGCCAGCGAAGGGGCCGGCAATGAGGCTGACGACGGGGCTGGGGCGTGGGGGGCGGTCGATGCAGGCACGGCACCGGACGGGATCTGGACTGGCTTGCGTGCCATGCGAAAAGTCTCCTGTTCCTGGATATCAATGACCCGATTCGCGCGGCAAACGCCGGCGTGGCGCGGATGGCGATAGGTGAAAGCCCGAAGCGCCACCGGGCAATTTTGGCTTGACAGTTTATTGGCAAATTATGAGCATGAACACTTTAATTCACACAGGCAATGGGTGAAAGCGGCCTCATGTTGCGGCGCCTTTTCCCGTCTCCCGCCTGCGCACCCGCGACATGCTGCCTGACCTCGACACCCTGCACGCCGCCCTGCGCGCCGGCACCACCTGCCGCACCGACCTGATCGCCCAGGCCGCCGCCGCGGCCGCCAGCCCGGCCGGCAACGCGGTTTTCCTGCACCCGACCTTCGACGCCGCCAGCCAGGTGGCCCGCGCCGCCGATGCCGCAGCGCGCGCAGGCAAGCCGCTGCATCCGCTGGCGGGCCTGCCGGTGTCGATCAAGGACTTGTTCGATGTGGCCGGCGAGGTCACCCGCGCCGGCTCCGCCGCGCGGCAGGATGCAGTGCCTGCCGCCGCCGACGCCACCGTGGTCGCCCGCCTGCGCGATGCGGGCGCGGCACTGGTCGGCCGCACCAACATGACCGAGTTCGCGTTCTCGGGCGTTGGCATCAATCCCCATTTCGGCACACCGGTGAATCCGTGCGGCACGGCCGTCGCACGCATCCCGGGCGGATCGTCATCCGGCGCGGCGGTTTCCGTGGCAATCGGTGCCGCCGTGGCGGCTCTGGGCAGCGATACAGGCGGGTCGATCCGCATTCCAGCCGCACTGTGCGGCATCACCGGCTTCAAGCCCACGGCACGCCGTGTACCGCTTGCCGGGGCTTTCCCGCTGTCCTATACGCTGGACACCGCCTGCGCCATGGCTCGCACCTTGTCGGATTGCATCGCCGTCGACAGCGTGATCGCCGATGCGCCCGTCATCCCGCGCGTGACGGCGGCCGGGGCGATCCGGCTGGCGATCCCGCGCCAGTTGCTACTGGACGATCTGGACGACGCCGTCGCGCGGGCCTTCGACCGCGCCATCGGCCGGCTGTCCGCCGCGGGCGTACGGATCGAACATGTGGACCTGCCGGAGCTGAACGAACTGGCGGGCCTCAACGCGGCCGGCGGTTTTTCCGCGCCGGAGGCGTATGCCCACCATCGCGCGCTGATGGCCACGCATCGGGACCAGTACGATCCGCGCGTGCTGGCGCGTATCGAACGCGGTGCCGCGATGAGCGCCGCGGACTACATCGCCCTGCACCGTGCGCGGCTCGACTGGATCGCCCGCATGGAAGCCCGCCTGGCATCGTTTGACGCCGTGGTCTGCCCCACGGTACCGATGGTCGCGCCCGCCATCGCGCCGCTCGTTGGTGACGATGCGCTGTTCTTCCGCACCAATGGCCTGCTCTTGCGCAATACCTCTGCATTCAATTTTCTCGATGGCTGCTCGGTCTCGATGCCGTGCCACGCGCCCGGCGAACTGCCGGTCGGCCTGATGCTGTCCCACGGCCCGATGCGCGACGCGCAGTTGCTGGGCACGGCCCTTGCATTGGAAGCCATCGTCCAACCTTCACAGCGCGGCGGCTGAGCCACCGCCACGCCCGTGATCGCGGCTGCCACGCATGTCTCAAACATCTGAGACATGTGCAGCGGCCTCCAGGTAGTCCCAAACCCGCGCAGTCGGGCAGGCGCCCTTGCGCAACACCAGGAGAGATCGAGATGCGAGTCAAGGCAATGGCAGTCGCGGCGGCGGGCATGCTGCTGGTCGCCACGGCGGCACGGGCGGAAACCAAGTGGGACCTGCCCACGGGATATCCGGCCACCAACCTCCACACGGAAAACCTGCAGCAGATGGCCAATGACGTCGAAAAGGCCACCGGCGGCAAGCTCAAGATCGTGCTGCACCCCAATGGCTCGCTGCTGAAGGCCAACGAGATCAAGCGCGGCGTGCAGACCGGCCAGGTGCAGATGGGCGAAATCCTAATGTCGACGCTGGCCAACGAGAACCCCGTGTTTGGCGTCGATGCCGTGCCGTTCCTGGCCACCAGCTACGGCGATTCGTACAAGCTCTGGCAGGCCTCGAAGCCCGTCACGGACAAGGTGCTGGACCGCCAGGGTATGAAGCTGCTCTACGCGGTGGCCTGGCCGCCGCAAGGCATCTACGCCAACAAGCCGCTCAACAGCGCCACCGACATGAAGGGCCTGAAGTGGCGCGCCTATAACCCCGCCACCTCCAAGATCGCCGAACTGGTCAGCGCGCAGCCGGTGACGATCCAGGCCGCCGACCTGGCGCAGGCGCTGGCCACGGGCACCGTCAACTCGTTCATGTCCTCAGGCGCCACCGGTGTGGACACCAAGGTATGGGAGTCCGTGAAGTACTTCTACACCGTGGATGCCTGGCTGCCGAAGAACATGCTGGTGGTCAGCAAGAAGGCCTTCGCCGCGCTCGACAAGCCCACGCAGGACGCGCTGCTCAAGGCCGTGGCCGATGCCGAGAAGCGCGGCTGGCAAGTTTCCGAGCAGAAGACCCGCGAGTACCTGGCCACGCTGTCCAAGAACGGCATGTCGGTGGCGCCGCCCTCCCCGCAACTGAAGACCGATATGCAGAAGGTTGGCCAGGTCATGGTGGACGAATGGGCGAAGAGCGCGGGCGACGACGGCAAGGCGATCCTCGACGCGTACAGGAAGTAAACCTGTCCGCGGCCTGTCCGCAGCCTGCACGCCGCATCTCTCCGCACCGCGCACGCGGACGGCCACGGCCGTCTGCGTGCCGGGAAGCCCCGCCCTTTTCATTTCTTGGCTGTACGTAGCCCCCCAGAGGCACCATGGAAGCCCCCACCCCTCGCAAGCGCTGGCTGGACCACCTGCTCGATGTCTGCGCCGTGCTCGGCGCGCTTTGCATCCTCGCCGTCTGCATCGTGATGATTGCGATGTCGATCTCGCGCGAAACCAATATGACCTTCAAGGGCGGCGATGACATCGTCGCGTGGCTGTGCGCCGCGTCCGCCTTCCTGATTCTCGGCCAGACCTTCCAGCACGGCGGCATCGTCCGCGTGGAGATGCTGCTGGAAGCCGTGGGCCCGAAGCGCCGCTGGGTGCTGGAAGTCCTCTCGCTCACCATCTGCCTGGTGTTCTCCGGCTATGCCGCCTGGGCGCTCGGCACCTTCGCATGGCAGAGCTGGGACATCGGCGATGTGTCGCAGGGCCAGATCGTCATCCCGCTGTGGATTCCGCAGAGCTTCGCGGTGATTGGCGCCCTGGGATTCCTGCTGGCCGTCGCTGATGAATGGCTGCGCGTGGTGCGCCGGCAGAAGCCCCGCTACCAGTTGGCGCAGGAAGCCAAGCTGGCCTCCGGTGATTTTGGGGAGACCGTCTGATGAGCACCGTACTCGTTGCCCTGATCCTGCTGGTGGTGATGATCATCTTCCTGGCGGTCGGCGCCTGGATTCCCGTGGCCATCGCCGTGACCTCGTGGGCCGGGCTGGTGATCTTCTCCGACCACGATGCGCTAGTGAACCTGGCCAACGCGTGGTGGTCGTCGAGCGCATCCTATACGCTCGCGTCGCTGCCGCTTTTTGTCTGGATGGGCGAGATCCTGTTCCGGACCAAGCTGTCCGAGCAGATGTTCAACGGCCTGTCGCCCTGGCTCAACTGGCTGCCTGGCCGGCTGATGCACGTGAACATCCTCGGCTGCGGCATCTTCGGCTCGGTGTCGGGGTCGTCGGCCGCCACGTGCGCGACCATCGCCAAATCCGCCCTGCCCGAACTCACGCGGCGCGGCTACGACGAGCGCATCACGCTCGGGTCGCTCTCCACGGCCGGCACGCTCGGCATCCTGATTCCGCCGTCGATCACCATGGTGGTCTATGCGGTCTCGGCCGATGTATCGATCATTCGCGTGTTCCTGGCCGGCTTCCTGCCGGGCCTGCTGCTGATGCTACTGTTCTCGGGCTATATCGTGGTCTGGGCGCTGATGAATCCGGAAAAGACGCCGGCTGCGGAAACCTATGGCTGGCGCGCGCGGCTGGCATCCATCCGCCAGCTCATGCCCTGCATCATCCTGATCGCGTTCATCACCTGGATCATGATGGCCGGCTACTCCACCGCCACGGAGGCCGCGGCCTACGGCGTGGTGGCGTCGCTCGCGCTGGCCTGGGCCGGCGGCTCGCTCACGCGCAAGGCATTCTGGGAAAGCCTGATGTCGGCCACGCGACTGACCGCGATGATCATGTTCGTGCTGGGCGCCACCTCGTTCCTGTCCGTGACGATGAGCTTTACCGGCATCCCGCGCGCATTGGCCGAATGGGTGGCGGCGCTGCACCTGTCGCCCTGGTCGCTGATCGCGGTGCTGACCATCATCTACATCCTGCTCGGCACGGCGCTCGACGGCATCTCGATGATCGCGCTGACCACGGCCACGGTCCTGCCGATGGTGCAGGCGGCCGGCTTCGATCTGGTATGGTTCGGCATCTTCATCGTCCTGCTGGTGGAGATCGCCGAAGTCACGCCGCCGGTCGGCTTTAACCTGTTCGTGCTACAAAGCATGACCGGGAAGGACAGCAACTACATCGCCAGAGTGTCATTGCCGTTCTTCATGATGATGGTGGTCGCCATCGGCATCATCACCGTGTGGCCCACCGTGGTCACCTGGCTGCCGGACGTGGTGATGGCGAAGGAACTTAAATAGAGACAGCGGCGCGCCAACGAGCGCGCCGCAAACAGGCGGTACGTGGCCGAGAGGCAGACGGAAATACGGGATACGGGGATCGGGGATCGGGGATCGGGACGGCAGGCCAGAGGGGGTCATCCACAGGAAACACCACCAAGATGCACGTCATCGTCATCGGCGCCGGCGCAATCGGCGTCTGCTCCGCCTGGTACCTGCGCCAGGCGGGCTTCGAAGTCACCGTACTGGACCGGCGCGGCGCGCCCGCGCAGGAAGCCAGCTTCGGCAACGCAGGCGTCATCGCGCCCGGCTATGTCACGCCCTGGGCGGCCCCGGGCATGCCCCGCAAGATTCTTCACGCGCTGTTCCAGCGCGAGTCGCCGGTGCTGTTCCGCCCCAGCGCGGACCCCGCGATGTGGCGGTGGATCGCCCGCTGGCTGCGCGAATGCCATCCCGAGCGCTACCGCGCCAACAAGCTGCGCATGCAGCGCGTGGCCTTCTACAGCCGCGAATGCATGCACCGGTTGCGCGCGGAACTCGAGATCGAGTACGAGCAGTCGCGCGGCTACCTACAACTGTTCCGCACGCAGCAGGACGTTGACATGGCCGCGCCCGCGCTGGCGTTGCTGCGCGAGAACAATGTGCCCCACCGGCTGATCGATGCCGGCGCTTGCCGCCAGCTTGAGCCGGGACTCGCCGACGATACGGCGCTGGCCGGCGGACTCCACCTGCCGGAGGACGAGTCGGGCAACTGCCCGATGTTCGTACGTCGCCTGCACCAGCTTGCCGATGCAGCCGGCGTGAAGTTCCGCTTCGAAACCAGCGTGGCCCGCCTGCGCGCCGGCAAGGAGGATGGCCTGACGGTGGAACTTGCCGCGCCAGGCCGTGGCGCCACGGCGGAAACGCTGAGCGCGGACCGTGTGCTGATGGCCGCCGGCGTCGGCAGCGCGGCGCTGCTGCGCCCGCTGGGGTTGCGCGTGCCGCTGTACCCGGTCAAGGGCTACTCCGCGACGGTGATGGTCCGCGACGAACTGCAGGCCCCCCTTGGGGCGCTGATGGACGAGTCGTTCAAGGTGGCCATCACGCGCATGGGCAACCGGCTGCGTGTGGCCGGAACGGCGGAACTGGGCTCGCGCCGGCTGGACCTGCGGCCGGCCGCCCTGCGCACGCTGATCAGGGTGGCGCGCGACTGGTTTCCCGTGGCCGGCCACTACAACGAAGCCACGCTCTGGGCCGGCGCCCGGCCGATGCTGCCCGACGGACCGCCGCTGATCGGGGCGACCAGCGTGCCGGGCCTGTTCCTGAACCTTGGCCACGGCTCGACGGGCTGGGCGATGAGTTGCGGATCGGGCAAAATTGCGGCCGACCAGATCGCCGCCAGCGCGGGACAGGGTGATGGGCCTGCCATCGACATGGAAGGCCTGACCCCGGCGCGCTACGGGCTAGCGCCTGACTGACCCCGACATGAACGCCACCGCCTCTTCGTCCCCTTCGTCCCCTGCATCCCCTGCACCGCGACCCGCCACACCCACCGAGCCCGCATGGCTGCCACTCGACGCGACCGGCGCCGACGCGACCCCGCTCCACGATGTGGCTACGATCCGTCGGATCGAGCAGGCCGGACTGGCGGCATTGCCCCCCTTCACGCTGATGGCCCGCGCCGGCGCGGCCGCCGCCGACTGGGTGGCACAGCACGTGCCGGCAGGACGCATCCTCTTCCTGGCCGGACCGGGCAACAATGGCGGCGATGCACTGGTCGCGGCCACGCGGCTGCACCAGGCCGGCCGCCAGGTGGAAGCGTGGCTGACCGCCGAGCCGGACCGCCTGCCCGCCGATGCGGCACGGGCCTGGCTGGAGGCGCGCACGGCCGGTGTTCCCTTGATGTCCTTGCCGCCGGACGCCAACACGACGCTGCCGCCCTGGCCCACTGCATGTACAGCAATCGTCGACGGACTGCTTGGCATCGGCCTGAACCGCGCAGCGGACGGCGCCGTCGCCCGCTGGATCGACCATCTGAACGCCTCCGGGCTGCCGGTATTCGCACTCGACATCCCAAGCGGCCTTTTTGCCGATACCGGCGCCGGGCAGCCCGCCGTGCGCGCCCGGCGCACGCTGACCTTCCTGGCCGCCAAGCCCGGCCTGCTGACGCTGGATGGTCGCGACTGCGCGGGCGAGATCGACATCGCGCCGCTCGGTCTGCCCTATCCGCCGACGGAAGCGGCCGTGGCCTGCGTCAACCAGCCAGTCGGTTTCGTGCAGGCATTGCCGGCGCGACAGCACGCCGCGAACAAAGGCCATTTCGGGTCGCTGGCCGTGATCGGCGGCAGTCTTGGCATGACCGGGGCGCCGCTGCTCGGCGCGCGCGCGGGCCTCTATCTCGGCGCGGGCCGCGTGCATGTGGGTTTCCTCGCCCAGCCCGCGCCCGTGATCGACCCGGTGCACCCGGAGCTGATGCTGCATCCGGTGGCGGAGATCGCCTTCGATGCGATGACCGCGGTTGTGGCCGGCCCTGGCATGGGTACCGGCGCGGCCGCGCGCAAGCAACTGGGCCAGTTGATCGACGCGTGCGCCAATGCGGCCTCGCCGCCGTCGCTGGTGATCGATGCCGACGCGCTCAACTTGCTGGCGTCGGACGCCGCGCTGGCGCAGGCGTTGCGCGATAGCGGGCTCGCCCATGTGATGACCCCGCATCCGCTCGAAGCCGCCCGCCTGATGGGCTGCGCCGTCGCGGAGATCCAGCGCGACCGGCTGGCGGCTGCCGCCGCGCTGGCCACGGCATGGCGGGCCACCATCGTGCTGAAGGGATCGGGCACCGTGATCGCCGATGCCGACGGCACGCCGATGGCGATCAACCCGACCGGCAATGCCGCGCTGGCGACGGCTGGCACGGGCGACGTGCTGGCTGGCATGATCGGCGCCTTCCTCGCACAGGGCATGCCCGTGCCAGCGGCCGCACGCGCGGCGGTGTGGATCCATGGCCGCGCGGCCGACCGACTCGTCGCAACCGGCACCGGCCCGGCCGGGATGACGGCCAGCGAGCTCTGCCTGCCTGCGCGCGAGGTGCTCAACACATTGCTGCGAGGCGCCGCGGCATGACCCAGGCCGCCTCGATCGTTACCACCGAAGATCCGCGCCGCCGCCTGCTTACCGGCATTGTGCTGCTGGTCATAGGCCAGTGGATCCTGAGCCTGCTTGACGCCACCGGCAAGACGCTGACGCAGCAGGGCCTGCCCGTGGTCGCCGTGGCGTGGGTGCGCTACCTCGGCCATGTGGCCGCGATTTTCCTGCTGCTGGGGCCGGCGCGATGGCAGCAGCAGTCGCGCCCCGCACAGCCGCGGCTGCAATGGTTGCGGGGCGGGCTGATGCTGGCATCGACGCTGGTCTTCTTCAGCGTGCTGCGGCTGATGCCGCTGGCGCAGGCCACCGCCCTCAACTTCTGCGCACCGCTGTTCGTGGTGGCGATGTCGCCATGGCTGCTGGGCGAGCGTCCCGGCCCGCACGCGCGCTGGACGCGCTGGATCGGCGTGGGCATCGGTTTTGCGGGCATGCTTGTGGTGGTACGGCCGGGTGGCGAACTGAGCCCGCTGGGCGTTGGCCTCGGCCTGTTGTCCGCGCTGCTGTTCGCGCTGCTGCAGATGCTGACGCGTCGCATCGCCGCCCATGACGCACCGATGACCACGCTGATCCAGAGTGGCGTGACCGGCGCGGCGCTGACCACGTTGCTCGTGCCCTTCTTCTGGTTCGAAGCCGTGCCGACGCTGCTGCAATGCGCGCTGCTGCTGTCCGCCGGGATCACGGGATCGCTCGGCCACTATTTTGTGATCCGTGCGTTCCAGTACGCCGACGCATCCTTCCTGAGTCCTTTCCTGTACTTGCAGATCCTCTCGGCCACCGCCGTCGGTTACTTCGCATTCGGACAATTGCCGGACTGGACCACAGCACTGGGCATCGCCGTGATCTGCGCCGGCGGTGTGTGCGTGGCAGGCGGCGAGCCCGTGCTGCGCGCCGTCGCCGCCCGGTTGCCCGCACGCGGCCGCCCGCGCACTTGAGCTCTCACGTCGGACAACGACCGATAGGGTTGGCGATCCGCGCCTGCTAAGGTGGTATGTGGCTGCCCGCCGGCAATCAGAAATGCTTACAAAAGCTGTGCGACTTCGCGCATTTGTCATCACACGCCGGCGGTATACTTGCCTTGGCCCGCTTGACGGGCCTTCGCCCCTGAACTACAGAAGACCGCATGCCGACTGACCTCCACGCCTGGGACGCCCTCCGCCAACACCTCGATGCCATTCGCGATACGCCGATGCGCGAGTGGTTTGCCGACGCCGACGCCGGGCGACGGGTCGAGGACTTCTCGCTGGAAGCCGCCGGCCTGTACCTGGACTACTCCAAGAACCGCATCACGTCCGAGACCTTCGCGCTGCTCATGAAGCTCGCCGAAGAAGCCGGCGTGAGCCAGCGCCGCGACGCCATGTTCGCGGGCGAGCATATCAACGCCACCGAGGACCGGGCCGCCCTGCATGTGGCCCTGCGCGCTCGGCCTGATGCGCCGTTCAAGGTTGATGGCGCGTCGGTCATGCCCGGCATTCACGACGTGCTGCGCCGGATGCGGGATTTCTGCGAACGCGTGCGCAGCGGCGCATGGACCGGATCGACGGGTCACGCCATCACCGATATCGTCAATATCGGCATCGGCGGTTCGGACCTGGGCCCGCGCATGGTCTGCCGCGCGCTGGCGCATCTGGCCGATCCCGCCGGCCCGCGCATGCATTTCGTTTCCAACGTGGACGGCACCGAGCTGGCCGAAACGCTGGTGCGCCTGGACCCGGCCCGTACGCTGGTGATCGTTTGCTCCAAGACGTTCACCACGCTCGAGACGATGGCCAACGCCTGCAGCGCGCGGGACTGGTTCCTGCGCAAGGGCGTGGCCGCGAGCCAGCTCGCACGGCATTTCGTGGCGGTATCGACCAATCGCGAAGCCGTGACCGACTTCGGCATCGATCCCGCCAATATGTTCGAATTCTGGGACTGGATCGGTGGCCGCTTCTCGCTGTGGTCGTCAGTGGGCCTCTCGATCGCGCTCGCCGTGGGGTTCGATGCGTTCGAGGACTTGCTGCTTGGCGCACGCGCCATGGACGAGCACTTCCGCACCGCCCCGCTGGCGCGCAACATGCCGGTGGTCATGGGCACGCTCGGCATCTGGTACCGCAACTTCCACGGCATGCCGACGAGCTGCATGGCGCCGTATTCGACGTCGCTCGAGCTGTTTCCCGCCTTCCTGCAGCAACTGGAAATGGAGAGCAACGGCAAGTCCGTGCAACTCGACGGCAAAGCCGTGCGCGCGCACACGTCGCCGGTGGTCTGGGGCACGGCCGGCACCAATGGACAACACGCCTACTTCCAGATGATTCACCAGGGCTCGCAGATCGTGCCGGTGGATTTCGTCGCGCCGCTGGTGCCGCCGCGCGAACTGCCCGGCCATCACGCCAAGCTGCTGGCCAACTGTTTTGCGCAAGGCGAGGCGCTGATGCGCGGCCGCAGCGTGGAAGAGCTCCGCGCCGCCGGCATCACGGACGAGGCGCGCATCCCGCACATGGTGTTCGATGGCAACCGGCCGAGCAACACCCTGCTGATGGAAGACCTGACGCCCCACGTACTCGGCGCCCTGATCGCGCTATACGAGCACCGCACGTTCGTGCAGGGCGTGGTGTGGAATATCAATTCGTTCGATCAATGGGGTGTGGAATTGGGCAAGATCCTGGCGCGCCCGATCGAGGCAGAACTCAATGGCAGCGCGACGGCTACCCACGACGCATCGACCCGCTCGCTGATCGCCCGCGCGCGGCGCGTGCTGTCGCGCGCCTGAGAGGTTGCCCAACGACGCCAGGATCTTTCTGAAACGATCTCTGAGCCGCTTTACACCTCGGTGCCCATCCATTCGTCGCTGGCCACCCGGCCGGCGTCGATGGTGAGGATGCGCGCGCAACGCGCCGCCACGGAGCGGTCATGCGTCACGAGTACCAGCGTCGATCCCGCGTCGCGGTTCAGTTCAAACATCAGCGCAATCACGGCTTCGCCGGTGGCGGTATCCAGGCTGCCCGTCGGCTCGTCCGCAAACAGGATATCCGGCCGCGCCACGAATGCCCGTGCCAGCGCCACGCGCTGCTGCTCGCCCCCCGAGAGCGTGCGTGGATAGTGCGACAGCCGCTTGCCCAGCCCCACGCGCTCCAGCATCTCGGCGGCGCGCTCGCGCACGCGGTCCGTCTCGCCGCGGAGTTCCAGCGGCAGCATCACATTCTCCAGCGCCGTCAGATGCCCCACCAGCTGGAACGACTGGAACACAAAGCCGACATGGCGGCCGCGCAGTGCGGCACGCTGGTCTTCATCCAGCGTGAACAGATCCTGCCCATGCAACCTGACCGCGCCGGTGCTCGGCAGATCCAGCCCGGCCAGCAGGCCCAGCAACGTGGACTTGCCCGATCCGGATGCGCCGACAATGGCCAGCGTTTCGCCAGGCGTGACGGAAAACGAGACGTCATGCAAAATCGTCAGCGAACCCGTCGTGTCGGCTACGGTCTTTCCGAGTGACTCGACAGCGAGAATGGAAGAAGACATGAGCAAGTGGATTGGATACGGTTGGCGCCACAAGGCGCTGGTGGCGTGCGGTGCGATACTGGCCACGGTAGCGCTGACGGCGGCCCTGGCCCCGGACGTGATGGCACAGGGATCGGCGCAGGCAGCCAACAGGCCTGCAGTGGCCACCACGCCGGCGGTACTGGTGCTCGGCGACAGCCTGTCCGCCGAATACGGCATCGCCCGCGGCACGGGTTGGGTCAGCCTGCTGCAGGATCGCCTGCGCACGGAGCGGTTCGATTATAGCGTCGTCAATGCCAGCATCAGCGGCGAGACCACCATCGGCGGCAAGACACGCCTGCCCGACCTGCTGAAGCGCCACAAGCCCGCCATCGTGGTCGTGGAACTCGGCGCCAATGATGGCTTGCGCGGCCTGCCGCTCCCGTCGATCGAATCAAACTTGCGCAGCATTCTCAACGATGCCCAGAAGGCCGGCGCCGGCGTGCTGCTGGTTGGCATGCGAATCCCCCCCAATTTCGGCCAGGACTACACCGATCGCTTCTTCGCGCTGTATCCCAAGCTGGCCACGGAGTATCGCGCAGGCCTGGTGCCATTCTTCCTCGACAAGGTCATCACGCGGCCCGACTGGTTTCAGGACGATCGGATCCATCCGACGTCGGCCGCCCAGCTCACGCTGCTCGACAATGTCTGGCCGCAACTGAAACCATTGCTGAAGACGCACTCGAAACCACGCTGAGCGTGCGCTGCGGGCGCAGCTGCATCGCACACGGACATTGCGACGGGTACCGCTAGTACAGCGCTATTGCGACGCAAACACCGTGCAAATACGGTTGCAGTCGCGGGTGCAGACGCGGTGCAAACAAAAAGCCCCTGCTGCATAAAAAACACCCCAAAAGTTGGTGTCCAACTTTTGGGGTGCAGTTCACGGTGTCCAAGACCGCAGGGGCTTTTTGCTGGCTGGCGCCATTCCGGCCGACATCAGGCCGCCTTGATTTTCATCGCTTACTTCGCGGCGGCCTCGCTGGCCGGGGCGGCATCGGCCGCCACCACCGGACGCAGGATCTTGACCTTGGCCCGCGCCTTCAGCGCTTCGTAGTAGGCGCCGAGTTCGGTCTGTCCCGCGAGCTGGCTCAGCTGCTGCGACTCGGCCTGGCGTTGGCCGGCGTTCGCTTGCGGCGGCGTGCTGACCTTCGCGATGTGGTAGATCCCGTAACCCTCGGCACCCAGGTCCACGCCCACCACCGACGGCAGCTTGGTAGAATCGGCACGCATGATGGCTTCCACTGCCTTCGGCGAAACACCGTCCGCCTTGGTGCGCGACACGACGATGGTCGGGCCGAAACCCTCCGCGCTGCCGCTCTTCTTCAGTGCTTCCAGGCGCGCCTCGCCATCCTTGCGGGCCAGCTCGGCCGCCTGCCGGGCAACATAGGCCCGACGCACCTGCGCTTCCACATCCTCGAACTTGCGGGGCGTGGCCGGGCGATAGTCCGCGATGCGGGCCGCGACCAACGTGGTCGGACCGACCTGGACGGCCTCGGTATTGCGCTTGTTCTTGATGGCGTCGTCGCTGAACAGCGCCTTGAGCAACTTCTCGTTATTCAGCGGGTTCTCCGCGCCCAGGGCCGGATTCGGCTGGCGGGTCACGTTGTCCGCGGTCTGGATCGTCAGCTTGAACTTGTCGGCGGCCGCCTTGAGGCTGTCGGACTGTTCGTAGACGGTGTTGCCGAAAGCATCGGCCAGTTCCGCGTACTTCTTGCCGGCCAGCTGCTCCTTGAGTTCGGCTTCCAGTTCCGGGCGCACGGCATCGAGCGACTGCGTTTCCGCCGGCTTGAGGCCCGTCAGCTTGATGATGTGGTAGCCGTAGTCGGTTTCCACCACGTCGCTGATCTGGCCGTCCTTGAGCGCATACATCGCGTCCTCGAACGGCTTGACCAGTGCCCCGCGCCCCATGAAGCCGAGGTCACCGCCCTTGTCCGCCGAACCCGGGTCTTGCGAATTCTTCTTCGCCACATCGGCGAAGGTCTCCGGATGCTTGCGCAGGTCCGCCAGCAGCTTCTCGGCCTTTTCCTTCGCGGCCTTGCGATCGGCGTCCTTGCCATCCTTCGGGGCGGCGATGAGGATGTGGCTGGCACGACGTTGCTCTTCGGTACGGAAGCGCGCGATGTTGCTGTCGTAGAAGGACTTCAGCTCTTCCGGCGTCACGGTCTGGCTGGCGGCCAGCGCATCGCCCGACAGCACCAGATACTCGACCTTGGCCTGCTCGGGCGTGGTGTACGTCGACAGGTGCGCATCGTAGTAGGCCTTCAGCGCGGCGGGCTCGACCTTGACCTTCGACGTGAAGTCGGCGGGCTTGATCACCAGCGCCTGCACATCGCGCTGCTGGTCGCGGATGGCGATCAGGCGGTCCAGCAGGGACTTGGGCATGAATGCCGTCGTGCCAATGGCGCCACCCAGCTGCTGCGTGGCCAGTTCAAAGCGCAGCCGCGCATCGAACTGCTCCGGCGTCATGCCTTGCGATGCCAGCAACTGGATGTAGGCCTTTTCGTCGAGCTTACCTTCGGCGGTTTTCAGCTGGGCAATCGCCGGGATGTTCTGAATGGCCGCTGCAACCTGCGCGTCGGAAACCGTCAGGTGCTTCTCCGTGGTGGCGTTGGAAACCACGCGCTGCAGGATCAGTTGATCCAGCACGGCCTGGCGTGCCGCACCGCCCTCGAACATGCGCGGATCGTAGTTGTTACCCAGCATCTGGCGCATGCGCTCGCTCTGGTCCCGCACTACGTTGTCGACTTCCTGCACGGAGATCGCGCGACCGTCCACTTTGGCCGCGTCGTGCGAGCTGTCCATGAAGCGCGAGTAGCTCTCGACACCGAAGAACACGAACGACGGGAAGACAAGCACCAGCAGCAGCAGAAGCATCAGGCGCCGGTTGTTGCGTACGAAATCAAGCATGCTGATTCGGGTAAGGGGTTGGCACGAAGGACAAACTTCGCGATTCTAGCAGGAGCCGGCCGCTACACCGCGATTTGCTGACGCGCGGACGTCACGTTGCGGGTGGAGAACAAAGACCACGGGAATGCGAAGACGGCAGGCGCGAAAACAAAAATGCCCGCTGACGCGGGCATTGTTTGTATCTGGCGGAGTGGACGGGACTCGAACCCGCGACCCCCGGCGTGACAGGCCGGTATTCTAACCGACTGAACTACCACTCCTGTGTCGGTACCTGCCGGGAAAAACATTGCCTGGAGCGCGATGGTGAAGTGGTGGGTGCTGAGGGGCTCGAACCCCCGACCTACGCCTTGTAAGGGCGCCGCTCTACCAACTGAGCTAAGCACCCACTAGACCATCGCAGGCATCGCCTGCAGGATTTAACTCGCTTCGCACGACTCGGCAGTTACTGCTGTTTGCCGCTGTTTGCGTTGCGAGGCCGCGATTGTAATACGAGACTTTTCGGTTTGCCAAGCGTTGATTGCAACAATCTTGCCGTCGCCGCGCAGGTCCCATGCGGGAGCCGCGCGGGTGCTTCGCAATGACCTTTCCGGTCGGCCATCAAAACAAAAACGCCGCGGGTGTGACCCCGCGGCGTTCTGGTCATCGCAAGCGACGATCAGTGATGAATCATCTCGACCTTGGCCGTGGCCTTGTCCGCCACCTCGGCGGGCTTGGCCTCTTCCTCGGCCAGCGGCTCGGGCTTGCGCTCGAGTGCCAGCTCCAGCACCTTGTCGATCCAGCGGACCGGCACGATCTCGATGGCATTCTTCACGTTGTCAGGAATCTCGGCGAGATCCTTGACGTTCTCCTCGGGGATCAGCACGAGCTTGATGCCGCCACGGTGGGCCGCCAGCAGCTTCTCCTTGAGGCCACCGATCGGCAGCACTTCACCACGCAGCGTGATCTCGCCGGTCATGGCGACGTCCGCCCGCACCGGGATGCCGGTCAGCACCGACACCAGCGCTGTCGTCATCGCACCACCCGCAGAAGGACCGTCCTTGGGCGTTGCACCTTCGGGCACGTGGATGTGGATGTCGCGCTTCTCGAACATCTCATCCGCAATACCCAGGCGACGCGCCCGCGAGCGCACCACTGATCGCGCCGCCTCGACCGATTCCTTCATCACGTCGCCCAGCGAACCGGTGCGGGTAATGTTGCCCTTGCCGGGCATGATCGCGGCTTCGATCGTCAGCAGGTCGCCGCCAACTTCGGTCCACGCCAGACCGGTCACCTGACCCACCTGGTTTTCCTTGCCCGCCAGACCGAAGTCGTACTTGCGTACGCCCAGGAACTTGTCCAGGTTTTCCGAATCGACCTTCACCGCGCCAGACTCCTTCTTCAGGAGCAGCAGCTTGACTACCTTGCGGGCAATCTTCGACACCTCGCGTTCCAGCGACCGCACGCCAGCTTCACGCGTGTAGTAGCGGATGATGTCGCGGATTGCAGCCTCGCTGACGTCGATTTCACCGACCTTGAGGCCGTTGTTCTTGATCTGCTTCGGCAACAGGTAGCGCGTGGCGATGTTGACCTTTTCTTCCTCGGTGTAGCCCGACAGGCGGATCACTTCCATCCGGTCCAGCAGCGGCGGCGGAATGTTCAGCGAGTTCGACGTCGCCACGAACATCACGTCCGACAGGTCGAAGTCCACTTCGATGTAGTGGTCCTGGAACGTGTGGTTCTGCTCCGGGTCCAGCACCTCGAGCAGCGCCGACGACGGGTCGCCACGGAAATCCATGCCCATCTTGTCGATTTCATCGAGCAGGAAGAGCGGATTGCGTACGCCGACCTTGGACAGGCTCTGCAGGATCTTGCCCGGCATGGAGCCGATGTAGGTCCTGCGGTGGCCGCGGATCTCGGCCTCGTCCCGTACGCCACCCAGTGCCATGCGCACGAACTTGCGGTTCGTTGCGCGCGCCACCGACTGGCCGAGCGAGGTCTTGCCCACGCCGGGAGGCCCCACCAGGCACAGGATCGGCGCCTTCACCTTGTCCACGCGCTGTTGCACCGCGAGGTACTCGAGAATGCGTTCCTTGACCTTTTCCAGGCCGTAGTGGTCTTCGTCCAGCACGCGTTCGGCGTTGGCCAGGTCATTGTTGACCTTGCTCTTCTTGCGCCACGGCAGGTTGACCAGCGTGTCGATGTAGTTGCGTACGACAGTCGCTTCGGCCGACATCGGCGACATCAGCTTGAGCTTCTTGAACTCGGCGTCAGCCTTTTTCTTGGCTTCCTTGGGCATGCGCGCAGCCTTGATGCGCTTGTCCAGTTCCTCGAGGTCGGCACCTTCCTCGCCCTCGCCCAGTTCCTTCTGGATGGCCTTGACCTGCTCGTTCAGGTAGTACTCGCGCTGGCTCTTCTCCATCTGGCGCTTGACGCGGCCACGGATGCGCTTTTCCACCTGCAGGATGTCGATCTCGCCTTCCAGCTGCGACAGCAGGCTTTCCAGGCGCTCGGTCACATTGACCATCTCCAGGATCTTCTGCTTCTGCTCGAGCTTGATGGGCAGGTGCGCGGCGATGGTATCGGCCAGGCGACCAGCCTCGTCGATGCCCGACAGCGAAGTCAGGATCTCGGGCGGGATCTTCTTGTTCAGCTTCACATACTGGTCGAACTGCGACACGATGGCGCGACGCAGGGCCTCGGTTTCGGCAGATTCGGCCGCTGCGGGCGGCACAGGCACGGCTTCGCACATGAAGTGCGAATCGTCCTCGCTGACCTCGGTGATATTTGCGCGCTGCGTGCCTTCCACCAGCACCTTCACGGTGCCGTCGGGCAACTTCAGCATTTGCAGGATATTGGCGATGCAGCCGACCTCGTACAGGTCGTCAGCAGTCGGCTCGTCCTTGGCAGCCGTCTTCTGAGCCACGAGCATGATGCTCTTGCCCGACTCCATCGCAGTCTCAAGCGCCTTGATGGACTTCGGGCGACCCACGAACAGCGGGATCACCATGTGCGGAAACACCACCACGTCGCGCAGCGGCAACAGTGGGAGGCGAATCGGCTCAGCCGGGAGGAGTTGTGTTCCGGACATCATTTTCCCCAGTCAGTCATTTAAGGCGTAAATAGGGTCACGCGAATCGATTGCAAGATACCTGCCACTGATTCTTCATGCAGAAAAACATGCTGCAAACTGCACTTGCGACCCTCTCTGAAACAGCATACCCGCGTTTCCTCCCGTTCGTCGGTCGAATTGAAGAAAAAAAGCCGTTCGCTTTCACGCGAACGGCCGCTTGCCATTTTAGTCAGTGTGGTATGCACCACGCGGAGCAGGCGCGTTCGTCAGTTGGACCCCGCGACCTTGGGCTGCTGCTCCTCGTACATCAGCAGCGGGGGTGCATCGCCGGTAATCGTGTTTTCGTCGATCACCACCTTTTGCACACCTTTGTAGTTGGGCAGGTCATACATGACATCCATCAGCGACTGCTCCAGGATGGAACGCAGCCCGCGTGCCCCCGTCTTGCGGCGGATGGCCTTGCGTGCGATCGCTGACAGCGCCGCCGGGCGGATTTCCAGCTCCACGCCTTCCATCGCCAACAGCTTCTGATACTGCTTGACCAGTGCGTTCTTCGGCTCGACCAGGATCTGCACCAGGGCGGTCTCGTCGAGCTTGGCCAGAGTGGCCACCACCGGCAGACGACCGATCAGTTCCGGAATCAGACCGAACTTGATCAGGTCTTCCGGCTCGGTCTGCGGCAACACTTCGCTGACGTCGCGCTCTTCCTTGCTCTGCACCTGCGCGGCAAAACCGATGCCGGTCTTGTCCGAACGCTGCATGATGACCTTTTCCAGGCCGTCAAACGCGCCGCCGCAGATGAACAGGATGTTGGTCGTATCGACCTGCAGGAAATCCTGGTTAGGGTGCTTGCGGCCACCTTGCGGCGGCACCGAGGCCATCGTACCTTCGATCAGCTTCAGCAACGCCTGCTGTACGCCCTCGCCCGACACGTCGCGCGTGATGGACGGGTTGTCCGACTTGCGCGAGATCTTGTCGATTTCGTCGATGTAGACGATGCCGCGCTGGGCCTTCTCGACTTCGTAATTGCAGTTCTGCAGCAGCTTCTGGATGATGTTCTCGACGTCCTCGCCCACATAGCCGGCTTCCGTCAGCGTCGTGGCATCCGCGATCACGAACGGCACGTTCAGCAGTCGTGCCAGCGTCTGCGCAAGCAACGTCTTGCCCGAGCCGGTAGGCCCGATCAGCAGGATGTTGCTCTTGGACAGTTCGACGTCATCCTTCTTGCCAAGATGCTTCAGGCGCTTGTAGTGGTTGTATACCGCTACCGCCAGAATTTTCTTGGCCTGCTCCTGCCCGATCACGTACTGATCCAGGCTCTCGCGGATTTCGTGGGGCGTAGGCAGATCCGACCGCGTGGCCGCGCTGGCGTCCTTGTCGGTCGCGGCGGCCTCGTCACGGATGATTTCGTTGCACAGGTCGATGCATTCGTCGCAAATGAACACCGACGGGCCTGCGATGAGCTTCTTCACCTCGTGCTGGCTTTTGCCGCAGAACGAGCAATACAGAAGCTTCTCGCTGGATGAACCTTTTTTATCCGCCATAGGAATCAGTCACATTAGCAGTGTGTGCCCCGCGCAGCGGGAGAGCCCACGGGAAACGCATTAAACGCATCATACGCCAAAACAATTGGCACAGTCGGCGGCATCCCCGGCCTGTGGGGCAAAACGCAAAAACGAGGCACACAGCCTCGTTCCGGTGTAGCCTGCGTCATTTGGCGCGGCCTTGCGGCGGTGCCGGCGCCTGGCGCCGGACGCTGCCCGATCCATGCGGACCGGGCTACCGCGCCGACACACCGGCATCGGCTCACCCGCGGCGGGAAATGACCTTGTCGATCAGACCGTAGTCCACCGCCTGGTCGCCACTCATGAAGTTGTCACGATCGGTGTCGCGGGCAATCTTCTCGACCGGCTGGCCCGTCACCTCGGACAAGATGCTGTTCAGGCGTTCGCGCAGGTACAGGATCTCGCGCGCCTGGATCTCGATGTCCGAAGCCTGGCCACGGGCACCACCCAGCGGCTGGTGGATCATGATGCGCGAGTTCGGCAGCGCGCTGCGCTTGCCCTTGGCACCGGCCGCCAGCAGGAATGCGCCCATGCTGGCCGCCATGCCCATGCAGAGCGTGGACACGTCCGGCTTGATGAACTGCATCGTGTCGTAGATTGCCAGACCGGCGGAAACCGAACCGCCCGGCGAATTGATGTACAGCGAAACGTCCTTGTCAGGATTTTCGCTTTCCAGGAATAGCAGCTGGGCCACGACCAGGTTGGCGGTCTGGTCGTTCACTTCGCCGACCATGAACACCACGCGCTCCTTGAGCAGGCGCGAGTAGATATCGTACGCGCGCTCGCCCCGGCCGGACTGCTCGACGACCATCGGCACCAGTCCGAGACCCTGGGTTTCCAGAGCAGAGGCCTGCGTGGTGGCGAGACGGTCAAGCAAATCATTGCGGGTCATGCAGGTTCTCCAGATATTCAGGAATTGCGTCAATCGGCCCGCGCGCGAGACCCGTTGACGGCGACCGGTACCGCACCGGGAAGGCGCGGCAGCCGGTCATGCCCGACCTCAGGCTTGCGGAGCGTTGGTCTCGGCGGTGAGTTCCTCGAACGACACCGTCTTGTCCGTGACCTTGGCCTTGTCGCACACGAAATTTACCACGTTGTTTTCGAGCACGTAGGCTTCCATTTCCGCCAGGCGTTGCTGGTCGCCGTAGTACCAGCGCATGACTTCCTTCGGGTCTTCGTAGCTCCGCGCGAAGTCCTCGATTTCAGCCTTGATCTGGTCTGCCTTGGCGTCCAGACCGTTGGCCTTGACGATCTCGGCCAGGATCAGGCCCAGCTTCACGCGGCGCTCGGCCTGCTGGGCGAACATCTCGGCCGGAATCGGCATGTCCTTGGCGTTCGGCATGCCACGTTGCTCGAGGTCGCGACGAGCCATTTCCACCAGGCGCTCCTGATCTTGCTCGATCAGCGACTTCGGCACGTCCAGATCGCTCACCTTCAGCAGCGCGTCCATGACCTGGTCCTTCAGCATGGCGTGCGTGCGGCGCTTGACTTCGCGCTCCAGGTTTTCGCGGATGTCGGCGCGCATCTTCTCGACGCTACCGTCTGCGATGCCGAGCGACTTCGCGAAGGCGTCGTCCACCTCCGGCATGTGGGCCCATTCCACCTTCTTCAGGGTAACGGTGAACTCGGCAGTCTTGCCGGCCACTTCCTTGCCGTGGTAGTCGGCCGGAAATGCCAGGGGGAAGGTCTTGCTTTCGCCCACCTTCAGGCCCAGCGCCGCTTGTTCGAACTCGGGCAGCATGCGGCCTTCGCCCAGCACGAAGGCGAAGTCGTCGGCCTTGCCACCGGGGAATTCGACGCCATCGATCTTGCCGATGAAGTCCAGCGTCACGCGGTCACCGTTCTTGGCGGCCACGTCGGCGCCACCGTCACCGTGGGCACCGGCTTCGCCACGCGTGTGGTAGTGCACGCGCTGCTTGCGCAGGATGTCGACAGTCTTGTCGATTTCGGCGTCGCCGATCTCGGTCTTGGTACGGGTCACTTCGGCAGTCGCCAGGTCACCGATCTTGACTTCCGGGTACACCTCGAAGGTGGCTTCGAAGGCCACTTCGTCCTCGGCCACGCCATCGGTCTTCAGGTCGAACTTCGGCTGGCCGGCCACCTTCACGTCCTGAGCCTGCGTGATGTCGAAGAACTTGCGGGCGGCCTTGTCGAAGCGCACTTCGAATTCGACTTGCTGGCCGTATTGCTTCTCGACCATCTTCATCGGCACCTTACCCGGGCGGAAGCCGGACATCTTCACCGTCTTCGACAGACGCACCAGGCGTTCCTGGGTTTCCTTCTGCACTTCGGCCTTGGGAATAGCCAGGGTCACCTTGCGGTCCAGCTTGCCGAGGTTTTCAATGACGTTCGACATGGTCGTTAATCCAATCCAGAAATGTTGTTGTCAGCGCAACCGCCTGCGCACCGGCTTGCGGCACGTGCTCGCGAGCGAGGGTCTTCCGCGCAAACGGAAAACGAGGATTATCGCACGGTTTTGATTCGCTTCCGGCAGTTTTTACCCTGAGGCAGCCTTACGCTTCCTCGGGATCCATCGCTACCGTGTCAAAAGCGCGTCCGTGACGCAGGGCGCGCAGCAGCAGCCGGGCGGGGTCCACCGCATCGGCCAGTTCAGCCTCCAGCGGCAGCGGCTCGCCCTCCACCTGGCTGGCGATCAATTCCGCACCCAGCGCTGCCCATGTGAGGCCGCGCGACGCATATGCAAGTGCCGCATAGAGCCCGGGCAGCCGCGGGATAGTCCGCAGATGCGCACCGCGCAGCACCCCGGCATGGGCCAGCGCCTGCGCCTCGTCCGCGATGGGGCCGATCAGCGGCAGCCGGTTGTGCGTCACGGTCCGCACGCCGACGTAGCCTGCCAGTGCGGCGGGGTCCAGGTGCGCGATGGCGTCGGCGCGGTCCGGCAGCAGC
Organism: Cupriavidus sp. 01L415; assembly: GCF_056400065.1. Lineage (NCBI taxonomy): Bacteria > Pseudomonadati > Pseudomonadota > Betaproteobacteria > Burkholderiales > Burkholderiaceae > Cupriavidus > Cupriavidus sp. 01L415. The sequence continues at coordinate 417,594 of NZ_JBFTSP010000002.1, read as the reverse complement.
GAGGACAAGCGACCGAGATTCGCCGCGTGCACATCGGGTCGCAGCGTGAGCGGGCCCTCGTCCGCGTCATAGCTCGACCCGATGCGCACGCCGCCATCGGCCCCACGCGGCAGCAGATAACCGCCCCCTGTCACCACGCAATCCGGCCAGCGGCCGAGTGCGTCGACCTGCCCCGCCGACAAATCCGTCAGCTGCCCGCGCACGCGCCGCAGCGCCAGGAACCGACCCGAAGTCAGTCGCTCGGCCTCATGGGCATTGGCCAGCACCATCACCGGCGCGCTGGCCAGCACGGTGCCGTCCGCCGCCCTTGCCTGCCAGATGTCGTCTGCCGCCTCGATCGCCGCCACACGGCAGTTGAACCTTGCATCCACCGCCGCGCCGGCCCGGGCAAGCTGCGCACGACAGATATCCGGCGGCGCCACCCAGCCACCGCGCGGAAACCACAAGCCGCCACGCGGCACGGTGGCGCCATGGGTCGCGGCCGCCTCTTCCGGCGCCATCCAGCGCACGAACGATTCGGGGAAGCCGAGCGCCGTCAGCGCGGCGCGCTGGGCGTCGCCCTCGGCATCGCCCTCGCCGATCTGAAGCACGCCGCAACCATGCCAGTCGACCGGATGCCCGGATGCGCCCAGCGCCGACCACGCTCGCAGCGCATGCAGGTTGCCTGCCCGGGACAAGCGGGACAGCAGACTGTCATCGGGCGAGACATGCGCGTGCATGGCCGCCGCCCGATGCCCGGAAGTCTGTCGCGCCGGTCCGTCATGCGCGTCGAACAGCGTCACCCGCCAACCGCGCATCGCCAGACTTTCGGTCACAGCACAGCCAGCCAGCCCGGCACCGATCACGATGGCGTGGCGGTCCTTCCATGCACCGGCCGCCGGCGGCGCGTGGCGCCGATTCTTCCAGGCCGGGGCGAACCGCGCGACGGTCATGTGCCGCTTGCCGCCAAATCCCGGTGCCTTCGCCACATCGAAGCCAACCGCCTGCAGGCCGCGCCGGACGAAGCCCGCCGCTGTATAGGTCGCTAGCGTTGCATCGGGCCGCGCCAGCCGCGACAACCCGCGGAAGACCATGTCGGACCACATGCCTGCGTTGCGCGACGGGGAAAAACCATCCAGATAGAAGGCATCCGCACCCGCGACCAGCCGCGGCAGCATCGTCTCGATATCGCCAAACGCCAGCGTCAGCGTGACCCCGCCCGCCTCGAAGGACAGCCGGTGCATCCCCGGCAAGGGATCAGGCCACTGCTGCTGCAGTTGTGTCGCCAGCGGCAGCAGGACACCCAGGCCGGCGTGCAGTTGCGCCAGCCCTTCACGGGTAAACGGGTGTTTTTCGATCGAAACGAAGTGCAGGCGCCGGCAGCGCTGCGGATCGTCGCGCCAGGCCTGCCACGTGGCCAGAAAATTCAGCCCCTGGCCAAAGCCGGTTTCGACGATGACGAACTGATCGCGCCCGGACCAGTTGGCCGGCAAGCCATTGCCGCCGAGGAACACATGATGGGCCTGCGCCAGTCCCCCGCGAGCGCTGTGATAGACATCGTCGTAACGTGGCGAATATGGGGTACCGTCGTCGGACAGGATCGGCTCGGCTGGCTCGAGGGCACGCGGCATGGCGGGAATCGGATCACGGGAAAACGGCGGCGGATGGTAGCATAGCGCCCTTCGCGCCACGCGCCCGCCGACAGCGTTTTGCGGCAACGTTTGCGCACCGTCATCCCGCCTTGCCATGCTCAGTTATCGCCACGCCTTCCACGCCGGCAATCATGCCGATGTCCTCAAGCACGCCGTCGTCGTCCAGTTGCTGGAACATCTCACGCAAAAGGACAAGGCGTTCTGGTATATCGACACCCACGCCGGCGCCGGGCTCTATGCGCTCGACCATGCCTACGCACAGAAGAAGGCCGAGTTCGAGACCGGCATTGCGCGCATCTGGCAGGCCGCCGCCAGCGGCCAGGCCCTGCCGCCGCTGCTGGACGAGTATCTCGACCAGGTCCGCACCCTGAACACCGATGGCAGCCTGAAGCACTACCCCGGATCCCCGTGGCTGGCGTGGCAGATGCTGCGTGACCATGACCGGCTGCGCCTGTTCGAACTCCACAGCACCGAGATCCAGGTCCTGCGCGACAACTTTCGTGGCGCCGGCCGCAAGGTCATGCTCTACGACGGCGACGGCTTCAACGGCATCAAGGCAATCCTGCCGCCTCCGCCGCGCCGCGCCCTCGTGCTGATCGATCCGTCCTACGAGGACAAGCAAGACTACGCCCGCACCGTCCAGACGCTGGAGGAAGGACTCGAACGTTTTGCCACGGGCGTCTATGCGATCTGGTATCCGGAAGTGCAGCGCCGGGAATCGATCCAGTTGCCGGCCCAACTGAAGCGGCTGCCGCTGAAGAGCTGGCTGCACGTGTCGCTGACGGTCAAGCATCCGGTTGAGGGCGGGCTGGGCCTGCACGGCAGCGGGATGTTCATCGCCAATCCGCCGTGGAAGCTCAAGGAAGCGCTTCAGGAAGCGATGCCGCTGCTGGTCGACCTGCTCGGCCAGGACGGCGGGGCGAAGTTCACGCTGGAGTCGCTGGACAACTGACGTCCTAGTTTCCCGCCGCGCCCTGGTTTCCCGCCGCCTTCCCGGCGGGCTTTCCATCTGACTTTTCGGCGGGATTCCCTGCCGCCGGCCCAGCTGCCGGCAGCGGCCGCGGCCAGATCCTGGCCAGCGCGGCCTCGACTCCCAATCCGAGCGCAATGCCGATCGTATCGGCCAGCAGATCGAGCCACGACGGCTCGCGGTCGCCGGACATCCCTTGCAGCACCTCGATCAGCGCGCCGTAGACCACCAGTCCGACGAGCACGCGCCACCTCCGCGCCGGCCAGGCGCGCAATCCCAGCACAGCCAGCACGGAAAACGCCAGCAGATGGTTCGTCTTGTCCCAGCCCGTGGTCGGCAATGGCGTGGACGGCGGCAGCAGTGACAGCACCATCACGGCCAGCGCGCAGAGCCAGAACAGCAAGCGGAATCGGGAAATGGTGAGAATCGGCACGCCGGTCGGTTCAGGAAGGTTGGACGGATCCAAGGCAGGGTCGCACATCCGAAGACCGGACAGCGTTGGAAATGGCACTGAAACCGCGAAATTCCCTCGCTCTTGCCATCCCCCTCGCCTATAAACGCAGAGTCGTCCAAGAAAACGTCTAGATGTAAAGAATAACGAGGGAGGCAAAAATGGAAAATTCAACAGATGCTCAGGGCGCGGAACAAACCGAGACGTTGTACGCGTGGTGCGTTCCAGCCTGGTTCAACGGCAGCGTCCTCGACCATACTTGGGTCACTTCCTACGACAACCGAACAGTGCAGCACCAATCCATCAATGACGTAAAGGGAGCCGGGGATTTCTACTGGTATTCGTGGGGGTCATTCCATCCGAAAGGAGGCGTTCCAGGACGCCCGGATGGCTTCATCGTCAGCAGTGGCGCTTCATTAAGCCTGGCGCGATGCCTGTGTGATCCGAATGTTGAGTCAAAGACACATCAAGGCGCCAGAGGAACCATATTCTCTTACGGTATCGATGGCGTCTGTCACCAGTTGGCAAACCAGATCCTGTGGGCTACAACGGCAGTGAATCCCCAGGCAAAGACTGTCAATGGGGTACGCGGCTATTGGCTGAGCAACGCGGCCTATGGCACATACGGACTGCAGCACGCTGCCTGGAAAGCGAAGAAGGCGCGTTGTCAGCAGAATCAGTCATCAACCTCTTCGGCCCTCGCAATGGCGAATGACCCTGACGATTTCGAAACTCACGCGATCGAAACATTGCGAGGCCACGCCACCGCCGAACAGATTGCCGATTTGTTGGGGCACAGGCAGCAATTTACTACCCGCCTGGCACTGAATCTGCGCCAGGCGACGTCGGCCCAGGAGCTGAATGAACAGCTCAACAGATTCTTTGCCAGGGCCGTCGAGATTCTCGGCCCGGAAAATTTCGAGCGAGTCTTCGGCACCCCAGCCGATGCAAACTTCGACCTGGTCGACCCCAAGATTTTCGAAGAGTCGCAAAAGAATCCCAATCCTTAGGCCTAGCGCCGCCAGCGCGCTCCGGCCTGAATACGTGCCCGCCTTGCGCGGGCTTTTTGATACCTACTGCTTGCGCTTCAGCGCCGCCACCACCCGTTCGTTCAGCCCGGCGCGGTAGAGCGTGGCGCCGACCTGCACCAGCAGCGCCCTCTCCTTCCCCTGGATCGTCGGGTCGGTCAACAGCACCGCGAGCCCCGTCACCACATCGTCAATTTCCAGCTCCTGGTCATCATCGAGCGCCAGGCGCTCGAATTCCCGGATTACGTCATCTGGCCCCATTTTTGTCTTGCCCTTGCAATGGAAAGTACTCAGTCTAGCGCAGCTCGCGGTCATCACCCCCCCAAGCCGATGACTATCTCATCAAGTACCGCGTGCGTGGGTCAGTAGGTCTGGTCGCTAATCACCCGCGCCACCGTTTCCAGGGATCGCTTGAGCGTGGCCAGGCTAACGGAGCCGAGTGCCAGTCGGATGGCATGAGGCACCTGCGCTGAAGTTGCGAACGGTTGAGCTGTCGACACGGCAATGTGCTCACGCATCAATGCCATGGCGATCGCATCCGCGCGAACCTCCTGTGGCAGCGGTAACCAGACGAAGTACGACGCAGGATGGCTGACCCGCTCCAGCCGCCCCAGAACTTCAGCGACAAGGCGCTGACGCAGTGTGGCGTCGCGCCGTTTGTCTGCCTCAAGCCTGGCCACGGTGCCGTCCTCGATCCAGCCGCAGGCAATCGCCGTCATGGCTACCGGGGTGTTCCAGGTCGTCGCCCGGATGGCCCGCTCGAGCTTTGGAATCCATTCATCGGGCGCATTGACGAATCCAACGCGCAGCCCCGTCGCGACACTCTTGGACAAGCTCGACACATAGACCGTTGCTTCCGGAGCCAGCGATGCCAAAGGCGGCGGAGCGCCTTCCGCCAGGAACGCGTAGGCGGCATCCTCGATGAGGATCAGTCCATGCTGTCGTGCGATGGCGACAAGTTCCCGACGTCTACTTGCGCCCATCACCCAGCCGAGCGGGTTATGTAGCGTCGGCATGGCGTACACGGCGCGCACCCTCCGTCGCCTGCACAGGGCCGCCAGTGCCTCCAGATCGGGGCCTAGCCCGGCCGCGGGAATCGGGGCGAGTTCCAGCCGGTTGGCCTCGGCGGCGAGCTTGAATCCCGGGTACGTCAGGGCATCCACAGCCACCACGTCGCCGGGCTCGAACAAGGCCATGGCGGCGATCGTCAACCCGTGCTGCGCACCGCTCACCAGCAATGTCGTGTCGCCCGATGCCGCCAGACCGCGGCTGGCCAGGTGGCGTGCCACGGTCGCCCGCTCGTGCTCGCGGCCGCCGTGGGGCTGGTATCGAAGCAAGGCCTCCAGGTCGCCTGCCGCCGCGAGTTGTCGCAGCGCTGCGCGGAGCAGGTCTGCCTGATCCGCCAACGAGGGATTGTTGAAGCTCAGGTCCGCCGTGTCTGCGCTCCAGGCATACAGGTCAACGCCCTGACCGCGCGGGAGCGCCTCCTTGACGAAAGTGCCGCGGCCGGTTTCGCCGCTCACCAACCCCATCGCCTGCAGTTCCGCATAGACACGCGTGGCCGTGACCAGCGCCAGCCCTTCCCGAGCTGCGAGATCGCGGTGCGTTGGCAGTCGCGTTCCGGGACGCAGGCGCCCCGCGCGAATGTCGGCCGCCAGACGATCGACTAGTTGCTTGTAGCGGGACTGAGCCATGCCGGAACGTATCCATGACAATTATTTGAATGTATCGATTATCGGTTCTAGGATGGCGCGATACAACGCCCCCCCCCCAACCTCTCCACCTCACGAGGCCGCCATGCACATCGCCATCCTGACCTTCGAAGGCTTCAACGAACTCGACTCGCTGATCGCGCTCGGGATCCTGAATCGGGTGAGGAAGCCCGGCTGGCGGGTTTCGATCGCCAGCCCCGCGGACAACGTGCGTTCGATGAACGGGGTGGTGATGGAGGCGCAAGTGTCGCTACAGGACGCATGCGATGCCGACGCCGTGCTCGTGGGCAGTGGGATACGAACCCGCGAAGTCGTCGCCGACGCCACGTTGATGTCGCAACTGAGGTTCGACCCGACGCGTCAGTTGCTGGGCGCGCAGTGCTCGGGCACTCTCATCCTCGCCAAGTTGGGCCTGCTGCACGACGTTCCGGCCTGCACGGACCTGACCACCAGGCCGTGGGTCGAGGAGGCGGGCGTGGCTGTGCTCAATCAGCCATTCGTGGCCAGGGGCAACGTCGCGACCGCCGGCGGATGCCTGTCTTCGCAGTACATGGCGGCCTGGTTTATCGCGCGTCTCGCAGGCATCGAGGCGGCAAGCAGCGCGATTCACTATGTCGCGCCGGTCGGGGAGAAGGAAACCTACGTCACGCGCGCGATGGAGAATATTGCGCCGTTCCTCTGATGCGCACCGGGCCCCAGCCAAGGACCAGAGCGATTCCCTCCACTCACTGAACCGGCAAGAGATCCCGGCAAAGATCAGGCTTGAACAAGTTGCGACCCGCAACTATATTTCCCGACTATCCCCTGCAATATGCAGCCGACGCGAGCCAGTTCATGGACCTTATCGATATTCCTGCCACACCCCGAGAAACGACGATCCTTGAGCTCCGGGAGTTTTCCCGAAGACTGGTTCGCGAACTCGGCTTTATGCGCACGACCCTGGCCGATAGCGATCTTGCGCCTTCGGCGGTTCACGCTGTCATCGAAATCGGCATGGCGCCGGGTATCAGTGCAAAGGACCTGGGCAACATCCTGCGATTGGACAAATCGAACACCAGCAGGCAGGTCGCAAGGCTGGAAGCCAGCGGACTCGTGAAGCGCACGGTCTCCACTGACGACGCCCGATCGTCCGAGTTGTATTTGACGCCGGCAGGACAAAAGCTCCGGAAGAAAATCGACCAGTTTGCGACGGACCAGGTATCCAACGCGCTTCGACGCGTGGTGCCCGAAGACCAGCAAGCCCTCGTCCGCTTCCTCGCGCTTTACGCCGACGCGCTCGCGCAAGACAACGCGGTCAAGACACCCTCCGGCGGTGCCGAGGCCACGCGGATTCTGGAGGGCTACCAACCCGGCTGCATTGGCGATGTTGCAAGCCTGCACGCCCGCTTCTACTCGGAACGCTGGGGCTTCGGCGCCTTCTTCGAGAAGAAGGTGGCGACCGAGCTAGCCGAGTTTGCCGGCGCGTTGCCAGCCGAAGGCAAGGCCCTTTGGCTCTATTCCGAAAATGGCCGGGCACTCGCTTCCCTGGCCATCGACGGCAATAACGAAACCGGCATCGCCCATTTGCGATGGTTCATCGTAGACGATTCGTTGCGCGGCTCCGGTGTCGGACGGCAACTCATGTCGCACGCCATGCGTTTTGTCGACGAGCGATTTAGCGAGACGTATCTCTGGACGTTCAAGGGACTGGATGCCGCACGCCATTTATACGAGTCGTTCGATTTTCGATTGACCAGCGAATCAGAGGGGACGCAGTGGGGAACCAAAGTCGTCGAGCAACGATTCAATCGGCGCTCTGCCTGATTCCACCGCGGCGCCCTCCCAGCTACCGTCAATTCATTAACGTACCCCGCTCACAACGATTTCACAAATTCGATCATTTGCTTGCGATCGTCCGCTTGCATTGCCTTGAAGCGATCGCGCGCGGCGCCGCCCTGCCCGCCGTGCCAGAGAATCGCTTCCTCGATCGAACGGGCGCGGCCGTCATGCAGATAGCGTGTCTGCGGGTCGATGCTGGCCAACAGGCCCAGACCCCACAGCGGCGCAGTACGCCATTCGGCCCCACTTGCCTTGCCTTGCGGATAGTTGTCCGCCAGGCCGACGCCCATGTCATGCAGCAGCAGGTCCGTGTAGGGGTGGATCAGCTGGTTGCGCAACTCGGCAAACTTGTGCGCGCCTCCCGTCGTCAGGGATGCAGCATGGCAGGACGTGCAACGCGCCTGCGCAAACAACCGGCCACCACGTGCCACGCGGTCCTGCGCGGTGCGTTCGGCCTGCTCCGCGGCGGTCACCGCGCCAGGGTTGCTGGCCAGTTGGTCGACAATAGTCGGCGCCGGCACCCCCAGATATTGCTGCCCGGCAAAGTGCCGCCGCGCAGGCACGCCCAGCAAGCTCAGGTAGTGCGTGATCAGCTTGACTTCGGTGTCGCCCAATTCCGGGCTGTTGGCGTCCGCGGCACGGCAGCCGCCGTCAGAAATCGCCCGGCCGCAAAAATGCTTCGGCAGCAGCGAGGTGGTCACGCCCATGTCGCCGCTGAGCGCATCGACGGTCTGTTGTTGCACCGTGGACGAGGTGGCCTTCCACCCGAAGCGCCCCACGCGCGGGATCGCGGGGTTGTGCGCGTCCGGCACGATCTGCAGACGGCCTACGGTGCCATCCGGGTCTGATGCGCTGGCCCGCGCCAATGCAGCCAGAGCCGACTCCGGCACCGCTTCCAGCAGCCCCATGCCGACGAGGTGCGGCGATGCGCGCACCGACATGCGCTCCGGCATCGGCAAGCTGTTGCCGTTGACGTCCGTCAGCGCATAGATCGGCGTCTGCAGGGTGTAAGCCGTGCCATCCGGGTACTTGCCATCCGTGTTCCGGTATCCCGTGACCTTGAGCACGCCGTTGCGGCCGTCATAAGTCTTGCCGGCATCGGTGACCAGCCCCTGCCAGATCCGCCCGCCAAATCGGCGGTCGACGGTCACGCCGCCGCTGGCATCGGTATCGCCCGTCAGCACCACCATATTCGCGAGCGGCGTGTTCATGCCCGGGCTGCTCTTGCCATTGTTCGTGTGACACTGGATGCAGGCGGCCTCCTGGAACTTCGGACCCGCCCGGCCGGCCAGCGTGTTGAACAGCGTCGGGTTGCCCGCTTCCACGTGGGCGCCAGTCAGGAACGACGAGTGAAACAACCGGCGGCCTTCCACAAACGGCTGAATATTCCGGCCGGCGATATTGGGCGACACCTGCAGCAACTGCATCTCGGGCTCGTTGGAGGTGTCCTCGTGCAGCGTCATCATCGCGCCACCAGCAAGGGCCTCGGACGGCAGCAGCTTCGTATCCCACGGAATCGCGGCCGCATCGCAACACCCGCTGCGGAACCACGGCTGGACGCCGGTCGTACCGACCTTGTAGGTGATGACGTCGGCGTAGTAGTTGAAGCGACCCAGCGCGTTCCCCTGCTTGCCTGCCAGGAAGATGCCGAGCTCGAACTCGACCAGGTCGCCAGCCCTGAGCCCGCGATTCAGGCGGGGCAGCGTCGTGATCTGCTTGACCAGCACGAATTCCCCGTCCTGCGGCGGCACGTTGAGATCGGTGTCGTAGTTGCTGTCCGGGTCCTCGCCCAGACTGCCGTAGTTGGCGATCGGCGTCTTCAGGTCCTGGCCATCGCGCAGCATGCCAAACGGCAAGCGCTTCATGCCGCCGTTATCGCCGTAGAGCGCCACGGCGGTCGGCCCGGCCGGATCGCCATCGCGACGTCCAATAAACCCGAAGCGGAAATTGGTGCCATACATCCACCATTGCGGCTTGACGACCAGCGTCAGTATCCGTTCCGCCGCATTGGAGGGCGAAGCATTCTCGTAGATCGTAATCTCGTGCGTTCGCCGTTCGAAATAGTGAGGCGCGAATATGCCGTACAGATCCCCACCAACATTCGTACCGGTTTCCGACTGCTCGCGGGCATGCCGGTCGCGAACGCGTCCACCGACGCGCGTCACCATCGTGCCGTCCGGCAGTATGTATTGGGTCGACGGCTCGATCTCCGACCAACTCAGCGGCGCATACTCGCCGGGCGTCTGCGGGGCACCGCCCCCCGGTGAGCCGGCATCTCCGCCCGGACGATCGCCACCACCTCCACCGCACGCGGCAAGGAAGCAAAGCGCGACCATATTTCCCAACACGGCGCCCCGGCAGCGCCTAAATCGCCGGATGAATTTCCCTGAAAGATTCAACACGATATTGACCCATTTTTTATGCAGCGTTTATTTTTGGTTTATCCATTTTAAATCATGGCGCGCGATACTTTTCCGCATTGACGCGCGCACGCTGATTCAGGCACGGCCATTGGAATGCCGCGACTGCAGGATGGAGCCCTTCTCTCTGTGGAGATCGGGCGGTCAGTCTTTTTATGGTGCGGGAAGATAATCGATTTGCTCGCGCGCGGGAGCCAGCGATTATTGGACGCAGCGTTCGGAAATCCTAAACGATGGTGGTGACTCGTCTTGCACAGCGTGGAGAGCGGCAACCTGGTCCGCTATCACCCATTCATGCGGCTGCGTGAATACGCCCAACTATTGATAAGTTGTGGCGCATTCCCCACGGACGCCATGACCTGCCTTTTTCATTTAACTCGGATCTGATAAAAGGCGGCCGCCCAAGAGAGCGGACCGCCTTTCCGGTCAGAACCCCACCGCCTGCCCATCGCGCCGCGAATCGGACGCAGCGACATAGCCGTGCGGCGCCTTGTAGATCAGTTGCGCGGAGCCGAATTCCAGGCTGTCGCGCGGCGCCACTTCCACGCGGTGACCGCGCTCGCGCAGCGTTGCCACCACGTCCGGAGGCAGGTGCGCCTCCACGTTGACCACAGGGCCGGCTTCCACGCGGAAGCGCGGAGCATCGCTCATGGCCTGCGGGTTTTGTCCGAAAGCCGCCAGCCGCGCCATCATCTGCACATGGCCCTGCGCCTGCATGGACCCGCCCATCACGCCGAACGCCATCACCGGCGCGCCATTGCGCGTGACAAAGCCCGGGATGATCGTATGCATCGGCTGCTTGCCCGGCGCCACGCAATTGGCATGACCCGGCTTCAGGTTGAAGCCTTCGCCACGGTTATGCAGCGAGATACCGGTGCCCGGCACCACCACGCCCGAGCCAAAGCCGCGATAGTTGGACTGGATGAACGACACCATCGACCCCGCCGCGTCGGCAGCCGCCAGGTACACGGTGCCGCCGGTCTTCGGCGTACCGGCCGATGGCGTGCCCGCGCGCTTGAGGTCGATCAACGCGGCACGCTCGGCCAGGTAAGCCGGATCGAGGAACGCGGCGGGCGCATGCTGCATCGCCGCCGGGTCCGCTACGTGCCGGTGCAGATCGGCAAAGGCCAGCTTCATGGCCTCGATGCTCACGTGATAGAAGTCCGGGCTGTCGACGCCCATGCCCTCGAGGTCGAAGCGATCCAGGATACCCAGGCCAATCAGCGCGGCAATGCCCTGGCCGTTCGGCGGAATCTCGTGCAGCGTGTAGCCACGGAAATCCTGCTTGATCGGTTCCACCCACGACGGCGTGTGCGCGGCCAGATCGTCGCCACGGATGGCACCGCCGGTTTCCTCCGCGAAAGCCACGATGCGCGCGGCCAGTTCGCCCTTGTAGAAGCTCTCGCCGTCGCTCTCGGCAATCTTCTTCAGCGTGGCCGCCTGCGCCGGGAAGCTCCACCGCTCGCCAGCTTGCGGCGCGCGGCCATCGCGCAGGAAGGCCTGGGCAAAGCCCGGCTGATCGCGCAGCACCGGCACCTGAGCGGCCCATTGGCGGGCGATCTGCGGCGACACCGCAAAGCCTTGTTCCGCGTACTCGATCGCCGGCGCAAACAGCCGCGCAAACGGCAACTTGCCGAAGCGTGCCGACAACGCCTTCCAGCCCGCCACCTGGCCCGGCACGGTCACCGTATCCCAGCCCACGGACGGCATGCGCTCGCGGCCCGCGAAGTATTCCGGCGTCCAGCGTGCCGGCGCGCGGCCGCTGGAATTCAACCCGTAGAGCCGCCCTTCATGCCAGACCAGCGCGAACATGTCCCCGCCGATGCCGTTCATGACGGGCTCCACCACCGTCAGCGCAATGGCACTGGCAATGGCGCTGTCGATGGCGTTGCCACCTTCGTACAACATGCGCAGGCCAGCCTGTGCGGCCAGCGGCTGGCTGGTGCTGACGGCGTTGGCAGCCAGCAGCGGCATTTTCTGGGAGGGATACGGGAAGGACCAGTCGAAGGGCAACATGGGCAAGATCGGTTCGGAAAAAGTGAAGTGGCGCCCCGGACGGCGCCACGGGATTGCGATATGCCGCTTATTGCAGGGCCACGCCGGATTGTTTGACGAGCTTCTCGGTGCGCGGAATCTCCGCGTTGATCATGGCGGTGAAATCGCCGACGCTGCCGCCGCGCGGTTCGGCACCGGTAACGGCCAGCTTCTCGCGGAAGTCCGGCGTGGTCAGCAGCTTGTTGATCGACACATTGAGCTTGTTGACCACATCGGCCGGCGTGCCCTTGGGCGCGACGATACCGTACCACGGGGCGATATCGAAACCTGCATAGCCTTGCTCGGCAATGGTCGGGATCTCGGGCGCCTGCGGCGAACGCTTCGCGGTGGACATGCCCAGCGCGCGCAGCTTGCCGGACTTCACAAACGGCAGACCGGTCATGATGGTGTCGAAGTACATCGACACCTGGCCCGACAGCAGCGCGGGAATCGCCTCGCCAGCGCCCTTGTATGGCACGTGTACGATGTCGATGCCTGCCACGGCCTTCAGCATTTCACCGGCGATATGCGACGTGGTGCCGGTGCCGAACGATGCGTAGCTCAGCTTGCCCGGATTGGCCTTGGCATAGGCCACCATCTCAGGCAGCGTCTTGAACGGCAGCGACGGACTGGAAAGCAGGATGTTCGGCGTGATCGCCACCACCGCAACCTTCTCGAACGCGTCCGGATCGTAGCTCAGCTTCTTGTACAGGAACCGGTTGGTCACCATCGAGGCCGGCCCGGACATCAGCAGCGTATAGCCATCGCCTGGGGCCCGCGCGGCGGCTTCACTGCCGATCATGGCGGCCGCGCCGGGGCGGTTTTCCACCACGAAGCTCTGGCCGAACTCCTTGCCCAGACCCGCGCCCAGCTGACGCGTGATCAGGTCGGTGGCGGAGCCCGCCTGGAATGGCACCACGATGCGCACGGGCTGCGTGGGCCAGTCGCGCGGACCTTGCGCCGACGCCAGCGACGACGCGGCTAGCATGGTGATGGAAAGTAGTGCCCGGAAAGAAGAGAAACGCATGTCTGTACCCTCGTTGTTTCGAATGATGGCCAGCCCCGATGACTGTCGGGAATGGCCCTCTTTCGTCCGCAATATGTGTGCCACTGGCATTGCGGCGTCTTCGACGCGAACCCCTTCCGCCCCCTTCGATACCGCGAAGTTTGCGTGGATGACGCACCGGATTGGTTATGGTGTGGCCGGTGCGTGCGGGGCCGGTCGTGTCTCCTGGTGCCGGAGCACCGTCAAGGTGCCCGGCAATCTCCTGGTGGTTGCGTGTGGCGTGGCCCGCCTATTCGGCCAGCGCCTGCGTCAGCACCGCCAACGCGGCGTCGAACTGGGCTTGCGGAACCGTCAGCGGATAGAGGAAGCGGATCACGTTGCCATGGGTGCCGCAGGTCAGCAGCACCAGCCCGGCTTCCAGCGCGCGGCTCTGCACGCGCTTCGCGTGGTCGGCACTGGGTGCCCCGGTGGCGGGATCGCGGAATTCGGCCGCGATCATCGACCCCAGGCCACGGACTTCGGCCAGCGCGGGGCACTGCTTGCGCAGGCCGTCCAGGTGTTGCCGCAGTTGCGCGCCCAGCGCCTCGGCGCGTTCGCACAGCTGCTCTTCGGCGATGGTGTCGATGACGGCGTGCGCGGCCGCCACGGCCAGCGGGTTGCCGGCATACGTGCCGCCCAGGCCGCCCGGCAGCGGTGCGTCCATGATGGCTGCGCGGCCGCACACGGCGGACAGCGGCATGCCGCCGGCCAGGCTCTTGGCCATCGTGATCAGGTCGACTTCCACGTCGTAGTGCGACATCGCGAACAGCTTGCCGGTACGGCCGAATCCGGTCTGCACTTCATCGGCGATCATCACGATGCCGTGCTTGTCGCAGATGGCGCGCAGGCCGCGCATGAAGTCCGCCGGCGCGGGCTGGAAGCCGCCCTCGCCCTGCACCGGCTCGACGATGATCGCGGCCACGCGTTGCGGATCGATATCGGACTTGAACAGGTTGTCCAGCGCGTACAGCGCCTGTTCGGTGGTGACGCCGTGCGACGCGCTCGGGAACGGCGCGTGATAGATGTCCGACGGGAACGGACCGAAGCCCACCTTGTACGGCACCACCTTGCCCGTCAGCGCCATGCCCAGCAACGTGCGGCCGTGGAACGCGCCCGAGAACGCGATCACGCCGGCGCGGCCGGTATGAGCGCGCGCGATCTTGATGGCGTTCTCCACGGCCTCCGCGCCCGTCGTGAACAGCGCGGTCTTGTTCAGCCCCTTGATGGGCACCAGCCCGTTGATGCGCTCCGCCAGCGACACATAGCTCTGGTACGGCACCACCTGGTAGCAGGTGTGGGTAAAGCGTTCGAGCTGCGCCGCGATGGCCTGCATGATGCGCGGGTGGCGATGGCCGGTGTTGAGCACGGCGATGCCGGCGGCGAAGTCGGTATAGGCACGGCCTTCCACATCCCACAGCGTCGCGTTTTCGGCCCGGTCCGCGTAGAAGTCGCACATCACGCCGACACCGCGTGGCGTGGCAAGGGAACGGCGTTGATTCAGTTCGATGTTTTTCATGATCATGGAGCGGTGATGGCAGGTCGGCGCCTGGACGACACGACGTACGGACGACTCGCTGGCGATTGCACAGCGATGTCGTGCATTTCAATCAGATTTGGCCCTACAATCCAGCGCCACTTTCATAAATCCAATGGTGCCAATTGAAGTCGATCTGCGGTGACCTCCTGCTCCAGCGCCTGGGCCCCGAGGGGCTCGGGGCTTTCGGCAAGCCCCTGAACCGGGGGCTCTACGAGTGCATTCGCGGCGCCATCCTCGATGGCAGCCTGCCACGGGCCACGCGGCTGCCGCCGCAGCGCGACCTGGCCGCCGAACTCGGGCTGTCGCGCAATACGGTGATGTACGCGTATGAACAGCTGCTGGCCGAAGGCTACCTGCGCGCCCGCACGGGCAGTGGCACCTTTGTGGCCGACACGGCACCGGAAAGCTATCTGAACGCCACAGCGGCAGCGATCACCGACGCGGGCCCGCGGGCGATGCCCGGCCTTTCGCCCCGGGGCCAGCAACTGCTGGCCAATGCGTCGGCCTCGCCCACGCAATGGGGTGCCTTCATGCCGGGCGTGCCGGATCTGCGGCGGTTTCCGCATCGGCGCTATGCCCAGATCTCCGCACGCCTCTGGCGCCAGCCGCCACCGGAATGGCTCAGCTATGGCCACGGCGGCGGCCTGCCCGCCTTGCGCGAGGCCGTGGCGGCACATCTGCGCGTGGCGCGGTCGGTGCGGTGCGATGCCGAACAGGTGCTGATCACCGAGGGCATCCACCAGGCCATCGACCTGGTGGTCCGCCTGCTGGGGTCGACGGGCGATCAGGCATGGGTGGAAGAACCAAGCTACTGGGGCATTCGCGGCGTGCTGCAAGTCAGCGATATCGGCATGGTGCCGATGCCCGTGGACGATGAAGGGCTGACGCTGCCGGAGGCCGACGCGGGCCGCCTGTCCGGACGAACGGAGCCCGCGCCGCGATTCATCTTCGTCACGCCGTCGCACCAGTATCCGCTGGGTGCGGTGATGAGCCTGAAGCGCCGGCGTGCGCTGCTGGAGTTCGCGCGCCAGCACGGCAGCTGGATTGTCGAGGACGACTACGACAGCGAGTTCCGCTTTTCCGGGCAGCCGATTCCTTCGCTGCAAGGGATGGAAGCCGACGCGCCCGTCATCTACATCGGCACGTTCAGCAAGACGCTGTATCCGGGCTTGCGCATGGGCTACCTCGTGCTGCCGCGCGAACTGGCCGGCGCGTTCCAGACCGCCCATGCCGAGCTCTATCGTGCGGGCCATCTGATGACGCAGGCCACCGTCGCCGAGTTCATGCAGGCCGGCGACTATGCCGCGCATATCCGCCGCATGCGGCCGCTCTACGCCCGGCGGCGGGCCGTGCTGGCCGCGCTGATCGAGCGCTACCTGGGGCCCGGCGCGCTGAATGCGCAAGGCAGCAATGCCGGATTGCATCTGGTGCTGCGCCTGCCCGACGAGGCCGACGACGTGGCAATCACCGCGGCGGCGCGCGCAAAGGGCATCATGGTGCGGCCGCTGTCGCGGTACTACCTGGGCACGCCGGTGCAGAGAGGACTTCTGCTCGGGTACGCATGCGTGCCCGAGGAAGACATCGGCCCCGCGTTCGATGTGTTGCTGGGATGCCTGGGGGAAAGCGGCCACGCTGCCCACGTAGCGCGCATCGGCTGATGCGTGCTCGTATGGCCGCCATCGGGCTTCCCCGACACCGGCCCGGGAAGAAACCGTTACTCCGGCTGAATGCCCGCGTCCTGGATGATCTTCGACCAGCGACTGGTCTCGCCCTCGAAGAACTTCCTGTGCCCAGCCGGCGAGAGTCGATCGTCGCTGACCACCGTCACGCCTAGCGCTTCTTCACGCTGGATAAGGGCCGGATCCTTCAGTGCCGCCCGGAGGGCCGTGTTGATCTTTGCCAGCACCGCCGGTGGGGTCCCGCGCGGCGCGTAGAGACCGTGCCAGACGGTGAAGTTGAATCCCGTCAGCCCCGCTTCGTTGAGGGTTGGAATGCTTGCCAGCGCCGGCACCGGCGAGCGCTGGGCACTCGTTACGCCGTAGGCTTTCACCTTCTTGGCCTCGATCTGGGGGGTGCTGTTCGTGGCTTGCTCGCACATCAGGTCGACCTGGCCACCCATGATGTCGGACATGGCGGGGGCCGTCCCCTTGTACGGCACAAAGGTCATGTTGCTCTTGAACGCGCTTTGCAGCATGAGGCCGCAAAGATGGGAAGCCGATCCCACGCCGGCATTGGCGAGGTTCAGCTTTCCACCGTTCTCCGCAATGAACTTGCGGAGGTCCGGCAGCGCGTTCGGCGGAAGGCTGGGCCGGCCGATCAGGGTCGAAGGCGCCTCATTCACCAGGCCGAGAAACTCCAGGTCGGCAGTCTTGTAGCCGAGTTTCTTGTAGAGCGACGGTGCCGTCGCCAATCCGATGTGGTGTACCAGCAGCGTGTACCCATCCGGCGCGGCCCGGGCAACACGCGCCGTTCCGATCGTCCCGCCAGCGCCAGCCGTGTTCTCCACCACGACGGTCTGCCCGAGGGTCTTGCGCATGGCCTCCGCGACATCACGCGCGATCTTGTCGCTCGGGCCACCGGCCACGAACGGGACAACCAATGTGACCGGCTTCTCCGGGTACTCCGCATTCGCCGAACCCGAAGCACAGAATGCCCCGCCCGCAATACAAAGCGTGACCGCACAGGATGCCGCTTGCTTGTTCAACATGGTTGTCTCCATTGTGGTTTTTGACGTTCGGCAGCCTCAGGCCGACATCTCTTGCATCACGCTGTAGAGATCGGCCTTGCCCTCGAAGCCGATGCCCGGCAGGTCCGGCATGGTCAGGTAGCCCTTTTCGACCTTGACGCCATCGGGGAAGCCACCGAACGGCTGGAAGAGATCGGGGTAACTCTCGTTGCCACCCAGGCCCAGGCCCGCGGCGATGTTCAGGGACATCTGATGGCCGCCGTGCGGAATGCACCGGCTTGCCGACCAGCCGTGCTGCTTCAGCATGTCGAGCGTGCGCAGGTATTCCACCAGGCCGTAGCTCAGCGCGCAGTCGAACTGCAGCCAGTCGCGGTCGGGGCGCATGCCGCCGTAGCGGATCAGGTTACGCGCGTCCTGCATCGAGAACAGGTCCTCGCCGGTCGCCATCGGCTTGTCGTAGTAGTTGCGCAGCGTCGCCTGCAGCTCGAAGTCCAGTGGGTCGCCCGGCTCCTCGTACCAGAACAGGTCGTATTGCGACAGCGCCTTGGCGTACTGGATCGCGGTATCGAGATCGAAGCGACCGTTCGCGTCGACCGCCAGCTTCTGGCCGTCCTGCAGCACGCTGAGGATGGCGTCGATACGGCGCAGATCCTCATCCAGCGACGCCCCGCCGATCTTCTTCTTGACGACGGTGTAGCCACGATCGATGTAGCTGCGCATTTCGTCCTTGAGTTTGCTGTAGTCCTGGCCGGGGTAGTAGTAGCCGCCGGCCGCGTACACGAAAACCTTGCGATCGGGCGTGCCATTCCCGTAGCGATCCGCCAGCAACTGGAAGAGTGGCTTGCCTTCGATCTTCGCCACGGCATCCCAGACCGCCATGTCGATCGTGCCAATCGCCACGGAACGCTCGCCGTGGCCGCCCGGCTTCTCGTTCTTGAACATGGTGTCCCAGATCTTGTGGGGATCGAGGTTATTTCCCGTGGCGTCGAGCAGTGACTCGGGATCGGCTTCCATCAGGCGCGGGATGAAACGTTCGCGCATCAGCTTGCCCTGGCCGTAGCGGCCGTTCGAGTTAAAGCCGTAGCCAACGACGGGCTTGCCATCCCGGATCACGTCGGTGATCACCGCCACAAGGCTCAGCGTCATCTTGCTGAAGTCAATATAGGCATTCCGGATGGGCGAGCTGATCGGAAAGGTCTTTTCGCGAATCTCGACGATTCTCATGGTGTGTCTCCTGATGCACCGGCGCGGCGATGCGTGAGCTGTGGGAATCGGTAGATTAGGCGCAAGACCTTGAACTAGAATGAACCAAAATTCACAAGATAATTCACTTAAAGTGAAAACTGACCTTGCGTCCGAATTGGAGTTCTTCGTGCTGGTGGCCCGGCTCGGCAACCTGTCGGCTGCGGCGCGCGAGCTCGACCTGACGCCGCCCGCGGCCACCAAGCGGCTGGCGCTCATGGAGGCCCGGCTGCGGGTGCGGCTCGTCAATCGCACGACGCGCAGCATCAGCCTGACCAACGAAGGCGAGACCTATCTGGCCTATGCGACGAGGATCCTCGCGGATCTGCGTGAAATGGAGGACGCCGTATCGAGCAGCGGCGCGGCGCCACATGGCCTCCTGCGCGTCAATGCCACGCTGGGTTTCGGCCGCACCGTCATCGCCCCGCTGGTTTCGGATTTTTCCAGGCGCTATCCGAACGTCGAAGTGCAACTGGAGGTCACGGACAAACCGGTGGATCTCGTCGAGAGCGGCTACGACCTCGCGATCCGGTTCGGCACGTTACCCGACAAGCGCCTGAGCGCCAGGCGTGTCATGTCGAACCGTCGCTTCCTCTGCGCATCCCCGGTCTACCTCGACAAATTTGGAACGCCGACGACGCTCGCTGACCTGGCGGATCATCGCTGCATCATTCACCGGCAGAACGATAGCGCCCACGGCGTGTGGCGGTTCGTTCACCAGGGGCAAACGGAAGTGGTGAAAGTTGATGGCGCGCTGTCCAGCAATGACGGCGACATCGTCCTAGGCTGGGCGCTCGATGGCCACGGAATCCTGATCCGGTCGGAATGGGATCTGGCCAAGTATCTGGAAAGCGGACGGCTGAGGGTGGTCTTGCCAGACTTCACGCTGCCGTCCGCCGATCTCTTCGTCTATTACCCCCAACGCCGGAATCAAACGGCGCGCACAAGGGCCTTTATCGACTTTCTGGTCGAGAAGTTCCAGAAGCCTGCGGCGCGGACCGGAAAGAAGGGAGCGTAGCGGCGCTCCACTGCCCTTGCCTGGAGCAACGGCATTGCTCTTAAGGCGCGGCGGCGTCGCCGCCACGCTCGCTGGATTCCACAATCGCCTCCAGCAGCCTGATGTTGTCCACCAGCTCGCCGGCCGTGAACGGGTAGGTCCCGCTGCCTGCCACCGCGTCGGCCCAGGCCTCGAAGTTGGCCAGCACCGCATCGGTCGCCTCATACATGCGTTCCGTGCGAGGTACGCCAGTGCCACTGCAATGCGTCAGGCGAGTGGGCAGACCCTGATCGACATTCCCTTCGGACACGATTTCCACCCAGCCTTTGTCACCGAACACCGCGATGCGCCCATGGAACGGCGTGACCGAGAGGAGGCTGATCGTGGCCTGCACACGCGAAGCGAAGGCGATGGTGGCGGTGGTGAAATCGCGCACGGGCTCGGGGAAGATCAGGGACTCGGTGCGCGCGCGCACGCTGCTGGCCCCGCCGGCCAGCGCGACGAAGACGTCAGTGATGTGAATGCCGACCGCCGTCATCATGCCGGCGGGCGCATGCTTCGCGTCCAGGCGCCAGTTCGACGGATCGAGCTTGCGGAACAGATCGTGACTGACATTGGCCTCCATATGCAGCAGGCGCCCAAGTTCGCCAGCGCGCACCATCCGCATCAATTCGGCGATGGCGGGCTCGAAGCGGCGCTCGTGCCCCACTCCCAGCACCTTGCGCTGGCGCGCACAGGCCTCGACAATCCGCTGCGCGCCGGCCGTGGTCATGGCCAGCGGCTTTTCGCAGAAGACCTCCTTGCCAGCTTCCAGCGCCGACAGCACCTGCTCCTCGTGCAATGCATGCGGGGTGGCGAGGATAACGCCGTCGATATCGGCCCGTCCGAGCACTTCCGCCAGATCGGCGGCGAGTTCCACGCCTGACTCGCGCGTGAACTGCCGGGCTTCCTCCGTCGCCATCGGGTCCACGGCCACGATCACCTTGAATTTCGCACTCTTGCTCAACGTGCGGATGATCTGCTTGCCCCACCATCCCAACCCGGCTACAGCAACTCTCACGATCTCTCTCCTTTGCGTGGATCTGTCAGTCCACTAGCGGCGCGGCGATGAACGCCCCTCCCTGCTCCGCATGCGCCACGGTGCCGTCGTAGTCGACCTGGTGCCTGGCGATGCGCAGGTCGCCCAGCTCGCGCTTGACGCGCAGATGCTCGGGATGGGTCGCGTAGGCCTCCAGGGCGCTGTGCGACTCGAACTCCGAGTACAGGACGACGTCGCAGGCGTAGTCGACGCGACTCGAATCGACGCCGATCTCCAGGTGCCGCAAGCCGGGAATCCGGCCGCGCAGCCCTTCGAAAGCGCCCTTGAGCCGCGCGATGGCATCGCGCTTCGCGCCCTCGCTGTCTCCGCGCAGGTTCCACATCACGATATGTTTGACGATGGGCAAAATGGCCTCCCTGGCTGACGCTGCCTGACGTGGTGTTGGTGAGAGAAACCGGCTTACGCCGCAGGGAATCCGGCGCGTTGCGGCCACATGTTGCTGAACGCATGAACCGAACTGGTGGCATAGACGCCCGCCACCGTGAACGGCTCTTCGGCCTGCCAGCGGCGCGCCGCCTCGATCGACGGGAAGTCGATCACCAGCAGGCTGCCGACCATGGTCTCGCCGTCCTCGGCCAGCAGCGGGCCGGCGAAAGCGATCTGGTTCTCCACCGCGCGCAGGTAGGCCTTGTGGTCGGGGCGCACGCGCAGGCGCAAGTCGCCAACGCCGGGCTTGTCGATCAGATGGAATACGTAAAGCATGGCACTGCCTCCTTACTGGTTTGCCGTTGCCGGTTGGGCGGGATTGAGCACGAAGTCAAAATCGAGCGTGTAGAAGGGGTTGTCTGACCGGGTGCCGTCTGGCGTCGTGCCAGAGTCGTGGCGCACCCAGTCCGCTACCAGCGACGAACGCACCCCGAACACGGTGTCGGAGTCCAGATAGGTGTCGCCGTCACGAAACACATGCGTGACCAGCGTCTCATATCCGGGGGCCGAAATCATGAAGTGCAGGTGCGCGGGGCGCCACGGATGCCGCCCCATGGCTTCGAGCATGCGCCCGACCGGGCCGTCGTGTGGAATCGGATAGCACTCGGCGACGATGGTCTTGAAGTGATAGTGCCCGGACGCGTCGGCGTGCAGCGTGCCGCGTCCCTGAGCGCTCGTGCGCCCGGCCTTCTGCACATCGTAGAAGCCCTCGGCATCGGCTTGCCAGACTTCCAGTTTGGCGCCCGGCACTGCCTCGCCCGTGATGCTCCGGACATTGCCGCTGACATAGCACGGCTCTCCCGCCATGCCGTTGCCGACGTCGGCGCCGAGCGCGTAGTCGGGCGCATCGTCGACGTAGAACGGGCCGAACACCGTGGCCTCCGTGCAGCCCTGGGGCTTGCGATGGTTCTGCGCGGTCACCAGCGTCGACAGGCCCAGCGTATCCGACAGCAGGATGAACTCCTGCCGGCTCGGGTTGCAGGTATGGCCGACGTCGGTCAGGAACTGGATGCCGGCGGCCCACTCCTCCTCGGTCAGCCGGACCTCCCTGGCGAACGCGTGCAGATGCTGGATCAGGCTGGTCATGACCGTCTTCAAGCGGCGATCCGTCATGTCGGCATTGCGTGCCAGCACCGCCTGGGTAATGGTCTCTTCATTGAGATTTCGCATGGTGTTCCTTTCTCTTATTGCTTTCCTCAGTTTTACGAGGCGCCATCAAAATGAAGCGATAGCGGTTCTGGCTAGGGCGAAGCAGGGGTTTCGGATCGCACGCGATCCGCCTGCGTAGCGGCATGCGCCTACTGGCGCATGCGCGCCCTGCAAGGGCGCGGCCGCAGACAGTACAAGTGGTACGGCAAGGCCGCGCAACGACGCCAGAATCATTTTGATAGTGCCTCTACGCCTTCGCGCCGTCTTCCCAGCGCGGACAGGTGCGCTTGTCGACAGGCACGTCGAGCGGCTGATAGTTGGTCTTGTCGATCACGGCGGCCGGCAGCACGATGTCTTGCTTCACCGGCAGCCCGCGCAGCTTGCGGATCGCCGCCATGGTGCCAAGGCAGCCCTGGGCGAAGCCGTTGTAGTCGCCGGTCGCCAGCATGGTGCCGGCCTTGATCGCGTCGATCGCTTCCTTGGTGCCGTTGATGCCGGAGACCAGGGCCTTGCGGTTGGCCCCCTGCAGCGCCTCGATGGCGCCGATGGCCATGGCGTCGTTGGCGGCGAACACGGCATCGATCTGCGGGTAGGACTGCATCAGGTTCTCCATCACCTGCAGGGCCTGCAGGCGCTGGTAGTTCGCGGGTTGCGTGGCCACCAGCTTGACCGCCGGGAAGGCCTTCAGCGCGTCTTGCACGCCGCGCACGCGATCGGTGTTGGTCAGCGATCCCTTGACGCCTTCCAGCAGCACCACATTGCCCTTGCCGCCCATCGACTTGAACAGGTGCGTGGCCGTCTTCAGGCCGAGTTCGTAGTCGCTGGCGCCGACGAAGGACACAAAGGTGCCCACATCGCTGCGATCCGTGACGTTGACCACCGGGATGTTCGCCGCGTTGATCTTCTTCACCCCCGGCGCCATGGCCTTGTAGTCCACCGGCACGAAGACCACCGCATCCGGCTTCTTGACGATGACGTCCTCGATCTGGCTCATCTGCTCGGGAATGCTGTCCGGCTTGGTCGGGATGTAGTGCGTGACCTTGGCGTTCATGCTCTTTGCCGCCGCATCCGCGCCCTGGCGCAGCACCTGGAAATACGGGTTGGTCTGGTTCTTGGTAAAGACGGCGATCTTCTCGCCGTCGGCATGGGCGGCCGGCGTGGCCAGCAGCCCGAGTGCCAGCATGGCGGCGAACGGCTTCAGCTTGTGCGATTGCATAGGGTGTCTCCTTGGTTTTCGAATAGCGCCGGCATGTGGTCTGCCGGCGTTGCTGCAATTTCGCTTACCTGGTACCCAGCCGGCGCCGCGACAGGGTGTCCAGGAAGACAGCAAGCACGACGATGACGCCGGTCACCAGCGGCTGCCAGTTGGCGCTGACGGTGAGCAGGTTCATGCCATTGAGCAACAGCGTCAGGATGATGGCGCCCACCAGCGTGCCGGAAACCCGGCCCACGCCGCCGAACAGCGACGTGCCGCCGATCAGTACCGCGGCAATCGCGGGCAGGGTCAGCGTCTCGCCGATATCGCCCTCGGCCGAGTTCAGGCGCGCCAGGAACACCAGGCTGGCCAGCCCGGCCATGGCGCCGCTCACCACATAGACCATCACCAGCCGGCGCGCCACCGGCACGCCGGACAACCTGGCGGCGACGGGATTGGCGCCGATGGCGTAGATTTCCTGCCCGTAGGTGGTCTTCTGCGAGATCGCCGTGCCGGCCACCAGGAAGGCCAGCATCAGGAAGACCGGAATCGGCACGCCCCACAGATAGCCGCTGCCGACGGCGCGGAACGCCGGCGCGAAGCCGTGGATGGTGTCCCCGGCCATGAACCAGTAGGTCAGGCCGTGCAACACCCAGAGCATCCCATAGGTGGCGATATAGGGCGGGATGCGCAGCGCCGCCACCAGCAGGCCGTTGCCCAGGCCGATCAGCACGCCGCTGCCCAGGCCAACCCCTACCCCAAGCATCGTCGAGCCGGTGGCCTTCATCACGCTCGCCGCCAGGCAGGCGGACATCGCGACATTGGCCCCCACTGACAGGTCGAGACCGCCGGTCAGGATCACCAGCGTCAGTCCGGAGGCCAGCAGGAACAACAAGCTGGCCTGGCGCAGCACGTTGAGCAGGTTGCCGAGCGTCAGGAAGGCGTCCGACGCCACCGCCAGCGCCACGCAGAGAAGCCCGAGCGCGAATACGCGGTAAGCGAAGGAGCGGGCGTCAGCCGACAGCGGCGCCCGGGCGATGACGGTATTCATGCTTTCCCCTTGAAGGACTCGATCAGCAGCACGACCAGCACCAGCAGGCCGATGGCCGCCACCTGGATCGACGATTGCACGCCGACCAGGTTCAGGCCGTTGCGCAGCACGCCCACCGCCAGCACGCCCAGCACCGTGCCCGGCAGCCAGCCATTGCCGCGATCAAAGGTGGTGCCACCCACGGCCACCGCGGCGATGGCATCGAACTCCAGCCCGATGGCCGCCGTGGGATGACCGGCGTTCATGCGCGCGGTCATCAGCAGCGCGGCCACGCCCGCCATCACGCCGCCCAGTGCGTACACCGCGATCAGCCAGCGGTTGACGCGCACGCCGGCAAACTTGAGCGCTTCGCGATTGCCGCCGAGGGCGAACACATTGATGCCAAAGCGGGTGCGGTAGAGCAGCCAGTGGAACAGGCCGTAGAACGCGCCGGCGATCCAGATCGGCACCGGAATACCGAGCCACTCACCCGCGTAGAGCAGCGGAATGGTGTCGCCGATGCCCACCACGCTCTGGCCGTCCGTGACCGCCAGCGACAGCCCCTGCGCCACGCCCATCGTGCCGAGGGTGGCGACGAAGGGCGGAATGCCCAGGCCCGCCACCAGCGCGCCATTGAGCAAGCCGAACAGCAGCCCGACGCCAAGCGCCGCGAGCACCGCCAGCCACAGCGAGCCGGTTGCCACCATCACCATGGCCAGCGCCACGCCGCACAGCGTGAGGACGGCGCCCATCGACAGGTCCAACCCTTCCGTCATGATGATCAGCGTCATGGGCAAGGCGATCAGCAGCAGGATGGTGGACTGCGTGCCGACGTTGAGCAGGTTGGCCGTGCTCAGGAAGCCATCGCCGCCAATGGCAAACGCGAGCGTCAGCAACAGCAGGACCCAGACCGATCCGGGCAGCTTGCCGAGTGCCGGCGCCATCGGCAGTGCCACGGCGCGCGGGAGGGCGCGGGTATCAGGCATATCAGGCATCGTTCATCCCCAGTTGCAAAATGCTTTCCTCGGTCATGTCTCCATGCGCAAGTTCGCCGGCGATGCGGCCTTCGCGCATGACATAGGTGCGGTCGCAGACGTTGATGATCTCCGGCAACTCGGAGCTGATCAGCAGCACCGCGGCACCCTCCTTCACCAGCCCGTCGATCAGCGCGAAGATCTCGGCCTTGGCGCCCACGTCGATGCCGCGGGTCGGCTCGTCGAAGATGAACAGCCTGGATTCGGCGATCAGCCATTTGCCGATCACGATCTTCTGCTGGTTGCCCCCCGAGAGGAACTGCGCAAGCTGGTCGCCACCGGGGGTAGCAATACGCAGGCGGCCGATCTCGCGCGTGGCCAGCGCTTCGGCCTTGCCGCTGCGATACCAGTGGGCCGGGAAGGCGCGCCGCAGTCCGGCCAGCAGCAGGTTGTCGCGCACAGTGCGGATCAGGGCCAGCCCCTCGGTCTTGCGGCTCTCCGGAATCAGCGCCGCGCCCAGCGCCCGCGCCTTGTCCGGGCCGCCCTTCATCGACTTGCCGAAGATGCGGATCTCGCCGTGACGGATCGGGTCCGCACCGAACACGGCCCGGGCGACCTCGCTGCGGCCCGAGCCCACCAGTCCCGCCAGGCCGACGATCTCGCCGGCGCGCACCTGCAGGCTGATGTCCTCGATGCCGTTGTCGGCGCTGACGCCGCGCATCTCCAGCGCCAGGTCGCCGGTGGGCCCGCCGCGCTCGCGGCTGTAGCTCATGTCGACCTTGCGGCCCACCATGCGGGCCACCAGCTCATCGGGAGTGGCATCGCCCGGCAAGTAGCTGCCGACCTTGCGGCCGTCGCGCATCACGGTGATGCGGTCCCCCAAGGCGAACACCTCGGCCATGCGGTGCGAGATGTAGATCATCGACACGCCTTCGGCCTTGAGCTTGCCGATCACCGAAAACAGCTTCTCGGTCTCGCGGTCGGACAGCGCCGCGGTCGGTTCGTCCAGCACCAGGATGCGCGCATCCTGCGACAGCGCCTTGGCGATCTCGACCATCTGCTGCTGGGCCACGCCCAGGCGGTGCACGGGCGTACGCGTGCTCAGGTCCATGCCGAGGATATCGAGCAGGCGGCGAGCTTCGGCATGCATCCTGGCGTGGTCGACCGAGCCCGGCACGCGTCCGCGCGGCTCGCGCCCCAGGAAGATGTTCTGCGCGATGTCCAGGTACGGCACCAGCGAGAACTCCTGGAAGATCACGGCGATGCCGAGCCGCATGGTATCGGCCGGGCGGGTGACGGTAACGCGCTGCCCGTTGTGATAGAACTCGCCGGCATCGGCCACGTACACGCCGCACAGCACTTTCATCAGCGACGACTTGCCCGCGCCGTTCTCGCCGAGCAGCATGTGCACTTCACCGGGGTAGATCGCGAAGGACACGTCGTCGAGCGCCTTGACGCCCGGAAAGCCCTTGCAGATGCCGCGCATCTCGAACAGCGGTGTCATGTCGGTGATCGCGTTCATGGTCTCTCCTTATGCGTGGGCGGGCGTGTGGGCGTGCTTGTGAAGCAGGCGCTCGCCGGAGGCGCGCAGCGTCTCCAGCCTCGCCGGCAGCCCGTCGACCAGCAGGCGGCCGCCGCGCTTGCGAGCCACGCCGGCCACGAACACGCTGTCGATATTGGCCAGGCTGGCCTGCATCACGACGGCGCTGACCGGATCGTGCAGCGGCATCATGTTGAGCCGGCGCGCGTCGATCAACACCAGATCGGCCTGCTTGCCCGCGGCCAGCGAGCCGATGCGGTCGGCCAGGCCGAGCATGCGCGCGCCGGCCATCGTGATCCATTCGAGCGCGTCACGGCAGCTCACCTCATGCCGGGCGGCAATCTCGCCGTGCTGCGCGCGGTAAGCGGCATGGTCCAGCGCGCGCTGGATGCCCAGCGCGATGCGCGCCGCCACGAACATCTCGCCGGACAGGCCGGGTTCCAGGTCCACGCCGAGCGAGGGTGCCGCGCTCAGTCGACGCAGCCGGCCCGTGATGGGAAAGCCGTGGCCCTGCGTCAGCTCGTTCTCCGGCGTCAGCGAAAAGCTCATGCCCGCATCGACAAAGCGCGCCAGTTGCGCATCGCTCAGGTTGTTGCCGTGCACGATGTTGATGTGCGGGCCGAGCAGGCCGGCGGCTTCGAGCCGCTCCCAGCCATCGGGCGTACGCGCGGCGCCCCCGCCCTGGTGCATGCTGGCCAGCAGGCCGAACTCGCGCGCCAGCGAGAAGTCGTGCAGCGCCACATCCATCGTCGAATAGTGCGGGCCGAGAATCGCCAGACCCAGGCTCACGAGGCTGGAACCCTGCAAGCGCCGGGCGAGACGTTCGACTTCGCTGCGTGGATGCGGGGTTTCCCAGAACGGGGCCACGCCGGGCTTCGGGTCCGGCTTGGGCGAGCCGTGCAGGAAGGCGGCGCGGATACCGGAATGCTCCAGCGCGTCGAGCGCGGCATCGCTATGGGCGGGCGTGGGATTGTTATGGCACCAGTCCACCAGCGTGGTGGTGCCGCAGTCGAGCTGGTTCCACGCGCCGACCTCGGTGGCGATGTGGATGTCTTCGGGCGTGAAGCGCGTAGCCAGGCCCGCATGCATCTGCCGGAAGTATTCCGTCAGCGTCCACCCGGCTGCCACGCCGCGCAGCGCGGTCTGCCAGGTGTGCATGTGGGCATTGATGAAACCGGGCGCCACGATAAAGCCGCGCGCATCGATCTGCTCGGCATCGGGGGCGTCGATATGCGGCGCGATGGCGGCGATACGCTCGCCGTGGATCAGCAGGTCGCCGACGAACTCGCCATGGGCGGGCTCCATCGTGACGAGCGTCGCCCCGCGAATCAGGGTACGCGTCATGCCATTTGTCTCCTTTGGCCCGGTGGCTGGCACTGATTCAGCCGCCTTCGCATTCATCGCCTTTCCAGGCGCTTTCGTAGTTTTTGCGTGCCCGGCATCGCTTGCTGCAAACGATTGCCGCGAGAGCACCGAGGCAGTCTATACTCGCCAAAAGCGGAAAAAAACGACGTACAAGAAAATCTTCTTTCCACTGCGCGGGAGAATCCCGCACACCGAAAGGAGGCGGAGACAAGGCATGGACCGCTGGACCGAAATCGAATTGTTCGTACAAACCGCCGAGCTCGGCAGCATCACCAAGGCCGCCGAAAGCCTGGAGATCTCGAACGCGGCGGCCAGCCGCTACCTGAGCGCGCTGGAACAACGGCTCTCCGCACGGCTGATCGAGCGCAACACGCGCCGGCTGTTCCTGACGCAGGTGGGCGAGGAGTTCTTCAAGCGCTGCAAGGGAGTGCTGGCGGAGATGAAAGAGGCGGAAGCCGACGTCAGCGCCACCGTGCTGGAGCCCAGCGGCATGCTGACCATCACCGCGTCACTGTCGTTCTCGATGAAGCATCTGGCGCCGCTGATGCCCGAGTTCACCGAGCTCTATCCAAAGGTGAGCGTCAATATCCTGACCGCCAACCGCTATTACGACATCATGGACAGCGGTATCGACCTGGCGATCCGCACACGCGAGTTCGAGCCCGATTCCAACCTGACCGTGCGACGGCTGGCGGAGACCCGGCGCGTGCTGGCGGCGTCGCCGCGCTACCTGGATCGCAAGGGCACGCCGCGCAGCGTGGAAGACCTCGTCGATCACGAAATGATGATCTACGCGTACGCCAACCGCCCCAATGAGCTGGCGTTTACGCGCGATGGCGAAAAACGCGTGGTGTCGGTGCGCAGCAAGATGGAGTCAAACGACGGCCAGGTGCTGCGCGCGGCGGCACTCGAAGGCATGGGCATCCTGGTGCAGCCCAAATACATCCTCTATGACGACATCGTCGCGGGCCGCCTGATCCCCGTGCTCGATGACTGGGACTTGCCGAGGCTGACCGTCAATATCGCCTTCCAGAACCGGCATCACTTGCCGGCACGGGTGCGGCTGTTCATCGAGTTCCTGGTCGGCCATTTCCAGCGCATGGACTACGAGCGCAAGTGGACCTCGTAGCCAGCGCGGATCGCTCGGCGAAGACCGGACGACGTCCGGTCCGGGCAATCCCTAGGCCGCCCTCACGCCGGCAGCTAGCGCCGCCGACTTGATCACCGCAGCATAGTCGTCACCAGCCATGCCCTGCGCGGCGGCACCCTGCAGCATCTGGCCGAACAAGGCCGTCAGGCCCATCGGCACACGCAACTGCGCGCCCGCGTCCAGGATCAGCCCGACGTCCTTGAGCATCTGGTCCACCGTAAACGTGGGCGTGTAGTCGTGCACGGCCAGCTGCGCCGACTTTGCCTTGACGATCGGCGACGCCACGGCGCTGGCATTGATCACCTCCCACATGGCCGCCCAGTCCAGACCACCCTTCTTGCCCAGCATCAGCGCCTCGGCCAACATGCCGCTGGTCAGCGCGATCAGCAGATTCACGACCAGTTTCATCAGGCGCGCTTCCTCCCCCTCGCCAAGATAGAACTGGGCCGGTCCGAGCGCAGCCAGCAAAGGCCGGACGCGCTCATAGGCGGATTTCGGGCCGGACACCAGTGCCGTCAACTTCGCCGCCTCGGCCATGTGGTTGTTGCCCGATACGGTGACGCGCAGGTAGCCGATATCGCGCGCGGCCAATGCAGCGGCAGCCTCGGCCGACGCCGTGGGCGAGACCGTGCTGGTGTCGATATAGAGCGCGCCCGGCCTGGCCGCGGCGGCCACCTGCGCGGCAACGGCTGCGAAGGCGGCATCGTGCGGCATGGAACTGAATACGACTTCCGCCTCGCCAACCGCTTCGGCGAGCGACGCCGCCACGGAAAGGCCGGCCTGCCGCGCCGCCGCGACTTGTGCGGGCGCCACGTCATGGACGAGGACGTCGTTTCCAGCCGCCGCCAGATGGCGCGCCATCGGCAAGCCCATCTTGCCGGTTCCGATAAAGCCAATCTTCATGGTCTCGCTCCAGGTTCTTGTTTGGGTGTCACGGGAGGCATGCCCTCATGCGGGCCGCACACCGTCGTAGGCGGCTTGCAGCAAGGCGCGGATCGGCTCACGCTCGATCTGGCGGGGATTCCAGTAGGGGTTGGCCAGCGCGATGTCGGTGGCGCGATCGAGGTCCTCCTCCCGCATGCCAATGTCGCGCAGCGCGACGGGTGCGCCATGACGCGCAGCCAGATCGAACAATGCGGCCGGCGCCGAAACATCCGTCACGCCGATGGCCCGTTGAATGCGCGCCATCGCCTCGGGTGCCGCGGCGGCGTTGTACGCCATGGCATGGGGAAGCACGATCGTGTGGGTCTCGGCATGGGGCAGATTGAAGCTGCCGCCCAGCGTATGGCACAGCTTGTGGTGCAGCGCCATGCCGACGCTGCCGAGCACGGTGCCGCACAGCCACGCACCGTAGAGACACTGGGCACGCGCGTCGAGATCGGCCGGCTTGCGGAAGACCGCGGGGATGCCGCTGGCCAGGGCCCGGATACCCTCCTCGGCCATCATCGACATTACCGGGTTGGCTTCGCGGGCATAGAGGCCTTCGGCCGCATGCGCCACCGCGTTCAGTCCGCTGGTCACGCTCAGCCCCACCGGCAGCCCTACCGTCAGTGCCGGATCGTAGATGACGGTGCGCGGCAGTACGCGCGGGTCGCGGCCGGTTCGTTTCAGGCCGGCCTCCGTGAGTCCGTAGATTGGCGTCATCTCCGAGCCCGCGTAGCTGGTGGGAATCGCCACGATCGGCATGCCGGTTTCCAGCGCGATGGCCTTGCCCAGGCCGGTGGTCGAGCCGCCGCCGATGGCCACGGCGCAGTCGGCACCGGCCGCGTGCGCACGGGCCACCGCCTCGCGCGCACTCTCCACCGGCACATGCATGACGGCGCCGGCAAAGATGCCAGCCGACCGGGCCCCCAGCAGGTCTGCAATGCGCTGTGCATCCGCTACCTGGTTGGGGGTGCACAGCACCAAAGCCCGCGCGGCGCCAAGCCGCTCGACCTCTTCTGCAACCCGCCCCGACGTGCCCGCACCGAACACGACGCGAGCCGCATTCGCCTCATAGATGAATGGCTGTGACGTTTGCATGGTCTCCTTTGTGGCGTGCGAATACGAATGACTGAACGCTATATTTCCGCGCGCCGAAAGGAAATAGCCCCTGCGGAAAACACTCTTTAGTCTGGTGGAAAAATCGGGGAAATTCGCTGGTCAGGCTCGCACCGGCGACGAAACACGCCTCGAGGCGGACGCGACGCGGCGTTCGACATGCAGCGGTCGGCGTCATAGCGCGACGGCAGCACGAACTTGGAACCGGCCGCACACGTGTGCAGTGCCACGAAGATGTCGAGCGCCTGGCGCGACAGATAGACGACATGGGGGTTGCGCCCCTTCATCCGCTGCTTCGGAATGGTCCAGGTCGCGTTCTCGAAATCAACCTCATCCCAAGTGGCTTGGATCAGTTCGCTCTCGCGCACCAGCGTCAGCAGGATCATGCGTAACGCCAGCCGGATGGTCGGATAGGTCGCCACCGATTCCATCTGTCGCGCCATCAGGCGGATCTCAAGCGGCGACAAGGCGCGATCCTTCGGCACGAAGGTCGCGATCGACGCGGCCCCCACATCAGCGGCAGGGTTCTCCACTTTCTCGCCGTGCAAGATGGCGAAGGCATAAACCTGCTTCACGATGTCGCGGATGTGCACTGCGGTGGCGGGCGCGCCGCGCTCCTTCACCTTGTTGCACAAGGCTCGCAGGTCGTCGGAGGCAATTTCGTTGAGCTGGCGATTCTCGAAGGCCGGCAAGATGTCCCGATCAACGATGCTCTTGCGCATCGCCTTGGTGCTGTCGGCCATCCGGGCGCCCGCCAGCCACTTCCCGGTCATCTCGCCGAAGGTCTTGGCAGCGGTCAGGCGGCGCTTCTCGCGCTGCTTCTCAAGCGCGGGAGACTTGCTCTGAGCGACGGCTTTTTTGGCGTCGATCAGCTTTTCCAGCTCCCTGATGGCACGAGATAACGGCGACTGCTCAATGTGCAATCTCTCGGCCGCCCTCGTGAAATGAAGCTCTTCTGCGACGGCCAGGAAGCACTGCAAATGACGCAAATCCATCCTAGCCCTGCCTGGTCTGCTACGCATGCACTCTCCCGCTAGGTGAGGCATTCGGGCAGAAGCGATTCACCAGCGGCCGATAGTACCGATCTTCATACATGGAGCATCTCCTAAACGAGTGAACGCGGCTGCCGGATGCGCAGCCTACCGCGACATAGTCCTGAGGAAGGACGAACCGATATCAGCCCTCTGTTTCGACCTACCTCATCACGCCTCAAGAAGGCGCCATGACTTGAGCCTTGGTCGGCCCGCCATATGACGCTGCAAACGTTAGAGGTCCTGATCGATGTTGAAAATGCTTCTCGTCTTCTGCCAAGCCAGGCTCTCAAGTGGGAACTTGAATCTCTATACAGTCCCCGGAGACAGAATCCTGCAACAGGCGTAGCTGTGCCATCACTGAGCACTCGTTGCAAGCGCGCTTCAACAATCCGCAAGTCGCACGTACGATCAAATTCAGACATAAATACTCGACGTTGGATGTAGATCGATGGCCGCAAAAGTCAAGGAAGCTGGGCGCTAACGTTACTCCCACCATCATCAAGATTGATTCCTTTGATTGCCTATTTGCGTTTTGATTCGCAACATTTCATCACATTAAAAATAAAGACAGAAATCAAGATCATTTAGGCACAACGGGAATAAATATCTCGACGCATTGGGAGATCATTCCACCAGCTCGTAGGATTCAAGTACCAAGGTCAATGGATTATTCAAAAGGAAAGATGGCGCCAGCTTTAATGACTTATGTTTGTCTTTTCCGATCAGGATGCACGGTATGAAATCAAGCACGTCACGCAGGATCGTGGCGGCTGCAACTCTGGCGGCCTGCTTCGTGTCGCCACACGCGGCTTCGGCCTTCGGTGTGACGGACGCCCACCGTCGTTCCACTTACTTTGCAGTCACCCATTGGGCGGCGGAAGTTGGCTACACAGTCATCTGGCAGCCGCGAACCACTGCCGGTACGATTCTTGACTTCCCCGCTCCGTCACGCGAAGTGCATGAGGATTTCTGGTTTGCGGTGGAGGCGCTGGTGACCGGCGCCGCGTATGGACGCGCCAACATGTATTGCATTCCACCTTCGGAGTTCCGAATCGAGGCGATCATCGACGATCGCGTGCGCTTGGTATATGTGCTCGGCCGCCCGACCTTGCGACGCTGTACTGCTCCGAACCTGTCAACTCGAGACCCCAATAACGTTTGATATCCCAGAGCCTGCCTAAATGGAAACGCAGGAGCGATATTAATACCATTCACCTAGATATGAAAAAATATCAACCGAACTCAATAGCTCAGTTAATTGTCGACATATCTGTATTTTTCAATATCGGCGTTCACACGTCGAGGCTCCCTTTCAGGAGGGACAATGCGCCAAAACGAGATCGGAACCTCGCGTGTCGCACGCGATATTGCCCAGCTCGCACACGAGATTGGCACAACGCCATCAGCAGGGAAGGTGGTGCTTTGCCATGGATGCTTCGACCCGCTTCATTACGGTCATCTCCTGCACTTCCGAGAGGCAAAGACGTTTGGGAGCATGCTCGTGGTGACGATCACTGCAGATATGTTCGTCAACAAGGGCGGCGGTCGGCCCATCTTCACCGCTGAGCAGCGCGCAGATCTGGTCGGGGCATTGCGGATAGTGGACCGGGTCGGCATATCGGAGTCCGAAACTGCAGCGGCAGTCCTTGAGGTCGTGCGGCCTGCGATCTTCGCGAAGGGTTTAGATTACGTCGATTCCCGCTCGCCTCTGCTGCGTGCCGAGCTGGCTGTTGCGAAGCGCCTCGGGATAGAAATCCGCTACACGGGCAGCGTCAAGTTTTCCGCCACCGAAATGTGCGTGCAGGCCGGTTGGCTCGATCGGCGGCGCTGAGATGCAACCCAACCTCCTGGTGGTCTTCGACCTGGACGGCGTGCTCGTGGAAACACACCACTTCCATCTCGAGGCCTGGCGCCAGGCCTCGATCGAAGTGGCGGGCATCCTCGTTGAGGACGTACTGCTCGACGGCATTCGCGGTCGCTCGAGGCAGGAAACCATAAATCACCTGTTCGGGGGTGAAGCATTGCCATGTGAAGTCCAGGCGAGGCTTATCGCACGGAAGGCGGCGCTGTATAGGGCATCAGTCATGCAGGATTCGTCCCGTTTGCTCGTGGCAGGCGCGAGAGAACTGTTAAGGGATCTTGAGGCGGGTGGCTATGCCATAGCGCTCTACTCAGCAAGCAGTGTTGCGCGAGAGGTGATCAGCGCGGTCGGCATCAGCAGCTTCTTTTCTTACGTGTCGGATGGTCTCGATGCAGGTCGCCCCAAGCCGTATCCGGACCGACTGGTGCGGATGCTGGCAGCGCTTGGCATCGCTCCTGGGAACGCCGTCCTGCTCGAAGATTCTGAATTAGGCGCCCTTGCGGCAAGAGTAGCTGGAATGCGGGTGCTGGGGATCGGCAGCAGCCTACTACAAGACTGTCCGACGTTCGCCCGAATCGATCAGCTTTCCGCACAAGCCATCAGGAATTACATCATTGGAGACCGTCATGAGCAGCAAAGCGGTGAACCCTGTCATCTGCATTCGTTCATCAGCGCCTGACGACATCGAACCGCTGAAGATGATCGTGAGAGACAACGATCCCCATCTCGTCCCTTCGTTCGAGAGAGACTATCAACTGGTTCACGTAGCGGAACGCCTTCCCGCATCGGGCCACTTCCTCGTGGCGAAAATGGAGCATGGCTTGGTAGGCGTCACCGGCTACCGGCCTGATGCGTGGGGCGCCCGAGACATTTGGTGGTTAACGTGGCTGTACATCTCACCGAAGTTCAAACGACGGGGCATAGCAACACGACTGTTCGCTACGGCGCAACAGGAGCTTCGCGGACTAGGGTGCCGGAAGTGCTACCTGGATGTCGGCGATTTAGAGTCCCAACGCGCCGCGGTGGCCTTTCACGAACGGGACGGATTTCGGCTCGAAGGCACCTTGCTGGACTTTTGGGCATCGGGGATGCATCACCATATCTTCGGGAAACTCCTTTGAACAGTGTCGATGATAGCTTCGCTTTGTCCCGTTTCCGCGTCGCGGAGCGGAGTGAATTGCAAGCAGGCAAGCACGAATTGTTCGCACTGAGTACTGGATCGGTCGATCTTGCTCAGACGCAGCGCGCCGTGGCCGCATTCAGCCGACGGCCATATCAGGAAGCAGGAAATGAATGAGTCATTTGACATGCGCGATCTAGTCCAGACGATCGGCATTCGCGACTATGGCGAGGACACCGTCGGCCTGTTGCTGACAGGCAGCTTTGCCAAGGGTAACGCGACCCCGCACAGCGACGTGGATCTTATTGTCAGCTCTGCGGACATACAGGACGGCGGACAGCGGATCTTCCGGCACTGTGGCAGGTTGGTGAACTTAAAGATTCAGTCCCGCGAGACGTTGGCATCGGTCCTTGTCGACCCGCAGAGCGCCTGCCGGTATCTCACTGCCCTTACCTACTCCGTCCCCCTGATCGACCGAGACGGGTTCCTGCAAGACTTGCTGGACAAGGCCCGCAACTTCGACTGGACTCCCGAACTGATCTACAGCGCGCATCGTGATGCGGCCGCAGAATTGATCGCTTGGTTGGAAGAGGTCCACAAGGGCATCGCGGGTCTCGAATTGGGGGACTCAGGAAGGCTCCTACAAGCCGTCCACGGTTGCTCCTGGGGCATGTTGCGGGTTGTTCAGTTGCACCTTAGGGTCCTGGAAGGCGGCGACAACACGGTCGTCGATGACGTCATGGCTGCCGTGGGCGCGGCTGCCGAGTGGCCCACGCTCCTGAGGACGGCAATCGGACTCACAGGGGCCAGTCTTTCCGACCGAGTTGAAGCAGGCCTCGAGTTGTTCTGCGCCACCTCAGAGCTTGTCCAGTCCTCGTTCCTTCCCGACGAGATGCGGATGATCGAACCGAGCCTGGCACAGACCCGCGAGTTCCTCACCTCCCGTCCGCGCCACTGGGCGAACCAACCAACAGCCGCCAATGCTCACTGAAGCCACTTCTTCTGTTGGATCGTCGGGCTCGCATCTCGTTGGTGACGTCATGTCGGCCTGGAACGCTTTCAGGTGCAGCGGCCCGGTAAAAGTGTCCCACGCGCGCGGTTCAAGGGTCTGGACCGAAGACGGCCGGGAGATGTTGGATTGGATCATGGGCTGGGGATCACTCCTGTTGGGCCACACCCCGCCGTTTGCCCGCGCCGCGATGCAGGAGGCCAACGAAGACGGATTCGGCTTCCAGTACGAGACGTCTGATAACGAACGACTGGCAGCGCGGCTCGCGACCCTGATCCCAAGCGCCGAGCGGACGCGCTTCGCAAACTCCGGAACAGAGGCAACATTGCACGCACTCCGTGTTGCAAGGTTCGTCACCGGACGCAGAAAAATCCTCAAGTTCGAGGGCCATTTCCACGGAGTCAATGACTACCTTCTGTTCGGTGTGGATGGCGGCACGAGGCTTGGTGAAACTATGGCTGGCGGAACAATCGAACCCGTTGCCGGCAGCCGAGGCCTTCCCGAGGACGCGCTGAGGAATTTGGTTGTGGTCGTACCCTTCAATGATGCGTCGGCCGTCGAATGTGCATTCGCGCAGAATCGAGGCGAAATCGCGGCCGTCATCGTCGAGCCCGTGTCGCTCAACATCGGATGCGTCTATCCGCGGCCGGGCTTTCTGAAGCTACTGCGCGAGAAGTGCGATGCCGAGGGATCGCTGCTCATCTTCGACGAAATCCTCACGAACTTCCGTCTCGGTCCATCGGGGGCGCAGGGCGCCTTCGGCGTTGTACCCGACCTGACTTGCCTCGGGAAGGCACTAGGATGCGGCTTTCCGGTGGCCGCGCTTTGCGGCCTGTCGTCACATATGGACGTGCTCAGCCCCGTGGGAGGCGTGGAGATGGCCGGAACCAATACCGGCCGCAGACTTTCGATCCTGGGCGCGCTGCATGCGATCGAAGCAATGGTCGCACAAGAGGCGTGGCGCTCGGTCCAGGTACTTCAGGACATCTTCGTCGACGGGGCGCGCGAGATCTTCGCGCGACACGGGGTACCCGTCTATGTCCAAGGAGCAGGCGGCCGCATTGGTGTTCATATCGGGCTGGACCGGCAGCCGCAGAACTTCCGCGATGTCACCGCCAAGTGGAACCGTGACTATCACGTCAAGTGCTACATGGCCTGTGTCCACGCCGACCTCTTCGGCTTCCTTCTCCCGCTAGGACCCTGTCCGGAGCCCGTAACGCTTTCCGCAGCGCATACCGCGGCGGACATTCAAGAGACACTCAATCGGCTGGAATCTGTCCTGAAAACCCTGCCCCGCTACCACTGACGAAAGATGACATTTACCGGCTTCGAGCTGCCGACGGCGAGCAGTGATTGGCGCATCACGAGGCAGACTTACTCGGCGGACGAGGATTCCTTCTACGAGTCTCTGTTCTATCTATCCAACGGATCGTTGGGCGTAAGGGGGACCGTCGACTTCGCCAATCCGTACGCCCGGCCCGGCCTTTTCCATCGCAAGCTCTATGGCCCAACCACGTTCGGCACGCGACAAATCATCAACGCGCTGAACCCGACGTTCGTGTGCGTAGAAGTCAACGGGAGTCCCCTAGGCTCGCTGCTCGCCGACGCCCACCAGTTTGAGCAGGCGCTTGACATGCGCCATGCGTACGTCGAAACGAATGTTCGCTGCTCACTGGGCGGAGCACCGGCGGGCATCGGCATCCGCCGTCTCGTTGTTTCTGGCAACGACACGATCGTGAGTGCCATCCGGATCGGAGCGCCATGCGGCAGCATCGTCACGTGCCGCCAGGGTGTGCAATTCGGCCACGGGAACATGGATCTGGCCGGAAGGCGGGAGCACGTCCGCATTGAGCAACTTGAGATTGTTGACTCGGTGGCGGACACGACGGGCTTTGGGATCGCTTGCCGGACACGGGCGGACGGCAACATCGTCTGCGCATTCATCTGCGCCACGCCCCCGGGCAGCGCCATTGACCATTCGTCCGCTTCCTTCATCCAGCATGGGGTGTTTGGATTGTCGCACCATCCCGCCCCCGCCAGTGAATGTCAATATCCATTTTTCGATAATTCAGAAAGAAATTTCTGACCTTGGGGGAAATCCATGGATCAGGCATGGATTTCACTCCACTGGACATGATGTGATCCCCCTATTGAGTACAGGTGGTGACTTGTTTGCTCGTGGCGGGGCACCGAATCATTCCCTTTTGCCGCCATTCTTGCCAACAAGCCATCTAGAGCGAATGCCTTACACGAGGGAGCTAATTCACTCTTTCGGTGCCTCACCTCAACGCGCACGAATGGCTAAGATAAGGGCTGGGGAAGTTATAAAACCACATCGCGACCTGCACCCGAATTGGTTCAACAAGGTACGCGTTCACATTCCAGTCGTGACAAATCCAAATGCACTATTTCACGTGTGGGAATATGACAACATCCTGAAGCGAGAAGACCGAACTGACTTTCACATGACGGCTGGTACAGGCTGGGTCTTCGACACATGGCGCGCACACGCGGTAACAAACTTCTCTCAGGAGGATCGGATACATCTGATCATCGATCTCGAGCCGCGCGATCGTCTCTTCTCCCTAATGTTCGACGGAGTGCCCGAGCAAGGGGTACGCAAATGCCTCGCGTATGAATACCCCCGGGAATACCGCACCGACATGGAGACTCTACGCTGGCTGACCGGTGGCAACATCGATGCTGGCATTCATCTATGGCGGACAACAATCGTAGATTGCAATCCACAACTGAGCCAATACCAGTATGATCCGGAGTTCTGGATCTAACGAGGCTGTACCTTAGGGAATATGCCCGATCTCTCAGGCGGCGGCATGCGCGTCTCTAGTCCATGCGCGCGCATTGTTTGCCTCCAATATCCGGGATTTCCATTGACATTCCTGCCACTCGAGTTCCGGATCTGAGTCGAGCACAATGCCGCCACCTACTCCATACACTCCGGACCCTTTGTCGTTGAGTAAAAGCGTGCGAATAGCAACGTTCAACGAGAAGTCTCCGTTTGGCGCCAGCCAACCGATGCTGCCACAATACAGGCCGCGATCCGTACCCTCCAGCTCATGGATGTAGCGCATCGCCGCGATCTTAGGAGCGCCAGTGATGGAGCCACACGGAAACAATGCTCGTAGTACGTCCAGAAGCGAAGTTTGGCCAATGTCCGCGCTGATGGTGGACGTCATAGTCCAAATCGACGGATAACGTTCCAACTCGAACAGCCTCTCAACAGTGACCGAGCCAACACGTGCAATCTTGCCCAGATCGTTACGTAAAAGATCAACAATCATCGCATTTTCGGCGCGATCCTTGACACTGGCCAGGAGGGCGCGAGCCGATCGTTGATCTTGGATGGCGTTAGCATAACGCGGAGCTGTGCCTTTCATCGGACGACTGGTCACCCTCCCATCTTTGCGACACAGAAAGAGCTCCGGTGAAAAAGACAATATATGCTGCCCTTCGATGCGGATATACGCAGCGTGTGCGGCAGGATGGCGATTGATCAGAGTCCGGTAGAGAGCTACTGGATCTCCCACAATTTCGACATCGATGGGAAATGTATAGTTGACTTGATAGACGTTGCCTTCCTCGATCAAACACCGAATCTTTTCGAGTCTTTGTTTGTATGTCGCGAAACTAATCCGTGGGCAGGCGGAAACGATTTGGCTCACCTGGCCTACTTCGGGCGGGTGCCACACCGCCTCAGTCTCCGCGCGCTCGAACACAAGAGCAGTCAAGCGAGGTTCATCGCTATGTGCGGATGAAGTTCTCGCTTGCCGAGCTAGCGCTGGCTCCAGCCATTCACCCAGCGAATAGGACAGTATCAAGGCAATCCAGTGACCTTGTTGCCTGCTTGCCTCGATGGCGGCCATGGCTGTAGGAACGTCACTAGGTGCATACGCCTCAATTCGGCGACGCAACCCATAGAGGGCCAGAGCGCGCTTGGCGATCGTGTTCTCAAATCGACAGATCGTCATCGACCACCTCCTGTACCGCTCCGACGGTGTATCGAGATACGGGTGCGTGTGGGCTTGCATCTCCGGGCATTGCTTACCCTCCATGCGGATGAAAGAGAAATATGCCCAGGCGCGCGGCTACGCGGCAAATGTCGCATTCCCCGATAGTTATCTATCTCTGAGTCGCCAGTTCAGCGACTGGCTGAATTGTCGCATAAATGATTGCCGAAACACAACGCCTAAGATAGCTATGGTACGGTGAAAATTCTTACGTTCACTTAATATTAAATTCACTCAAGTTGATATGAATAAGTTTCTACGAAACCTTCTTCGCTACAGATTGTCCTTCCTCTATACCTTTTAGGTGAAGCCGACTGTTGAACCGGGTTCGAATGGGCGTTAATGGGATGGACGCCCCCTCCCCGTGAAGGTACATGAGTGCCAAACTGGTGAGCATGGCAACCTCTCAAACAGGAGCATCCCTCATGAAGGTCACGACGATCGGCATCGACTTGGCGAAGAATGTGTTTCAGATCCACGGTGTGAATGAGCTTGGCAAAGCGACGTTGAGGAAGCAGCTCAAGCGTGCCCAGGTGGCCGAGTTCTTTGCGACTCTGCCGCCGAGTGTAATTGGGATGGAGGCGTGTGGCAGCGCGCACCACTGGGCCCGTAAGCTGCAAAGCTTTGGGCACACGGTGCGGCTGATGGCGCCGCAATTCGTCAAACCGTACGTCAAGACCAACAAGAACGATGCGGCCGATGCTGAGGCGATCTGCGAAGCGGTAGCACGACCGAACATGAGATTCGTGCCGATCAAGAATGTTGAGCAGCAAGCGGTGCTGGCACTGCACCGTGCGCGCCAGGGCTTCGTGAAAGCGCGTACCTCGCAGGCCAACCAGATCCGCGGATTGCTGGCTGAGTTTGGGTTGGTTGTTCCCCAGGGCATTGGGAACATTGCCAGGCAGGTCCCGGAGTTGATCGAGGACGCGACCAACGAGTTGCCCGGCTCGTTCCGTCTGCTCATCCAGCGACTGCTGGAGCATCTGAAGGAACTGGACCGTCAGGCCGATGAAATTGGCGCGCAGATCGAGGCATGGCATCGGGATAACGAGTTGAGCCGCAAGCTGGCGCAAGTTCCAGGAATCGGCCCGATTACCGCCAGTGCACTGGTAGCGACCGTAGGCAACGCGCGGAACTTCACCAGCGGCCGCCAATTGGCGGCGTGGCTTGGCCTTGTGCCTCGACAAAACTCCA
Organism: Cupriavidus sp. 01L415; assembly: GCF_056400065.1. NCBI lineage: Bacteria > Pseudomonadati > Pseudomonadota > Betaproteobacteria > Burkholderiales > Burkholderiaceae > Cupriavidus > Cupriavidus sp. 01L415. Next base: position 375,809 of record NZ_JBFTSP010000002.1, on the reverse strand, counting down.
GCGGAGGCAAAAACGTCTTGCTCGGCATCAGCAAGCGAGGGGATACATATTTGCGAACGCTGCTCATCCATGGCGCTCGCGCGGTAATCTACAGGGCCAAGCCCAAAGGGGCGACGAGTGGTTGGCTCCAAACATTGCTCTCGCGACGCAATGTCAATGTGGCTGCCGTGGCGCTGGCAAACAAGAATGCAAGAATCATCTGGGCGCTGCTGACACAGAACCGAGACTTCTGTCCTGAGTATGCCCCTACCGCAGCGCGGCAGCCTGCGCAGGCCTGAACTCAACGATAAAAACGCGCGCAAGAGAAATCTCCAGACCATCGATTGCTCAGGCGATCAAACAGTGATGGCAAGACGGTCAGACCGTGGTTGGCAGAAGCCTGATATGCAACACGAGCACGAGGCTCGCAGCGTTGATAAGGCGCCGACCAGCGGATTCCATCAGGGACGGCAGGCATGAGCCTGACATCAAGTCCGGATACATGACTGCAATCTCGACCTTCTATCCATTGCTGAATGCATCGTTTGACAAACCGGGGGCGTCCATACATGTTGCATATATCCGGGCGTCTGGCTGGGCCCTGACGTTTACGCGCAACGGTCTGGGCGGCGCCCCTGTTAACTCTTCGGGTAACTGCGTAGAATCTCGATTTTTGCAATAGAGATGTGCAAGGACAAACACAGCGGGGAGAGCCAAAGGAGATCTACCGTGTCAGGAACTGGGCTCGATGCCTCGATTCTCACTGCGCCACCGGTTGGCACAGGGGTATGAATGCCGAGTATGCAAAACTACGTGGACACAGCACAAGAATAAGGCGAACCCATTCTCGCCCTGGACCATCAAGCGCCAGTAGCGCTTCATGGTCGTTCAGGCCGTAGGCTCCTGGCCTCTACACGTGGCCTCGATCACCTCAGGATGACCGTTTAGGGAGCCCCAACGGACGTAGCTTGGGCATAGGCGAAGTGGCAGCTTTCGAGCTGGAGGTACGCCTCCTGGAAAAGCGTGACATAGTCTTACCACCTTTATCCAGGGACGAAATTCCAAGTGAATAAGTCCATGGTTGTGATCTGCAGTCGCGTCGACCTGACGTCCTCGCCGCGCTATCGTTCGCGAGCAGCGTTCGATAGCGGTCTGACCGCTAAAGACGAATGTCAATGACTTTCTTCTCTAGTGGCTGTAGAGCTCGTCAATGCCCTCCTCCCGGTCGAGGCCAAAGCAAGTTTGCAGTCGATTCGCTCATGAAGGCGATTATTCGCTGCGCAGCGAATAAAGCCATTACGCCGATAAGCGCGATCCATTTAACCGGAGCTCGGCGCATACTACCGCCATGAAGCGCCCGAGCGCAGGCATTCACTACCCCGGTTCCTTCGGCAAGTTCCAGACGTAGTTCCAGTCCGACGCCGACTGCTTGGACTACCTCGAGTGGCTGCGATGGCCGTCCGGGTTCGTCTGCCCGGAATGCGGCCACGCTGGTGAATGGCGCCTGGGAGACGGGAGGTTCATGTGCACGGACTGTGGCAGCCGCACGTCCGTGACGGCGGGAACCATCTTCGACCGAACCCGCACGCCGCTCACGGTCTGGTTCGCCGCATGCTGGAACTTCGCCTCCGGCAAAGACGGAATCTCGGCTTTAAGTCCGAAGCGCACCTTGGAGATCGGTTCGTACCAGACGGCTTGGGCGATGCTGCACCGGCAGCGATCCATCTTGGTTCGTCCCGATCGGGAACTCATGCGCGGCAAGGTAGAGCTGGAGCAAACGTACATCGGCGGGTTCGATCCCGGGTTACCTGGAGGGCGCGCCCAAGGGAAGAAGGTCCTGACGTGTGTCGCGGTCGAGCTCATCGAGCCCAAGGGATTCGGCCGCTGCCGGTCGCTGCTGGCCTTCGTGTCGACGAATGTCGAGCCGGGGGCAACAGTGATCACCGATGCTTGGCAGAGCTACCGAGGATTGGAGAAGAAAGGCTACATCCATGACCGTCGCAGCCAGCGGGCAGCCAGCGCGCGTGGCGAAGACCCGGGCGCGCTGCTGCCAGGCGCATCGGATCGCGTCCCTGGCAAAACGCTGGCTGCTCGGCACCCACCAGGGAGCGGTAGACGCCGCGCACTTGCCCAGCTACCTCAATGAGTTTGTGTTCCGCTTCAACCGCCGCCGCTCACTTAGCCGCGGGATGCTGTTCTACAGAGTCCTGGAACTCGCCGTTGCACATGACCCAGTGCGCTACCAGGACCTCGCGCGGACGAAAAGGCCCAAAGCCAAGTGCCCCACGGGCATCCTCCAGGCTTGGAGCGCCCTCGGCAGAACCGGCCGTGGAGGCAGCACGACTCCGGTTAAATGGATACCCCCAAAGGCCGATTATTCGGCTATAGGCATTTTCGCTGCTCTGCGACCCAGTCTCGTATCGCTCGCCGGGACAACCGCTCAATGCAATCACTTAGAGCTAAAGCGGAAATGGAGAGCACTCGACACAACCGGCTTCCACGGCCGCACGAAAAGCAAGCAGCAAAAAAACAAGGCGCCTCGAAGGCGCCCTGAATGCATAACTATATGTGCTTTTAACGTCACTCCCACTCGATCGTCGCGGGCGGCTTGCCCGAAACGTCGTACACGACCCGATTCAGGCCACGCACTTCGTTGATAATGCGATTCGAGCAACGGCCCAGCAGCGAGTACGGGAGATGCGCCCAGTGCGCCGTCATGAAGTCCGTCGTCTGCACCGCGCGCAGCGCCACCACATAGTCGTACGTGCGGCCATCACCCATCACGCCGACCGACTTCACCGGCAGGAACACGGCAAATGCCTGGCTGGTCAGGTCGTACCAGCTCTTGCCCACCTGCTGCGGCTCGCACAGGCCAGCGGCGGCGTCCTGCTCGGTGGCGATCGTCTTGCGCAGTTCCTCGATGAAGATGGCGTCGGCACGGCGCAGCAGGTCGGCGTAGTCGCGCTTGACCTCGCCCAGGATCCGCACGCCCAGGCCCGGGCCCGGGAACGGGTGACGGTAGACCATCTCGGGCGGCAGGCCCAATGCCACGCCCAGCTCGCGCACTTCGTCCTTGAACAGGTCGCGCAGCGGTTCCAGCAGCTTCAGGCCCAGCGTTTCCGGCAGGCCGCCCACGTTGTGGTGGCTCTTGATCGTGGTCGCCTTCTTGGTCTTGGTGCCGCCCGATTCCACCACGTCCGGGTAGATCGTGCCCTGCGCCAGCCACTTGGCGTTGGTCAGCTTCTTCGCCTCGGCCTGGAACACCTCGACGAATTCGCGGCCGATGATCTTGCGCTTCTGCTCGGGATCGGTCACGCCGGCCAGATGGCCCAGGAACTGCCCGGAGGCATCGATGTGGACGACCTTGGCGTGCAGGCGGCCGGCAAACATCTCCATGACCATCTTGCCTTCGTCCAGGCGCAGCAGGCCGTGATCGACAAACACGCAGGTCAGCTGGTCGCCGATGGCGCGGTGGATCAGCGCCGCGGCCACGGAAGAATCCACGCCGCCGGACAAGCCGAGAATCACCTCTTCGTCGCCGACTTGTTCGCGAATCCTGGCCACCGCTTCGGCGATGTGGTCGCGCATCACCCAGTCGGCCTTGGTGCCGCAGATCTCGAGCACGAAGCGCTCGATCATCTCGCGGCCCTTGGCCGTATGCGTGACTTCCGGGTGGAACTGCACGGCGTAGTAGCCGCGCGACTCGTCGGCCATGCCCGCGATCGGGCAGCTTGGCGTCGATGCCAGCAGCTTGAAGCCCGGCGGCAGCTCGGCGACCTTGTCACCGTGGCTCATCCAGACCTTGAGCATGCCGTGGCCTTCGGCGGTGGAAAAGTCCTCGATGCCGTTCAGCAGCTTCGTATGGCCGTGGGCGCGCACCTCGGCATAGCCGAATTCGCGATGGTCGCTCCACTCCACCTTGCCGCCCAGCTGCACGGCCATCGTCTGCATGCCGTAGCAGATGCCCAGCACCGGCACGCCCAGGTCCCACACCGCCTGCGGGGCGCGGAGCTGGTGGTCTTCATAGGTGCTGGCGTGGCTGCCGGACAGAATCACGCCCTTCGGCGCGAACTCCCGCACGAAGTCGTCGGAAACGTCGTTGGGATGGATCTCGCAGTAGACGTGCGCCTCGCGAACGCGACGGGCGATCAGCTGCGTGACCTGCGAGCCGAAATCAAGAATGAGGATTTTGTCGTGCATGATTGGCGTTTGGCGGTGCTTCCGGTTCGGGTTCGGGCATCACCTCGGTGCCCGGGCCGTAGCCGGGCGGCGGCGTGATGACCGGCTCGCGCCGGTATTCGGGGAATGGCTTCTGGCGTGCCTGGCTGGCGCCGCCGGGTTCGTTTTCGGGGGGAGACACATCGGCCGGACGGACGTCCCGTCCCGCCTTTCGTTCCGCTTCGCGTTCGGCCTGCAGCTCGCGTTCGCGCAGACGCACCTTCTTGGCGGCCGGCAGTTGCACGACGGCGAAGACGATCAGCACCGCTGCCAGTGTCAGCAGCCAGATCTTGCCGGCGCCCTGCACGGGCATGTCCAGGAACATCGTCCATGCGGCGATCAGCACGGCACTGGCCAGGTTCACCTTGCCTGCGGTCCGCGCCACGGTCACGGTCAATTGCCCGTTGACGGTAGCCTGGAACAGCAACCAGGAAAAACCAATCATCGCCACGCCCAGCAGCTGCCCGAACAGGGCCGGCTGGGGCTGCGGCAATTGCAGCGCGGCGTACAGCGTGGTGAACGGCGACATCAGCAGCAGGATGCCGAGCAGCAAGTCGAGCAAGGCGTCGAAAAACAACACGGCTCGCAACAATACTTTCATGGGCGCTCCTCTTGCGGCGCGGCCGCGCGACCCCGTCAACCTCGACGGAGCCAGCGCGGCCGTGTTGCCCTTCCCGGGCGGGCCATATCGGGATCAGTCGATATGGTAGTTCGGCGCTTCCTTGGTGATCTGCACATCGTGGACGTGCGACTCGCGCATGCCCGCGGCGGTGATCTGGACAAACTCGGCGGACTCGTGCCAGTTGGCAATCGAGCTGCTGCCGCAGTAGCCCATCGAGGCACGGATGCCACCGGTCAGCTGGTGGATGATCGCCATGACCGAGCCCTTGTAGGGAACGCGGCCTTCGATGCCTTCCGGCACCAGCTTGTCGACGTTGGCCGTGTTGTCTTCCTGGAAGTAACGGTCCGCGGCGCCGTCCTTCATCGCGCCCACGGAACCCATGCCGCGGTAGCTCTTGAACGAACGACCCTGATACAGGAATACTTCGCCGGGCGCTTCCTCGGTGCCCGAGAACATGCCGCCCATCATCACGGTGTGTGCGCCGGCCGCCAGGGCCTTGGCCACATCGCCGGAATAACGAACGCCACCATCGGCGATCAGCGGCACGCCGGTGCCCTTGAGGGCTTCGGCCACGTTGGACACGGCGGTGATCTGGGGAACGCCCACGCCGGCCACGATACGCGTGGTGCAGATGGAGCCCGGGCCGATGCCGACCTTGACGCCGTCGGCGCCATGTTCGACCAGCGCCAGCGCGGCGGCGCCGGTGGCAATGTTGCCACCCACGACCTGCACATGCGGGAAATTCTGCTTGACCCAGCGCACGCGGTCCAGGACGCCCTGGCTATGGCCGTGCGCGGTATCCACCACAACCACGTCCACGCCGGCCTTGACCAGCAGTTCCACACGCTCGTCGTTGTCCGGGCCAACGCCAACGGCGGCGCCAACGCGCAGCTGGCCGTGGTCGTCCTTGCTGGCCAGCGGATTGTCGACAGCCTTCTGGATATCCTTGACGGTGATCAGCCCGCGCAGCTCGAACGCGTTGTTCACCACCAGCACACGCTCCAGGCGGTGGCGATTCATCAGGCGCTTGGCTTCTTCCAGCGGCGCGCCTTCGGCCACGGTCACCAGCTTATCGCGCGGCGTCATCTTGGCGCGCACCGGGGCGTCGAGTTCTTCCTCGAAACGCAGGTCGCGGTTGGTGATGATGCCGACGACAGTCTTGCCTTCCAGCACCGGGAAACCCGAAATACCGTGCTGCTGCGACAGGGCGATCACATCGCGCACTTTCATTTCCGGCGAAATGGTGATCGGATCACGCAGCACACCCGATTCATAGCGCTTCACGCGCGCCACTTCGCGCGCCTGGTCGGCGGGCTTCAGATTCTTGTGGATGATGCCGATCCCGCCGGCCTGTGCCATGGAAATAGCAAGGCGCGCTTCCGTCACGGTATCCATGGCGGCGGAAACCAGCGGAATATTCAGTTCGATCGAACGGGTCAGGCGGGTGCGGAGGGAAACATCCCGAGGCAGGACGGCCGAATAGGCCGGGACGAGCAGCACGTCATCGAATGTGAGTGCTTTCTGGACAAGACGCATAGCAAATCCTCTAGGCGCAAAAGCAGATTATACAGGAATGCAGGATTTGCTGATGCGTTCTTGCAAGGCCTTTGCTATTCTCGGCCTCCCTTTCAGACAACGATATCGGGAGACCATGGGAATCGGCGTGTTGTGTGGCCTTCTGGCGGGTGCGTTCTGGGGCATGGTGTTCATCGCACCGAAGCTGCTGCCGGTGTTTTCGCCATGGGAGCTGGCCATCGGCCGATACCTGGCCTACGGGCTGGTGGCCCTCCTCGCCGCCCTGCCCCTGCTGGCGCGCATCGCCCGCAAGCTCACTCGCGCGGACTGCGTGGCGCTGCTGCGGCAAGCCTTCACCGGCAACCTGCTGTACTACGTGCTGCTGGCGTTTGGCGTTCAACTCGCTGGCGTGGGGCCCACGTCCCTGATCATTGGCATCCTGCCGATCTCGGTCACCATCATGGGTCGGCGCGACCACGGCGCTGTGCCGCTGACCCGTCTGATCTGGCCGCTGCTGGTGGTCGCCACCGGCATCGCCTGCATCAATATCGATCTGTTCGGCGGCGGCGCCGGCGCGCATGGCGCTGCCGTGGGTGCCGTAGTTAGACCAGTCTGGCAAAAGATTGCGGGCGTGGCCTGTGCGGCGGGGGCACTGGTCTGCTGGACGCTCTATGCCGTGGACAACGCCCGCTACCTGCAGCGCAACCCGCACTACAGCGGCAACGAATGGTCGGCACTATATGGGCTGTCGACGGGACTGGTGTCCGTGGTGCTCGCGGCCATCGGCTGGCTGGTGCTCGGTGATGCCCTGACCGCACCGGGCAGCGGCCGCGACTGGCAGTGGTTCTGGATGGTCAATGCCGCGGTGGCACTCGGGGCGTCGCTAATTGGCAACAACCTCTGGAACATCGCCAGCCGCCGGCTGCCCCTGACGCTTTCGGGCCAGATGATCGTATTTGAGACGCTGTTCGCGCTGGCATATGGGTTTGTGTTCGATCACCGCTGGCCGCGCCCCCTGGAAATAGCCGCCATCGTGTTGCTGATGGTCGGCGTGGCCTGGTCCGTGCGCTTGCATGCCACGGACAAGTCTCAGTAGACTACCGGGCAATGACGCGGGGGTCACATCGTTGTCAACCCCACCGCAGTCTGATAGCACCATCGCCCAACCCGTCCAGACGCCTTCGCCATGAATCGATCGTCCGCGCTGTACCTGCTTGTCGCCGCCGCTGTTGCCGTCCCCGGCACGGCCTTCTCCCAATGGCAATGGAAGGACAGCACGGGACGCATGGTGTATAGCGATGTGCCGCCACCGCCATCCGTACCTGACCGCGCCGTTATCATTGCGCCCGGCCGGGCTCCCGGGGCCTATCGTCCGGTGGAAGCGGATGCCGCCGCCAAGGGCGACAGCGCCAAGGCCGAAGGCCAACCCGAAGCCAGGCCGGAGGCACCTCGTGCGCGCCCGGCATCCGCCCGGGTGAAAGACAAGACGGATGCCCCGGCCGATCCCGATCAAGCATTCCGCGAACGCCGCGAAGCCAGGCTCAAGGCCGACCTGGAAGCCGCCACCAAGGAACGCGAACAACTGGCACGCCAGACGCGGTGCCAGGAGATGAGCAACTACGCCACGGGCCTGCGCGAAGGCATGCGCGTGTCAAAAGCCGGCCCCGACGGCTCTCCCAATCGCCTGAGCGGCGAGGAGCGCGTGGCCGAACTCGCGCGGATGAACGAATCGATCTCGCAGCACTGCAGCTGAAAGCCGGCGGTTGACCGCGGCGCCCTGGGGGTCGTCAGCCCTCCTGGCCACCCCCGCCGCGCAGCCACTTCAGGCCCTCGCGCGTTCCCGTCTGGCGGGTCTTCTGCACCCGCTTGCGGCGAGCCTGCTTCGGATCGGCCGTCAGCGTCCGGTAAACCTCGACCCGATCGCCAGTGCGCACCACCGTGTCAGGAGTCTTGAGCTTGCCGTAGATCCCTACGCGAAGCGTGGACGGATCGACCTCGGGATACGCCTCGACCAGCCCGCTGGCATTGATCGCCCCAATTACCGTCGTGCCCGCCGCCACCTCGATGTCTTTCAGGAACACGCCGTCCGGACGGGCATAACAGACCGACACGCGCACGACGTCCGCCGCTTCAGTCTTTGTTGCCATAAACCACCTCGGCACGCTTGACGAAGGAGTCGACGAAGGTATTCGCGATCATGCTGAATACCGGACCGATGATTTTCTCGAGAATGAAGCTGGAAAACTCGTAGTGCAGGTGGAATTCGATCTTGCAGGCGTCGGCACGCAGCGGCGTAAAGCGCCAGGACCCATTGAATGTCTTGAAAGGACCATCGGCGAACGTCATATCGATGCGAGTCGGACGCTCCTGGACGTTGCGCGTGTGGAAATACTGCTTGATGCCGTTGAAGTGAATATGGAGCTTGGCGTCGAGCAGCGTTTCGGTCTGCTCGAAGACCTCCACGCCGCCGCACCACGGCAGGAACTTGGGATAGTCCTCCACGCGGGTGACCAGGTCGTACATCTGCTCGGCCGAGTAGCCGAGCAGGACGGATTTATGGACGTCTGCCATGTATTCGGATTGCGGGGCGCGGCCGGGGCTGGGCCGGGGCCGGATTGGTTTGCTAGAATCCCGATTTTAGCCGACAGGCGCGCGCACGGCACCCCCGGCGCACATTTCCGCCCCGGCCAATCGCTTTTCACGCCTGCCGCGCTGCGGCAGTCTCGCTTAGGAACCCACCCCACCGCATGACCATCGCTGACAACAAGAAGGCCTTTTTCGACTACTTCATCGAAGAGCGATTTGAAGCCGGGATCGTGCTGGAAGGCTGGGAAGTCAAGGCTATCCGCGCCGGGCGCGTGCAAATCAAGGAAGGCTATGTCGTCGTGCGCGACGCGGAGATGTACCTGATCGGCGCCCACATCAGCCCGCTGCAAAGCGCCTCGACGCATATCAAGCCGGACCCGGTACGGACCCGCAAGCTGCTGCTGAAGGCTGACGAGATCAAGAAACTGATCGGCAAGGTGGAGCAGCGCGGCTATACCCTGGTGCCGCTCAACCTGCATTACACGCGTGGCCGCGTCAAATGCGAGATCGGACTCGGCAAGGGCAAGAAGCAGTTCGACAAGCGCGAAACCGAGAAGAATCGCGACTGGCAGCGCGAAAAGGCGCGCCTGATGAAGAGCGACAACAAGGAATAAAAAAACGGAGGCTTCGGCCTCCGTTTTCGTTCGAAGGGGCGGATATTGCTGTCAGGCGGCCTTCTGCCCTTTTACGATCTGGAGCGCGGACGCAATCATCGAACTCATCTCCCCCAGATTGCCCGGCACAATCAGCGTATTGCCCTGCTTGGCCAGATTGCCAAACGCCGCCACATACTCCTCGGCCACCTTCAGGTTAACGGCCTCGGAACCGCCCTCCCCCCGGATGGCGTGGCCGATCTTCGCAATCGCCTGCGCATTGGCTTCCGCCACGGCGAGGATCGCCGAAGCTTCCCCCTGGGCCTTGTTGATGGCCGCCTGCCTTTCGCCTTCCGATTTCTGGATAGCCGCCTCGCGCGCACCCGACGCAAGGTTGATCTGCTCCTGACGCTTGCCTTCCGATGCCGCAATCAGCGCGCGCTTTTCACGCTCGGCGGTGATCTGCGCCTGCATTGCGTGCAGGATCTCCTTGGGCGGCGTCAGGTCCTTGATTTCATAGCGCAAGACCTTCACGCCCCAGTTGGCCGCCGCCTCATCGAGCGCATTGACCACGCTGTGGTTGATGAACTCACGCTCCTCGAAGGTCTTGTCCAGTTCGAGCTTGCCGATCACGGACCGCAGCGTGGTCTGCGACAACTGCGTGATGGCCACCACGAAATTGCTCGACCCGTAGGACGCCTTCATCGGGTCCGTCACCTGGAAGTACAGCACGCCGTCCACCTGCAACTGCGTGTTGTCCTTGGTGATGCAGACCTGGCTCGGCACGTCTAGTGGAATCTCCTTGAGGATGTGCTTGTAGGCGACCCGATCGACGAACGGCACCACGATCGACAGACCCGGCGTCAGCGTTGCGTGATAGCGCCCGAGCCGCTCAAGCACCCATGCATGCTGCTGCGGGACGATCTTGATGCCCTTGGCGATCAGCACGATGGCGCCGATGAGCAGGATTAGCGGAAACAAGCCAAGCTGGTACGCAAGCATGTACAACTCCCCCCAAGAAGGAAACGGCAAACGACAAGAATGTTGGGAACGCCGGCAGGGGAAGCCCGGCTCAGCGCGGCGAGACGATCAGCGTGGCGCCACGGATCTCGATGATGCGAAATCGCCCTGGCACTGGCTCGCTGCCGGAGACCAGTTCCACGGTCCAGTCGGCCCCGCGATATGGCACGCGGGCGCGCCGGTAGCTGTCCCAGCCCGGCACTTCCAGCTCCTGGCCAATATCGAGATTGACGTCGGGATTGGTCGACGCCTCGCTCCGGCGCAGCTTGCCGAAACGCGTCCGGCGCAGCCCGACGATGCATGCGATGGCCACCAGCGCCGCGGTCACGGTCTGGATGGGCACCACGGCCCCCAGCAGTGCCGCAACGCCGCCCGCAACCACGCCGACGGCGATCATCAGCAGATAGAAAGTCCCCGTCGCCATCTCCGCGATCACCAGCACGACCGCGGCGGCAAACCAAAGGTAGTACGACGCCATCCCGCTCCTTTCGTCCAGATACAAGACATCCGGCCAATAAAAAACCCCCGCGACACGCTTAAGGCGTCTGCGGGGGCAGATGGAACACCTGCCGCAGGGCCGGTGCCGCGCGGCGCACCGACCAGGTCGGGCGCCGTCTTGGGATGAAGCTATTGTGACGCGAAATGCCTTGGGAAGCCAGATCAGGAAGCCAGCTGTTGCCAGGTTTCCACCACGGAGTCCGGATTCAGCGAAATCGACTTGATGCCTTCCTTGGCCAGCCAGGCGGCGAAGTCCGGATGGTCCGAGGGGCCCTGACCGCAGATGCCGACGTACTTGTCCAGGCGCAACGCCGTGGAAATGGCGCGTTGCAGCATGAAGCGGACAGCCGGATCGCGCTCGTCGAAGTCCCGGGCCAGCAGTTCCATGCCGGAATCACGATCCAGCCCCAGCGTGAGCTGCGTCAGGTCGTTCGAGCCGATCGAGAAGCCATCGAAATACTGCAGGAACTCCTCGGCCAGGATGGCGTTGGACGGCACTTCGCACATCATGATGATGCGCAGGCCGTTTTCGCCACGCTTCAGGCCGTGCTTGGCCAGCAGCTCGATGACCTTTGCCGCCTGACCCAGCGTCCGCACGAACGGCACCATGATCTCGACGTTGGTCAGACCCATTTCGTCGCGTACGCGCTTCATGGCCTTGCATTCCATCTCGAACGCTTCGGCGAACTCGTCGGAGATATAGCGCGAGGCGCCGCGGAAGCCCAGCATCGGGTTTTCCTCGTCCGGCTCATAGCGCGAGCCGCCGATCAGCTTCTTGTACTCGTTCGACTTGAAGTCCGACAGACGCACGATCACGGGCTTCGGATAGAACGCCGCGCCGATCGTCGCGATGCCTTCGGCCAGCTTGTCCACGTAGAACGCGCGCGGGCTGGCATGGCCACGGGCCACCGATTCGACGGCCTTCTTCAGGTCCGCATCGACCTGCGGATAGTCGAGGATCGCCTTCGGGTGGACGCCGATGTTGTTGTTGATGATGAACTCGAGGCGAGCCAGACCCACGCCGTGATTCGGGATCTGCGCGAAGTCGAACGCAAGCTGCGGATTGCCCACGTTCATCATGATCTTGGTCTCGATCTCCGGCATTTCGCCGCGCTGGACCTCGGTCACTTCGGTCTCGAGCAGACCATCATAGATGCGGCCTTCGTCGCCTTCGGCGCACGACACCGTCACCAGCGTGCCATCCTTGAGCAAGTCGGTCGCATCGCCGCAACCCACCACGGCCGGCACGCCCAGTTCACGGGCGATGATGGCCGCGTGGCAGGTACGGCCACCCCGGTTGGTCACGATAGCAGCGGCGCGCTTCATCACCGGCTCCCAGTTCGGGTCGGTCATGTCGGCCACCAGCACGTCGCCGGGCTGCACGCGTTCCATCTCGGACGGATCGTTGATGACGCGCACCGGGCCGGTACCGATCTTCTGGCCGATGGCACGGCCACTGGTCAGCACCGGGGCGGTGCCCTTCAACTTGAAGCGCAGCTCGGCCTTGCCGGCGGCCTGGCTCTTCACCGTTTCCGGACGCGCCTGCAGGATGTAGATCTTGCCGTCCTTGCCGTCCTTGCCCCACTCGATGTCCATCGGGCGGGCATAGTGCTTCTCGATGATCATGGCGTACTTCGCCAGCTCGGAGACATCGTCGTCCGTGATCGAGTAACGGTTGCGCAGTTCGGGCGGCACGTCCACGGTCTTCACGCGGCCGGCTTCGCCCGGGCCCGTGAATTCCATCTTGATCAGCTTCGAGCCGATCGAGCGGCGGATGATCGGGTACTTGCCAGCCTGCAGCGTCGGCTTGAAGACGTAGAACTCGTCCGGGTTCACCGCGCCCTGCACCACCGTCTCGCCCAGGCCGTAGCTGGAGGTGATGAAGACCACGTCCGGGAAACCCGATTCCGTATCGATGGTGAACATCACGCCCGAAGCGGCCAGATCCGAACGGACCATGCGCTGCACGCCGGCGGACAGCGCCACCACGTCGTGCGCAAAGCCCTTGTGGACGCGGTAGGAAATGGCGCGGTCGTTGTACAGCGAGGCAAACACGTGCTTGATCTTGTCGAGCACGTCGTCGATGCCGCTGACGTTGAGGTAGGACTCCTGCTGGCCTGCAAACGAAGCGTCGGGCAAGTCTTCAGCGGTGGCGGACGAACGCACGGCGAACGAGGCCTCGGCGCCTTCGCGCGCGGACACGCGGGCGTAGTGGTCACGGATCTCCTGCTCCAGGCGCGGCTGGAACGGGGCGGCGGCCACCCAGCCGCGGATCTCGGCGCCGGCTTCCGCCAGGGCCTTCACGTCGTCGACGTCAAGCGTCTTCAGGCGTTCGGAAATGCGGGCGGTCAGGTTGTTGTGCTGCAGGAAGTCGCGGAACGCCAGCGAGGTCGTGGCGAAACCACCGGGAACGCGGACGCCGGCCTCTGCCAGCTGGGAGATCATCTCGCCCAGCGAAGAGTTCTTGCCGCCGACGATTTCCACGTCATGCATGCGCAACTGCTCGAACGGCAGCACATAGGCGCCGTTATCTGCCTGGTTGGTCATAAAAGCCTCAAAACAAAGTAAGAAATCTTTTGCACCGACCGGTATGTTGTTGGCGTTCTGTTCCCGGTGGATCGCTTGGCTAAGCATTCCCTGAGTTTGCCGTCGGAAGGGTCCTATGCTGCGGCGCACATTGTCAACAATCCCACCGCAGATCGTTGCCCCGTCGACGTCGGCTGAATTGCTTAGCCAAAAGATCGCCGCTATTCTACCGTGCCGCACCGCACTTCCGCGCAGAGGCGGCTTCAAATAATTGATCAGACATGTCCCTCCCCGAAGCGCCTGATGCGTCTCAACCGGCGCATGCGCCCGGCACGACAACCGTCCCGGCCCCTCAGACTCCGGCAGCCACCCCTGCCAGCGCCGATCGCCCTGCCGTACGTACGGTTTTTATCGTTTCCGATGGCACCGGCATCACGGCGGAAACGTTCAGTCATTCGATCCTGGCGCAGTTCGAAATGCGCTTTCGGAAAGTTCGGATGCCGTTCGTCGATACGCCGGAAAAGGCACATGTCGCCGTCGGCAAGATCAATGAGGCGTTCTACAACGAGGGCGCGCCACCCATCGTATTCACCACGCTGGTCAACGCCGAATCGAACAAGGCCATGCGGCGTGCGAAGGGGATGATCCTGGACATGTTCCAGACCTTCATCGAACCGCTGGAAAAGGAACTGGGCCTCAAGTCCACGCATGCCATCGGCCGCTTCCACCAGAACGCGGACACGGAGGCCTACAAGAACCGGATCGAGGCCATCAACTTCTCGCTGGCACACGACGACGGCCAGTCGCACAAGAACCTGGAAGAAGCTGACGTGATCCTGGTGGGCGTGTCGCGCAGCGGCAAGACCCCGACCAGCCTCTACCTGGCCATGCAGTATGGACTGAAGGCCGCCAATTACCCGCTGATCCCGGATGATTTCGAGCGCGGGCGGCTACCGTCGGCGCTCTATGCGTTCAAACCGAAGATCTTTGGCTTGTCGATCGATCCGCACCGCCTGACCGAGATCCGCAATGAGCGGCGCCCGGGCAGCAAATATGCGGCACTGGAGAACTGTCGCTATGAGGTCAATGAAGCGGAGGCGATGATGCGCCGCGAAGGCATCAAGTGGCTGTCTTCGACGCACAAGTCCATCGAAGAGATCGCGACGACCATCCTGCAGGAGATCAAGGTCGACCGCGACAACTACTAGCATTTTGAGAATCGTCCCGTGGCCCGGTGGTGGCTACGGGCGCAGCATTGTGTGGTCAAGACTTGCCGCAGGACCAATGACCGCAATGACTGCGATGACCACCATGACTGCCATGACTGCAGGCCACCAGATTTGCCACGGATCGGGCGGCACGACGACCGCCCCGGCGACGCTACGCGCGCCGCTGGCGAATCGCTTCAAACAGGCACACGGCCGTCGCCGCCGCCACGTTCAGCGATTCCAGCCCGCCAGGCTGCGGAATGCCCACGGTGCGCGATACGCGCGCCATCCATGCCTCGCTGACGCCAGCGCCTTCGTTGCCAACCACCCATCCGACAGGCTCGCGCAGGTCGGTGTCGAACACAGCCGCATCCGCGTGGGATGACGTCGCCAGCAACGGTACCGCCAGACGGCTCTCCAGCATCTCCAGCGAACAATGCTCGACGATATTGAGATGGAAGTTCGCACCCATGCCGGCGCGCAGCGTCTTGACCGACCATGCGAATGCACAGCCAGTTGTCAGGAACGCGTGCGGAATCCCCGCTGCGGCGGCACTACGCAGGATCGAGCCCACGTTGCCTGCATCCTGAACGCCATCGAGGATGATGCAATCGGTGTCGATCTTCGACGGCAGGTGGCCCGCCGGCGTGT
The DNA here is from genome assembly GCF_056400065.1 of Cupriavidus sp. 01L415. Lineage (NCBI taxonomy): Bacteria > Pseudomonadati > Pseudomonadota > Betaproteobacteria > Burkholderiales > Burkholderiaceae > Cupriavidus > Cupriavidus sp. 01L415. The sequence goes on along the minus strand of NZ_JBFTSP010000002.1, from coordinate 360,393 downwards.
CAACCACCAGCATCAGGTCGACGCCATTCACCACACTGCTGATCTGCGTGAACAGCGCGTCGGCCAGCACGACCACCCTGTCGGGATCGACCTGGTCCAGCAGCGAACGTACCTCGGCATGGTCGTAGTGACGTTCACCCACCACGCAACTGGCAGGCTGTCCCAGCGCAGCGATGTACGCCTGCGCCAGATGAACCCCATCGAGCACGGATTGCCCCGCCTTGCGGCGTTGATGCGTGGAGCCCGTCAGGGCCTTCAGGTGCTTGAACAGCGCGTTGTCGCGCGAGGTGACGTGCTTCAAGGAAGTGTCTCAGAAAGGCAGTGCGTCGCGCTGCAGCACCACGCGAACCGGCGCGAACGACCGGCGGTGATGCGGCGTGGCACCGAACTGCTCCAGCGCAGCAAGATGTTGAGGCGTGGGATAGCCGACGTGCTTGTCGAACCCGTACTGCGGATACTCCCCATGCAAGGCGTGAAGCTCGCGATCCCGCGCCACCTTGGCCAGGATCGATGCCGCGGAGATGGCGCGAATCTTCGCATCGCCCTTTACGATGGCTTCCACGGGATACGGGACCTGCGGGCAGCGGTTGCCGTCCACCTGAACAAGGTCGGGAATGACGCCGCTGGCCGCGAGGCCCGCAACCGCCCGCTGCATCGCCAGCATCGAGGCGTGAAGGATATTGAGCGAATCGATCTCGGCGACGGATGCCGAGGCGATATGCCAGCCGAGTGCGCGCTCGCAGATGCGTTCGAAGAGCACTTCGCGCTTGTCGGCAGTCAGAATCTTTGAGTCGGCCAGGCCCCGGATCTGGCGATCCGGGTTGAGCACCACCGCGGCCGCATAGACCGGGCCGGCCAGCGGCCCGCGCCCCGCCTCGTCCACGCCGCACAGGCGCCGGACCACGGCGACTGTCTGCGTCAGCTCCAGGCCCAGTTGCGGAGACGGTGTCGTATCGGCTTTCGTGCGGGCCATCAGCGCACTCCCCGCCCGTGCATGAGTTCGACCACAACGCCGGCAGCCAGGTTGGCGGTATCGCGTTTCAGAGTCTCGTGCATGGTAGTGAAATGCTCGCGCAGGAAGGCAATATTGCCTTCGTCGTTGAGCTGCAGCAGCGTCTCGCGCGCTAACGCCTCGGGCGTGGCGTCGTCCTGCAGCAACTCGGGCACGACAAAACGGCCTGAGAGAATATTAGGCAGTCCCACGTAAGGCAGATAGCCCTGCCGTTTCATGATCTGCGCTGTCAGCCAGGGCACCTTGTAAGAAATCACCATTGGCTTCTTGTACAGCGCCGCTTCAAGCGTCGCCGTGCCGCTGGCCAGCAGCACCACGTCGGCGGATTCCATGGCCAGATGCGATTGACCTTCCACGATCGTCAGGTCGATCTCCGGATACTGGGCATGGAGTGCTTCGACGATCGCACGCAGCGGCGCGCTGGCGGCGGGGAGCACGAAAGCCAGGTTGCCGTCCATGCGGTGCATGCGATCCATGGCCGCGAAGAAGGTGGCACCGAGGTTGCGCACCTCGGACTGACGGCTTCCCGGCAAGACAGCCACAATCCGCTTGCCGTCCGGAAGGCCCAGCTTTTCGCGCGCGCCTGCGACGTCGGGCACCATCGGGATCACATCGGCCAGCGGATGGCCGACATAGGTCGCGGGGATGCCGGCCTTCGCGTAGATCTCCGGCTCGAACGGGAACAGGCAGAGGATGTGGTCAACGGCGCGCGCAATCGTGCGGATGCGGCCACCCCGCCAGGCCCATATCGATGGACTGACGAAATGCACGACCGGAATACCTGCGCGGCGCAGCGGCACCTCCAGCCCGAAATTGAAATCGGGGGCATCCACGCCGATAAAGCACAGCGGTGGTTGCGCCAGCAGCTTGTCTCGGACCGCCCGGCGCGTGGCCAGGATTTCCCGCAAGGAGCCAAGGACTTCGACGTAGCCGTTGACGGACAGCGTCTCCATTGGCCAATGGGAAACAAAGCCCTGCGCCATCATTCGGCGGCCACCAATCCCGGCAAAGTCCACGGACTCGCCCAGCCGTGCGTGGAGCCCTTCCAGCAGCAGCGATGCCAGCAAGTCGCCCGAGGCTTCCCCGGCGACCATGGCGATCGTGCCGCGCTTGTTCACGTCCATTCCCGCGACAGCGGGCAGTTCGGCCTGCACTGCGGCGTCGACCATGTCCAACCGGGCTTCAGCGAACAATGCCGCGCTGCGTGGCGGCCAGGAAGTCCACGAAGGCACGCAGCGGCACGCCGGTGGCAGCGTCGAACTGGGCCAGCAATGCGGCAATCTCGTTGCGCGCGTCGTCAAAACTCAGGTCGGACTTGTACAGCAGCTTGTAGGCCTGGCGAAGCGCGGCGATCTGGCCCGCGTCAAAGCCGCGGCGACGCAGCCCTTCCACGTTGATGCCATGAGGCGTGGCCTTGTTGCCGTTCTTGTCGCTGGCCGCGATCACGAACGGCGGCACGTCCTGCACGAGTGCCGAGGCACCGCCGAGCATGGCATGCGCGCCGATGCGCACGAACTGGTGCACACCGCTCATGCCGCCCAGGATGGCCCAGTCGCCCACTTCCACGTGGCCGGCGATCTGCGCATTGCTGGAGAACACCGTGTTGTTGCCCACACGGCAGTCGTGCGCGATGTGCACGTAGGCCATGATCCAGTTGTCATTGCCCAGGCTGGTCACGCCGCGATCCTGCACCGTACCGGTATGGATCGTCGTGAATTCACGAATCGTGTTGCGATCGCCAATTTCGAGCCGCGTCGGCTCGTTGGCGTACTTCATGTCCTGCGGCACACCGCCCACCGATGCGTACGGGCCGATGCGGTTGCCTTCGCCGATGCTGGTGTGGCCTTCGACGGTGGTATGCGAGCCGATCCGGGTGCCGCTGCCAATCCGCACATTCGGGCCGACGATGGAAAACGGGCCGACGGTAACATCGGCGGCCAGTTCTGCCTTCGGATCGACCAGTGCGGTGGGATGGATTTGCGTCATACGTCCTGTCCTGTGGTGTGTGGTCTGTAGTGAGTCCCGCGGCCAGGCGCGGGGACGGGCTCGGCAGCGGTCAGCCTTCAGCCTGCTTCACCGTGCACATCAGCTCGGCTTCACACGCCACTTCGCCGTCGACGGTGGCGCTGGCCTTGAACTTCCAGATGCCGCGAATGTAGCGCTCCACGGTCACGTTCAGATGCAACTGGTCGCCGGGGTACACCACGCGCTTGAAACGTGCGCCGTCGATGCCCACGAAGTAATACAGCGCGCCTTCCTTGCGCTCCATATCGGCGCCGAAGGTCAGCAAGCCGGCCGACTGCGCCAGCGCTTCCAGAATCATGACGCCCGGCATCACCGGCTGGTCCGGGAAATGCCCCATGAAGTACGGCTCGTTGATCGTGACGTTCTTCAGGGTCTTGATCCGCTTTTGCGGTTCGAACTCGAGCACGCGGTCGACCAGCAGGATCGGATACCGATGCGGCAGCAGCTTCAGGATCTTGCGGATGTCGATGTCGGAGGCGGTCATGATGATTTCTCTTCGTCTTGTTTGCTATTGGACCCGGCGGATTCGCCGCGCAGGCGGCGCTCCAGCTGCACCACGCGGTCGCGCAGCTTGCTCAGCCCGCGCACGATGGCCGCATTGCGCTCCCATTCGCCATGCGTCGTGAACGGAAACACGCTGGTGTAATGCCCACCGGGTTTGGTAATCGATTTGGTAATCGATGTGCCGCCGGACACTGTGGTCCGGTCGGCGATATTCAAATGGCCAGAAAAATTGGCCGCGCCCCCGATCACGCAGAATTTGCCGATCTTCGTGCTGCCCGAAACCGCAGCCGTGCCGGCAATCACCGTATGGGCGCCCACGTGCACGTTGTGCGCGATCTGCACCTGGTTGTCGATCTTGCAACCGTCCTCAATCACCGTATCGGCCATCGCACCACGGTCGACGGCCGTATTGGCGCCGATCTCCACGTCATTGCCGAGCACCGCACGGCCCACCTGCGGGATCTTGACGTATTCGACTCCGGCCGGCCCGATATCGGGCGCAAAGCCAAAGCCGTCGGCGCCAATCACCGCCCCGCTGTGCAGGATGTTGCGCGCACCCACCACGCAACGATGATAGACAGAAACATTGGCGTAGATGAGCGTATCTTCGCCGATCCGCGCGCCTGCGCCGATAAAGGCATTTGCCAGGATCCGCACGCGCTCGCCCAGTTGCGCACCGGCCTCGATCACCACATTGGGACCAATGAAGCAGGAGGCCGGTACCACGGCGTCCGCGGCCACGCTGGCGCGCGGATCGATGCCAACGCGCGGGTCGGCATTGGCTTCGCGGTCGAAACGCTGGGCCACGCGAGCAAAGCAGACGTACGGGTTGCGTGCCACGAGCCAGTTGCGGCCATCGGCGTGCCCTTCGGCGCGAATACGCTCGAGGTCGGCAGGCGACACGATGACGGCACCGGCCCCCGAGGCCAACGCCTGCGGCAAGTACAGCGGATTGGACAGGAAAGACAGGTCGCCGGGGCCGGCCTGGTCAAGCGGTGCCAGACCGCTCACGGCCAGGTCGGGATCACCCACAACCTGCGCGCCGTTCTCGGTGGCGAGCTGACCCAGTGTGGGTGTCTGCATGGCGGTACTTCCTTGGAGATCGAAACAGCGGCGAACGAAAGGCGCGCCGCTTACTTGCCCGTGCTGCCGGCGTTCAACGCCTTCATCACGTCATCGGTAATGTCGATGCGCGGATTCACGTAGACCGCTTCCTGCACGATCAGGTCGTACTTGCGCTGCTCGGCCAGCTGACGGATCACGCGATTGGCGCGTTCCAGCACCTGGGCCAGCTCCTCGTTCCGGCGCTGGTTCAGGTCTTCACGGAATTCGCGCTGCTTGCGCTGGAATTCGCGATCCAGGTCTGCCACCTCACGCTGGCGGCGCTGGCGATCAGAGTCAGCCAGGACGGCGGTGTCCTTGTCGAGCTTGTCGGCCATGCCCTTGATCTTCTGGGCCATGTCCTGCAGTTCGCGGTCACGCTTGGAAAATTCCTGCTCGAGCTTGACCTGCGCCGCCTTGGCGGGCACCGAGTCACGCAGGATACGTTCCGAGTTGACCGCGGCAATACGAGCCTCCTGAGCCATCGCCGGCGCTGCCGCGCACAGGGCCGCAGCGGCCAGCGCGGCCGCGCTCAGGGATTTCGTCAGTGAAGTATGGAGTTTCATGAAACAAATCCTTTGTGGGGATCAGAACGCAGTACCGATCTGGAACTGGAAGCGCTGGACACGGTCGGTCTCGTCCTTCTTCAGCGGGAAGCCCATGCTGACCTTGAGCGGACCGATCGGCGACAGCCAGGACATACCGAAACCGGTCGAATACTTCAGGTCGCTGACCGTAATTGGCGCGCCTTCCTGGTAGACGTTACCGAAGTCGAAGAACGTGAACAGGCGCAGCGTGCGGTCCACGCCCGAACCCGGCAGCGGGAACACGAACTCGACGTTACCGATCAACTTGGATGCGCCGCCAACCGGGTTGCCGTTCTGGTCCTTCGGTCCGAGCGTGCTGGTCTGGTAGCCGCGCACCGAACCGATACCACCGGCGTAGAAGTACTTGAACACCGGGAACGGCGTCGCGCCGTAGCCGTGGCCGTACGCCACTTCACCGTTCAGGGCCAGGGTAAAGGCCTTGGACAGCGGGTAGAAATACTGCTGCTGGAAGCTGGCGCGGTAGTACTGGGTGTCGCCGCCCGGTACGCCCACTTCCAGGTTGGCCTGAGTGTACGGACCCTTGGTCGGGATCAGCGCGCTGTCACGACGGTCTCGCGCCCAGCCAATCGTAAACGGGAAGTTGTTGATCGGATCGCCACTGGTCTTGCCAATCTTGTTCAGCCATGCCGTGTACTGGCTCGGCGTGTTGACCGACGTGTAGACCTGCGTGCGTTCGTAGCCGATGCCGAAGAACACCGTATCGTTCTCGGAGAACGGCACGCCGAACTTGAAGCCACCGCCGGCGGACACGATCTTGTAGTCCTGGTCACCGGTGTAGTACAGCGGACGGGACGTACGGTAGTAGATATCCGTCGACCGGCTGATACCGTCCACCGTGAAGTACGGGTCGTACTGCGTCAGCGCGATGGTACGGAACGACTTGGCCGTGTTCACGTCCAGCCCCAGGCTGGTACCGGAACCGAACACGTTGTCCTGGCGCAGGCCGGCCTGCAGCACGAGCTTGTCCGTGGACGAGAAGCCCAGGCCCAGGCTAATCTGGCCGGTCGGCTTTTCGGTCACGTTGACGTTCACATCCACCTGGTCGGGCGCGCCCGGCACGTCTTCGGTGGTGATGTTGGTGTCCGTGAAGTACCCGGTACGATTGATACGCGCCTGCGATTGCGTCAGCTTCTCGCTGTCGAACCACGAGCTTTCCATCTGGCGCATTTCACGACGCACGACTTCGTCGCGGGTCTTGCTGTTACCGACCACATTCACGCGACGCACGTACACGCGGCGGCCCGGGTCCACCATCAGCGTCAGCGCCACTTCGCGCTTTTCCTGGTCAACCTGCGGCTGCGGGTTGATCGTCGTGAACGCATAGCCATAGGTACCCAGCAGGTCCGTGATGGCCTTGGTGCTGGCGGTCAGCTTTTCGGACGAGAAGATGTCGCCCTTCTTCAGCTGCAACAGCTTTTCCATCTCCGCCTGCTTGCCCAGCGTTTCACCGGCCAGGTGGATTTCGGACACCTTGTACTGCTCGCCTTCCTTGATGTTCAGCGTCAGGAAGATGTCCTTCTTGTCCGGCGTAATCGAGACCTGCGTGGACTCGATCTGGAACTCCAGGTAACCGCGGTTCAGGTAGTACGAACGCAGCGCTTCCAGGTCAGCCGTCAGTTTCTGCTTCGAGTACAGGTCGTTCTTGGTGTACCAGGACAGCCAGTTCGGCGTGGACAACTGCATCTCATCGCGCAGCGTGCTTTCCTTGAACGCCTTGTTGCCGACGATATTGATCTGGCGGATCTTGGCGACCGGACCTTCTTCCACGTTGAACACCACGGACACGCGGTTGCGGTCCACCGGGGTCACCGTGGTCTGCACATCCGCCGCGTAGTAGCCGCGCGCCACGTACTGGCGCTTGAGCTCCTGCTCGGCCTTGTCGATCAGGGCCTTGTCGTAGTAACGGGCTTCTGCCACGCCCACGGCACGCAGGGACCGGCGCAGCGTGTCCTTGTCGAATTCCTTGATACCGACGAATTCCAGCTGGGAGATCGCCGGACGCTCTTCCACCTGCACTACCAGCACGCCGTCTTCGGCGCGGATCTGCACGTCCTTGAAGAAACCGGTGTTGTACAGCGCGCGAATGGCATCCGCGCCCTTGTCGTCGGTGAAGGTCTCGCCGACGCGGACAGGGAGGTAACCGAAAACGGTGCCCGGCTCGACGCGCTGCAGGCCTTCAACGCGGATATCCTTGACCACGAACGGATCGGCGGCCCAGCCCGCCGGGCTCCACGCCGCGATAATGGCACTCGTCAGCAGGCCCAGCGAGATGCGCTTATGTCTGATCAATGTTGATCCCCTCTTCCTCTTTGATTCCATGCAGGGTTTTGGCTCCGATGCCGTCCGGGACTACGCCTGACAACGCTGGCAAGGCCGATCCGTCCCGACGGGAAAATGTCCCCCAGGATGCGACCGCCCCCCGCCGACACACGTTTCGGGCTGCGCGAAGCTAGCCGCGCGCAAGAAACAGTCGGCTGACGTCATTGAACAAAGCGAGTGAGGTCAGGAGCAAGATGCACGCGATGCCGACCTTCTGCAGCATCGCTTGCCAGTGGTCTGGTACGGGCCTGCCAGTCAAAAATTCCACGCAATAATACAGCAAATGCCCCCCATCCAGAACCGGAATGGGTAACAAATTGAGCACACCGAGGCTGACGCTGACCAGTGCCAGGAAACTCACGAACGGCTGCCAGCCCAGGTTCGCCGCGCGGCCCGCATAGTCCGCCACGGTCAGCGGACCGCTCAGGTTCTGCAGCGAAGCCTGCCCGACGAGCATCTTGCCGAGCAGCTTCAGGGACAGCGTACTGGTGCTCCAGACCTGTCCTGCAGCGCGCGCCAGCGCCTGCATCGGCGGATAACGCACGATTTCCGTCTCTACAGCCTGATTCAGCGCCGCCCCGAGCTTGCCGGTCGGGCCAGCGGGCGCGCCCGAGGCATCCCTGGCACCTTCCGCGGCCGGCGCCGAATCCAGCCTCACCGGTACGTCCAGCCGCTGGCCGGCGCGTTCGACGCCCAGCGTCACCGGCTCGCCCGGACGAGCCCGGACGCCCCGGATCAGCTCGCTGGCCTGGGTCAGCGGCTGGCCCTGCCAGGTCACCACGCGGTCTCCGGCCTTCAGGCCGGCGCGCTGCGCCGCCGAATCCGGCACGATCTCGGTGATGGTGACCGGCCCACCCTTCAGGTTCAGCCCCAGCGTGGCCAGCGGGTCCTGGTCCGGATTGCCGCCCGTATTGGGCAGCCGCGACAGCGTGACGTCCCGCTCCGCACCGTCGGCACCGCGTACATGCAGCACCGCGCGTGCGTCGCCGAAGCCTTCGGCGAACACCGCCATGCGCAAGTCGTTCCAGGAGCGTACCGCTTCCGTGTGGTCGTTCGCGGTCAGGGACAGGATGCGATCGCCCTCGCGAATGCCGGCTTGCGCAGCCACACTGCCGTCTACGGGGGCGGCCACCACCGGCACGGGTTCGCGCATACCGCCGGCAAACAGGACCACGTACAGCGCGATGGCCAGCGCAAAGTTGGCCACCGGCCCCGCTGCGACGATCACAAAGCGCTTGCCGACAGGCTGTCGGTTGAAGGCGCGCGGCAGATCGGCGGGGTCGATCGGCGGATCGACTTCGGGGTCACGCTCGCGCTCGTCAAGCATCTTCACGTAGCCGCCCAGCGGAATGGCGGCCAGCGTCCACTCGGTGCGGTCACGCCCCTTGCTGACCCAGCGGGCCAGGGGGCGGCCGAAGCCGATGGAGAACCGCAGCACCTTGACCCCGCAGGCGCGCGCGGCAAGGTAGTGACCCATCTCGTGCACGAAAATCAGAATGCACAGGGCGACAATGAACGCGATGACGGTTTGCATGGCAAATCACCCCCTCGAGACCTGGCCCGCGCTGCGATCCATCAGCGGCCGGCCAGACGTGTCAGCAATGCCTGCGCGGCGCGGCGAGCTTCGGCATCGGCCGCCAAAACGCCCTCGAGCGTCCCGGCCGAACCGGCGTGCGGAAGTTCGAGGACACCGGCCACCACGCGGGCAATATCGGTAAAGCGGATAGCGCCGCCGAGGAAGGCCTCCACGGCGACCTCGTTGGCCGCATTCAAGACGGCCGGCGCCACGCCACCCGCGCGCAATGCATCAAAGGCTAGTCCCAGGCACGGAAAACGCTCAAGGTCCGGCGTCTCAAAATGGAGGCCGCCGGCGATTGTCAGGTCCAGCGGCGTCACGCCGGAGTCGATGCGCTCCGGATACGCCATGCCATAGGCGATCGGTGTCCGCATGTCCGGATTGCCGAGCTGCGCCAGCACCGAACCGTCGGCATAGGCCACCATCGAGTGCACGATGCTCTGCGGGTGGATCAGCACTTCGATCTTTTCGGCCGGCGCGCCGAACAGCCAGTGGGCCTCGATCACCTCCAGGCCCTTGTTCATCATCGTCGCCGAATCCACCGAGATCTTGCGGCCCATGACCCATTTCGGATGGGCACAGGCCTGGTCAGGCGTGATGTCGTGCAACGTGGACGGGTCGCGGGTGCGGAACGGGCCGCCCGACGCCGTCAGCAGCACCTTCGAAACACCCGCTGCGTAGCGCGGATCGCTGGTCGGCAGGCACTGGAAGATGGCGTTGTGTTCGCTGTCGATCGGCAGCAGCGTGGCGCCATGCTCGCGCACGGCGTCCATGAATATGGCGCCGGACATCACCAACGATTCCTTGTTGGCCAGCAGCACGCGCTTGCCGGCGCGGGCAGCGGCAAGCGACGAGCGCAGGCCAGCGGCGCCGACGATAGCGGCCATCACTGCATCGGTACCGCTGTCGGCGGCAATCGATTCCAGGGCGGCTTCACCGTGGCTGACTTCGGTCTTCAGGCCGGCGGCGCGCAGCAGCGCCTCCAGCTGGCTGGCGGCCTCGGCCGTTCCGACCACGGCCCGTGCCGGGCGGAACTCGACGCACGCGGCGGCCAGCTTGTCGACCTGACGGTGCGCGCTGAGCGCATGCACGGTATAGCGGTCCGGATGTCGACGGACGACGTCGAGCGTGCTTTCGCCGATGGAGCCGGTGGCGCCCAGGATGGTGATACGTTGCATAGACCAGATAACCGAATTCAGATTGTGACTACACCCAGGCCAGCAGCAGGGCCGCCAGCGGGAACACCGGGATCAGGGCGTCGATCCGGTCCAGGACCCCGCCGTGCCCGGGCAGCAGCCGGCTGCTGTCCTTCATGCCGACCTGCCGCTTCAGCAGGGATTCGAACAGGTCGCCGATAATGCTCGCGGCGACCAGCAGCGTGACCAATACCGCCGCCAGACCCAGGCCGCCCTTGTCCGCGATGCGCGAGAACCAGGTCGGCGCGAACGCGTGCGTAGTGGCCAGCGTCAGCGCCACCACCATGACCAGCAACCAGCCACCGATCGCGCCCTCCCAGGATTTCCCCGGGCTGATGCCTGGCGCCAGCTTGCGGCGGCCGATCGCCTTGCCGACAAAATAGGCGCCGATATCGGCCGCCCACACCAGTACCGCAGCCGATAGCAGCACCGCAATGCCGTCGGCACGCAGCACCATCACGGCGTGGCCAAACGCCGGCAGCATGATGAGCCCCATGATGGCGCCCAACACCGCGAAGCCGGGCGTGGCCTTGCGTACACCGCGAGCCAGCAGCATCAGCGCCACGCCCCACGCCACGATGGCGGCTTCGAGCAAGTACGTGACGGCATGGCGCTCGGGCGCGTCATGCCAGGCAATCAGCACCAGCAGGCAGGCCACGGCATAGACATAAGGCCACGCGCGACGCAGGCCGATCAGCCGGCCAAACTCCCATCCGCCAAGCAACACGATTACCCCCACCAGCCCCGCCAGTGCCGCCGGCGGTGCCAGGAACAGGATCGGCAGGATCAACAGCAACAGGCATACGGCGGTGATGACGCGGGTAAGTAGCATGCGCTGCGGGGTTCCGTGGTGAGTTGGAGGAAAACGAGCCGGGGCTCAGGCCGTGCCGGACAGGCCCGGCGCCAGCAGCTGCGCACTGGTCCGGCCAAACCGTCGCTCGCGCTGCCGGTACGAGGCGAATGCCTTGTCGAGCTCGGCGGCATCGAAATCGGGCCAGTAGGTATCGGTGAAATACAGCTCGGAATAGGCAAGCTGCCACAACAGGAAATTGCTGATGCGCTGCTCGCCGCCGGTGCGGATGAACAGGTCGGGCTCCGGCGCGTACGACATGGCCAGGTGCGGTGCCAGCACGGACTCGTCGATCGCGTCCGGATCGAGCATGGGGGACCGCGCCAGCATCTTGCGCATGGCCTGCAGCAGGTCCCAGCGCCCGCCATAGTTGGCGGCGATGGTCACGGTCAGACCCGTGTTGCCGGCTGTGCGCGCTTCGGCGTCGAGGATGAGCTGCTGGATGCGCGGACTGAACCGCGACAGATCGCCCACCACGCGCACGCGGATGTTGTTGGCGTGCATCTTGATCACCTCGCGGCGCAAGGCGGTCATGAACAGGCGCATCAGGAACGAAACCTCGTCCGCCGGGCGGCGCCAGTTCTCGGAACTGAAGGCAAACAGGGTCAGGAACTGCACGCCGCGCGCGGCACAAGCCTCCACCACCGCCCGTACCGCGTCCAGGCCGCGGGAGTGGCCCGCGACGCGGGGCAGATGACGCTGGGTCGCCCAGCGGCCGTTGCCATCCATGATGATGGCAACGTGGCGGGGCACATAGCTGGTATCGGGAACGCCTAGCGTCGAACTGATGTGCTGCATGGGTTGGCGGACGGTGACAGCATCCGGCGGACAGGCCGCCGGGCGCCATCACACCGTCATGATCTCCTTCTCTTTCTCGGCGACGAGCTTCTCGATCTCGGCAACGAACTTGTCCGTCAGCTTCTGGACTTCGTCCTGGCCGCGGCGCTCGTCATCCTCGGAAATGGTCTTGTCCTTGACCAGCTTCTTGAACTGCTCGTTGGCGTCGCGGCGCAGGTTGCGCACAGCCACCTTGGCACCCTCGGCCTCGCTCTTGACGACCTTGGTCAGTTCCTTGCGGCGCTCTTCCGTCAGCGCGGGCATCGGCACTCGGATCACTTCACCCATGGTGGCCGGATTCAGGCCCAGGTCCGCGTCGCGGATGGCCTTTTCGACGGCGCCCACCATCTTCTTTTCCCACGGCTGCACGCTGATCGTGCGGGCGTCGGCCAGACCGACATTGGCTACCTGGCTGATGGGCACCATCGAGCCGTAGTAGTCCACCTGGACGTGGTCAAGCAGGCCGGCGTGGGCGCGGCCGGTGCGAATCTTCGCCAGATCGGCCCTGAAGGCTTCGATCGATTTCTGCATTTTCTGCTCGGCGCTCTTCTTTGTGTCGGCGACGGTCATGTTTACCTCCGGAAAACAGCCAGACAGGATCCCGCCGGACGGGATCGAAAATGAATCATTCTACTCTCAGGCCGGGCCGAATCCGCATTGTGACGCGGCCCGCGCCCATCAAACGTGCACCAGCGTACCTTCGTCTTCACCGAGGATCACACGCTTGAGCGCGCCCGGCTTGACGATCGAAAACACCTTGATCGGCAGCTTCTGGTCGCGGCACAGCGCGAACGCGGTGGCATCCATGACCTGAAGGTTGCGGGAAATGGCTTCGTCGAAGGAAATGGTGGTGTAACGGGTAGCGCTCGGGTCCTTCTTGGGGTCGGCGGTATATACACCGTCCACCTTGGTGGCCTTGAGCACGATTTCCGCACCGATTTCCGAGCCGCGGAGCGCGGCGGCGGTATCGGTCGTGAAGAACGGGTTACCCGTGCCGGCGGCGAAAATCACCACCTTGCCCTCTTCCAGCTGACGGATGGCGCGCGGGCGGATGTACGGCTCGACCACCTGGTCCATGCGCAGCGCGGACTGCACACGGCCTTCGATGTTGGCATGGCGCATGGCGTCCTGCAGGGCCAGCGCATTCATCATGGTGGCCAGCATGCCCATGTAGTCGGCCGTGGCACGGTCCATGCCGGCCGCTCCGCCGGCCACGCCGCGGAAAATGTTGCCGCCGCCGATGACTACGGCGACCTGGACGCCCAGCTTAACGATCTCGGCAATGTCATTGACCATGCCCTCGATGGTGGAGCGGTTGATGCCGAAGGCATCGTCGCCCATCAGGGCCTCACCGGACAGTTTCAGAAGGACGCGCTTGTAGGCTGGCATATTCACCCTCGGGCTGGTTCTCGATCGCTCGTATGAACGGATGGATTGGCGCGGGCGGCATACAGCGTGTGGGCTGCACCGGCCGCGCAAAAATTCGGAAATGCGGGACAGCTTGAAGCCGGTTTTCGCCGTTATCTGCCGGCATCGTCCGTCAAAAGATGCACAGAGGCAGGTGACTGCGAAAACTGGCTGACACGACCGCAGCGGCACGCACATGGCGGCCGCAATTGTGCAGAGGGGCACCTTGCGGCGCCCCTCGGCATTATACGGTGGCAGGGTTGGCTTTCCTCACTGGATGCCGGCCCCGCCACCTGGACATCAGCCCTTCTGGGCAGCAGCCACCTGGGCGGCCACTTCGGCGGCGAAGTCGTCCTGCTTCTTCTCGATGCCTTCACCCACCACGTACAGGGTGAAACCCTTCACGGTCGTGTTGGCGGCCTTCAGCATTTGCTCAACCGTCTGCTTGTCGTTCTTCACGAACGGCTGGTTGAACAGCGACACTTCCTTCAGGTACTTCTGGACCGAACCTTCCACCATCTTGGCGGCGATTTCAGCCGGCTTGCCCGATTCGGCAGCCTTCTGCTCGGCGATGCTGCGCTCCTTGGCGATCAGCTCGGCGGGAACCTGGTCGGCGGACAGCGACACCGGCTTCATGGCGGCCACGTGCATGGCCACGTCCTTGGCGGCGGTCTCGTCGCCGTCGAACTCGACCATCACGCCAATGCGCGTGCCATGCAGGTACGACACCAGCTTGCCGCCGTTGGCGTAACGGGTGAAGCGACGGATCGTCATGTTCTCGCCAATCTTGCCGATCAGGGCGGCACGGGTGGCTTCCACGGTCACGCCGTCGATTTCCAGAGCCGACAGGGCAGCCACGTCGGCCGGATTCTGCTTGGCCACCAGTTCAGCCACCTTGGCCGTGAAGGCCAGGAAGTCGTCGTTCTTGGAAACGAAGTCGGTTTCGCAGTTCAGCTCGATCAGTGCACCGGTCGTGCCGTCGATGAACGATGCCACCACGCCTTCGGCGGTTACGCGCGAAGCGGCCTTGCTGGCCTTGTTGCCCAGCTTGACGCGCAGCAGCTCTTCAGCCTTTTCCAGGTCGCCGTCGGCCTCGGTCAGGGCCTTCTTGCATTCCATCATCGGCGCGTCGGTCTTCGCGCGCAGTTCTGCAACCATGCTTGCGGTAATTGCCGCCATTTGTCACTCCTTGATTGGTTCGGGCCGTCCGCCCCGCATGTCACACGGGACGGCCGGCCGGTGTCTGATCAACTTCGGTCCGGCTTCACCCGCGGCGGATCGTACCCGCGGCGGATGACAACAAAGTCAGTTTGCAAAAAGGGGGCGCCAGAAGTGCCCCCTTTTATTGTCTTGCCACCGTACGGGCGCCGGCAGCCGGTGTACCCCGGCTTCAGGCGCCTGCGGGCAATCAGCCTTCCTGGACTTCGACGAATTCGTCGCCGCCGCGAGCGGCTTCCACCACTTCCTGCACCGCATTGGCACGGCCTTCCAGGATGGCGTCAGCCACGCCGCGCACGTACAGGGCCACGGCCTTGCTCGAGTCGTCGTTGCCCGGGATCACGTAGTCGATGCCTTCCGGCGAGTGGTTCGTGTCGACCACGCCGATGACGGGGATGCCCAGCTTGTTGGCTTCGGTCACGGCAATCTTGTGGTAGCCGACGTCCACCACGAAGATGGCGTCAGGCACGCCGCCCATGTCCTTGATGCCGCCGATGGACTTTTCCAGCTTGATCATCTCGCGCTCGAACATCAGCGCTTCCTTCTTGCTCATGGTGTCCAGCGCGCCGGCTTCCTTGGCGGCTTCCATGTCCTTCAGGCGCTTGATCGAGATCTTGACGGTCTTGAAGTTCGTCAGCATGCCGCCGAGCCAGCGGGCGTCGACGTACGGCATGCCTGCGCGGCCGGCTTCCTCAGCCAGGATCTCGCGCGACTGACGCTTGGTACCCACGAAAAGCACGGTGCCGCGATTTGCTGCCAGTTGACGCACGTACTTCATCGCGTCCTGGAACATCGGCAGGGTCTTTTCGAGGTTGATAATGTGGATCTTGTTGCGATGGCCGAAGATGAAGGGGGCCATCTTGGGGTTCCAGAAGCGGGTTTGGTGGCCAAAGTGGCAACCGGCTTCCAGCATTTCGCGCATGGTCACGGACATGAAAGGTGCTCCAATAGGGTTGGGTCTGAAGTCCGCCCCGACATTCCTGAAAAGGAACACCCCGGATGGGCGGACCAGCGATTTACCAAAAAGATTCTTGATGCCGACCCGCCGGCGCACCGCCAGCAAGTCAGCCCTCGATTGTAGCAACAAAGCGACCCTTCGCTCAAGCCCCGCGAATCGTCTCCCGATGGGGGGGTCGCCCCAACGGCCACAGGACCCGCGCCACTACCCGGCCTGTCGATTTTTCGTCCGGCCGCTCGCCCGCAGCCGCCCGTAATTCACTGCTTTCAGGGCACGATGGTGCGATAATCCCACTTTGCGAATCGATATCCGGCGCAGCCAGTGGCTGAGCCGTCACTTTTTCTGGCGAAGCAGCATGAGCATCCACCTGAACACCGCCGAAGACATCGCCCAAATGCGCGTGGCTTGCCGCCTTGCCTCCGAAGTCCTCGACTACATCACCCCGCACGTCAAGCCCGGCGTGACGACCGGCGAACTCGACAAGCTCTGCCACGCCTACATGCGTGACGTGCAAGGCACGGTGCCCGCGCCACTGAACTATGCGCCCCCTGGCTACCCGCCCTTCCCCGGCGCCATCTGCACCTCGGTCAACGACGTGATCTGCCACGGCATTCCCGGCGACCGCGTGCTGAAGAACGGCGATGTCATCAACCTCGACATCACCGTCATCACCAAGGAAGGCTACTACGGGGACACCAGCCGCATGTTCATCGTGGGCGAGGGCTCGATCCTGGCCAAGCGCCTGGCGCAAATCACCTACGAATGCATGTGGAAGGGCATCCAGCAGGTGCGCAACGGCGCGCGGCTGGGCGATATCGGCCATGCCATCCAGGTGCACGCGGAAGCCGCCGGCTACAGCGTGGTGCGCGAGTACTGCGGCCACGGCATCGGCAAGGTCTTCCACTCCGACCCGCAGGTGCTGCACTACGGCCGCCCCAACACCGGCATGGAAATCAAGAGCGGCATGATCTTCACCGTGGAGCCGATGATCAACGCCGGCAAGCGCGACATCCGCACGATGCCCGACCACTGGACCGTCAAGACGCGCGACCGCAGCCTGTCGGCGCAGTGGGAACACACCGTGCTGGTCACCGATACCGGCTTTGAAGTGTTGACGCTGTCGGCGGGATCGCCGGTGCCGCCGGCCTTTGTCACCGAACCCGTCGCGGCCTGACGTCGCGTCGATCGCCAGGGCGCCGACCGCGGCGCCCTTTCTACTTCCAGCCGTGCCCACGACCCCCATCGCCCAACCCATGGACACCACGCCGGAACTCCTCCTCTGCCAGCGCATCCGCGACAAGCTCAAGGCCGACAAGCAGGCCCTGTTTGCCGAATTCAATGCGCACAACCAGGTCAATCCGCTCGTCACCCGGCTGCGTCGCGCCGTGGATGCCGCCCTGATCGATGCCTGGAGTGGCCTGGAGTTGCCCGCCGACGCCGCACTCGTCGCGGTAGGCGGCTATGGACGCGGCGAGTTGTTTCCCCATTCGGATGTCGACGTCCTGCTGCTGCTGCGCGCGGAGCCCGACGCCGAGACCGCGGCCAAGCTGGAGCGCTTCATCGGCCTGTGCTGGGACCTCGGCCTGGAGATCGGCTCGTCGGTCCGCACCGTGGACGACTGCATCCGCGAGTCCGCGGCGGACATCACGATCCGCACATCCTTGCTGGAAGCCCGCCTGCTGACGGGCAACAAGGCGCTGTTTGCCGACTTGCGCACACGCTACCAGGCCGACATGGACGCGGCCGACTTCTTCCAGGCCAAGCTGCTGGAAATGCGCCAGCGCCACGCCAAGTACCAGGACACCCCCTACGCGCTGGAGCCCAACTGCAAGGAAAGCCCCGGCGGCCTGCGCGACCTCCAGGTCATCCTGTGGATGACGCAGGCGGCGGGCCTGGGCGACAGCTGGAAGCAACTGTTCGAGCGGGGCCTGCTGACCGAGCGCGAGGCCCAGGAGCTCACCCGCAACGACCGCCTGCTGCGCACCATCCGCGCCCGGCTGCACCTGCTTGCGGGCCGGCGCCAGGACGTGCTGGTGTTCGACCTGCAGACCGCGCTGGCGGAATCGTTCGGTTATCGGCAGACCACGCACAAGCGTGCCAGCGAGCAGCTGATGCGCCGCTACTACTGGGCGGCCAAGGCCGTCACGCAGCTGAACAGCGTGCTGCTTCTCAACATCGAAGCCATGCTGTTCCCGAGCGAGTCCAAGGTCACGCGTGTGATCAACGACCGCTTCGTGGAGCGCCAGGGCATGCTGGAAATCACCAGCGACGACCTGTACGAGCGCGATCCGCACGCGATCCTGGAAACGTTCCTGCTTTACGAACGCACGCCGGGCGTCAAGGGCCTGTCGCCGCGCACGCTGCGTGGCCTCTACAACGCCCGTACGGTCATGGACGCCAGCTGGCGCAACGACCCGGAAAACCGCCGCCTGTTCCTGGCCATCGTGCAGGAGCCGCAGGGCATCACGCACGCTCTGCGCCTGATGAACCAGACCAGCGTGCTGGGCCGCTATCTGATCAACTTCCGGCGCATCGTTGGGCAGATGCAGCACGACCTGTTCCACGTCTACACCGTGGACCAGCACATCCTGATGGTGGTGCGCAACATGCGCCGCTTTGCCATCGTCGAGCACTCGCACGAGTTTCCGTTCTGCAGCCAGCTGATGGCCAGCTTCGACCGGCCATGGGTGCTGTGCGTGGCCGCGCTGTTCCATGACATCGCCAAGGGTCGCGGCGGCGATCACTCCAAGCTCGGCACCGTCGATGCACGCCGCTTCTGCAAGCAGCATGGCATCTCGCGCGAAGACACCGACCTGATCGCCTGGCTGGTAGAAAACCACCTGACCATGAGCCACGTGGCGCAGAAGCAGGACCTGACCGATCCCGAGGTGGTGAAGTCGTTCGCCAGCGTGGTCGGCAACGAACGCTACCTGACCGCGCTCTACCTGCTGACCGTGGCCGATATCCGCGGCACCAGCCCGAAGGTCTGGAACGCATGGAAGGGCAAGCTGCTGGAGGACCTGTACCGCATCACGCTGCGCGTGCTCGGCGGCGCGCAGCTCGATCCCCACTCGCTCTGGGCCCAGCGCCGCGACGACACCATCGCGCAACTGCGTCTCAAGGCGTTCGACCCGGACCTGGCCAGGCCGCTCTGGGGCAAGCTCGACGTCTCCTTCTTCCTGCGCCATGACGCGCGCGACATCGTCTGGCTGACGCGCCACCTGTTCAACAAGGTGGACAGCGACGCAGCCGTGGTGAAGGCCCGCATCTCGCCAGCCGGCGAAGGCCTGCAGGTGGCGGTCTACGTCAAGGACCAGCCCGACCTGTTCGCGCGGATCTGCGGCTACTTCGAGCGCAAGGCGTTCTCGATCCAGGACGCCAAGATCCACACCACGCGCCACGGCTACGCGCTGGACACCTTCCAGGTCACGGACCCGGGCCGGGATGGCGACTACCGGGACATCCTGACCCTTGTCGAACACGAACTGGCGGAGCGTGTGCGGCTGGAGTGCCCATTGCCCGAGCCGACGCAAGGCCGGCTGTCGCGCCAGTCGCGCAGCTTTCCGATCAAGCCGCGCGTGGACCTGCGGCCCGACGAACGCGGCCAGTATTACCTGCTGTCGCTGTCCGCCAACGACCGCACCGGCCTGCTCTATGCCATTGCCCGTGTACTGGCCAAACACCGCGTGTCCGTGCATTCGGCACGCATCAACACCCTGGGGGAACGCGTCGAAGACGTGTTCCTGGTCGATGGCAGCCGTCTTGCCGCCGACAACCGATTGCAGATTCAGCTTGAACAGGACTTGCTCGAAGCGCTGGCTATCTGATGGCCACGCGTATCGGGACGCAACGATATGACCGATAGCAAAACGCCCGGCCGCAAGACGCTGGGCATCAAGACCTCCCCCACCACCGACGCGCCCCGCAAGGCCACCCGGCCTGTACGCGTATCGGACCTCAATCGCAAGCGCGTGCAGGATGTGGTGACGGGAATCAAGCAAGCGAAGGAGCGCGCTGGCGAGAAGGCCAAGCGCAAGGCCGCGCCTGCGGAAGGCGCCGCGCGCCCGGAACGATCGACCCGTCCTGCGCGTCCTCGCCCGGCCGATGGCGAACGGGCACCGCGCCGCTTCGGCAACGACGACTCACGCCCGCCGCGTCGTTATGGCGACGATGAATCGCGGCCGCCGCGTCCGCGCAGCTTCGGCGACAACGAGTCGCGTCCGCCGCGTCGCTATGGTGACGACGAACGCCGTCCGCCGCAGCGTGGTTTTAGCGACGACAATCGCCCCGCGCGCCCGCGCAGCTTCGGCAATGACGATTCGCGCCCGCCGCGTCCACGCAGCTTCGGCGACAACGAATCGCGGCCGCCGCGCCGCTATGGTGACGACGAACGCCGTCCGCCGCAGCGTGGTTTTGGCGATGACAATCGCGCACCGCGCCCTCGCAGCTACGGCAATGACGACTCGCGCCCGCCGCGTCCGCGTAGCTTCGGCGACAACGAATCGCGGCCGCCGCGCCGTTATGGTGATGACGAGCGCCGTCCGCCGCAGCGTGGTTTTGGCGATGACAATCGCGCGCCGCGCCCTCGCAGCTACGGCGACAACGAATCGCGCCCGCCGCGCCGCTATGGTGACGACGAACGCCGTCCGCCGCAGCGTGGTTTCAGCGATGACAATCGCGCGCCGCGCCCTCGCAGCTACGGCGACAACGAATCGCGCCCCCCGCGCCGTTATGGTGATGACGAGCGCCGTCCGCCGCAGCGTGGCAGCGATGACAATCGCGCATCGCGCCCTCGCAGCTTCGGCGACAACGAATCGCGGCCGCCGCGCCGTTATGGCGACGACGAGCGCCGTCCGCCGCAGCGTGGTTTCAGCGACGACAATCGCGCACCGCGCCCGCGCAGCTTCGGCAACGACGACTCGCGCCCGCCGCGTCCGCGCAGTTTCGGCGACAAGGAATCGCGCCCGCCGCGCCGTTATGGTGATGACGAGCGCCGTCCGCCGCAGCGTGGTTTCAGCGATGACAATCGCTCACCGCGCCCGCGCCGTGCAGGTGGCGACGACTCGGCTCGCCCGGCCGCACCGGCCCGTCGCTTTAGCGACAATGCGGATCGCGCACGCCCGGTCCGCACCGAGCGTCCGGCACCGCGCACCGAGGCCCACGAACAGCGCGAAGCGCACGAGGCCGATGAAAGCGGTTTGGTTCGCCTCTCCAAGCGCATGTCGGAACTGGGCCTCTGCTCGCGCCGCGAAGCTGACGAATGGATTCCGCGCGGCTGGGTGCTGGTCGACGGCAAACCTGTCACTGAACTGGGCTCGCGCGTCCGCCCGGACGCCGAGATCGAGATTCTGCAGGCCGCCCGCTCCGAACAGGGCGAACGCGTGACCGTGCTGCTGAACAAGCCGGTGGGTTACGTATCCGGCCAGGCGGAAGACGGCTACGAGCCGGCCGCCGTGCTGTTCGCGCCCGAGAACCAATGGGCGGAAGACCCCACGCGCAAGCGCTTTGCGCCGTGGCAGCGCAAGAACCTGGCCCCGGCTGGCCGCCTGGACATCGACTCCACGGGCCTGCTGGTGCTGACGCAGGACGGCCGCGTGGCCCGCGCGCTGATCGGCGACGACTCCAACGTCGAAAAGGAATACCTGGTGCGCGTGGTCTGGGAATCGCCGGAAGGTCCGGTCGAGCGCAATATCAGCGCCGCGTTCCCGGCTGACCAGCTGGAACGCTTGCGCCACGGCCTGTCGCTCGACGACGTCCCGCTCAAGCCCGCGAAGGTCAGTTGGCAGAACGAGGAACAGCTCCGCTTTGTGCTGCGCGAAGGCCGCAAACGCCAGATCCGCCGGATGTGCGAACAGGTGGGCCTGAAGGTGATCGGCCTGAAACGCGTGCGCATGGGCCGCGTGGTGCTGGGCGACCTGCCGCCGGGCCAATGGCGCTTCCTGGGTCCGTTCGAGAAGTTCTGAACCGTTTGGCCAACAGACGGCCGCGAGAAATAAAAAAAGCGGAACGCGCGTGCGTTCCGCTTTTTTTATGCGTCATCCCCCCTGGCCATTCCTGGAACCGGCTATCGCGGCCGTACGGGCGGCAGGCGACGCAGCGCTGCCTCGGTCGCCTCATCGGCAGGCACATAGACCAGCAGCCGCGCGCCGTTGCGCGGCGCCGTCCACCAGTTGGTCTGCGTCAGGCTCAGCACGCCCGTTTCCGGATGCGTGAACTGCTTCACGTGATTCTGGATGCCGCGCACCTGGTAGCGCTGCCAGAGATCGCGGAACAGGTCGGAAACGGCCAGGTAGCGCTGCAACTGGGCTTCCCACAGCGGGTCGTTCATATGCTCGGCCATGGCCGCACGGTACAGCGCCACCATGTTGGCCACCATCCCCTGCCAGTCGACCACGATCGCCCGCCAAACCGGCTGCGTCAGCGCCAGATAAATGCAGTTGCGATCCTCGACGGGCAGGTTTGGCACGTCGATCTGAAGCAGGCGGCAGTATGCGTCGTTGTGGGCAACGATGTCGAAACGCGCATTCTGGACCAGCGCGGGGATCGGATCGAGCTGATCGAGAATGCGCTGCGTGCTTGCCGCCACCGTCTCGCAGACAAAGGAAGCGGACGGCGGCACCGGACGCTGCATGCCCGCCAGCGTAAAAAGGTGTTCGGTCTCGGACTCGCTACATTGCAGCGCCGCCGCCACGGCACTCAACACCTTGACGGAGACCCGGATCGGGCGCCCCTGCTCCAGCTTGGTGTACCAGGTGATGCCGATGTCCGCGAGCGCGGCCACTTCCTCCCGACGCAGACCCGGTGTGCGCCGCCGGCCGATACGGGCCATGCCGACCCGTGACGGGTCCAGGCTCTCCCGGCGGGCGCGCAGGAAGGCGCCGAGCTCCGCTTCCCGGCCGGTAGCCGCCGGCAGGTCGGCGTCACTGGGATCGGCCAGCTGCGCGGGATCGTGGCGAACGTTCATGATGCGGCACTCCGGATAGGGGCTGGGGGGCGGCCTGAAGGTGGGTCGAAGGTGGTTCGAAGGCAAGTCGACGGCTGCCCGACGGCTGGCTGAAGATAGGCTGGCACCATTTATACCAGTCTAGCCGGGCTCTTGTACCAGTCTCGATCGGCCACCATACTCCGGTCCTCTGTTTCTGTCGAGGCGCGCATCGCCATGCATTCCGAAGCATCTCCCACCACTCTCCGGCAGGCCGGGCTCTTTGTGCTGCTGGCCGGCCAGCTTCTTCCGCAAATCGATTTTTCCATCGTCAACGTGGCGATGCATGCCATCGCGCACTCGCTGCATGCCACGGCCACCGAGCTGGAACTGATGGTGGCGGTGTACGGCGTCGCGTTTGCCGTCTGCCTGGCCATGGGCGGCCGGCTTGGCGACAACTATGGCCGCCGCCGGATCTTCAATTTCGCCGTCTTCCTGTTCGGCGTGGCCTCGCTGCTCTGCGGCGTGGCCAACTCGATGTGGTTCCTGCTGGGCGCCCGGGTTCTCCAGGGCATCGCGGCCGCGTTGCTGATTCCGCAGATCCTGGCAACGATCCACGTCGGCCTGCGCGGCCACGCACACTCGCGCGCGCTGGCGCTGTTTGCATCGATCAGCGGGCTGGCGTTCATCATCGGGCAGGTGCTGGGCGGATTCCTGGTCGCGGCCGATATCGGCGGGCTGGGCTGGCGCAGCGCGTTCCTGATCAACCTGCCCGTATGCGCCGCGATTCTTGCCCTGTCGCGCCGGCTGATCCCGGAAACGCGCCGCGACAACGCGGCGGGCATCGACGTGCCCGGCACCATGCTGCTCGCGATCGTCATTCTGGCCGTCCTGCTGCCGCTGGCCATGGGGCCGTCGATGCACTGGACGTGGCCGGTGCTGGCCGTGCTGGTGGCCGCCGCACCGCTCACGCTGTGGCTCTGGAAGACGGAACTGCGCCAGGAGCGGCGCGGCCTGCATCCGTTGCTGCCGCCGTCACTGGTGCGGCTGCCCAGCGTGCGCTTCGGCTTCTTTGTCGCCATCCTGTTCTATGCGTGCTGGAGTGGCTTCATGTTTGTGCTGGCGCTGGCATTGCAGGCGGGGGCCGGCATGGCGCCGACGACTGCCGGCAATGCCTTTATCCCGCTGGGCCTGGCGTTCTTTGCCGGATCGCTGATGAGCCCGCGCCTGGTCGGGGCATGGGGCCGCACGCGCGTGCTGATCCTGGGTTGTCTGATCCAGATGGTGGGCATGGTCGCGCTCGGCTACACGCTGCACCATGTGTGGCCGCATCCGGACATCCTCGACCTGGCCGCGCCGACCATGCTGATCGGCATCGGCAATTCGCTGGTGGTGGGATGCTTCTACCGGATCGGGCTAGCCGATATTCCCGCCGATCAGGCGGGCGCCGGCAGTGCGACGCTGGCAACAGTGCAGCAGGCCGCCTTCGGACTGGGATCGGCGCTGCTGGGCTCGGTGTTCGCCCAGTCGCTGCACCAATCGGCCCACCTTCCCACCGAACTTGTGGCCCGATACCTCGATGCCACGCTGGCCAGCCTCGGCGCCGAGCTTTGCATGATGGCGATACTGGTGTGCGGCGCGATGGTCTATCACGTCCGCCACGGGCAGCCGGCGCTGGCGGCCGGCGCCGCCTCCGCTCAATCGTCGTAGTTCGGCGGCAATTCCGGGAACAGCACCTCGGTGAACCCGAAGCGCGTGAAGTCCTTGACGCGCATCGGGTACAGCACGCCGATCAGGTGGTCGCACTCGTGCTGGACCACACGGGCGTGAAAGCCTTCGGCCACGCGCTCGATCGGGTTGCCGAGCAGGTCGTAGCCGGAATACTTCAGCCGCGTATGCCGGGGCACCACGCCGCGCAAGCCGGGCACGGACAGGCAGCCCTCCCAGCCGTCTTCCATCTCGTCGGAGAGCGGCTCCAGCACCGGGTTGATCAGCACGGTCTTGGGCACCATGGGTGCGTCCGGGTAGCGCGGGTTGCGATCGAAACCGAATATCACCACCTGCAGGTCCACGCCGATCTGCGGCGCGGCAAGTCCGGCACCGTTGGCATGCTCCATGGTGTCGAACATGTCATCGATCAGCAGCCGCAACTCCGGCGTGTTGAACTGCGTCACCGGCCGCGCGACCTGCAGCAGGCGCGGGTCGCCCATCTTGAGAATGTCTCGGATCATTGTGCGTTCTCCGGTTCCGCACCGCCCTGTTGTTCCATCTGTGCCACCTCGGCCAGCAGCGCCAGCATGCCGTCCTCGTCCAGCACGGGCACGCCCAGCGCCTGGGCGCGTTCGAGCTTGCTGCCGGCTTCCGCGCCGGCCACCACGTAGTCGGTTTTCTTCGACACCGACCCCGCTACCTTGGCGCCCGCGGCCTCGAGCCGTTCCTTGGCATCCTCGCGTGACATCGTCGGCAGCGTCCCCGTCAGCACGAAGGTCTTGCCGGCCAATGGCAACGGCGCGCGCGCCATGGGCTCGGTCTCCGGCCAGTGTACGCCGGCGGCGCGCAGTTGTTCGATGACCTCGACGTTGTGCGGCTCGGCCAGGAAGCCGGCGATCGACTGCGCCACGACGGGGCCCACGTCGTTGACTTCGAGCAGCGCGGCCTCGTCCGCCGCCATCAGGTTGTCCAGCTTGCCGAAATGCTTCGCCAGATCCTTGGCCGTGGCCTCGCCCACATGGCGGATGCCCAGCGCGAAGATGAAACGGTTCATCGTCGTCTCGCGGGACGCCTCGATCGCGGCAAGCAGGTTGGTCGCGGACTTGTCTGCCATCCGGTCCAGCGCCGCCAGCTTGGCCACGCCGAGCTTGTAGAGATCGGCCGGTGTGTGGACGATGCCCTGGTCGACCAGTTGCTCCACGACCTTGTCGCCAAGGCCCTCGATGTCCATGGCGCGGCGCTGCGCGAAATGCAGCAGTGCCTGCTTGCGCTGGGCGGCGCAGATCAGGCCACCCGTGCAACGCGCGATGGCTTCACCCTCCAGCCGCTCGATATGCGATCCGCATACCGGGCACGCGGTCGGCATCACGAATGCGCGGGCACCTTCCGGGCGGCGTTCGAGCACCACGGCCACCACTTCGGGAATCACGTCGCCGGCGCGGCGCACGATCACCGTATCGCCGACATGCACATCCTTACGCCGGATCTCGTCCTCGTTGTGGAGCGTGGCATTGGTCACCGTCACGCCACCCACGAACACGGGGGCGAGCCGCGCCACGGGCGTGATCGCACCCGTGCGCCCGACCTGGACCTCGATGTCCTCGACGACCGTGGTCATCTCCTGCGCCGGGAACTTGTGTGCCAGCGCAAAGCGCGGTGCGCGCGAGACAAAGCCCAGTTGCTCCTGCTCCGGCACCGCATTGACCTTGTAGACCACGCCGTCGATGTCATACGGCAACTGGTCACGGCGCGCGCCGATTTCGCGATAGAACGACAGCAGGCCCTGGGCGCCCTTCACCACCTGGCGCTCGCTGCAGACCGGCAGGCCCAGCGTGGCAAAGCCGTCGAGCATGACGCTGTGGGTCGGCGGGCGCTCGGCGCCCTGTAGTTCGCCAATGCCGTAGGCGAAGAACGACAGCGGCCGCCTGGCGGTGATGCGCGGGTCCAGCTGCCGCAGGCTGCCAGCCGCCGCGTTGCGCGGATTGACGAAGGTCTTTTCGCCGGCCTCGGCCTGGCGCTCGTTGAGCTTGTCGAATTCGGCGCGATACATGAAGACTTCGCCGCGCACCTCCAGCACTGCCGGCGCCTTGCCACGCAGTTTCAGGGGAATCGCCTTGATCGTGCGGACGTTGACCGTCACGTCCTCGCCCGTTTCGCCATCGCCACGCGTTGCGGCCTGGACGAGCTTGCCGTCCTCGTAGCGCAGCGACATCGCCAGACCATCGAACTTGAGTTCGCAGGCGTACTCGACGGCACTGTCGGCCGCCTCGGCAGCGCTGAACAAATCTTCCGCGGGCGCGGCGGCCGCCGTACGGCCAAGACCCTGCGCGCAGCGACGGTCGAAACCGATCACGTCCTCGTCGTCGAAACCATTGTTCAGCGACAGCATCGGCACGCGGTGCCGGACGGTATCGAACGCGGACAGCGGCGCCCCGCCGACGCGTTGCGTCGGGGATTCATCGGTCAGCAGATCGGGATGCTCGGTCTCCAGCGCCTGGAGTTCGCCGAACAGCGCATCGTAGTCGGCGTCCGGAATGGTGGGCGCATCGAGCACGTAATACTGGTAGTTGTGGCGTTCCAGCTCGTCTCGCAGCCACTGCACGCGGGCGGCGGCGGCCGCGGGCGCGGCGGTGGCCGACAAAGCGCCGGCTGGCGCGGAGGCCGGAGCCTGCGCGCCCTGAATCTTCGCGGTCATGGCAGGCTCCGTTACAGGCTGAACAGTCGAATGGCCACGGGTGACCCGGCTGGCATGCCGCGGGCATCCAGCGTCTCGTACAGTTTTTCCAGCTGGCCGAAGATCGCGACGAATGACGCCTCGGTCAGCGGACGCATGTTGTCGTCGACCAGTTGCGCGCCCATGCGCTGGGCCAGGCTGTAGCCGTATTCGCAGACCAGCTTGAACGGCTTGATCGACTGCGGCGCCTGGGGCACGTCCAGCAGCAGCGTGATCTGGCGGCCGGCATTGAGCGTCAGGTCATCGCGGAGGAAGTTGGTGTCGCCAAACTGCAGCGTAAACAGCGGCTTTTGCACGCCGTCGGCACCTGGCGCGTAGCGGATGAAGCGCGTGCCGTCGCGAGAGAGCACCAGCCCGTCCTGCGTGGCCACGGTCTGCACGTAGGCGGCGGACCACGGTGCGCCATCGGAAATCACGTTGACACCCAGCTGGACGTCGGACGCCGCCGCGAAGCCATCGAGTTCGCGCGCATTGGCCACGGTCTCGGTCATGTCCGGCAGTTCCGCCGATGCATCCAGCGCTTCAGCCAGCGCCTCGACGGCGTTGACGAACTCGGAGAACTCGAGCGCATTGAGCGGACCGCTGCGGCTGGCCAACTGCACGGCAACCTGAATATCCTCGTACTGGTGGCCCGCGGTCACGGGTTCCCACGCGTTGGCCTCGGCGCGCAGGCCCTCGATATGCACGGGCTTGGTGCCGGCGCGGCGCAGCCGGCCCGTCAACGGCAGGATGCGGTCACCGGAAGCCTTGCGCTCCAAGTGCATGGGCACGATGCAATCGATCAGCGGATCGATCATGGCCGGCGTGGGCTGGCCGTCCAGCAATGCCACGGGGGCCTCCACATCCGGCTGGGACTGGGGCTGGGCTGCAGACGAAGACGGTGCCGGTTGCGCGTGGGCCTGCGCCTCCAGTTCCGCGCCCGCCTCGGCTTCCGCTTCGTGAGCGGAGGCGCCGCGGCTCACGGCCGGCGATGCGGCCACGGCCACTTCGTCAGCCACGATCTCGTCGGCATCGGCGGAACCCGCTGCCGCGCTCGCGGCGGCAGCCACCACCTCGTCGTCGTGTCGATGGTCCTTGCCCGCACCCAGCGTCGGCTCACGGCGCGAAACATGCTCCGGCGGCGTTTCCTGCAGCCTGGCCGCCGTGTCCGGATGGGTCGTCTTGCCGACCACCGGCTCGCGCATCGGCGGCAGGTCATCCTCGGGCATCAGCGGACGCACACGGCGCGCCTTGTGAATCTGCCAGCGGTTGTACGCCACCAGCAGCAACAGAAGAACAGCACCTGCGATGATCAATGCATTCTGCAGTTCCATCTTAAGCGGCCTCCGCCATCGACACTGCTGCATCCATATCCACCGCCACGATCCGCGATACACCCTGCTCCTGCATGGTCACGCCGATCAGCTGGTGGGCCATCTCCATCGCAATCTTGTTGTGGGAAATAAAGACGAACTGCGTCTTGTCGGACATGCGCGCCACCATGTTGGCGTAGCGTTCCGTGTTGGCATCGTCCAGCGGCGCGTCCACCTCATCCAGCAAGCAGAACGGGGCGGGGTTCAGCTGGAACATCGCGAACACCAGCGCGATCGCCGTCAGCGCCTTCTCGCCGCCGGACAGCAGGTGAATCGTCGAGTTCTTCTTGCCCGGGGGCTGCGCCATCACCTGCACGCCGGCATCGAGGATTTCCTCGCCGGTCATGATCAGGCGCGCCTGGCCACCGCCGAATAGCGACGGGAACAGCTCGCCAAAATGATGATTGACCTGGTCGAACGTGCCCTGCAGCAGCGCGCGGGTTTCCTGGTCGATCTTGGCGATCGCGTCTTCCAGCGTGTTGATGGCGTCGTTCAGGTCGGCGGACTGCGCGTCAAGGAACGTCTTGCGTTCGCGCGCGGCGGCCAGTTCGTCGAGCGCGGCCATGTTGACCGGACCCAGCGCGTTGATCGCGTTGTTGATCCGCGTGACTTCGCCCTGCAGATACGACGGCTTCAGGTCGCCGGTCAGTTTGTCCGCCAGCGTCGCTTCGTCGACCTGCGCGGTCGACAGCTGCTCGGTGAACTGCTCCTGGTTCAGGCGCGCGGCCTGCTCCTTCAACTGGCATTCCGTGATGCGGTCGCGCAGCGGCTGCAGGCTGCGTTCCGCGGCCAGGCGTTGCTCGTCGTACT
This sequence comes from Cupriavidus sp. 01L415, assembly GCF_056400065.1. Taxonomy (NCBI): domain Bacteria; kingdom Pseudomonadati; phylum Pseudomonadota; class Betaproteobacteria; order Burkholderiales; family Burkholderiaceae; genus Cupriavidus; species Cupriavidus sp. 01L415. The sequence goes on along the minus strand of NZ_JBFTSP010000002.1, from coordinate 331,254 downwards.
GACGCAACTGCGCGGACAGCGCATCGAGTTCGATACGCGCGGCAGCCAGCTTTTCTTCCTTCTCCGCGCGCACCTCGAGGGCGTCCTGCAGGCCGGTGTGGGCGGTCTGCTCGTTGATCGTTTCCAGCTCGACGCGCGCATTTTCCAGCGACTCGGCGATGCGCTCGGACTGATCGGCGGCCATTTGGATATTGCGGCGCAGTTCGTCGATGCGACCCGACAAATTGCGCTCGGCAAACAATGCCTCCTGCGCGGCACGCTCGAAATCGCGCAACTGATGGCGGGCGGACGACAACTTGCTGTCCAGCGCCTCGAAGGCCATCTGGTGGTCCTCGTGCGAGGCCTGCATCTCCGCCAGCTGGGTATCGTGCTGCTCGAAGCTCGCCTCGGATTCCGCGCGCACGGCGCGTTGCTCCTCGATCTGCGCGCCGATCTCGGCCAGTTCCTCGCGGATCTGGCCGCTACGCGCCGAGAAGCGCTCCATCGCCTGCGACAGCTTGAGCACGTCCATCTGCAGCGTATGGACGCGGCGCGTGGCCTGCTCGGCACGCGAGCGGGCGTCGGCCAGCGTCTGGCTGGACTGCGTGTAGGCAGCCTCGGCCCGCACGGCCTGGGTCTTGGCCTCGTCGGACAGTAGCGTCTGCGCGCGGGCCTGCTTCTGCAGGTTTTCGATTTCCTGCTCGCGGGCCAGCATGCCGGCCTGTTCGGAATCGGCGGCATAGATCTGGATCGCGTTGCGGCCGACCAGGTGGCCATCCGCTACGACGAATTGCGCGCCTTCCGGCAGCGTATTGCGCGCAGCCAGGGCCTGCGCCATGTCGGTGGCCGTGTAGATATCGGCCAGCCAGTCCTGCATCACCGCGCGGATGCCGGGTTCGGTGATCTGCACCAGCGACATCAGCGGACGCAGGCCAGCCGGCGCCTCAATGGGGCGGGCGGCGGGCGGCGGGGAATAGAAGGCCAGCTTGGCCGGCGGCGCATCGGACAGGAAGGCCTTGACCCAGTCCAGGTTCGAGACTTCCAGCGCGGCGAGCTTTTCGCGCAGCACGGATTCCAGCGCGTTTTCCCAGCCCGGCTCGATATGGACCTTCTTCCAGAGACGCGGCAACTCGGACAGGCCATGGCGTTCCAGCCACGGCTGGACCTTGCCTTCGGTCTGGACGTTTTCCTGCAGCTGGCGCAGTGCCGCCAGACGCGCTTCCAGCGAGGCGATGGTCGCGGCTTCGCGCTGCACGCGCTCCTGCGCGCCACGGCGCTCGGCGTCCAGGCGCGGCACGGTGTCCTCGCTGTCCATCAGCACGGCCTGCGCTTCTTCCAGCAAGGCTTCCTGCTCAGCCAGTTCGGCGCGCTGCTCTTCCAGGCGCGTCTCGTCCGGGCGATCCAGACCCTTCTCTTCCTGAGACAGGCGATCCTTGCGCTGCTCCAGCTGCTGCAGCATCTGATCCGCGCTGCGCTGCTGCGCGGCTTCCAGCTTCAGTGCCTGCTCGGCCTGCATGATGCCGGCGCGCTGCTCGCCCAGCAGTTGCTGGGCGTCGCGCCACTGGCCTTCCAGCGTCGGCAGCTCATCGTTCTTCACGGCGACCGCTTCCTGCGCCTCGATCGTGCGGGCTTCGGCCAGCGCCAGGCTTTCCTCGGCCTGGGCCAGTTCCTCGGTGGCCTGTTCGGCCTTGCCCTGCCACTGCTCACGCTGCGTGCTCAGGGCCGCGATCTGGGCCTGCACGCGGTTGCGCGACTCCACCACGTAGCGGATCTCGGCCTCCAGCTTGCTGACCTCGGCGTTGGCCTCGTACAGCGCGCCCTGCGCGGTGTGCATGCCGTCGGACGCGGCATAGTGTGCCGCGCGCATCGTTTCCAGCTCGGCTTCGACGTGGCGCAGTTGCGCGGTCTGGGCCTCCAGGTCGATCTGCGCCGTTTCAATCGCGCGCGTGTGGCGCTCCTGCTCGGCCTGGGCTTCGCGCTTGCGCAGCAGCCACAGCAGGTGCTGTTTCTCTTCGCCATCGGCCTGCAGCGTCTTGAAGCGTTGCGCCACCTCGGCCTGCCCCTCGAGCTTGTCGAGGTTGCTGCCCAGTTCGCGCAGGATGTCTTCCACGCGGGTCAGGTTCTCGCGGGTGTCGCCCAGGCGGTTTTCGGTCTCGCGGCGGCGTTCCTTGTACTTGGACACGCCGGCGGCCTCTTCCAGGAAGATCCGCATGTCATCGGGCTTGGCCTCGATGATCCGGGAGATCATGCCCTGCCCGATGATGGCGTACGCGCGCGGGCCCAGGCCGGTGCCCAGGAAGATGTCCTGGATGTCGCGGCGGCGGACCGGCTGGTTGTTGATGTAGTAGGACGACGTGCCGTCGCGCGTCAGCACGCGCTTGACGGCCACTTCGGCGTATTGGCTCCACTGGCCGGCGGCACGGCCTTCGGCGTTGTCGAACACCAGTTCCACGCTGGCGCGGCCGGCCTGCTTGCGGGCCGTGGAGCCATTGAAGATGACGTCCTGCATGGATTCGCCACGCAACTCGGAGGCACGTGACTCGCCCAACACCCAGCGCACGGCGTCGATGATGTTGGATTTACCGCATCCGTTGGGACCTACGATGCCGACCAGCTGGCCGGGCACTTGAAAATTGGTGGGATCGACGAAGGACTTGAAGCCCGCCAGCTTGATCGAGGACAGTCGCACGGTTGTCGTGTGGTTTGGGCAATACGAAGATAGGAAAAGCCGGGCTGTCCCGGAGCGCTCGGCGCGGCGTGACGCCTGCGACCCTTCCTGCCCCCGGTGCCCGATAGATTGGCGGTAATCATACCATCGCCATACCCTCGTCCGGCCGCTTTATCGACCGTTGCGCAGGCCCCGAAACGGCTCCGGCCGGAATTGGAAAACCCTTGCCATTCCATCGCTTGCGGACGTTGCTGCAAGCATTTTCTAGGCACCCGGCCTGTTACGCCGAAACGTCACCGTGCCGGCGCCGGCGGAAATGTCTTAGGGTTATTGCTAATCCGTTCCAATGCCCGCGTGATCCCGGAGACCCTCCGGGCAAGCGCCCTCCCCGCCGCTCCGCCGCCATCGTGGCCGTCACATGCCAGGGCCGGGTGCGGCTTGCTGTACGGATGACGACCCACCCGCCACGCGCGCGGCTGGCGGGCCAGTGCTATCCGCCGCGCGCCTGGCGTGCCTCGTAGGCCTTCAGGTGGCCATAGGCGAGGCGCAGCAGCGACAGCCCGCCGCGCTGCCCCTGCGCCGACGGCCCGCGCCGGATCAGGTCGCCGAGGATATGGTCGGCTTCCGTGCGCGAGCGGTTCTCGACATCGCGCAGCATGGATGCCGTCAGCGGCGACGGCGTGAGAAGCATTCTGTTGGCACGCACATCGAATTCCGGCGGCATGACGTGGCCATTCTCCTGCGCAACGGCACGGCATTCGTCCAGCAGGCCTTCGATAAACGCCTTGCCGTCCGGCGTGCCGAGGATATCGCCGACCGATGCCCGCATCAGGCAGGTGCTGCCCGCCAGCGTTGCGAGGAATATCCATTTCTCCCACATGCTTTGCACGATGTCCGGACTGACCGCGATATCGAATCCGGCCCCCGTCATCGTGTCGGCAATCGCCTGCACGCGCGGCGACACGCCTCCCGACAGTTCGCCAAAGGTGATGCCGTGAATGTCGTTCAGATGAACGATTTCACCCTCGGGATTCAGCGTCGCCGCGATCACGCACTGGCCGCCCAGCACCTGGTCGTTGCCAAAGCGCTGTTGCAGGACATCGATGTGCCGCATGCCGTTGAGCAACGGCAGGATGACCGTCGACGGCCCCACCATCGGCGCGAACGATGCCATGGCATCGTCGTCCAGGCTGTACGCCTTGCAACTCAGCAGGACCAGGTCGAATGCCCCGGCGGCGTCGCCGGTCTGGACCGTCCTGACCTCTCGCAACGCAAGGTCGCCGCGCGGGCTCCTGATCACCAGCCCGCCGTGACGCAGCGTCTCGGCCCGCTGCGGCCGCACCAGAAAGGTCACGTCCCGGCCGGCTGCGGCAAGACGCCCACCAAAATAGCCGCCGACGGCCCCCGCTCCGACTACCAGCACTCGCATGATCCACGCCTCCTGAAATGTCGCGTCGGCACGCATCGCCGTGTGGCCAACGAGATCGATGCACGGACTCTAGCAGAGCGACGCGTGGATCGTCGTCCGCATTGCCGCGACCGAAGCACCTGAGCGCGGCAACGCAGCATCGACAAGCGCACAACAAGGGTGACTGCTCCTTGCATTGACCCGCGCGCGTACTATGCTTCAGCGAAATCCAATAGTTATTGGCTGTACTTTGGTTGTCTGCAAGGTCAGTTAATCACGTAACTGCCCGGGGGATGAAGAAGAAAGAGCGCACCCCACAGCGCTCGAAGGCAGGAAACATTATGTGTTTCTACGGTCGCAATTCGCGTTGCCTGCAATTGGCAATGCTGAGCGTGCTCAGCCTCCCCGCCTTTGCCTATGATGTCGCCCCCGTCTCCGGCGGCGGCAAGATCGAGGGCAAAGTCACCTTCCAGGGCACCGTCCCCATCCGCAAGATCATCCCCACCAAGGACCGTGACGTCTGCGGTGGTCCGCGCGATGAACCTCAGGTTCGCGTCGGCGCCGGCAAAGGCGTCCAGGACGCCGTGGTGTATCTCAAGGAAGTTCCCAAAGGCAAGGACTGGGGCGCACCGGACAAGGTCCCCGTGCTGGACCAGGAGCACTGCATCTTCAAGCCCGCGGTACAGGTGATCCGCCCCGGCAAGATCGAAGTCACCAGCTCCGATCCGGTCCTGCATAACACGCACGGCTTCTACGGCCAGCGCACGGCGTTCAACCTGGCACTGCCGGAAAAAGGGGTCAAGATCACGCGCGATTTGCCGCGGCCCGGTCTCGTACGCGTCGAATGCGATGCGCATGGCTGGATGCTGGCGCATATCTACGTCGCGGACAGCCCGTACTACGCCCTGACAGGTGAAGACGGCAGCTTCCGCATCGACGATATTCCGCCCGGCAATTACACCGTGGTCGCCACGCAGTCCTACACCGGAGACACCGAGATGCCCGTCACGGTAGCCGGTGGCCAGACCGCAAAGCTCTCGATCGAACTGAAGAAGAAATAACTTCAGTTTCACACCGCAGTTTCATCACCCCCCCAGGGGGGGCGGAGGGCCGCCAGATGAACGACTTTGAACTCGAACGACGCGAATTGCACCGGACCCTGCGCGGGCCGGGCGATCGCCCCGAAGGCGGTGCGGTCTGGACACGCCGCACGTTCATGCACCAGGCGCTGCTGAAAGGCGTGGCAGGGGCCGCCGCATGTGGATTCTTTCCACTCCTCAGCACGCTCGACGTGGCCTACGGCCAGACCGGCCAGACCTTCCGCTTTGCCTGGGTGTCCGACACCCACCTCTATCCCCGGGACGTGAACTCCCGCTTCGTGGAAAAGACCGTGCGCGCCTTCCAGGAAGTCCAGGCGATGAATCCGCCGGCCGACTTCATGATCTTTGGCGGCGACCTCGCGCAACTTGGCGATCCCGTCGAACTGAAACTCGGCGCCGACCTGCTCAAGGAAGTGAAGATCCGCAAGGTCTTCATTCCGGGCGAGCACGACTGGTACCTGGATATGGGGTCGACCTGGAACAAGACTTTCGGCACCGCGCCGTGGACCTTCGACCACAAGGGCGTGCGCGTGATCGGCCTGAACACCATCGCCGGCGCGCCAGATTTCTGGACGGCTCGCAAGATGACGCCGAAGGAGCGAATGGGACATATGGCCACGCTCGACGGCACGCTGGGCGGCGCGTGGTCGGTCATCGGCGACAAGCAGCTGCGCTGGCTCAGCAGCACGCTGTCAGGCTGGCCCAAGACCAGCCCCGTGATCCTGTTCACGCATACCCCGCTGTATGAGTACTACCCGCCGTGGAACTTCTGGATCCGCGACTGGCGCGAGGCGCATGAAGTCCTCAAGCCGTACGACAACGTCACCAATATCCACGGCCATACGCACCAGGTGCTCTACAACGAGATCGGCAAGATCCGCTCGATCGGCATGCTGGCCACCTCCTGGCCGTGGCCGTATGCGCCCGAAGGCGTGCCCCTTCTGACCAGGCCTATGATCCGGGCCGATCCGGGCGATCATTTCGACGGCGTGGGCTGGAGCACCCTGACGATGACCGCACCGGGGCGGGTCGACAACGAATACAAGATGTGGCGCAAGACGGTGTTCGCCGATCACCCGGCGGACTCCGGCACCGAGGACAATCGCAACCAGGTCCTCAGCCCACGCATCGCCGACCGTATGTAGAGAAGGAGCGGCCGGCACCCCTCATCCGGCGCAGCAATGCGTGAGGAGAGAACGATGAAAAAACACGAATGGCATGCCCGGGCCCTGACGGCGGGCGTGGCCGTGTTGCTGCTGCTCGGCTACGACAGCGACCGGCCGATGGCGCACAAGGAACCCCACACATCGGATCAACTGAAAGCGTTCGAAGACGTCTTCATGGAACAGGTGAAGGTCGGCGACCAGCTCTTCCACGGCGATCCCGGCGCGCAGAAGCAGCTGAACGTCAAGCTGACGAACACCGGCATGGCCTGCGCGATGTGCCACCCGTTTGCCTCCGACACGCACCCGCACGAGTTCCCGAAATTCCAGGAGCAGATGAACGAGTTCGCCACATTGCGCGACATGATCAACTGGTGCATCGAGAAACCAAACGAAGGCGAGAAGATCGACCCCAACGGGCCTGCCATGAAGGCCCTTGAGGCTTACATCTACTACTCGAACCGCAACAGCAAGCTCGACCCTGGCAGGCACTGAGTCGCCCAAGAGAGCGCAAGCCCATGACCACCACCGCCCGCGCGACATCGGATCCATCCGAAGCATTTCCCGACCTGGATTCGCTGATCGACCGCGGGCTGGTGCTCAAGTGGCTGTACTGGGGCCTGTTCTGGCTGATGTTCACGCCCAGCATCGGCGTGACCATTTCCAGCCTGTTCAACTACCCCGACTACCTTGGCACCTCGCAGTACCTGACCTTCGGCCGCCTTCGGCCGATGCATGTCAACGGCGTGATCTTCGGCGCCTTCTCCACGCTCTTCATCGGCCTTTGCCACTATCTGCTGCCGCGCCTGTGCGGGGTGCCGGTCTGGAAGGGGCAATGGGGACACTGGCTGGTCTGGGTATGGAACCTGGGCCTGATCGCCGGCATGGCGTCACTGATGCTTGGCTACAACCAGGGGCTGGAAGCCGGCGAATTCCCGACGGCGATCGACGCCGTCATCTTCTTCGTGGTGTCCGTCACGACCGTGCAGTTCCTCATGACGATCGCGCATCGCCGCGAACCGCAACTGTATGTGGCGGTCTGGTACCTGATCGGCGCCTTTGTCTGGACCGTGATGAACCTGGTGCTGGGCAGCTTCATCCTGCCCTTCGCCATCACTGGCATCAACAGCGCGGCATTCCACGGCCTGTTCATCCACTACATCGTGGGCCTGTGGATCACGCCCGCGGGCTATGTGCTGATCTACTACTTCCTGCCCGCAAGCGTGCAGAACCCCGTCTACAGCCACAAGCTGTCGCTAGTGGGTTTCTGGTCGCTGGCGCTCTTCTACCCTTTCGTCGGCATTCACCACTATCTGTACAGCCCCATTGCCGACTGGGCGGAAACGCTGGCGATCATCACCTCCATGCTGCTGATCGTCCCGGTATGGACGGTCCTGCAGAATTTCTTCGGCACCATGATCGGCCGCTGGCACACGTTCACCCAGAACCTCACGGCCAAGTTCCTGATCATGGGGTCGCTGATGTACCTGGTGGGATGCTTCCAGGGTTCCACGGAAGCGCTGCGTTCGATCCAGCAGCCGACGCATTTCAGCGATTTCGTGATCTCGCATTCGCACCTGACCGTGTTCGGCACCTTCGTGGTCTGGGCCATCGGCGGCACGGTCTATGTGATACCCAAGCTGGTGGCGCGGCCGCTCTGGTCTCCCCGGCTCGGCAACTGGTCGTTCTGGCTGATCACCTTCGGCATCAGTCTGATGGGGCTGGACCTGACCATGGCCGGCCTGCAGCAAGGCTACATGCTGATGGCAGGCGTGGAATGGCTGGACTCCCTGGTGGCCATCCGCCCCTACTGGCTGGTTCGCACCACGGCCGGCATCTCCATGGACATTGGCATGTCCCTGCTGGTCTATAACCTGATGCGCACCGTCCTGTCGGCGGAGCCGGCAACGGACACAGGCCCCGCGCGCTCCGTACAGGGAGCCGCCCCATGACCCGGCGCCCGGATGGCCGCTACGGACTGCGCTTCTATGCGCTGGTCGCCGGATTCGGCTGCATTTCGCTGGCCGCGTTCGTGCAGGGCGTGCTGCCCATGCTGGAGCCCCAGTCGCGGACCGACAAGGTCACCCAGGTGGTGCGCACCGATCTGGGCGAACTCAAATGGATCGAGGCCCAGGCCACGGACTACACGCCGCTGCAACTGCGCGGGCGCGCGGTCTATACGCGAGAAGGCTGCTGGTACTGCCACTCGCAATTCGTGCGCCCCGTCACTGGCGAGACACGACGCTGGGGCCCCGTCGCCCAGGCTGGCGAGTACGCCTTCGACCTGCCGCATCTGTTCTCCACGCGACGCATCGGACCCGACCTCTCGCGCGTGGGCCTGAAATACAGCGATGCCTGGCACCTGGCGCATTTCTGGGATCCGCGCATGCTGTCGCCCGACTCCATCATGCCGCGGTTTTCCGCGCTGTTCACCGGCCCCCACGTCGCCAAACTGGTGACGGATCAGCAGGGGCGCCGCACCATCGAGAACACGCCGCAAACCCGCCTGCTGTTCGATTTCGGCAGCAGCCAGACGATCACCCTGACTCCCAACCAGTCTGGGCTGCTCTACGTGCCGGAACGCGGCAAGTACCCCGTGATCCTGACGCCCAATCACGAGTTCGAAGGCGAGACCGTCACCCTGCTGACCGACACCGAGGACCTGCGGGCGCTGGTGGCCTATCTGCAGAAACTCGGCACCAACCGCGGCAAGTGGCGCGACCGGTTCGAGCCGCAGCAGATGGAAGCCTCGCAGACTTCCGTGCCGCGCTCGGAGGAATGGATCGCGCATGGCAAGACGGTGTACGAGCGCCGCTGCCTCGGCTGCCACGGCGTCAAGGGCGACGGCAACGGCCCGGCCGCCGCATTCATGCAAAAGGACCGCCCGCGCAACTTCACGCTGGGCGTGTTCAAGTTCCGCCTCACGCCGTCGGGCTCGATGCCGGATGACGGCGACCTGCTCCGCACCATCACGCGCGGCGTGCGCGGGACGGCGATGCCGAGCTGGCACGAGCTGCCGGAGAAGGATCGCCTGGCGGTGATCCAGTACATCAAGTACGAACTGGCGGCCGACCGCAGCAAGCCCGACAAGCCTTACTTCTATTTCCTGGAGGAACCGGCGCTGGCTCCCATCTTCATCGGCGTTCCGCCCAAGCCGTCGGCGGAAACCATCTTGCGTGGCAAGCAGGCCTGGGACCGCGCCAAATGCTGGGAATGCCACGGGCGCGGCGGCAAGGGTGACGGCGAAAAGGCGGCCGGCCTCAAGGACGACTTCGGCTTCCCCATTCCGCCGGCCAACCTGACCACCGGGCAATTCAAGTCCGGCGCATCGGTCAAGGACATCTTCCGCACCATGAGCACGGGGCTCTCCGGTACGCCGATGCCGTCGTTCAGCGACACCGTGTCCGAGGCCGACCGCTGGGCGCTCGCGTACTTCGTCCTGTCGCTGTCGGCCTACACCGATCCGCTGACCGGCCAGCCGTTACCCATTTCACCCGAGCAAAAGGCCGCGCTGAACGACCCCGCGCTGCGCGCGGACGAGTCGCGCCAGGCTTACCGTGCACCGGGCACCGGTCAGCCGGCGCAACCTGGCCAGCCGAGCACCTATGCGGGCGAAGCCTGGGCCAGGCGGCATGGCTTCGCGTTCGCCGACGAACGCTGACACGAACGCTGACGAACCCGGGGCGCGATCATGGCCGAACTCACCTTCCTGCAATTCGTCGTGGCCTTCTTCATGAGCCTCGGCGCGGTCTGCCTGTTCATCTGGGCCGTGCTGTCCGGATTGTTCGAGGACGTGGAAGCCATCAAGTACAAGGCCTACCGGGCCGAGGTCAGCGATGACGGCGCGGAGGAGAAAACCGGCCATGAGTAACGAACGCGACGACACCCCCGCCGGGCAGGAACTGCCCCACCACCGTCAGACCGAGGACTACGGCGGCGGCCACATCCAGGCGCGCCACGGACGCATCAACGCCTGGCTGCTGGTCGTCTACCTGGTGCTGTTCATCTGGGCGCTGTACTACGGCTACACATACTGGGGCGGGCTTGGGCCGGGGCTCGACCTGACACGCTAGCCCGCCACCCGCCTGCGCACGACCCACTGGAGATCCACATGGCACCGAGACTGCTGCTGGCACTGGCCCTGCTCAATCTGGCCTTCCTGTTCGGCGAGCTTGCGCTTAACATTCTCGGCGTGCGCCTGCTGTGAAGGGCGAAGGGAGCCTGCCATGACCCTTTACGAATCGATCGCCTTCTGGATCTTCGTCATCATGACGGTCGGATTCTTTGCGTGGGTGGCGTATCTGGCGGCACACAAATAACGGGAAAGCCATGACCGCCCTGTGGCTCGTCTTCCTGGCCGGCGCCGCCGGCAGCATGCACTGTGTCGGCATGTGCGGCGGCTTTGCATGCGGCCTGGGGCCCGCGCCCGGCGGACGCCTCGCCACCCTGCTGCGGCACCTGGCCTACAGCGTGGGCCGCATTGGCAGCTACGCCTTCCTCGGCACGCTGGCCGGCTATCTCGGCATGCTGCTGGTCGGTCACGCGGGCGAGAACAGCACGGCCAGCATGATCCAGCGCGCGCTGGCCGTATTGTCCGGCCTGCTGATGCTGGGGATCGGGCTGAACCTGGCCGGACTGCTCGGCCATCGCGGCCATGCCCTCGGCGGGGCAGGAGCCCGGTGGCTGACACAGTCGCTGCGCACCTTGCTGCGCCAGCCCGGGCCCGGCGCGCCGCTGGCGTTTGGCGTGCTGAACGGGTTTCTCCCCTGCCCGCTGGTCTATGCCTTCGCCGCCCAGGCGGCGGCCAGTGGCACGGCGCTGACCGGGCTGCAGATCATGGTCGCATTCGGGCTGGGCACCTTGCCGGCGATGCTGGCCATGAGCGGACTCGGTCTCTGGTGGCGCGCGCGCCACCAGCCTGACGGCGCGCCGGCGCAGCCGGTGGTAGCCAGCTTCCTGCCCGCGCCGGCCGCGCGCCTCGACTGGCGCATGCAGGGCGTGCGGGCGGCCGGCGGATTTATCGTCCTGCTGGGGCTGATTACGCTGGCCCGTGGCGTCGTGCCGATGAGCGCCCACCTGCACTAGGGATTTCCGACCACCGCCATGGAAACTCCCCACGCCTGCAGCCACTGCCAACTGCCAGTCGGCCGACTGGGCCAGCAGCGCGAGATCGATGGCGAAGCCCACTGGTTCTGCTGCTATGGCTGCTGCCTGGCCTATCAGGTGCACCACGGCGACCACGAGGAACCGCAGGCGGCGGCGGCCCTGATCCGTCTCGGCGTGGGCGGCTTCCTCGCGATGAACGTCATGCTGTTCAGCTGGTTGTTCTACGCGAATGCCTTTACCGGTGACGAGGCATGGTTGCGCCAGCCCGTTCTCTGGCTGTTGTGGGCGCTGGCCACGCCGCTGGTGCTGCTCCTCGGTCGCCCATTTGCCGAAGGCGCGTGGCAGACTGCGCAGCGGGGACGGTTCTCCACCGACACACTGGTCTGCATCGGCGTGCTCGCCGCCTATGGCTACTCGGGCTGGCAGGTATGGCGGGCGTCCGAACTGGTCTACTTCGACACCGCCGCCATGGTGCTGCTGCTGTTCACGCTGGGCCGCCTGCTCGAAGCGCAGGTACGGGTCCGCACGGCGCGTCGGCTGGCGCCCATGCTGGCGGCCGAGCGCGCCGAAGCGCGCGTGGTCGATGGCCATACGGAATGCTGGCGCGCCGTCACCGCGATCGGGCCGGGCGAACTGGTGCGGATTCTCCCCGGCGAACGCGTCCCGGTTGACGGCATCGTCGTCGATGGCCGCTCGGAGTGTAACGAGGCCGTGCTGACCGGGCAGAGCGAACCCCAGTTCAAGCCGCCCGGCGCGCTGGTGCATGCCGGCAGTGTCAACGGAAGCCGGCCGCTCCTGGTCCAGGCCACGGTGGCCGGCGCCCAGACGCGTTGGCAGCAGATCGGCCGGCAGGTGCGGGAAGCGCTGGCGCGCAAGACCCTGGCGGGGGATACGGTGGATCGCATCGTGGCCGTATTCGTGCCGGGCGTGCTGGCCCTGGCCGCCGTCAGCGCGTGGTTCTGGGGCAGCCGCGCGGGCGATCCGGCGCAGGCGGCCGATGCGGCCATGCTGGCCGGGCTGGCCGTGCTGGTGGTGGCCTGTCCTTGCTCGCTGGGCCTGGCCGCGCCGCTGGCCCATGCGTTGGCCATCGGCCAGGCGGCGCAGCACGGCATCCTGGTCCGCGGCGGCGACGTGCTGGAGTCGCTGGCGCGCCTGGAAGGCGTCGCCTTCGACAAGACCGGTACGCTGACCGCCGATACGCTGCTGCCCGTCGGCATACAGGCCGACGGCGCCAGTCATGCGCAGGTCCTGCGTGTGGCGGCAGGGCTGGCACAGGCCTCGGTCCATCCGGCCGCGCGGGCGATTGCCGCGATGGCACGCTATGCGGCAACGCCGGGCGCGGCGCCCGCATCCAACGACATCGCCTCCAGTGCCGGCGAGGGACTCACCGGATCCTTCGACGGGATGCATTGCGCGCTGGGATCGCCGGCATTCCTCGGCACGCTTGGCTGGGAGGTTCCGCCCGCTCTGCTCGCCGTGGCACCGCTCGGCTGCACGCTCGTGCTGGTGGGCTGGGACGGGCAGGCGCATGGCCTGATCGCGCTACGCACGCTGGCCATGCCGGATGCCGGCGAGGTGATCGCCGAGGTGCAGCGCCTGGGCCTGCGCACCCTGCTTCTGAGCGGCGACAACGCGCATGCGGTGGAGGAAATGGCCGGCGAACTGAACATCGGCGCGTGGCAGGCCGGGCTGCTGCCGCAAGAGAAGGTGCGCGCGCTGCGCGACTGGGCAAGCGGGACGGGGCGAGTCGCCATGGTCGGCGACGGCCTCAACGACGGGCCTGTGCTGGCAGCCGCATCGGTCGGCATCGCGATGGGCAATGCTGCCGATCTGGCGCGCGAGAGCGCGGACGTCGTGCTGCCGCGCACCGGGCTGGCCAGCCTGCCGTGGCTGCTGCAGCGATCGCGTCAGGTGCGCCGGACCGTCCGCACCAACCTGGCCTGGGCCTTTGGCTACAACGCGATCGCGCTCGCGCTGGCTGCCAGCGGCCTGCTGCAGCCGGTGCTCGCGGCGATCCTGATGGGCGGCTCCAGCGTGCTCGTCGCCCTGCGCTCATGGCGCGCCTGCGCCGTTGCCGACGCACAGCCGGAAACCGGGGGCAGCCCGGGTGCCCGCAGCCCGGGCCGGCCTGCCGCGCTGCCTTCCGGCCAGGGAGCGTTGCCATGAATCGATGCCTGCCCCGGCTTGCCGCCTGCCTGTGCGCAATCCTGCTGCCGCTGCTGGCGCAGGCCTCGCACAACGCGACGCAGCAAACCGATATGTCCTCGGGAGGCTGGCCGGTCGGCGCCTTCAGCCTCACGGACCAGCACGGCCGGCCCTTCACGCAGGCACAGCTGCAGGACCGCTGGACCCTCGTGCTGCTGGGCGACACACACTGCGGCGAGCCGTGCAGCAAGGCGCTGACCGCGCTGACAGGCCTCTACCAGCGCATCAGCACCACGCAGAAACTTGCCACCACGCAAGTGCTGTTCATTTCGCTGGACCCGCGGCGCGATAACCCGGAGGCGCTGCGGCGGTATCTGGCGCCCTATGACGCGCGCTTCGTCGGCGCCACGGGCAGCGCCGAGACGCTGGCGGGACTCATCGACGATCTCGGCGCGAAGCCTGGCGTGCCGCCCACTGCCAATGCCCCGTATCCCGGGTCGCTGATTCTGATCGGGCCAGATGGGACGGTGCGCGGGCAGTTCCTGCCACCGTTCGACGTCCCCTTGCTGACCGCCGCATACCTGAAGGCACGCGTACGGAAGTGATGCGCGGCTCGCCTGTCGGCCAACTGACGACCAACGGATACGAGCCGGCTCGATGTGACCTTGCCGCACGACCCGGAGTGACGCGGAAGTATCAAACCCTACGCGGCCGCCTCCACGCCCGGCGCCGCCACCGTGCCGGCTGGCTTCGCGCGGTGCACCAGCCCTGACAAGGCGCCGGCCGCCACGATGCACAGCCCGCCTGCCGCCTCCTTCCAGCTCAGTGTTTCCGTCGCCAGCCACCAGGCCGACACGGCCGCCACCACGATCTCGAACAGCATCAGCAGCGACACCCGGTTGGCCGGCAACCGCTGCAGCCCATACTGGACGATGGCATTGCTCACCACCAGCACGACGGACAGGCCGAGCACCAGCGACGCCACGGACACGCCGGCACCGCGTGCCAGCACCACATGGCTGCCATCCAGCAACAGCGCACAGGGCACGCCGACCACCGTGCAGCCGACATAGACCACGACCGTACGCAGACGGGCGTCCATCTCCGGAAAGCGCTGCCCCGCGCGGCGTGACAGCACATTGTTGACGGCAAAGCCCATGCCGCCGGCGAGGCCCGACCATTCGGCGGCATTGCCCGGCAGCGGCACCCCGACCTCGGGCGTCCACAGCATCAGCCCGGCGCCAAAGAGCGCCAGCGCCACCAGCAGCAGGCCGGCGGCGGACAGGCGCTCGCCCAGGAACATCCGGGCAAACAGCGCGGTCCAGACCGGCGTGAGGTAGAACAGCAGCAGCACGCGCATCACATGGCCATTGACGCTGCCCCAGACAAACCCGGCATTGGTCACGCCCGCGGCCAGCCCGATCGCGGCGAACAGCCACGACCCGCGCAGGCCCGACAGTTGCCGCCGGAACACGATCAGCGAAATCAGGGCGGCGGTGCAACTCACCAGCGCCGCCGCGCTCATGCCGCCCAGCCCCCAGCCGTTCAGCACGCGATACGGAAACCAGGCGATGCCCCAGACCGAGGCGCCAAACAGGATGGACAGGGACGATTTGACGGAATGCGGGTCGGCGGGGATATGCTGCGCCGCAACGTTGGATGCGCTCATGGAAATGGGAAAAACGGGGAAAAACAGGAAAAGATCGCAAGGCAGGCGGCCGCACGAAGCACACAGCATGGAGGGGTGGCGGGAGCGGCGACGGCCAGTGCGGTGGCCATCACCGGTTGCCGATGCCCGGCATCGGTGCGCGAACCGGGCGCCAGGGCCTCGCCGACGCACGGAATGCGGTGCCATTCCTCTATAATGCGTGGTTTTAACCGGCCCCCACCAGATGAATCCGCGCCTCGACCTGCTCCAGTCCTACCCCTTCGAGAAACTGCGGGTGCTCTTTTCGGATGTGAAGCCTGCCGACAAGCCAGCAATCAGCTTCGGCATCGGCGAACCCAAGCACCCCACGCCCGAATTCATCAAGACGGCACTGGCCGGGTCCCTCTCGGGGCTGGCGAATTATCCCACAACGGCCGGTTCCGACGCACTGCGACAGTGCATCGCCCGCTGGCTGGAGCGCCGCTACGGCCTGCCCGGCGTCAACGCCGCGACCGAAGTGCTGCCGGTGACCGGCTCGCGCGAAGCGCTGTTCGCCTTCGCCCAGACCGTGGTCGACGGCACCCGTCCTGACGCGCTGGTGCTGTGCCCCAATCCGTTCTACCAGATCTACGAAGGCGCGGCCCTGCTGGCCGGCGCCTGCCCGGTTTTCGCCAACAGCGACCCAGCGCGCAATTTCGCCCCGGCGTTCGACCAGATCGACGCCGATGTCTGGCCGAAGGTCCAGCTGCTGTACGTCTGCACGCCGGGCAACCCGACCGGTGCGGTGCTGTCCCTGGAGGACTGGCGCCAGCTGTTCGCGCTGTCCGATCGCTACGGCTTCGTGATCGCCTCCGACGAGTGCTATTCCGAGATCTATTTCGACGAGGCTCAGCCGCCGCTGGGTGCGCTGGAGGCCGCCCACAAGCTGGGCCGCGGCTTCGAGCGGTTGGTCATGTTCTCGAGCCTCTCCAAGCGATCGAACGTCCCGGGCCTGCGCTCCGGCTTCGTGGCCGGTGACGCCGCGATTCTCAAGAAATTCCTGCTATACCGTACCTACCACGGTGCCGCGATGAATCCGGCCGTGCAGACGGCCAGCGTGGCCGCCTGGAACGACGAAGCCCATGTGCGCGACAATCGCGCCGCCTACGTGCGCAAGTTCGGCGAAGTCACGCCGCTGCTGGCCGAGGTGCTCGACGTGGCGCTGCCCGATGCGGCGTTCTACCTGTGGGCCGATGTTTCGCGCACCGGGCTGACCGATACCGAATTCGCCGTGCGCCTGCTGGCCGAGCAGAACCTGACCGTGCTGCCCGGCAGCTACCTGGCGCGCGACGCCCACGGCACGAATCCGGGCCGGAACCGCATCCGGATGGCGCTGGTGGCCACGCCCGAGGAGTGCCTGGCAGGCGCGCGCCGGATCGTCGAATTCTGCAAGTCGCTGGGCTGACCGGCGCGAACGTTTGACCCTGATTCACCAAATGTCCCGGCGCCGGGACACGCAAACTCCGGCGCCGCCTCCGCAAATTCACCACTGAAGACACAAACATGACGCAAGCACTGCAAGCCCTGATCGACCAGGCCTGGGAAGACCGCGCCAGCCTGTCGCCGAAGTCCGCCCCGAACGATATCCGCGAGGCGGTGGCCAACGTGATCTCCCAGCTGGACACCGGCGCCCTGCGCGTGGCCGAAAAGCAAGGCAAGGACTGGGTGGTCAACCAGTGGATCAAGAAGGCCGTACTGCTGTCGTTCCGCCTGGAAGACAACGCGCCGATGAGCGCCGGCGGCTTCGCCCAGTTCTACGACAAGGTGCCGACCAAGTTCGCCAACTGGACCGGCGACGACTTCGCCCGCGCCGGTTTCCGCGTGGTGCCGCCCGCCGTGGCACGTCGTGGCTCGTTCATCGCGAAGAATGCCGTGCTGATGCCGTCGTACGTGAACATCGGCGCCTATGTGGATGAAGGCACGATGGTCGACACCTGGGCCACCGTGGGTTCGTGCGCGCAGATCGGCAAGAACGTCCACCTGTCCGGCGGCGTGGGCATCGGCGGCGTGCTGGAGCCGCTGCAGGCCAACCCTGTCATCATCGAGGACAACTGCTTCATCGGCGCCCGCTCGGAAGTCGTGGAAGGCGTGATCATCGAAGAAAACTCGGTCATCTCGATGGGCGTGTACCTGGGCCAGTCGACCAAGATCTATGACCGCGAAACCGGCGAAATTCATTACGGCCGCGTGCCGGCGGGTTCGGTGGTGGTGGCGGGCAACCTGCCGTCGAAGGATGGCAAGTACAGCCTGTACTGCGCCGTCATCGTCAAGAAGGTGGACGCGCAAACCCGCGCCAAGACCAGCCTGAACGACCTGCTGCGCGGCGACTGATCGCCGGCGAGCGGATCGCGCGACGCCGCCGGCCGGCCTGCTGGCTGGGCTGGCGGCGTCGAGACCTGCCGATGCCGCCAGCCAGTTTTCCGGCGGCGTCGACATCTGCCAATGCCCTCCCTCCGCAAGCGACTCATGGCCCTGGACCCCGCCACCGTCAGCACCGTGCTCTCCCTGCTGCCGACCATTCTCGAACAGGCCAACAAGACCATCGAGAAGATCAAGAAAGGCAAGCGCAAGGGCGAGGCGCCCGGCGCCCCGGACCTCGTGGAAAACCGCGATCCGGTCGCCCGCATCGCCGAGCTGGAAGCGGCCGTGGTGCAACAGGCCGAAGCCGTCAAGATGCTGGCCGAGCAACATGCGATCACCATCGAGGCCCTGCGAAAGGAAGCGGCGCGGCTGGAACGCCGCCTGCGCCTGATGACCGGCGTGGCCATGGCCGGCGTGGCGCTGGGCCTGGGCGGGCTGGTCATCGCGATCAACCTGCTGTTCCGCTAGGCGCCTGGCGACGCCGGCCCCTGGCAGGCCCTTTACAGGCCCCCTGGCGTCGCCCCGGCAAAGCCCTTACCCAACCGGCCTTTCATGGCCCCAGACACCATGACCGTCCTGCTCTACGGCATTCCCAACTGCGACACCGTCAAGAAGGCCCGCACCTGGCTGGATGCCAACGGCGTGGCCTACACCTTCCACGACTTCAAGAAGCAAGGCGTGGACGAGACGATGCTGCGCGCCTGGCTTGGCCATGTGCCGCTGGCAACGTTGCTGAACAAGAAAGGCACGACGTACCGCTCGCTGTCCGATGCCGACAAGGCCCGGGCGGAAAGCGAAGCCGGCGCCATCGCCCTGATGCAGGCCAGTCCGTCGCTGATCAAGCGGCCCGTGCTGGACCGGGGCGGCAAGGTCAGCGTCGGCTTCTCTGCGGACGCCTACGCCACGTTGTTCTGATATTTGTTTGCTCCCCTCGCCCTATGAACCCCACCCTCGCCCTCACCGAAGACCTGATCCGCCGCCGTTCCGTCACGCCCGCTGACGAAGGCTGCCAGGCCGTGCTGGAAACCCGCCTGAAGGCGCTCGGTTTCGAATGCGAAAACATCGTCAGTGGCCCGGATGACTTCCGCGTGACCAACCTGTGGGCAGTCCGGCGCGGCACCCAGGGCAAGGCGGGCAAGCTGCTGGCCTTCGCCGGCCACACGGATGTGGTGCCCACCGGCCCGCTGGACCAATGGAAATCCGATCCGTTCGAACCGACGCATCGCGACGGCAAGCTCTACGGGCGCGGTGCGGCGGACATGAAGACCTCCATCGCGGGCTTCGTGGTGGCCGTCGAGGAATTCGTCGCCCGGCATCCCGATCACGCGGGCGCCATCGCCTTCCTGATCACCAGCGATGAAGAAGGCCCCGCGCACGACGGCACGGTGAAGGTCGTGGAAGCGCTGCGCGCCCGCGGCGAGCGCATGGACTACTGCGTGGTGGGCGAGCCGACTTCCGTCGACACGCTGGGCGACATGGTCAAGAACGGCCGTCGCGGATCGCTGTCCGGCAAGCTCACCGTCAAGGGTGTGCAGGGGCACATCGCCTACCCGCACCTGGCCCGCAACCCGATCCACCTCGCCGCACCGGCGCTGGACGCCCTCGTAAACGAGGTCTGGGACGAAGGCAACGAGTACTTCCCGCCGACCACGTGGCAAATGTCGAACATCCACGGCGGCACGGGCGCGACCAACGTGATCCCGGGCCATGTGACGATCGACTTCAATTTCCGCTTCTCCACGGCCAGCACGCCGGACGGCCTGAAGGCGCGGGTCCACGCGATCCTGGACCGGCACCAGCTGGAATACACGCTGGACTGGACGCTGGGCGGCGAACCGTTCCTGACCCCGCGCGGCGGCCTGTCCGAAGCGCTTGCCGCGGCGATCTCCGCCGAGACCGGCGTGACGACCGAGCTGTCGACCACGGGCGGCACCTCCGACGGCCGCTTCATCGCACGGATCTGCCCGCAGGTCATCGAATTCGGCCCGCCGAACGCCAGCATCCACAAGATCGACGAACATGTGGAAGTGCGCTTCATCGAGCCGCTCAAGAATGTGTATCGCGGCGTGCTCGAACGCCTGATCGCCTGAGCGTTTCACCCGCCGGGCGTCACCGGGACCGGTTTTCAGAGGCGTCCGATGGACGCTTCCATACGGCCCGGCCCGGCGATGTCGCCAGAGTTTGCTGACCGCACTGGCGGTCAGCGTCGTTTCATACCGGCCGCCGATTCATTCCGGCCGCCGTTTCATCCCAGCCGTCGTTTCATCCAGCCAATTCCAGCGAGTCCTTCCATGGCCACCTCTCCCTTGCAAACCGTCCGTGACCTGCTGCGCCTGGCGGTCTCGCGCTTTACCGCCGCGAAACTGTCCTTCGGCCACGGCAGCGCCAACGCCTACGACGAGGCCGCCTATCTGGTGCTGCATACGCTGAACCTGCCGCTCGATACGCTCGATCCGTTCCTGGACGCCCGCCTGCTGCCCGAGGAAGTCGACGCGGTGCTCAAAGTCATCGAGCGCCGGGTCACCGAGCGCGTGCCGGCCGCCTACATCACGCACGAGGCCTTCATGCACGGCCTGCGCTTCTATGTGGATTCCCGCGTGATCGTGCCGCGCAGCTTTATCGGCGAACTGCTGCAGGAGGGGCTGGAACCCTGGCTCGGCGAGACGGAGCAGATCGGGCCGGTGCTGGAGCTCTGCACGGGCTCCGGCTGCCTGCCGGTCATCGCGGCGCACGTCTGGCCGAATGCGCGGATCGATGCCGTGGACATCTCCCCGGACGCGCTGGCCGTGGCACGGCGCAATGTGGCCGACTACAAGATGGGCGACCGGATCTCGCTGTACGAAGGCGACCTCTATGCGCCACTGCCGGCCGGCGCGACCTATGACGTCATCCTGACCAACCCACCCTACGTCAACGAGCAATCGATGCGCGACCTGCCAGCCGAATACCTGGCCGAGCCGCGCATCGCGCTGGCGGGTGGCGATGACGGCATGGACATCGTGCGCCGGATCATTGCGGGCGCGAAGAAGCGCCTGAACCCGGGCGGCGTGCTGGTGGTGGAGATCGGCAACGAAAAGGAAAATGTCGAGACCGCGTTCGCGGATCTGGACATCGTCTGGCTCCCCGTCAGCGCGGGCGAGGAACAGGTGTTCCTGCTGACGTACGAGGCGCTGCCGGGCTGATTGGTCAGCCTTTCCCTAAGATTTGGTGCGAAATTTTCGCCGAAATATAAATTTTCTTCGTTCAGCGCAAATTTTGTGCGAAACAGGACGGTGCAGTCCGGTCTCTTTGCAGATTTGGACGCACCTCCTAAAAAAAAGTAGGCAAAATACCCCCGCAATATAAAAAATCTTCGTTCAGCGCAAAAATTGTTGCGACCTATAAATCACATAAAGGGAAAAGTGCAAAAAATGCGTCTGGTTGGATACGCGCAGCTGCGGGAGCGGCTCGATCTTCCTGCCGTCCCGGTGAACCGAGAGGCGCGCGCCGGCGCGACCACCCGCATCCTGGAAACCGCCGACGCCGTGCTCTTCCCACGCAAGGTGGCGCCGCCGGAGGATGCCTCCCTGCTGGACCACACGCTCTTTGCACTCAAACATGAAGGCACCAACCTGGCCATCCTGGCCGGCGCGCTGCCGCACATTCCCCGTGACGAGATCCAGGCGGAAATCGATGCGCAGCCCAGTAGCCGTTTTGCGCGCATCGCCGGACTGCTCTGGGAACACTTCACCGGCACGCAGCTGACCCCAACGCTCTCGGACAAGGTGCCATACGTGAACCTGTTCGATCCGGCCCAGTACTACACCGCCGAGCCGGGCCAGCTCTACCCGCGATGGCGCGTCCGCTTCAACGGCCTGGGCAACCTGGACTATTGCCTCAGCGTGCGTCGCACGGAGGCCATCCAGTCGATCCTCGACATGGATGTGTTCGCGCGAATGGACGCCTTCATTGCCACCGTCGGCAAGGACGTACTGGACCGTGCGCTCAGCTGGGCCTACCTCAGTGAAACCGACAGTTCGTTCGAGATCGAACGCGAACGGCCCACGCAGGACAAATCCGAGCGCTTTGTCCAGTTGCTGCTTCACGCGCATGAACAGCGACCGCTCAGCGAGGAATACCTGACCGAGCTGCAGAACGATGTCATCTCCAACCCGTTCGACCTGGCCGTTCAGTACCGGACCCAGCAGAACTGGCTGCGCCGCGGCGGCCATGGGCCTGCATCCGTCACGTATATCCCGCCAAAGCCGGACGACGTGCCGGGTCTCATGCAGGCACTCGAAGATTTTGCCAACGCACCGCCTGCGAATCTCGATCCGCTGATCGTGGCGAGCGTGGTGTCGTTCTGGTTTGTCTTCATCCACCCATTCATGGATGGCAACGGACGCCTGTCGCGCTTCCTGATCCATCACGCGCTGTGCCGGTCCGGCAAGATGGCAAAGGGGTTTCTGCTGCCCGTATCCGTGGCAATCAAGCGCCACGAAATGGACTACCTTGCCGCGCTGGAAGCCTTCTCCAAACCGGTACGGGCACTATGGCGCGTGCGCGCCATGGGCGATCAGGAGTTCGATTGCCAGACCAGTGCCGGCACAACGCCGTATAGCTACTGGGATGCCACGCCATGCGTGGAGTTTGGCGTACGCATGGTGAAGGAAGCGTTGGAACACGACTTGCAAGCGGAGACCCAGTTCCTGCAGGGCTACGACGAGGTCGTCAAACGCATCGGCGCCGAATTCGACATTCGGAACAGTGACCTGGCCACGCTGGTATCCAGTTGCTTCAAGGAAAAAGGCCGGGTCTCCAACCGGTGGAGAAAGCAGCTCGGTGACCGCGTCCAGCCCGAGGCATTCGATGCGATCGAGGCGGCTGTCCGGGACGTCTTCTTTCCCGACCCAGCATGAAAAAGGGCATGCCGTCGATCGCCGGCATGCCCGTTGTCTACACAATCTGCACCTTCCGCGCGTCCCGCGCGGGGATCGGGATCAGCCTCCCGGACCCACCGACCAGATCGTCCCGTTCGACGACACCTGGTAGTAGTCGGCGCCCACGCCTACCCAGTGATAGCCCTTCTTGGGCGCTGGGAGGTTGTAGTCCTTGTACTTGTCGATGACATATTGCCTGTCACGGAACTCCGCGGGCAAACGGTCGCCCTTGTTCCATTTCTGCGGGGCGTAGGGGGACTGCGCGCCCATCGGCGCCGCACTCGCCGAATCGGCTGGCATCTGTTGCTTCGACGTGCCATGCGGCTTCTGTCCTTGTTGGGAGAGAGCGAATGGCATGGTCAGCATGCCTGCCGCAACCAGCGCGGCGGATATTAACGTCTTCGTTTTCATCGTGATCTCCTCACGGATGGACCCGTCGGTTGCCCGGGCCCGGGCAACCTAAAACAGCTTAGTAGCAATTGCGGGGCCTGACCGGTCAGAGATCGGCCACTCGTGACGGATGCAAGCCATTTCCCGAACAATTCTTGCGCGCGGCCGACGATTTGGTGCGATTGCGGCACACCGGCGACGCTCCCACGCGCGCTTGCCGCATGTGCGACGAAGGCCCGCCGCATGCGTAGATTTGGCAGCGGGTGCGTGTAGCAAATGCCACCGCCGCCTGCTGCGGCGCGGCAAATGTTCTCCTTGCGGACCCTGTGAAAATTTCCTAAAAATTGGTCAGACCGCCTGACCTCCATGCCAACGAACCGGCCGGAGGCGGGTGCCGCCCCGATGCAGCGAATCCATCCAGGACCTCAGATCCGACATGCCGATTCAGCAGATCGAACCGCGCCGTCTTTACCGCCAGATCGCCGACCAGTTGCGCCGGCTGATCGAGGGCGGTGAATTTCCCGTGGGCTCCCGGCTGCCGCCGGAGCGGGACCTGGCGGCACAGCTTGGCGTATCGCGCCCGTCCGTGCGCGAGGCCTTGATCGCGCTGGAGGTGGAAGGCCTGGTCGAAGTCCGCATGGGCTCGGGCATCTACGCCTGCGCCGCGGACCCCGCGCCACTGGGCACGCCGGCGGGCAGCGTCATAGCCGAGCCGCCGCTCGACGTCATCCGCGCGCGCCAGACCATCGAAGGCGAGATGGCCGCCAATGCGGCACGGCACTGCACGCCGGCGTTGCTCGAAGCGCTGGCCGAGGCCATCGCGCTGATGGAAGAGGAAGCCGGCGCAGGCCACATCCCCGTGCGCGGCGACCGCCTGTTCCATCTGCGCATCACCGAAGTCTCGGAGAACTCCGTACTCCTGCGTCTGGTCGCCGAACTCTTCGACGAGCGCCACAACCCGCTGTTCGCGCAATTTGGCAGTCATTTCGAGAACGCCGCCAGCTGGATGGCCGCGATTGCCGAACATCGCACCGTGGTGGCCGCCATCGCTTCCGGATCCGCTGATGCCGCACGGGCCGCCATGTGCGAGCACCTCGAGCTGTCGCACAGCCGCTTCTATGCCGCGTGGCCGGGCAACGCGGAATCCCCGGCGGCCGCCGCCCCCGCCCGGCCGCGCCGCAAGAAGGCCGCGGGCACCGCCAATTCGCTAAGCGAGGAAACCTGATGTCGCTGACCTGCCATATCCACGCCAGCGAGGACCTGCGGTTCTCGGACGTCGAACCCGTTGCGCCCGGTCCCCACGAAGTCCAGGTCCGGCTGGGCGCGGCCGGCATCTGTGGCTCGGACATCCACTACTTCTTCCATGGCAAGGTGGGTGCGTTCGTCATCCGGGAACCACTGACACCGGGGCACGAGGCCTCCGGCATCGTGGAGGCCGTTGGCAGCGCGGTCACGCGCGTCGCGCCGGGCATGAAGGTGGCGATCAATCCGTCCCATGCATGCGGGCAGTGCGATTACTGCCGCGCGGGCCGCGACAACCTCTGCCGCAACATGCGCTTCCTGGGCAGCGCCAGCGTCTACCCGCACGTGCAAGGCATGTTCCGCCAGCACTTCCTGATGCACGAGCGGCAGCTCACGCCGGTGGAATCCGATATCTCGCTCGGCGAACTGGCCTTTGCGGAGCCGCTTTCCGTGGCCCTGCACGGCGTCAATCGCGCGGGCGAGCTGCTGGGCAAGACCGTGCTGGTGACCGGCGGCGGCACGATCGGCAGCCTGACGGTGATGGCCGCCCGGCTGGCCGGCGCCGCCCGCATCATCGTCTGCGACATCGCCGAACGGCCGCTGGAAGTCGCGCGCACGGTCGGTGCGGATGAGACGATTCTCACCACCGGCACCGCCGCCAGCGCACTGCAGGACCTGGCGGACGTGAGCCTGGAAGCGGCGGGCAGCCCCGCCGCGCTGGCTACCTGCCTCACGGCCACGCGCCGTGGCGGACGCATCGTGCAGGTCGGCACCCTGCCCGCGGAGGGCCTGCATTTCCCCGCCAACAACATCATGGCGCGCGAGCTGGACTACGTCGGCGCCTTCCGCTTTGGCCGCGAATTCGACTGGTCGGTGCAGTACCTGACCGGACGGCGGCTCGATGTCCGCCCGTTGCTTTCGGCGCAGTTGCCGCTGGCGCAGGCGGTGGAGGCGTTTCACCTGGCGGCCGACAAGGGCCGCAGTACGAAAGTGCAGTTGACCGGCTGAGGCCCCCGGCCTCGCCCCGACCGGCTCCCTCTACTAAAAAAGCCGGCGGGATTCCACCCAGAAACAGGAGACAACCAATGATGCGTCATCGCCGGCAGTTCTCGTCGTGCGTGCTCGGGGCGGCCATGCTGTTGGCCGGCTTCAGCCTGTCGTCCACCGCCCTCGCCCAGGCGCAGGCCCCGATCAAGCTCAAGTGGGCGCACGTCTACGAGACTTCCGAGCCGTTCCACAAGTGGTCCGTGTGGGCGGCGGAGGAAATCAAGAAACGCAGCAACGGCAAGTACCAGATCGATGTCTTCCCCGCCTCCCAGCTGGGCAAGGAGAACGACATCAACCAGGGCCTGGCGATGGGTACGGTCGACATCATCATCTCGGGCTCCAGCTTTGCCGCCAAGTCGTTCCCGCGCATCGGCGTGACGTACTACCCGTATACCTTCCGGGATGCCACGCACCTGCTGGCATACACCAGGAGCGACATCTACAAGGAACTGACGCGCGGCTACGAGGACAAGACCGGCAACCACATCGTCGCCACCACGTACTACGGCACGCGGCAGTCCACGTCGAACAAGCCGTTTTCTCATTGCACGGAAATGAAGGGCCTGAAGATGCGCGTGCCGGACGTGCCCGCCTACCTGGCCATGCCGCGCGCGTGCGGCGTGAACACGTCGCCGATCGCCTTTGCCGAGGTCTACCTGGCGCTGCAGAACGGCACGGTGGAAGCGCAGGAAAATCCGCTGACGACCATCGAGGCGAAGAAGTTCTACGAGGTACAGAAATACATCGTGCTGACCGGCCATATCGTGGATCACCTGAACACGGTGATATCCGGCGCGCTGTGGAAGAAGCTGTCCGAGCCCGAGCGGAAGATGTTCAACGAGGTGGCGCAGGAAGCCGCCGCCAAGGCGACGGAAGACGTGGTGGCGCGCGAGAAGGAACTGGTCGCCGTGTTCCGGCAGAAGGGCATCACGGTGACCCAGGTCAGCGTGCCCGAGTACCGCGACGCCGTGCTCAAGAACGTGACCTTCGAATCGCAGGGCTATCGCAAGGCCGACTGGGAAAAAATCCAGGCCGTTCAATGATGGCGGGCCGGTGGCGCCCCGCGCCACCGTGCTGCTGAAGGGTGCTGAAGGGAGCCAAACGGAGCCGAACCCATGGAATTGCAGTCCCGCCTTGCCAACCCCGACGGCCCGCCGCCGCAGCCCGACCCCGAGAACGCGACGACGGACGGACCGCATATGTCCTCCGTCGCGGACCTCGTCCACAGCTTCGAGGAAGCCGACGCCCAGCCCGTGGTCCTCGACGACGTCGCCGCCGAGGACTGGTTCACCCTCGGCCTGTTCTGGGTGATGACGATCCTGGTCTTCCTGCAGTTCTTCACGCGCTACGTGATGAACGACTCGCTGGCGTGGACGGAGGAGCTGGCCACGTACTGCCTGATCGGCGTGGTCTTCATCGGCGCGTCGATGTGCATGCGCAAATGCCGCCATATCCAGGTGGACCTGCTCTACCGCTACCTGCCGCACCGGCCGGCGCGCGTGCTCTCCACGCTAGTCGACATCGTGCGCACGGCGTTCTTCGCCTATGCCGCGTGGCTGGTGTGGCGCTACATCGGCATCGTCGGCGACGAGCCCATGACCACCATCGAGTGGAACAAGAACCACGTCTACTGGCTCGCGCTGATCGGCTTCGTGCTGATGTTCGGACGCTCCGTCCAGGTGAGCTGGCAGAACTGGCGACGCGGCTATTCGATCCTGGAACGCCCGCAGGCGTTCGAATCGTTCGACAACTGACCCCCGCCGTCCCGAACCCGGAGCCGCAAGATGTCGATTCTCATTGTTTCGTTTCTGGCGTTGATGCTGTTCGGCGTGCCGGTGGCCGTGTCGATGGCGCTGGCGTCCCTGCTCTATATCTGGACCAGCGGCACCGTGCCTGACGTCATCCTGGCCCAGCGCATGATCGCCGGCGTGGAGAGCTTTCCGCTGCTGGCCGTGCCTTTCTTCATCCTGGCCGGCAACCTGATGAACGTGGCCGGCATCACGGGCCGCATCTACAACTTCGCCGTGGCGCTGGTCGGCTGGATGCGCGGCGGGCTGGGCCACGTCAACATCATCGGATCGGTGATCTTCTCGGGCATGTCCGGCACCGCCATCGCCGACGCGGCCGGCCTGGGCACCATCGAGATCAAGGCGATGAAGGACCACGGCTACGAGACCGAGTTTGCCGTGGGCGTGACCGCGGCGTCTGCCACGCTCGGGCCGATCATTCCGCCGTCCCTGCCCTTCGTGATCTACGGGATGATGGCCAACGTGTCGATCGGCTCGCTGTTCCTGGCGGGCATCATCCCCGGACTGGTGCTCACGCTGTTCATGATGGGCACGGTCGCATGGATCGCGCATCGCCGCGGCTGGGGCGGCGACACGGCGTTCTCGTGGAAGCTGCTGAGCTCGGCGACCATCGAGATCCTGGTGGTGCTGGCCTTTCCCCTCGCCATCTGGCTGGCGACGAAGATGGGCGTCTCCACCAACATGGCCGCGCTCGGCGCGCTGGTGGCGCTGCTGGCGCTGGACTGGTATTTCGACTTCTCGGCGGTGATGGCGCTGATGGCCCCGGTCATCCTGATCGGCGGCATGACGCTCGGCTGGTTCACCCCGACCGAAGCGGCAGTGGCCGCCGTGATCTGGGCGCTGTTCCTGGGGCTGGTCCGCTATCGCTCGATGACGATGCGCGCGCTGGTCCGCGCCACGCTGGACACCATCGAGACCACGGCCTCGGTGCTGTTCATCGTCACGGCGGCGTCGATCTTCGCGTGGCTGCTGACCACCAGCCAGGCCGCGCAGATGCTGACCGATGCCATCCTCGGCTTTACCCAGAACAAGTGGGTATTCCTGCTGCTGGCCAACCTGCTGATCCTGATCGTCGGCTGCTTTATCGACACCACGGCCGCCATCACCATCCTCGTGCCGATCCTGCTGCCGATCGTGCTCAAGCTCGGCATCGACCCGATCCACTTCGGACTGGTGATGACCCTGAACCTGATGATCGGCCTGCTGCACCCGCCGCTGGGCATGGTGCTGTTCGTGCTGGCGCGTGTGGCCAAGCTGTCGGTGGAGCGCACCACGGTGGCCATCCTGCCGTGGCTGATACCGCTGTTCCTGACACTGATCGCCATCACCTACGTGCCGGAAATCACGCTCTGGCTGCCGAACCTCGTGGGCAGCAAGTGAGCCGGCCCATGATCAAGACAGCCGCGACCACCACGACGGGCACGACGATCCGCTCCGTCGAGCTGTTCCAGGTGGACCTGCCGCCGCCGGTGCCGCGCTCCGACGCCATCCAGTCCTTCGTCACGCAGGAAACGCCGATGGTGCGAATCCGCTGCGCGGACGGGTCCGAGGGCACCGGCTACAGCTATACGATCGGCACTGGCGGATCGTCCGTGATGGCCCTGCTGCGGGACCACCTCGCGCCGCGCCTGATCGGCCGCGACCCGGCGCACATCGAAGCCATCTGGCGCGACCTGCTGTTCGCCACGCACGCCACCTCGGTTGGCGCGATCACCAGTCTCGCGCTGGCCGCCATCGACACCGCGTTGTGGGACTGGCGCTGCCATCGCGACGGCCAGCCACTGTGGCTCGCGGCCGGTGGCGCCCAGGCGCGCGTGCCGGTCTACACCACCGAGGGCGGCTGGCTGCACCTGTCGCCGGCGGCGCTGGTGGAGGAAGCGATCGCCGCCCGGGAGGCGGGCTTTCAAGGCGCCAAGATCAAGGTCGGCAAGCCCCAACTGGCTGACGACCTCGCGCGCCTGTCGGCCGTCCGTCATGCCGTGGGCGACCACTTTGCGCTGATGGTCGATGCCAACCAGTGCTTCACGGTGGCCGAGGCGATTCGCCGCGCCCCGCACTACGCCGAACTCGGCCTCGGCTGGTTCGAGGAGCCCTTGCCCGCGGACGACCTGACCGGCCACGTCAGGCTGGCCAACGCCACCTCCCTGCCGATTGCCGTGGGCGAATCGCTCTACTCGGCCGGCCAGTTTGCCGACTACGTACGCCAGGGCGCTTGCTCCATCGTGCAGGCCGATGCGGCCCGCATCGGCGGCATCACGCCGTGGCTCAAGGTGGCGCATCTTGCCGAGGCCGCCAACCTCGCCATCTGCCCGCACTTCCTGATGGAACTGCATGTTTCCCTCTGCGCGGCGGTGCCCAATGCCGCGTGGGTCGAATACATCCCGCAACTCGACGCCATCGCCACCACCCGCGTCCGGATCGAGGACGGCCATGCCGTGCCGCCGGACACGCCGGGGCTGGGCATCGACTGGGACTGGGCCGAGATCGAACGCCGCGCGGCCGCCCGCGTGGTCGTTTCCTGAACATCCACAAGGAGTCCTCCATGACGCAACGACTTGCCGGCAAGATCGCCCTGGTGACCGCAACCGGCCAGGGCATTGGCCGCGCCACCGCGGAAGCGTTCCTGCGCGAAGGCGCCCGCGTGATCGCCGCCGACATCAACCCGGAGACACTTTCAGAACTGGCTGATTTGCCAAACTGCAGCGCGCAGCGCCTCGACGTCACCGATGCCGCCGCCGTGCAAGCCGCCGCAGCGGAGATCGGCCGGCTCGACGTGCTGTTCAACGGCGCGGGCTTCGTCCACCATGGGACGATTCTCGATTGCGACGACGCGGCGTTCGATTTCTCGGTGAACCTGAACGTGCGGGCGATGTATCGCATGATGCGGGCCTTCCTGCCGGCCATGCTGGCCGCGCGGCGCGGATCGATCATCAACATGGCATCCGTGGCAGGCAGCATCAAGGGCGCACCGAACCGCTTTGTCTATGGCACGACCAAGGCGGCCGTCATCGGCATGACCAAGGCCGTGGCCGCCGACTACATCGGCCAGGGCATTCGCTGCAATGCAATCTGCCCCGGCACCGTGGAATCCCCGTCGCTGCGTCAGCGCATCGCCGACCAGGCCAGGACCAGCGGACGCACGCTGGCGCAGGTGGAAGCGGACTTCGTCGCGCGCCAGCCAATGGGCCGCATCGGCACCGCGGCGGAGATCGCCGCGCTGGCCGTCTACCTCGCCTCCGACGAATCCGCGTTCACCACCGGCACGGCGCAGGTCATCGACGGCGGCTGGTCGAACTGAACGACCATCGAGGGCTCCCCATGCCAGCCGCCACCCCGCTCAGGCCCGATCCAACGCAGGCCACCCAGCCCACGCCGGGCTCCCCTGCCGCCCCGGCCGTGATCCGCATCCATCCCGCCGATGACATCGTCATCGCCTGCCGCCAGCTGTTGTCCGGCACCGTGCTGCCGGAGGAAGGCGTGACCGTGACGGGGCTGGTGCCGCCCGGCCACAAGGTGGCCGTCCGCGCCATCCGGGCCGGCGCGCCGGTACGGCGCTATAACCAGATCATCGGCTTCGCGCGGCAGGACATCGCGCCGGGCCAGCACGTCCATACGCACAACCTGGCGATGGGCGACTTTGCCCGCGACTACGCGGCCGGCGCGGACATCCACGCCACCGAATACGCCAGCCGTGCCGTGACGTTCGACGGCATCGTGCGTGCCGATGGCCGCGTGGCCACGCGCAACTACATCGGCATCCTGACCTCGGTCAATTGCTCGGCGACGGTCGCGCGCGCCATTGCGGACCACTTCCGCCGCGACATCCATCCGGCGGCACTCGCGCCCTACCCCAACGTCGATGGCGTGGTGGCACTCACGCATGGCGCCGGCTGCGCCACGGACAGCGATGGCGAAAACCTGCGCGTACTGCGCCGCACCCTGGCCGGCTATGCGAAGCATCCGAATTTCGCGGCGGTGCTGGTGGTGGGCCTCGGCTGCGAAACCAATCAGATCGATGCGCTTCTCGCCGAGCCCGGCCTCGCCGACCTGGCCGCCGGCCCACGTTTCCACAGTTTCAATATCCAGGACACCGGCGGCACGGCAAAGACCGTGGCGCGCGGCGTGGGTATCGTGCAGGCGCTACTGGACGACGCCAATCGCGTGACGCGCCAGCCTGTGCCAGCCAGCCACATCATCGTCGGCCTGCAATGTGGCGGATCCGATGGCTACTCGGGGATCACGGCCAATCCCGCGCTCGGCGCGGCCGTGGACCTGCTGGTGCGGCACGGCGGCACGGCGATCCTGTCGGAAACGCCGGAAATCTATGGCGCCGAACACCTGCTGACGCGCCGCGCCGCGTCACCGGCCGTGGCCGAACGCCTGATCGCGCGCATCCGCTGGTGGGAGGATTACACCGCGCGCAATGCCGGCAGCATGGACAACAACCCGTCGGCCGGCAACAAGGCGGGCGGGCTGACCACGATCCTGGAGAAATCGCTGGGCGCGGTGGCCAAGAGCGGCACGACCAACCTCGTCGAGGTCTATGAGTTTGCCGAGCCGGTGCGCGCCAAGGGTCTGGTGTTCATGGACACCCCGGGCTACGACCCCGTCTCCGCCACGGGCCAGGTCGCGGGCGGCGCCAACCTGATCTGCTTCACCACCGGGCGAGGATCGGCCTACGGCTGCGCGCCCTCGCCCTCGCTCAAGCTGTCCACCAACAACGCGCTCTGGCAACGGCAGGCGGAGGACATCGACATCAACTGCGGCGACATCCTGGATGGCGCCACCAGCATCGCCGGCAAAGGCGAAGCGATCTTCCGACTCATGCTGGAGACGGCTTCGGGGCGCAAGACGCGCAGCGAACTGCATGGCTACGGACAGAATGAATTCGTGCCGTGGTCGCTCGGCGCGGTGATGTAGTGCCGAAGCCCGAGTCGTCGGACGACCGGACTACCGAACCCTCGAAACACCGGGCCACCGAATCACTGGCCGTCAATCAGACCATTCTCATATCGATGGAGACCTGGCATGAAGATCACCAAGGCGCGCGTTATCGTCTGCAGCCCGGGGCGCAACTTCGTCACGCTGAAGATCGAGACCGACGAGGGCCTGTCCGGCATCGGCGACGCCACGCTCAATGGCCGGGAACTCGCCGTGGCCAGCTATCTGGAAGACCACGTGATTCCGTGCCTGATCGGCCGGGACGCGCACCAGATCGAAGATATCTGGCAATACCTGTACCGTGGCGCCTACTGGCGGCGCGGCCCGGTGACGATGAGCGCCATCGCCGCGGTGGACACCGCGCTCTGGGACATCAAGGCCAAGGCCGCCGGCCTGCCGCTCTACCAGTTGCTCGGCGGCAAGAGCCGCACCGGCGTGATGGTGTACGGCCATGCCAACGGCAGCGACATCGCCGCCACCGTGGATGAAGTGCTGCGCTACAAGGAAATGGGCTACAAGGCCATCCGCGCCCAGTCCGGCGTGCCGGGGCTCAACAAGGTCTACGGCGTGTCCAGGGATCGCCTGTTCTATGAACCGGCCGACGCCAACCTGCCGTCCGAACACGACTGGAGCACCGAGCGCTACCTCGACCACACGCCCCGGCTGTTCGAAGCCGTGCGCGATGCGGTCGGGCCGGACATCCACTTGTTGCACGACGTCCACCACCGGCTCACGCCGATCGAGGCCGGGCGCCTCGGCAAGTCGCTGGAGCCCTATCGCCTGTTCTGGATGGAGGACGCCACGCCGGCGGAGGACCAGCGCGCCTTCCGCCTGATCCGCCAGCACACCGTGACGCCGCTGGCCGTGGGCGAGATCTTCAACAGCATCTGGGACTGCAAGACGCTGATCGAGGAGCAGCTCATCGACTATATCCGCGCCACCGTGGTCCACGCCGGCGGCATCACGCACCTGCGCCGCATCGCGGACTTCGCGGCCATGCATCAGGTGCGCACCGGCTGCCATGGCGCCACGGACCTGTCGCCGGTCTGCATGGGCGCGGCACTGCATTTCGACCTCTGGGTGCCGAACTTCGGCATCCAGGAATACATGCGCCACACCGACGACACCGATGCGGTCTTTCCGCACGCCTACACGTTCCAGGACGGCATGCTGTACCCGGGCGATGTGCCCGGTCATGGCGTGGAGATCGATGAAGCGCTGGCGGCGAAGTACCCCTACCAACGGGCCTACCTGCCCGTGAACCGGCTGGCCCACGACGGCACGCTGTGGCACTGGTAGAACGGAGGATGCCCATGCCACGACTCCATCCCGACCAGCTCGACGCCCTGCCCCCCGAGGTCCGCCGGCCCCGTTATGCGCGCGAACGGCTGCGTGCAGGCATCGTCCATCTGGGCATCGGCGCCTTTCACCGTGGCCATCAGGCCGAGATCACCGAGGCCGCCATCGAGGCCGGCGGCGAGGATGGGCTCGGCTGGGGCATTGTCGGCGTGTCGCTGCGCCGGCCCGATACCCACGACGCGCTGACGCCGCAGGGCGGCCTGTATACGCTGTCACTGCGCAGGGCCGGCGATGGCGGCGAGATCCGTGAATCGCTGCAGGTCATCGGCGCGGTGATCGACATCCTGGTGGCCGAGGGCGACCCGGCCGCCGTGCTGGACCGCATCGCCCATCCGGACACACGGATCGTCAGCCTGACCGTGACCGAGAAGGGCTACTGCCATGATCCGGCGACCGGCGCCCTGAACCGCGACGATCCGGGGATCGTGAGCGACCTCTCGCATCCTGACGGGCCAGTCACCGCCATCGGCTACCTGGCGCGCGGCCTGCAACGCCGCATGGCGCGCGGGCTCGGACCGCTGACGCTGCTGTCCTGCGATAACCTGGCCAGCAACGGCAACACGCTGCGCAAGGTTCTGCTGGCCTTTTGCGCGGAAATCGATCCGGCGTTGCAAGACTGGGTAGCCACCCGCTGCACGTTTCCGAATTCGATGGTCGACCGTATCGTGCCGAAGACCACGCCGGTCGATGTGGCGCGGGTCGCCACGGCACTCGGGCAGCAAGACGCGTGGCCGGTCGTCGGCGAGCCCTTCTTTCAGTGGGTGATCGAAGACCGCTTCGCCTCGGGCCGGCCGCGCTGGGAAGCCGGCGGCGCGCAGTTCGTCGACGAAGCCCGGCCATTCGAGGTGCTCAAGCACCGGCTGGTCAACGGCAGCCAGTCGATGATGGCGTACATGGGTGTCATGGCTGGCTGGCCGACCACCGATCGTGTGATCGCCCAGCCAGCGGTTCGCACGTTCATCGCCACCACGATGGCGCGCGAGGTGCAGCCCACGCTGCCGCCGCTGCCCGGGCTCGACATCGACGCCTACCGCGACAGCCTGCTGCCGCGCTTCACCAACCCCGCGCTCGGTCACCAGACGCGGCAGATCGCCATGGATGGGTCGCAGAAGATCCCGCAACGGCTGCTGGCGCCGATCCGTGACCGCATCGCCGCCGGCCAGCCATTCCCCCGGCTGGCGCTGGGCGTGGCCGCGTGGCTGTATTTCCTGCGCGGCTATGACGAGGCCGGCGCCGCCTACCGGATCGAGGACCCAC
Source organism: Cupriavidus sp. 01L415 (assembly GCF_056400065.1). Taxonomy (NCBI): domain Bacteria; kingdom Pseudomonadati; phylum Pseudomonadota; class Betaproteobacteria; order Burkholderiales; family Burkholderiaceae; genus Cupriavidus; species Cupriavidus sp. 01L415. The sequence continues at coordinate 296,674 of NZ_JBFTSP010000002.1, read as the reverse complement.
TGGCCGGGGCACTGGCGGGTGTGATGGCCGAAGCCGAATCGCAAGCGGAAAACCGGTTCGATGCGACCGAGCGAGAACGCGTCCGCGTGCGCGCGATCGCTGGATTCCAGCCGGTGTTTGGCGCATTGGGCGAGTCGGACGTCTTCATCCAGGCCGTCGCGGAACAGCTCGAACGGCTACGCTCGCACGGCGTGGCCGGCGCCCTGGGCGCGATCAACGCCGCCCCTTTTCCCGAGTAGCCTTGCTGAGGCTCCGATTCCGTTCCGGGGCGGCTCCGGCCCGGAACCGCTTCAGAACAGTCTCGGCACGGACGCGATGAGCATCGCCGCGCCGGAGCACGTGAGCAGCGTCAGCACGATGCGCCGGAAGGCGACATCGCTGATGCCGATATAAACGCGCGTGCCCAGCAGCGTGGGAATCAGCATCGCCGGCGCGACGATCGCGAACATCGGCAGCATGTCCTTCGTGATGATGCCGGTGCCGATGTAGACCGCCATCGTCACCAGCAGCGCGCCGAGGTTGAAGTTCTGGATCACCACGCGCTGCGTGTCCTTGTCGAAGCCGCGCAGCGTGCACCACAGCGTGGGGGCAATGCCGGTGAATCCGCCGATCCCGCCCATGATCCCGCCAATCCCGCCCACGATGGCGTCGGCCACGCGCCCGCCGTGCCGGATCGGCGGCAGCTTGCCCGAGAACAGCATGATCGGGCACCAGATCACGAGGATGATGCCGAGGCAGAGCTTGAACAGGTGGACGTCGAGCATCGGCAGGATGGTGACGCCGATGGGAATGCCAACGATACCGCCCAGCAGGAAGGGCAATACGGTGGCCAGGTGGAATTTGCGTCGGACCGTGAATGCCGCGAGCAACTGGCCGGTCAGCGCGCCGAAGACGGACATCGCCGAGGCCATCCGGGGCTCCACGCCCCAGGCCCAGAACGACATGGCGACCATGCCGAAGGCAAAACCGGAAAGACCCTGGACAAAACCGGCGACGACGGCGCCGAGCGCAATGATGAGTACGACCGAATCGACATGCATGAACGCGTGAGCTGGGAGCGCTTCTTATGCTTCTTCTTTTTGCAGGCCCCGGCAGGTCCGCAACAGACCCGGCACCGGGGAACTCCGGCATTGTAGACCGATCGCAAGCGGCGCCCCGTGGCAGGCCGGCATGCATGCGCTGGCGTCATGGCCGCATGCGCAGATTTCGTTTCCCGCGTCATCGTGGCGCCCCTAACATCGGTTTCACCTGCCAGAACGGGAGAGAGAGACATGCAAGCCAGCGCCCCCACCTACGTCGCCGCCCCGCCTCATATCGGCGCCAGCCAACGCCGCCGTGCCATTATCGCCACGGTCATCGGCAACGGCCTCGAATGGTTCGATTTCACGGTGTACAGCTTCTTCGCCGTGATCATCGCCAAGCTGTTCTTTCCGACAGGCAATGACCTGTCGTCGCTGCTGCTGGCCGTCGCCACGTTTGGCGTCGGCTTTTTCATGCGGCCCGTGGGCGGCATCATCCTTGGCGTCTATGCCGACCGCGTCGGCCGCAAGGCGGCGTTGTCGCTCACCATCCTGCTGATGGCGCTGGGCACCACGCTGATCGGCATCGCCCCCACCTATGACCAGATCGGCGTGTTCGCGCCGTTGCTGATCGTCGTTGCCCGGCTGATGCAGGGCTTTTCCGCAGGCGGCGAGATGGGCGGCGCCACCGCCTTCCTGACCGAGTACGCGCCCGAGCACCAGCGCGCCTATTACTCCAGCTGGATCCAGGCCAGCATCGGCGTGGCAGTGCTGCTGGGCGCCGCCGTCGGCACCTTCGTCACGGCCTCGCTGAGCCCCGAGGCGCTCAACAGCTGGGGCTGGCGCCTGCCGTTCCTGCTCGGCATGGTGATCGGCCCCGTGGGCTACTACATCCGCCACCACCTCGACGAGACGCCCACCTTCCGCGCAGCCACGGACAAGACCGATTCGCCGCTGACTGAGGTGCTGCGCGACTATCCGCGCCAGACCGCGGCCAGCTTTTCGATGGTGATCCTGTGGACCGTGTGCACCTACGTGCTGCTGTTCTACATGCCGACCTACGCCGTCAAGGTGCTCAAGGTGCCGCAATCGACCGGCTTCATCGCCGGCATGGCCGGTGGCCTGGCCATCATGATCTTCGCCCCGCTCGTTGGCCTGCTGGCCGACCGCATGGGCCGGCGTGGCCTGCTGTCCGGCGCCGCCGCGCTGATCTTCGTGCTGGCGTACCCGATGTTCGTCTACATCAACCAGGCGCCCGGGCTGGCGTCGCTGCTGGTGTTCCAGATCGTCTTCGGCGTGCTGATCGCCACCTACACCGGCCCGATCCTGGCGGCCTTCTCCGAGCTGTTCCCGGCCAAGGTGCTGTCGACGGGACTCTCCGTCGCCTACAACCTGGCGGTGACCATCTTCGGCGGCTTTGCCTCCTTCTTCATCACGTGGCTGATCGCCACCACCGGCAGCACGATGGCCCCGGCGTTCTACGTGATGATCGCCGCCGCCATCAGTTTTGCCGGCACGCGCCTGGTGCGCGAACCGGCCTATCTCCAGAAGCGCTAAGCCATGACCCAGATCCTGCTCAAGGGCGGCAACGTCCTCGACCCCGCCCGCGGCACCGCGCTGCCGCGCCACGATGTGCTGATCGACGGCGACCGCATCGTCGACGTCTCCGCCACGCCGCTGCACGCGCCGCTGGCCACCGTCATCGACGTCGGCGGCAAGACCGTCATGCCGGGCCTGATCGACTGCCACGTTCACGTGCTGGCGGCGCTGGCCAACCTGGGTGTGAACGCGATCCAGCCGAATGTGCTCGTCGCCTTCCGCGCCATGCCGATCATGAAGGGCATGCTGGAGCGCGGCTTCACCACCGTGCGCGATGCCGGTGGCGCCGACTGGGGCCTCTCGCAGGCCGTGGCCACCGGCCTGATTCCCGGCCCGCGCATCTTCCCCTCGGGCAAGGCGCTGTCGCAAACCGGCGGGCACGGCGACTTCCGCCCGCGCGCGGACACACTGGAGCCCTGCTCCTGCGCCTTCCGCGCGGGAGCCATCGCGCGCATCGCCGATGGCGTGGACGCCGTGCGGCTGGCCGTGCGCGAGGAAATCCAGAAGGGCGCCACGCAGATCAAGATCATGGCGTCGGGCGGCGTTGCGTCGCCGACCGACCCGATCGGCAATACGCAGTACAGCGAGGACGAGATCCGCGCGATCGTGGCCGAAGCCGAAGCCGCCCAGACCTACGTGATGGCCCATGCCTACACGGGCCGCGCCATCACGCGGGCCGTACGCTGCGGCGTGCGCACCATCGAGCATGGCAACCTCGTCGATGCAGCCGCGGCCCGCGTGATGCGCGATCACGGCGCGTTCGTCGTGCCGACGCTGATCACCTACGATGCCCTGGCGCGCGACGGCGCACGGCTGGGCCTGCCGGCCGAATCGGTCGCCAAGATCGAAACCGTGCGGCAGGCCGGCCGCGATTCGCTGGCGATCTACGCCGAGGCCGGCGTGCCGATGGGTTTCGGCTCCGACCTGCTGGGCGAGATGCATCAGTACCAGTCCGAGGAATTCCGCATCCGCGCCGAATACCTCGGCAATCTGGAGGCCATCCGCTCGGCCACGTCGATCGCCGCCGCGATCCTGCAGCGCGAGGGCGAGCTCGGCACGGTACGCATTGGCGCGCTGGCGGACCTGATCGCCGTCGATGGCGACCCCCTGACCGATATCGGCGTGCTGGCGGGCCCGGATGCCCGCATCGGCCTCATCATGCAGGCCGGCAAGGTCCATCGCGCACCACGCTGACGCATGGAGACGCCGTGGCGCGCCAGACGTGCCACGGCGCGGGTGTCCGACTTATCATGGCGGCTTCCCCCGCCATCGGTCACGCCCGTCATGCGCATCTCCCCGCTCCCGCCGCTGCCATGCCTGGTCGCCTTCGAATCGGCGATGCGGCACGGCAGCTTTACCCGTGCCGCGTCCGAACTCCATCTCACACAGAGCGCCATCAGCCGGCAGGTGGCGCAGCTTGAGCGCTTTCTCGGCAAGAAGCTCTTTATTCGCGAGCCACGCGCGCTGCGCTTGACCGTCAGCGGCCAGGAATATGCCGAACAGGTGCAGCGCCTGCTGGTGGGCTGCGCCGAAGCGACGGAAGATGTGATGAAACGCAAGGGACAGGTCGAGCTGACAGTGGCCTGCTCCTCAGGCGTCGCCGTGCTGTGGCTGGCGCCGCGGCTCGCCACCTTCCGCGCGCGACACCCCGATTTCCACGTGCGCATGATCGTCAACGACAGCCTCGCCTCGCTGGCGGGAACCGACTTCGACATCGGCCTGTACTACCTGCGCGAAGGCGCCCCGAGCGGGCTGGCGGCGCGCCGGCTCTATGAGGAAGAGGTGTTCCCGGTGTGCGCACCGGACTACCTGCGCGGCAGGCACCTGAGCGTGGCGGACCTGCCGCGCGAAACGCTGCTGGTGCTGGAAGACGCGCAGCGGCAATGGATGTCCTGGCCGACCTGGTTCGCGCGCAACGGCCTGCGCGACGCCCGCATCGCGCACGAGCTCGTGATCAACGCCTATCCCGTGCTCGTGCAGATGGCCATCGAGGGGCAGGGCATCGTGCTGGGATGGCGCCACATGATCGACCGTTGCATCGAAACCGGCGTGCTGGTGCGGGCGTGCGATGCCAGCGCCTCGCTCGGTGGCGGCTATTACGCCGTCTGGCCGAGCGACCGTGCAGAGCCGGCCGCGGCGCGCATGTTCCGGAACTGGCTCGTCGACGAAAGCGGCGCGGAGCAGTAAGGCCCGCGTCATCGCTGTCGCAACCATGCCACAACGATAGTGCCCACCCTTGCCACCGCCCCGCAGACCGCCGTAGGATCACAACCCTCTTCCCCCACCACTGCAAAGGAGATCGCCATGAAGCAGCAATCGGTTCCTTGCAGGCCGCGTCTGGGCTAACCGCATTCCCCGTTTCCGCACCTCGCGCGGGAACCCACACATGCGTTGCCCTGGCTCCGGCCTGCCCCATTCGGATGTTTCTTTTTCCCTATCTGGATATGGCAAATGGGCAACTGCTTCGTGCAATTGTCGGAGGCGATCTCGCTGATCGCGTCGGACGACACCTGGATCGAAGGTAACGCGATCCACCAACTTCACACTACCGCGGCACTTCAAGGCATGCGACAGGTCGTGGCGATGCCCGACCTGCATCCCGGCCGCGGCTACCCTGTCGGCGCCGCGTTCTTCTCGGTCAACCGACTCTACCCCGCGCTCGTCGGCAACGACATCGGCTGCGGCATGGCGCTGTGGCAAACCGGTCTTGTCGCCGGACGTGTCGGCATCGACCGGCTCGACAAGCGGCTTGGCAACCTCGACGTCCCGCTGGGCGATGCCTGGGCCGAGGAAATCGCCCGGCTGGCTCCTCCGGGCATCGGGCATGCCGATGCGCTCGGCACGATCGGTGGCGGCAATCACTTCGCCGAGCTGCAACAGGTCGATGAGGTCCACGACGCTGCGGCCATCGACAAACTGGACATCGTCGCGCGACAGCTCCTGCTGCTGGTGCATAGCGGATCGCGCGGACTCGGCCAGGCCATTCTGCGCGACCACGTTGACCAGTTTGGCCACCAGGGGCTGGCCGATGACGACGCGGCCTGCGCCGCCTACCTCGCCCGCCATCGGCAGGCACTCTCCTTTGCGCACGCCAATCGCGAACTGATCGCGCTGCGGATGCTCGACCGGCTCTGCGGCGGCGAAGGCCGGCGCGTGCTGGACGTCCATCACAACTTCGTGGCGCCGGCCGTGATCGACGGCGTATCGGGCTGGCTCCATCGCAAGGGCGCCACCCCCGCCGACGCCGGTCCGGTGGTCATTCCGGGCTCTCGCGGCGACTACAGCTACCTCGTCGAACCCATCGCCGACACGCGCAGCCTGCTGTCGCTCGCGCATGGCGCCGGGCGCAAGTGGATGCGCAGCGAATGCAAGGACCGGCTGGTCAGGCGGTTCAGCGTCGAGCAACTGCGCCGGACGAAGCTGAACAGCCACGTGATCTGCGAGCATCGCGACCTGATGTACGAGGAAGCGCCGGAAGCGTACAAGCCAATCGATAGCGTCGTCGGCGCGCTGCACGATGCGGGGCTGCTGAAGATCCTGGCGCGGCTGCGGCCGGTGCTGACGTACAAGACGCGCGGGGGGTGCTGCGAATGATCCTGTTGCAGATCTCCGCCTCGCACGGCCCGGAGGAATGCGGGATCGCCGCAGCCAGGGCCCTGCATCGGCTGCTCCATGAGGCGGGCCAGTGCGGCGTCGATGTCTGCGTGCTCGAACAGGTGGATGGCGCGTCGCGCGGCGCGCTGCGCTCCGCCCTGCTGAGTCTGGACGGCGACCAGGCAGAGCACCTGGCTGGCCGCTGGACCGGCACGATCCAGTGGATATGTGCCAGCCCCTGCCGACCAAGGCATCCGCGCAAGAACTGGTTCATTGGTGTGGCACGCTGCGTGGCGCCGGCGCCGGTATTGGTGGGTGCCATCCGTTTCGAGGCCATGCGCGCATCGGGACCGGGGGGCCAGCATGTCAACAAGACCGCATCGGCGATCCGGGCGACGCATCTCGCCACCGGCATCAGCGTTCGCGTGCAGACGGAGCGCAGCCAGCATGCCAACAAGCGGCTGGCCATCGCGTGGATCGCACACCGCCTGGCAGAGCATGCGGAAGCGCAGGACGCGGGCCTGCGCGCGCAGCGCCGGCAGATGCATCACGAAGTCGAGCGCGGCAAACCGGTGCGGATCTTCCGGGGCGAGGATTTCGTACCGGACTAGGTCGTCAGGCGGAGACGGAGACGGCGGCGCGGGCCTGCCCCGCTTCGATGATCAGATCCCGGCGCCGCGCCGGACGGCTTCCGTCACCTGCGCCACCACGCCGTCGCGCCAGTCGTCGGCATCGCCATAGAAGGCGCGCCAGACCGCCTGCTTGATCAGGGTCCGCTGGTTTTCATCGGCCTCCGGGTGACGATGCAGCCAGTGATCGCCACGCAGGGCTTCCAGCACCTCGCCCAGCGGCAGCGTGCCGAATTCGAGCGCGATGCCCGCATAGTCGATGGCGGGCAGCGTCTGCGGCACGGCCATCCACGCCAGACCGGTCAGGTTGGAGGAGGTCGAGGAGCCGTCGTAGATCGAGGTCACGCTGTTGCCCCAGATCGCGCGCACCTTGCCGATCTGGTCCGCATGGTCGGGCCCCATGTAGATCGGCTCGCCGTAGCCCCAGGGGCCCAGCCCCGTATGGATATCGATCCAGCGCAGGGTGTCGCGGCCGGCGCCAAAGCGCGCCAGGATTCGGCGCAAGGTGTAGTTGCTCCACGTCGCCTTGTGTCCGCCGAAGAACAGTCCTCCCGGATCCTGGTACTGGCCGCCGCTGACCGCGGCCTGATACCACGACATGCCCTTCTCGGCCACGATCTTCATCAGCGCGGCCTGGTCTTCGCCGGATGGCGGCCAGTGGGGCGGCAGCAGAAACGGCGCCACCTCGGCATACGGCGCGTTCTGCGGCAGGGGCGCGTCGAAATCCATGAAATTCCGGTTCAGGTCGACGTTTTCCTCGTTGACGCGGCGCAGGTGCGAGAAGCCATAGGGATTGACCGCGTGAACCAGCACGAGCGCAACGCCCGCGGCGCGGCAGTCGGCATGCAAGGTGGTATCGCCCAGCATCGCCACCTGCGCGCCCGATCCGCAGAAACCCTCGGCGCCATGTGTGCCTGATGTCACCAGCACGACGTGCCGCGCATCGTCCGCGCCAACCCAGGCGACATCCATCGCGAGCGTCTCGCCCTCGTGGCCGGTCTGGGTGGGATGTGGGAATTCGGTCAGCGTGGCGCCGGTCTGGCGCGCCGCGGTCAGGAACTTCTGGCGGGCTTCCGCATAGCTTCGGGCGAAGCAGCGGGCAATCGGACTGGCGCTGGCAGGCATGGCAAAGGGGGCCTGGGCCGAGTGGGGATGGGCAGATTAAACGCCATTTCGCGCCGGCTTGCCACCTCGACGCGGCAATTCCGCTAGAAGAGCTCGCCGCTCCCCTCCTGCGGCCACGCGGAGCGAAAGGCGTGGGGGTGCATGACGATGCCGGCGGCCTCGATCTGCGCGGCGGAGAGCACCAGATGTCTGGCCAGCCAGTCATGCAGGCTGCGCAGGAAACGTATGTTCTCGACGTTGTTCGACGCCGCGATCAGCCACTCCAGCTTGATATGCGCGGTATAGACATCGAGCAGGTTCAGGCCCTTGAGCTTGGCCGGCGTGGCCGCACTGCGCTCGATGGCCAGCACCCGCTGGACCTGTGCGCTGCCGAGCACGCCGCCGGCCGCGACCTGCTGGTAGAGGTCCTCGAGCGCCGGAAAGCGCACGGTCGGCTGCACGCGTGGCACCGCCGCCACCTTCTCCATGCGCAGGATCACGTAGCGCGTGGCGGCATTGCGGCGGGCGAGTTCCTGCTCTGCCGCGCTGGCCTTGCGGCTGCGGCGCGGCGGGGGCACATCGGTGAAGTCGGGGAGCCGCTTGACGGCGTCGCGCTCGGTGTAGTCCGGCACGCAGTCGAGCCAGGCCGGATCGGCCAGCACGGCGCGCGCGCATTCCGGGCCGAACGGGTATTCATCGCCGGCCGGGTCGCGCAGGATATAGGCGTGGCCTTCCGGAAAGCCGTGGTGCCGGCCGCCCTTTGCCCCGCGCGCGTGGCAGCGTGTGGTGGCTGGGTCGACGAAATCCTTGCGTACGGGCACCCAGCCCCCGTGCATGGCGTCAATCATGGTGTGGCGAGAAAGAGAACGACCGCTATTGTCCCACTATTCGCGCCACGGGCCGCGCTACTTCAGCATGAACGACATCGCCGAGCAGCAATTCAGCATGCGCACGGCGGCCTGGACGGTCGGCGCATCGAAGGACAGCGTCACGCCATCCACCCGCTCGAAGGTCGGCCACTGGCAGAACAGGTCGGCATGGGCCGAGGTCACGGTCTGCAGGCGGCAGTTGATCGGGCCGTCCAGCTCGAAGCAGCGCGCCTCGGGCCGCGCCATCGCGTTGCGCGTCACGGCCTCGGCCGCCTGCGCGATGGCCTCGCGCGCAGCGGCGGGCGACAGCGTCACGCCGCTGCCCTGCCCTCCGGCAGTCTTGGTCTGTACATAGCGCACCCACGGCATGAGCGTCTGCGTTTCGGCGATGAACACGTCGTCCCCGCTGGCCAGCAGCACCGGCACATCGAACTCGCCCGCCAGCGCCGCATAGATGCCGGCCTCGCCCAGCTCCAGCCCATTGAGCCAGACCCGCGCGAACGCCCCGCTATTGATCGTATGCGCCAGCACCCCACGGCTTTGCGCGCGGCCGTGGTAACCGATCATGAACACGCCGTCGCAGTCGTGCTCCACGCCGGCCATCATGCTCAGGTAACGCGGCTTGCCAAGCACCAGTTGCGCGCGCGGATCGATCTGGTCGGGCAGCAGGTTGCGAAAACCGCCGTGCGAGTCATTGACCAGCACCGCGGAGGCGCCACCCGCAAACGCCCCTTGCACGGCCGCGTTGGCCTCGGCGGTCATCCAGGCGCGGGCGCGTTCGTATTCGCCATTGCCGGCGCGCGTCTGTTCGGCGTGGAAAACGCCAGCCACGCCTTCGATATCGGTGGAGATCAGGATCTTCATGCAGTCAGGTCTTGCAACAGGTCGCGCAGGGCATGGCGGCGGTGGCCGTCGCGGCCCTCCACGGCTTCGGCATGCCACAGCGCGCAAACGATGGCCCCCTCCACGCTGTCCGCTGCGGCGCGGAACAACGGGTCGAGGCGGGATTCATGGACCATCGGGATGGCAGGCATGGGCACATCGGCCAGGTGCGGCACCGTATACGCCGTGGAAAATGCCAGCGCGATGTCGCCGGAGCCATGGCCGAACACGGAACCGGTACGCGCCAGCCCGGCCCCGGCGCGGAGCGAGAGCCGGCGCAGTTGACGGCTATCGAGCGGAGCGTCGGTGGCGACGATCATGATGATCGAGCCCTTCTCCGGCGTGGCGTCCTGTTTCAGCCGCGCCGCCAGCTTCGCGCCGAGCTGCTGGCCCGCAAGGATCAGCGACTCCGGCGTGCCGAAATTCGACAACACCAGCGCGCCGACCGTATAGCCGCCGGCCACGCGCGATGCCGTGCCGATGCCACCTTTCAGTCCGAACGACGACATGCCGCGCCCGGCACCGACCGCGCCTCGCGCCACGTCGACGCCACTGGCGGCCAGCGCGGCGGCATAGTGCGCCTCCTGCACCGCCATGGCCTGGATGTCATTCAGGAAGCCATCGTTGCACTCGAACACCAGCGGATTGACGGTCGGCCAGCGCCTGCCGATCTCCGGGTTGGCGGCGATCGCCTCGCGAATCTGCGCCTGGGCGACGGCGCCGACCGAGAACGTATTGGTCAGCGCGATGGGCGTTTCCATCACGCCGAGTTCGTCGACCTGCACCAGCCCGATGCTCTTGCCAAAACCATTCAGCACCGTGGCGGCGGCCGGCACCTTGTCCGTGTAGACGTTGCCGGCATGGGGCCGGATCACGGTCACGCCGGTCTGGCACGCGCCGTCGGCCAGCGTGCAGTGGCCGACGGTCACACCCGGCACGTCGGTGATGGCGTTGCGCGGGCCGGCCGGCAGGTCGCCGACATGCGGCGCGGGCGGGATACGAGCGCCAGACACAGCGGGATCGATGGAGGTCATGCGTGTATCAGCGGCGATCGATCTTGGGGTCCAGCGCGTCGCGCAGCCCGTCGCCGAGCAGATTGAACGCCAGCACTGTCAGGAAGATCGCCAGGCTCGGGAAGATGGCCACGTGCGGCGCAGTGACCATGTCGGCGCGGGCCTCGTTGAGCATCGCGCCCCATTCCGGCGTGGGCGGCTGGGCGCCAAGGCCCAGGAAGGACAGGCCGGCGGCCGTGATGATCGAGGTGCCAATCCGCATCGAGAAATACACGACGATCGACGACACGGTGCCCGGCAGGATGTGCCGCATCAGGATGGTCCAGTCCGACGCACCGATGCTCTTGGCGGCCTCCACGTAGGTCAGGCGCTTGAGCATCAGCGTATTGCCGCGCACCAGCCGCGCGAACGCCGGAATGCTGAAGATGGCCACGGCGAAGATCACGTTGGTCATGCCGTTGCCCAGGATCGCCACGATGCCGATGGCCAGCAGGATGCCGGGGAACGCGAACAGCACGTCGGAGAGACGGGTCACGACGCGGTCCCACCAGCCTTCGTAGTAGCCGGCCAGCAGGCCCAGCACCGTGCCGATGATGGCGCCGATGATCACCGAGAAGAAGCCCGCGGCCAGCGAGATCCGCGTGCCGGCCAGGATGCGGCTGAAGATGTCGCGGCCCAGCGAATCCACGCCCATCCAGTGGGCGGCGGACGGACCCGCGTTCAGCGCGTCGTAGTCGAAGAAGTTCTCGGGGTCGTACGGCACGATATGCGGTGCCAGGATGGCGATCACCACGAGCAGCAGCACAAAGGCGCCGGCGGCCAGCGCCAGATGCTGCTTGCGGAACTTGCGCCAGAACTCGCTCCAGGGCGTGCGGACGGCCTCGGGGGCGGCGGCGGTTGCGGCCTCGGGGGCGGCGGGCGTGGAAAGCTCAGTCATGCCGGCCTCTTATTTGTAGCGGATGGTGGGATTGATCACGGTGTAGAGCATGTCCACGACCAGGTTGATCAGGATGAATTCGAGCGAGAACAGCAGCACCTCGGCCTGGATCACGGGGTAGTCGCGCATTTCCACGGCGTCCACCAGCAGGCGGCCCAGGCCGGGCCAGTTGAACACCTTTTCCACGAGGATCGAGCCGCCCAGCAGGAAGCCGAACTGCAGGCCCATCATCGTCACCACGGGAATCATGGCGTTGCGCAGCGTGTGCTTGGCCACGACGACCGTCTCACGCACGCCTTTGGCGCGGGCCGTGCGGACAAAATCCTCCTGCAGCACCTCGATGAACGATGCGCGTGTGAAACGCGCCATGACGGCGGCCACGGCGGCGCCCAGCGTCAGCGAGGGCAGGATGTAGTGCTTCCAGCTATCGGCGCCAATCGACGGCAGCCAGCCCAGCTGGACCGAGAAGACTTCCATCAGCAGCATGCCGAGCGCAAAGGCCGGGAACGAGATACCGGACACGGCCAGCGTCATGCCCACGCGATCCGGCCACTTGTTGCGCCACACGGCCGAACAGATGCCGATGGTCATGCCAAAGATCACGGCCCAGACCATCGACGCCAGGGTCAGGTACAGCGTCGGATAGAACCGCTCGCCGATTTCCTCGGCAACCGGCCGCTTGGTGCGTAGCGACGTGCCGAATTCGCCGCGAACGGCATTGGTGAAGAAGCGCACGAACTGCTCGTGCATCGGCCGATCCAGGCCCAGGTCCTTGCGGACCAGTTCCACCGTGGCCGTGTCGGCCTCCGGGCCGGCAGCCAGCCGTGCGGGATCGCCAGGCAGCATATGGACGAACAGGAACACCAGCACCGCCACGAGCAGCAGTGTGGGGATCACGCCCAGAAATCGTTTGATGAAGTAATTCAGCATCTGGCACCAGAAATTAAGACCGTTGGCCACCCGCCCATGCCCCCGCATACCGAGCGGGCGGCCATCACGGTTTACCGCGTACAGCTTTTTATAGGACTACTAACCGCGACTTCAGAACATCCACTTCAACTGCAACTGCAACTGCAACTACACCTGCACCCGCAGGTACCGCTACCACTTCACTGAAACACCCCGTCTCAGTTCGGTGCCGGCGACATCGGGTATCGGGGCTGCCTCGATATCCATGGCAGCCCCGACGTCCCGCATGCCTTATTGCTTGATGTCGATCTCGTCGAAGTTGAACGAGCCGTCAGGCATCACGTAGGCACCGGTCAGGCGCTTGGCGCGCGCATACAGCACCTTTTCCGTGACCAGGAAGGCCCACGGTGCGTCCTTCCAGATACGTTCCTGGGCATCCTTGTACAGCTTGGCCTTCTCGGCGCGGTCCGTCGTGCGCAGGGCCCCGGCGATGTCCGCGTCCACCTGGTCGTTCTTGTAGTAGGCCGTGTTCAGCAGCTTCGGCGGCATCGATTCCGACGCCAGCAGCGGACGCAGCGCCCAGTCCGATTCACCGGTCGACGACGACCAGCCCACGTAGTACAGGCGCACGCCGGCGTCTTCCGGCTTCTGCACGGACTCCACGCGCTCCACGCGCTGGCCGGCTTCCAGCGCCTGCACCTGGGCCTTGATGCCCACTTGCTGCAGCTGTTGCTGGACGAACTGGATCACCTTCTGCGCGGTGGTGTGGTTGTAGGCCGACCACAGCGTGGTCTCGAAACCGTTCGGATAGCCGGCTTCCTTCAGCAGCTCGCGTGCCTTGGCCGGGTCATACGGCCACGGGCCCAGCTTCTCGGCAAAGTCCACGCCCGGCGGCACCACGCCCTGCGCCGGCACGGCGTAGCCGGCAAACGCCACCTTGGCCAGCGCGTCCTTGTTGATCGCGTAGTTGATGGCCTGGCGTACCTTCGGGTCGTTGAACGGCTTGACCATCGTGTTGAACGACACGTAGCGCTGGATGATCGACGGCGAGTCGATCAGGTCCACCTTCGGGCTGGCCTTCAGGACCGCGGCCTGCTCGAACGGAATGCTGAACGCGAAGTCCGCCTCGCCCGTCTGCATCACGGCCGAACGGGTGTTGTTGTCCACCACGGGCTTCCAGGTGATCGTGTCGATCTTCGGATAGCCGGTCTTCCAGTAGCCCGCAAACTTCTTGCCCTTCAGGTAGTCGGTCTGCTTCCACTCGACGAATTCGAACGGGCCCGTGCCCACCGGGTGGAACGCGATCTCCTTGCCGTACTTCTTCAGCGCGGTCGGGCTGATCATCACAGCCGACGGGTGGGCCAGCACGTTGATGAACGGCGAGAACTGTTCCTTCAGCGTGATCTTCACCGTGTTCGGGTCCACCACGTCGGTCTTGGCCACGCGGTTGAACAGCGTGTAGCGCTTGAGCTTGTTGGCCGGATCGATCACGCGGTCGAGGTTGGCCTTGACGGCCGACGCGTCGAACGTGGTGCCGTCGTGGAACTTGACACCCTTCTTCAGCTTGATGGTGTAGACCAGGCCATCCTTGCTGACGTCATAGCTTTCGGCCAGCACGTTGACCAGCTTCAGGTCCTTGTCGAAGCCGAACAGGCCCTGGTAGAACGACTTGGTGGCTGCCTGGGACAGCGTGTCGTTCGCATCGTACGGGTCCAGCGTGGTGAACGTGGAATACACGGCCATCACCGCATCCTTGGCGGCAAAGGCGGGCGTGGCAGCCAGCGTACCAATGGCGCCCACTGCGGCGGCACCGGCCAACAGGCGGAAGGAAACCTTAGACATCTCTTCTTCTCCTCTGAGGGAAATACAAGACTTCAGTACAACAGGATCAATAGGCGCCGCCGACGGCGTGCCGGGCTACAAAATGACCGTGCGCGCCGCTGCCGGCCACGGCGACCAGCGGCTGCACCACCGGTTCGTCGCCAACCGCGCGGATCGGGCTGGGAATCTCGTCGGACAACGGTTCGCGCTTCATGTGACGGCGCGCCGGGTCGGCGATGGGCACCGCGGACATCAGCTTCTTCGTGTACGGGTGCTGCGGGTTTTCAAAGATGGCGCGGCGCGGGCCGATCTCGACGATCTGGCCCAGGTACATCACCGCCACGCGGTGGCTCACGCGCTCCACCACGGCCATGTCGTGCGAGATGAACAGGAACGCCACGCCCAGTTCGCGCTGCAGGTCCAGCATCAGGTTGACGATCTGGGCCTGGATGGAAACGTCTAGCGCGGACACCGACTCGTCGGCCACCACCACCTTGGGGTTCAGGGCCAGGGCGCGCGCGATGCAGACGCGCTGGCGCTGGCCACCCGAGAATTCATGCGGGTAGCGCGCGGCGTGGGCGGGCGTCAGGCCCACCTTCTCCAGCAGCCACGCCACACGGGCTTCCGCTTCCTTGCCGCTGGCCACCTTGTGCACCAGCAGCGGTTCCATGATCGAGTAACCGACCGGCACGCGCGGGTCCAGCGACGCGAACGGGTCCTGGAAGATGAACTGGATATTGCGGCGCAGGGCCTGCAGCGCCGGGCCGTGCATCTGGCTGATGTTCTGGCCGGCGAATTCGATCGTGCCGCTCTGGGCATCGACCAGCCGCAGCAGCGACCGGCCCGTGGTGGATTTTCCGCAGCCCGATTCGCCGACCAGCGCCAGCGTCTCGCCCGGGTAGAGGTCGAAGCTGACCTGCTCCACGGCGTGCACGCGGCGCGTGACGCGACCGAACAGCCCGCCGGGAACGTCGAAGCGCGTGACCAGGTCGCGCACGCGCAGGATCGGCTCGACGCCTGCCGCGACGGTGTCCTGCGGCGTCTCGGCGACGGGCGCCGCCAGGTCGCTGACCTGCACCAGCGGGAACTTGGCCGGCAGGTCCGTGCCCGACATCGCGCCCAGCTTTGGCACGGCGGAAAGCAGCGCGCGCGTGTAAGGGTGGGCCGGCGCGTGGAACACCTCGTCGGAGGTGCCCTCCTCCACTTTCTCGCCGCGGTACATCACCAGCACGCGGTCGGCCACCTCGGCCACCACACCCATGTCATGGGTGATGAAGACCACGCCCATGTCCATCTCGGACTGCAGGTTGCGGATCAGTTGCAGGATTTCGGCCTGGATGGTGACATCCAGCGCCGTGGTCGGTTCGTCGGCGATCAGCAGCGCCGGCTTGCACGACAGCGCCATGGCGATCATCACGCGCTGGCGCATGCCGCCGGACAACTGGTGCGGAAAACGGTCCAGCACGCGGCGCGCCTCGGGAATGCGCACGAGTTCCAGCATGCGCAAGGCCTCGGCACGCGCGGCGGCATTGCTCTTGCCCTGGTGCAGGCGGATCGACTCCGCGATCTGCTCGCCCACCGGGAACACCGGATTCAGCGAGGTCATCGGCTCCTGGAAGATCATCGCCACGTCCGCGCCGCGCACCGTGCGCAGCGTCGAGTCGGGGGATCGCGCCAGGTCCAGCACCTCGCCGCTGCGCCGGCGCAGCAGCATGCTGCCGCTGGCGATCTTGCCGCCGCCGTGTTCCACCAGGCGCATCAGCGCCAGCGATGTCACGGACTTGCCCGACCCCGATTCGCCGACGACGGCGAGCGTTTCGCCGCGATCCACGTGGAAGGACAGGTTGCGCACGGCCTCGACGGTGCGCTCCGACGTAGCAAAGCGGACGGTCAGGTTGTTGACCGCGACCACGCGTTCTGGCGGCAATACGATGCCTTGTTGAGTTGAGCTAGTTGCCATGCGGCCCCCGGTTTCCTGCTGAATACGGTTTGATGCTGTGGTGTCTCGTGTCTCTTCGACTGATGTCGCGCTCGCGCTCAGCCGTAGATCAGGACGCTGACGGGTTCGCCGACCCGTGCCACGCCGCGGTACATCCCTTCTGTGTTGAACGGCAGCGTGACGTTGCCGTCGCGGTCCACGGCGATCAGGCCGCCCCGGCCGCCGATGGCGGGCAGCTTTTCCATGACCACGCGGCGCGCGGCCTCCTCCAGCGACAGGCCGGCGTAGCGAATCTGCGCCGCCACGTCGTGCGCGGCCACGGTGCGGATAAACATCTCGCCGGTGCCGGTGGCGGAGACGGCGGCCACATCGTCGGCATAGCACCCGGCGCCCACCACGGGCGTGTCGCCCACACGGCCGACCTGCTTGTTGGTCACGCCACCCGTCGACGTGGCAGCCGCCAGGTTGCCGTTGGCATCGCACGCCACGGCGCCCACGGTGCCGAACTTGCGATCCGGATCGATCGGCTCCTCCTGCCTGGCCTTTGCGGCCAGCGCGGCGGCATCGTGATCGAGCAGCGCCATGCCGGCCGATGCGCGGGCCCGCTCCCACTGCTCGTGGCGCGCCTGCGTGAAGTAGTAGTCGGGCGTGACCAGTTCCAGCCCCTGCGCTTCGGCAAAGGCCTCGGCGCCTTCGGCGGCAAACAGCACATGCTCGCTGCGCTCCAGCACGGCGCGTGCGGCCAGCACCGGATTGCGCAGGCGCTTGACGCACGCCACGGCGCCCGCGTTCAGCGTGGCGCCATCCATCACGGCGGCGTCCAGTTCATAGGTGCCGGCGTGCGTCAGCACGGCGCCCTTGCCCGCGTTGAACAGCGGGCAGTCTTCCAGCAGGCGCACGGCCTCGGTCACGGCATCCAGCGCACTGCCGCCTTCGGCCAGCACGCGTTGGCCGGCCAGCAGCACATGTTCCAGGGCGGCGATGTATTCGCGCTCGCGGTTGGCATCCATGGCCGCACGGGTAATCGTGCCGGCGCCGCCGTGGATCGCAATGACAGCTTGGGTCATATCGGACTTCAACTTCACTCGGAGGATTTGGGGGCGGCCTGGCGCTGCGCGCGCGGCCGGGATCGGGTACTGGCCGCGCCATTTTTTGCGGGCAGCGGCGCCGCCTGGCTGTCACGCGCACCGGGCGCGCCGTACAGCCATGGCAGCAGGAATTCGGTCATCTCGGCCGCCGCCTTCACGGAACGGGCCGAGCGGTAGGCCACGGCCCCGCACAGCGCTTCGATCAGCGCCAGCACGGTGGCATCGGAATTGGCGGACAGCCGGTTGCGCGCGTTGGCATACAGCGCGATATCGGCCAGCGGCGCCAGCGGCGAGGTCGGGCCATCGGTCAGCGCCAGCAGGCGTCCGCCGTGCGCCTTGACGCGCTGGGCCAGCAGCATGGTGTCCGTCACGTAACGCGGGAACGCGATGGCAATCACCAGGTCTTGCGGCTGCAGCTTGAACAGCTGGCGCGCCGAGTGGGAGGCACCGCCGGCATTGGACACCGACGTCACCATGCGGCAATGCATTTCCAGCCCGTGTTGCAACAGGCCGGCCAGGAAACCGCTGGCGCCGAAGCCCATCACGTAGACGCGCTCGGCTTCCAGGATCGCCGCCACGGCGCGTTCGCAGGCGTCGGCATCCAGCGCGCGGCGCGTGGCTTCCAGGTTGCGGGCGCCGTCTTCCAGCGCGGCGGCAAACACCTCGGACACGGTCGTCGGCCGCGCCAGTTCGTCGCGCAGGCGCTCCACCGGGGCCAGCGTGGCCTCGAAGCCGCGCACCAGCTCGGCACGGAATTGCGGATAGCCCTCGAAGCCGAGCGCGCGCGCAAACCGGTTGGCGGTGGCGACCGATACGTCCACGGCGGCGGCGAACTCGTCGATGCGCATCGTGGCCGCGCGAAACAGGTTGTCCAGCACGTACTGCGCCATGCGCTGGTGCGCGGGCGTCAGCGTGGGCAGGCTGCGGGCGATGCGTTCGGAAATCGACTGGCCGTCGGGCATGTCAGAGGTTTGGGTTCGATTTGGGGACCCCCGCACCACACTGGAATTCAGCGCCTGATGAAAAGGCACTTTCCCGGTGCGCGGGTCGATGTAAATAAATTTACACGCAAATCATGTACCAGGAGAACTTGGAAGTGCTCGATTACGGGTAATCCCTCAATACATGGGGCCGGACATAGGCGCGGAGTCGGGGTCCCGGGCCAGCCGCGCTACAATGCCGGCCTGCCCGCCTCCGGGCGCGTCCCAGCCTTCTCCGCACTTCCCTCGTGATCCGAATCGACCAGCTTGTCCTCCAGCGCGGCACCAAGGTGCTGTTCGACCACACCAGCGTGACGCTCAACCCGGGCGAGCGCGTGGGCCTTGTCGGCGCCAACGGCAGCGGCAAGTCCACGCTGTTTTCCATGCTGCGCGGCGATCTGCACCCGGACGGCGGCGATGTCTTCGTGCCCGCGCAATGGCGCATCGCGCACGTCGCGCAGGAAACGCCCGCGGTCGACCGCACGGCCGTGGACTACGTGATCGACGGCGACGCGCGCCTGCGCGAGATCGAGGCGCGCATCGCCGCGACCCAGGCCAGCGGCGACGGCACCGCCGAGGGCGAGGCCCATGCGGCCTTTGCCGATGCCGACGGCTACACCGCGCCGGCCCGGGCCGAGGCGCTGCTGCTGGGCCTGGGCTTCACGCTGCCGCAGGTGTCGCAGCCGGTGGCGTCGTTTTCGGGCGGCTGGCGCATGCGCCTGAACCTGGCGCAGGCGCTGATGTGCCCGTCCGACCTGCTGCTGCTCGACGAACCGACCAACCACCTGGACCTGGACGCCATCGTCTGGCTGGAAGACTGGCTGGCCCGCTACCCGGGCACGCTGGTGATGATTTCCCACGACCGCGAATTCCTGGACGCGATCTGCAACGTCACGGTGCATATCGAGAACCAGCAGTTGCGCCGCTACGGCGGCAACTACACGCAGTTCGAGACGCTGCGGCTCCAGCAGATGGCCCTGCAGGCATCGGCCTATGTCCGCCAGCAGAAGGAAATCGCCCATCTGGAATCGTTCATCAACCGCTTCAAGGCCAAGGCGACCAAGGCGCGCCAGGCGCAGAGCCGCGTCAAGGCGCTGGAGAAAATGGAGCGGCTGGCCCCGGTGCACGTGGCGGCCGGCTTCGCGTTCGAGTTCCGCGAGCCCGATTCCGCGCCGAACCCGATGATGGTGCTCGATGGCGTGGACTGCGGCTACGCCGAGGCCGATCCGCCCGTCACGATCCTGCACAACCTGACGCTGTCGATCCAGAACGGCCAGCGCATCGGCCTGCTGGGCGCCAACGGTCAGGGCAAGTCGACGCTGGTCAAGACGCTGGCCGGCACGCAGGCGCCCATGACGGGCACGCTGCGGCTGGGCAAGGGTCTGGTCATCGGCTACTTTGCCCAGCACCAGCTGGAAACGCTGCGCGACCACGACTCCCCGCTCCAGCATCTGGCGCGGCTGGCGCCGGATACGC
This sequence comes from Cupriavidus sp. 01L415, assembly GCF_056400065.1. Classification (NCBI taxonomy): domain Bacteria; kingdom Pseudomonadati; phylum Pseudomonadota; class Betaproteobacteria; order Burkholderiales; family Burkholderiaceae; genus Cupriavidus; species Cupriavidus sp. 01L415. Next base: position 276,815 of record NZ_JBFTSP010000002.1, on the reverse strand, counting down.
GCGAGCAGGAACTGCGCGACTTCCTCGGCAGCTTCAATTTCCGTGGCGACATGGCCACCGCATCCATCGAGCCGTTCTCGGGCGGCGAAAAAGCCCGGCTGGCCCTTGCACTGATCGTCTGGCAGAAGCCCAACTTCCTGCTGCTCGACGAACCGACCAACCACCTGGACCTGGACACGCGCGAGGCGCTGACGATGGCGCTGGCCCAGTTCGAAGGCACGCTGATCCTGGTGTCCCACGACCGGCACCTGCTGCGTGCCACGTCGGACCAGTTCATGCTGGTGGCCGACGGCACGATCTGCCCGTTCGATGGCGACCTCGACGACTACCGCGACTGGCTGCTGCAACAGGCGGCCGCCAAGCGCAACGCGGCCACGGCGGCGCATGCCTCGGAGGCGGCCGGCATCGCGGGCGACGCGAGCGCGGCGGTCAACCGCAAGGACCAGCGCCGCGCCGAGGCGGACGAACGCCAGCGGCTGTCCGTCCTGCGCAAGCCGTTGACAAAGGAAATCGAGAAGATCGAAAAGCGCATGGCGGCGCTGCAGGCCGACAAGGAGGCGATCGACGCCTTCATGGCCGATGAGTCGAGCTATGCCGAAGCCAACAAGGCAAAGCTGATGGAGATGCTCAAGCGCCAGGGCGAGGTGACCGGGGAGCTGGGTCAGCTGGAAGAACGCTGGCTGGAGCTTCAGGAACAGATCGAACAGATTGCCTGAGGTAGTGCCGACCGCCGGTCGTCATGACCGGCCACGCCCCGCAAGCATGAAAAAGCCGACGCATGCGTCGGCTTTTTCGTGGGCAACTGTTCTTAGCGGTAGTGCTTTTCGCGGCGGATCAGCCCGACCGCCAGCGTCAGCGTCAGGATCACCAGCCAGATCAGCGACCACGCCGGGATCGACAGGCCCAACAGCGGCGGCAGCGGCGCCGTGCACAGGCCATCCGAATAGAACACCTGCGGCAGCAGCTTGGCCGTGGGCAGCGCGTTGACCCAGTTCTCGAGCGGGTCGATGCCGCACGATGCCTTGGGGTTCAACAGCAGCGACACATGGTAGCCAGCCACGGCGATGCCGGCCACGCCGGACAGCATGCCCAGTCCCTGCCACAGCGTGCGGGTGTTCTGGGCGATGGCCGCCAGCAGCGAGAAGATGCCGATGCCGACGAAGGCAAAGCGCTGCATGATGCAGAGCGGGCATGGCTGGTAGCCCTCCACATACTGCATGTAGAGCGCGGCGCCAAGCATCGCGAACGACACAATGGCGATCAGCAGGAAGTAAGCACGGGAATTGGCTTGCATAGGCGTCGATGACAAATATAGGTCACGGCGAACCATGACGGTGTGGCAGCGCCGCCCGCCCTGTCGGGCCGGCGTGCTGCCTTCGACGCGAATTATTACCGATTTTCCCTCTGCGCATGATCGCGCCCGCGCAAACCGTCACGGTGCCGGCTGTGGCCGATTGCCGCAGGCGCCGCCATCAGGAAATCAGGCGCTCCGGAGGCCGGGGTTTTCAGGCCGCGGCCGGCGTCGCCAGATAGCGGCGGCGCCACGGCTTGAGCACCGCGATGGCCAGCAGCGCGGTCAGGATATCGAGCGTGATCGCCACGCCGAACACCGGCATCCAGCTACCCAGTCGCTCGTGCATCAGCGCCGCCAGCGGGCCGCCGAAGATCGAGCCGATGCCCTGCGAGATATAGAGCCAGCCGTAGTTGGTGGTGGCGAACTTCGTCCCGAACGTGTCGGTCAGCGTCGACGGGAACAGCGAGAAGATTTCCCCCCAGCCCAGGAACACCACGCCGGACAACAGCACGAACAGCACCGCGTTCTCGCGCGTCAGCAGCCACAGCGTCATCGCCAAGGCCTCCAGCGCGAAGGCGAAGCACATCGTGTTCTCGCGACCCCAGCGATCCGAGACCCAGCCGAACAGCGGGCGCGTCAGGCCGTTGGTCAGCCGATCGATGGTCAGCGCCAGCGGCAGCGCGGCCATGCCGAACACGACGGCGTTGGACACGCCGAAATCCTTGGCGAAGGCCGCCATCTGCGACGTCACCATCAGGCCGGAGGTCGACATCATCGTCATCATCGCGAACAGCAGCCAGAACAGCGGGGTCCGGAGCATCTTGCGCGTCGGCACGTCGACGACCGTGGAGGGGGTAAAGGACGGCCGCAGCGGCAGTTGCTCGCCGGCAGCCGGCGCGCGCAGGCCCTGCGACGCCAGGAAGCCAATCACCGCGAACACCAGGCCGAACTGCCACAGCGTGGTTTCCAGCCCCTTGCCGGCCAGTGCGGCCGCGATCGGGAACGTGGTGACGATGGCGCCCATGCCGTAGCCGGCCGCCACCATGCCGACGGCAAACCCGCGGCGATCCGGGAACCATCGCACCATCTGGCCGACCACCCCGACGTAGACGATCCCGGTGCCCAGCCCGCCGATGACGCCGTAGGTCAGGTACAGCATGCCCACGCTCTGGACCGATGCGGCCAGCACCCACGACAGGCCCGCCATCACCGTGCCCGCCGCGATCAGCCGGCGCGGGCCAAAGCGCTCGATCAGCGCGCCCTGGAACGGCGAGAAGAACGTCTGCAACACGATCAGCAGCGAGAACGTGATCTGCAATTCCGACAGTGGCACGCCCAGCTTGGCCGACAGCGGTTTCGTGAACAGCGTCCACACATACTGCGGACTGGAAATCGCCATCATGCACACGATGCCCAGCAACAGCTGCAGCCAGCGCGTGCGCGCCAGCGGCATGGCCTGCGGCACGCCAAGGGCCGCATTATCAGCAACGGTACGCATCGAACCACTCCTTGAGACACACTTCGAGAGAGACACGCGGCCGGTGGCGGCCACGCGTTGTTGGAATACCTCGCTACTACGTCGCCACTACCAGGCCGCCACCGCGCCGTCGCTGCGCGGGTCGCTGCCGCCCTGGTAGAGCCCGTTCGTCTGCAGCACGATGGCGCCCGCGTGGCCCATCGTTTCGTCGTAGGGGCGCAGGATCTCCACCTCGTGGCCCAGCGTGCACAACGCGTCCTGCGTGGCGCCGGGAAAGCGCGATTCGAGCTTGAGCGTGTCGCTGGTCTGGCCCCAGGTGCGGCCCAGCAGCCAGCGCGGCGCGTCGATGGCGGCCTGCGGGTTCATGCCGAAATGGACGATCCGCGAGAACACCGCGCTCTGCGACTGCGGCTGGCCATCGCCGCCCATGTTTCCGTAGACCAGCGTGCGGCCGTCGGCCAGGCGCGCCATGGCCGGATTGAGCGTGTGGAACGGCTTGCGGCCCGGCATCAGCGGGTTGCGCGCGCCCGCATCCAGCGAAAAACTGCAGCCACGGTTTTGCCAGTTGACGCCCGAGCCGGGCAGCACGATGCCGCTGCCAAACTCGTGATAGATGCTCTGGATGAAGCTCACCGCCACGCCGTTGCCGTCCACCGCGCCCATCCAGACGGTATCGGCCGGGCCCATGCCCTCTCCCCACGGCAGCACGCCATTGGGCCGGATACGCGCGGCCGCCGCATCGAGCCACGGCGGCGCGAGCAGGTCCTGCGGATCGATCTCCATATGGGCCGGGTCCGTGATATGGCGGTCGCGCACGCGGAACGCCTGCTTGGTGGCTTCCACGCAGGCGTGGACGAAGTCCGGCCCCAGCGGGTCCATGCCACGTTCGAGGAGGCGGTCGAGCTGGCCGAGGATCAGCAGCGACACCAGTCCCTGCGTGGGCGGCGGCATGTTGTAGACCGTGCCGCGTGAATGGGCCAGCGTCAGGGGTGGCTTCCATGGGGCGCGATGCGACTGGAGGTCCGCCAGCGCAATCGGACTGCCGGCGTTGCCCAGTTCGCGCGCGAGGATGCGGGCCAGATCGCCCTCGTAGAAATCGCCGAGTCCCGCGCGAGCCATCTGCTCGAGCGTCGCCGCCAGACGCGGATGACGGAAGCGGCTGCCCGGCGCCGGTGCCTTGCCGTCGACCAGGAAGGTCTCGGCAAACCCGGCGATGCCGGCAAGTTCATCGGCCTTGGCGGCCACGCAGGCGGACTGGCTGTCCGTGACCGGCACGCCGATACGCGCGTAGTCGATGGCATCGGCCAGCAGGCGCGACAGCGGCATGCGCCCGCCGAGCGCGTCGCGGGACCAGTCCAGCGCGGCCTTCCATCCCGATACCGTGCCGGCCACGGTATTGGCCGCCATGCCACCGCGTGTGGGGATCGCCGACAAGCCGGCCTCCCGGTAGCGCGCGATGGTCGCCGCGCCGGCGGCAGCCCCGCAGGCATCCAGCGCACGCGGCGCCTCGCCCGGGCGGGCAATCAGCCAGAAGCTGTCGCCGCCCAGGCTGTTCATATGGGGGTAGACCACCGCGATGGTGGCGGCCGCCGCAACCATCGCCTCGACGGCATTGCCGCCCTCGCGCAAGACGGCCAGTGCGCTCTGCGATGCCAGCGCGTGCGGTGCCACGGCCATGCCCCGGCTGCCACGAATCGGATTCAGATGAAGGCTCACACGACCTCTGTGATTTATGTATACATAAAATTTCCTGGAGAACCTTCGCAATAGGCGTGCCACGACGCCGCCCCACGGAGGGATGGCATGGGGCGATACGGAGGAAAAGTAGGAGCAACCCGCCGGCAAACCCGCGTCGGTGCGCGGCTGGCGGGAAATCGAAGAGGAACGATCAGGAGTGCCGGATCATGGGCGCCGGCTGCGCCGGGGGAGACGCGACCCGCGGCGACCCGTGGCTGAACCCGTGTTCAGCCGAAGCGCCTGCGCCGCCGGGGTGCGCTGGTCACGGCCGGTCGCACAAGGCTGGTGCGGGCCTGCTCCAGGCGTTCCATCGTCAGCCGGCTGACTTCGGCGCGGCCATCCTCGATGTGGGTCGAGAGCAAGGCCACCGCGCGGGGGCCGTCGCACGCGTCCAGCGCATCGAGAATCGCGGCATGCTCGTCATAGGTGAGCGAGATCCGCTCGCCATAGGCAAAGTCGAGCCGGCGGATGATGCGGATGCGGTCCGTCACCTGCTGGTGAACCGCTGCCGACTCCGGGTTGCCGGCGGCATGCACGATGGCAAGGTGGAACGCCTCGTCGAGGCGCGCCACGTGATGGCCATCGGTCAGTCGTTCCGCGACGGGCACGCGCCAGATCGCGTCGAGCCGGGCCACCAGTCCCGCGCGGTCAAGATGCGGCGCGGCCGGCTGCTGGCACAGCCGCGTCACCGCATGGGTTTCCAGCAGCGTACGGAGTTCGTAGAGGGCTTCGAAGCGCGCCAGGTCCAGCGGCACGACTTCCCAGCCGTTGCGGTAGTAGCCGCGCACGAGACCATCGGCCTGCAGGCGCAGCAGCGCCTCGCGCACGGGCGTGCGGGAAATGCCGAGCCGCTCGGCCACGTCGTTTTCGGTAAAGCGGTCACCGGGCAACAGGCGGAACGCGAAGATGTCGTCGCGCAACGTCCGGTAGGCCGCCTGCGAGCGCGAAGCCCGCGAGGATGTGCCTTCACCCGTGCCCTCACCCGAGCCCTCGCCCGCGCCATCTTCGGGCTCCGTGGTTGCCGTGGCCGCCGTCATTGCCGTTATTTGCCTGTGTTGGCCCGTTGTACGGGGTCAGTCCAGATGCCGCACGCGGTCGATAGCGTGCTCGAGGCGGTCCACCGCGATGACTTCCAGCCCGTCGATCCGCTGCTTGGGCGCGTTGGCTTTCGGGATCACCGCCACCGTGAAGCCGAGCTTGGCGGCCTCCTTCAGACGCTCCTGACCGCGCGGGCTCGGCCGGATCTCGCCAGCCAGCCCCACTTCGCCAAAAACCACCAGCCCGCGAGGCAGCGGCTTGTTGCGCATCGACGAATGAATCGACAGCAGCACGGCAAGGTCGGCCGCAGGCTCCGTGATCTTGACCCCGCCCACGGCGTTCAGGAATACGTCCTGGTCGAAGCACGCGATGCCCGCATGCCGGTGCAGCACGGCCAGCAGCATCGCCAGCCGGTTCTGCTCCAGGCCCACGGCCAACCGGCGCGGGTTGGGCACGTTGGCGGTATCGACCAGCGCCTGCACCTCCACCAGCAGCGGCCGCGTGCCTTCCTGCGTCACCAGCACGCAGGAGCCGGCCACCATCTCGTCGTGCTGGGACAGGAACAACGCCGACGGATTGCTGATGCCGCGCAGGCCGCGCTCGGTCATCGCAAACACGCCCAACTCGTTGACCGCGCCAAAACGGTTCTTGAACGCGCGGATCAGCCGGTGCGACGAATGGGTGTCGCCCTCGAAGTACAGCACCGTATCGACGATATGCTCCAGCACGCGCGGGCCGGCCAGGCTGCCTTCCTTGGTGACGTGGCCGACCAGGATGATCGTGATGCCGGTGCTCTTGGCCACGCGGGTCAGCTGCGCCGCGCATTCGCGCACCTGCGCCACCGATCCCGGCGCGGAGGTCAGCGCTTCCGAGTACAGCGTCTGGATCGAGTCGATCACCGCGACCTCGGGTTTTTCCGCCTCCAACGTGGCCTGGATCTTCTCCAGCTGAATCTCGGGCAGCAGGCCCAGCGACGGGCTTTCCACGCCCAGCCGCTGTGCGCGCAGCGCGATCTGCGCCGCCGACTCCTCGCCGCTGACATAGAGCACGCGGCGCGTGCCGGCCAGGTTGGCCAGCGTCTGCAACAGCAGCGTGGACTTGCCGATGCCGGGATCGCCCCCGATCAGCACCACCCCGCCGGCCACCAGGCCGCCGCCCAACACGCGGTCGAATTCGTCGATCTCCGTGGAAAAGCGCGGCACGTCGGCGGCATCGATCTCGGACAGCTTGCGCACCACGGCGGAGGACGCCAGTGGCTGGAATCGCCGCGCGGCCGATGACCCGGAATCCGCCACGGTTTCCACCAGCGTGTTCCAGGCATTGCATTGCGGGCACTGGCCCGCCCAGCGCGGTGCCGTGCCGCCGCATTCGGTGCACGTATAGACAGTCTTGGTCTTGGCCAAACCCAGTTCCTTTTTCTTGTGAGGGCGCCGGGTCCGGCGTCAGGCCGCGTCGTCGGCCGTGGTCAGCGTGGCCACCGAGGTCGGCACACGGGGCGCCAGCGCGCACATCAGCTCGTAGCCCACCGTGCCGCTGGCCTCTGCGACGTCGTCGATCGGCAGGCCGTGGCCCCACAGCGTGACCGGCGTGCCGACCTTCGCCTTCGGGCAGGGAGTCAGGTCCACGCAGATCATGTCCATCGACACCCGGCCGACAAGCGACGTGCGCACGCCGTCGACCAGCACCGGGGCGCGCTTGTCGCCCCAGCCCGCCGCATGGCGCGGGTAACCGTCGGCGTAGCCGCAGGCCACGACGCCGATGCGCATGGCGCGGTCCGCCGTGAACATCGAGCCATAGCCGACGGTATCGCCAGGCTGCAGGTCCTGGACGGCGATCAGTTCACTGTGCAGGGACATGGCCGGTTGCAGGCCGGTTTCGGCGATATCCGCCGACAGGCCCGTCGGCGAGCCGCCATAGAGGATCACGCCCGGACGCACCCAGGCGCGATGGGCCTGCGGGTGCCAGAGCACGGCAGCCGAATTGGACAGGCTGGCCTCCCCCGGCAGGTTGGCGGTGGCGGCGTCGAAGGCCTCGATCTGGTGGGCGATGCCGCGCGGGCTGTCGGCATCGGAGAAATGCGTCATATGGACAATGCTGCCCACGCAGGACATCGTGCGGGCGCGCTCCCAGGCGGTGCGGTAGTTGTCCGGCCGGAAGCCCAGCCGATTCATGCCGGTGTTCAGCTTGAGCTGGATCGCCAGCGGCCCCCTGGGGCGGGCCTGCTCCAGCATGCGAAGCTGCTCCTCGCAATGAATCGCCGTGGTGAGTCGATATTGTTCCAGCAGGGGAATATCCTGTGCCTGGAAGAATCCTTCCAGAAGCAGGATGGGGCCCTGCCAGCCCAGGTCGCGCAGCAGCACGGCCTCGTTGAGGTCCAGCAGGCCGAAGCCATCGGCGGCACGCAGGCCGGCAAAGGCGCGGCGGATGCCGTGCCCGTAGGCGTTGGCCTTGACCACCGCCCAGACGCGGGCGTCCGGCGCGTGGCGGCGCACCACATCGAGGTTGTTGGCCAGCGCGGGCTGGTGGATAACGGCGTGAATCGGTCTGGGCATGGTGTGGCTTCTTGGGGGACTGCCGATCCGGTCTTGCACCGGATCAGGGAAAGCCCGGTCGGCAGCCCGCGAAAATTGGGCGTTGATGCTGCAAACACTGTGCCGGGGCCGGCACGTGAGCGGTGGCCGGCAGCCCGCGCGCAGCAGCATCGCGCAGATGATATTTGAACACATCCGGGTACGGGTTCCGGGAATCCCCCGGGACGCAGACTGTCGAACAGCCCGTCCGCCGGTGTGCTGAAATGTCGCTGTTTCGTGATATAAAGCCGGACGCTCCGGCCATGTTTTAAAAGTGAAGCAATATGTCAATGACGGTCAGGCAAGCCGAAAGGCGCGCGAAAGTCGCGCAACCGCCCCACTTTGACAAGGCCGTCGCGCCAGGTTCCCTGCAAGCCGCGATGCTGCCGGCCGGCGCGCCCCTGCCCGCCGTGTCGGGCGTCCGCGATGGAGACAAAGTCGACAGTATGAAGAAGGGTTTCTATACCATCATGGCCGCGCAGTTTTTTTCGTCGCTGGCCGACAATGCGCTGCTCATCGCAGCCATCGCCCTTCTTACCGAGTTGCATTCCCCGCAGTGGATGACGCCGCTGCTCAAGCTGTTCTTCGTGCTGTCCTACGTGGTGCTGGCGGCCTTCGTGGGCGCCTTTGCGGACTCGATGCCCAAGGGCAAGGTCATGCTGATCACCAACGCCATCAAGATCGTTGGCTGCGCCATCATGATGTTCGGGCTGCACCCGCTGCTGGCCTACGGCGTGGTGGGATTTGGCGCGGCGGCCTATTCGCCGGCCAAGTACGGCATCCTGACCGAACTGCTGCCACCCGAGAAACTGGTGATGGCCAACGGGTGGATCGAAGGCCTCACCGTCGGCTCGATCATCCTGGGCACGGTGGTCGGCGGCGCACTGATCTCCGTGCACATCTCCGAGATCCTGCTGCGCTTCGACATCCCCTACGTCGACACCGGCATCAACACCCCGGCCGAGGCCGCGATGGTCGTGATCATGATTTGCTACGTGATCGCTTCCGTCTTCAACCTGTTCATCCCGGACACCGGCGCACGCTATCCCCAGCAGGAAAAGAACCCCATCAAGCTGATTGCCGAATTCGGCGACTGCTTCATTGCCCTGTGGCGCGACAAGCTGGGCCAGATCTCGCTGGCCGTGACCACCCTCTTCTGGGGCGTCGGCGCCACCCTGCAGTTCATCGTGCTGAAGTGGGCGGAAAAATCACTTGGCCTGAACCTCTCCCAGGGCGCGCTGTTGCAAGCCGTGGTGGCCGTGGGCGTGGCCGTCGGGGCGATCATGGCCGCCGCCCGGATTCCGCTGCGCCGCTCGTTGTCCGTGCTGCCGTTCGGGGTGGCGATGGGCGTGACCGTGATGCTCATGGCGTTCTATACCAAGGACGCCATGCCTGCCGTGACGCTGGATCTGCTGGGCATGCACATGCCGCTGTACATGGCCATCGCCTATGTGTTCCTGATGATCGTGGGCGCCATGTCAGGCTACTTCGTGGTGCCGATGAACGCCCTGCTCCAGCACCGTGGGCATGTGCTGCTTTCCGCCGGCCATTCGATCGCCGTGCAGAACTTCAACGAGAACGTGTCGGTGTTGCTGATGCTGTGCCTGTACGCCCTGCTGATCAAGCTGAATGCGCCGATCGGTTTCGTGATTGTCGCGCTGGGGCTGTTCATCGCCGTCACGATGCTGCTGGTGATGCGCCTGCACAAGCACAATGTGAAGATGTACAACTCGCTGGCCATGATCGGCGAGGACAAGCACCACTGAGGGATGCCGGCGGCGGCCGGCCACGGGCCACGCTGCCTTCTGGAGCACCTTCTGGAGCAAATCGGATTGCAGCGGACCACACCGGACCGCACCGTCCAAGGCAAAGGCCACCCTCGGGTGGCCTTTCTGCTTTCTATCTTTCCGTATTCGGAATCCGGGACGTTCAGGGCACCCGCGCCCGCTCTCTCGCGCGGTCTTCCCACCCCTGCGGCACCACGAAGCCGCGTGAGCGTTCCTGCCAGATGCCGGGATATGCGGGCCCGGCCGGCTCGAGTTCGCACAGCATAACCGGGGCCTCGCGGCGCCAGCTATGGGCCTGGTGCGGATCGGCAAAACGCTGCGCCAGGGTGGCCTGCAGCGATTCCGCGGTCTCGGTGTCGGCCTCCGCAACGCGCGCCCCGGACAGCCAGTTGGCGCGCGGCAGGCGGCACCAGCGCACGGCACCCGGATCGGCCAGATGCGCGCTGCGCGCCGCCCAGTCATCGAGCGTCGACCACCAGCCATGCAGGTGGTCGGGGGCGATGCCCAGCGTGTCCAGGCCTGCCGGCAACCGGCCATCGCGATAGAACAGCCAGCCCAGCAGGTAGACCTCGCTGCGATCGATCACGTGGCCCAGCACGGCGCGCGCCTCGTCCGTGCGGCCAAGCGGAAGCTGCCGGCGCACGATGTGCTCGAGCTTGTCGCCCAGCCGGTCCACGAGGTTCGGTCCGACGAAGGCGCGCCGGTCGGGGGCGCCAGACTGCTCGCTTTGGGGATCGACCATCAGGTAGAACTTGGCGGCCATCTCCCAGTGGACAATCTGTCCCTTGGCCGGGTCGCGCCAAATCACGTCGAGTTCGCCCAGGGTCTGGATGCCGTGGCCGTTCGCCCGCCGGATCGGGACATTGGCGGCCAGCAGCTCGATCCCCTCCGCCCGTTGCAGGGCAAAGTGCAGCAGCCGCTCGGCATGGCGGCCCAGCCGCAGGCTGCGGCTGCCGGTGGGGTCGGGGTGGCCGCTCAGTTCGGCGATGGTTTCGGGCAGCGAGGCGGGATCGGCCGTCTCCAGCCAACGCTGCCATGCCGCGCGCGTGCCGGCCGGCCACTGCGCCAGCCCGGCGGCGGTGCCATATTCATCGGGAAGGCGGGACAACAGCGGCGGGGACAGCGAGCACCACGCGAGGTCGCGCGCGCGTTGCGAGGCGGCGCGGCACCACGGCGCCGCCTGCCCGTCGGCGCCGGTCAGGACCGGCCCGCCCGGACGGATGGCTTGCGCGGGGTCAGGCTTGAGCTCCCGCACGGTCGTGTACCTCGCGCGCCAGGCAAAGGTCTTCCCAGGCGCGTGCCTTGTCGGTCAGCGTTCGCAGCAGGTAGGCCGGGTGGTAGGTCACCACCACCGGGATACCCTCGTACGCATGGACGGTCCCGCGCAGCTTGCCGATCGGCGTGGTCGACCGCAGTAGCGACTGCGCGGCGAAACGCCCGAGCACCACGATCACCTTCGGTTTGATCAGCGCGATCTGCTGGCGCAGGTAGGGTTCGCACTGCGCCACCTCGTCCGGCTCGGGATTGCGATTGCCAGGTGGCCGGCACTTGAGAACATTGGCGATGAAGACGTTGCGCCCGCGCGCCAGCCCCAGCGCGCCGAGCATGTTGTCCAGCAGCTTGCCAGCCTGGCCGACGAACGGCTCGCCCTGCAGGTCTTCGTTCTCGCCCGGCGCCTCGCCGACGAGCATCCACTCGGCTTGCGCATCGCCAACGCCAAAGACCGTTTGGGTGCGCGTCGTGCAGAGGCCGCAGGCCGTGCATCCGGCGACGCTCGATTCCAGCGCCGGCCAGTCCATCGCGGCAATGGCGGCGTGGCGGGCGTCCTGATCCGGATGCGGCGCCTTGCGTAGCGGCGATGTTACGGATGGCGAATCGGATGGCGGTTGGGAAACCTCGCGTGACGCCGGCCGGGCTTCCTGCTCCACAGGCGCAAATGCCTCGACCATGGCGACCGCATCCGCTGCCTCCGCTGCCTCCGCCAGAGAGTCAGCATCGAAGGTTTCAGCCGTCTCGACCAACCCGGCCACCTTGACCGCCCCGACGGGCGCGTGGAGAGTCGCCTGCGCCATCGCCCCCAACTGCGCTTCGGCAGCGGCAACGTCGACCGCTTCCGGCACCCCGGCTGGGTCCGGCATGCGGCGCGGCACCCATTCGGTCGGGATCCCGAGCACTTCCAGGAACTGGCTGCGGCGGTTCATGCGGACTCCTTGTCAGCTGGCCATGCGCGGCGCAGCACCAGCGCATCCTCTCGCCCGTTGGCGGGCCCCGGATAGTAACCCTTGCGGCGGCCGATCTCGATGAAACCCGCCTGCTGATACAGCACCAGCGCGCCGATATTGGACGGACGGACTTCCAGCAGCATCGTGTTCAGGTTGTGGTCATGCGCGGTGGCCAGCGCGATGGCCAGCAACAGCCGGCCGTGGCCCTGCCGTTGCCGGCGCGGATCCACGGTGATATTGAGCAGGTGCATTTCGTCGACCACCGGCATCAGGACGGCGTAGCCGACCAGATCGTTCGCGGGGTCGCGCAGCGTCAGCCCAAAGTGGCCGGCCTTGAGCGAATTCTCAAAATTGCCGCGCGTCCACGGATGGCTGTAGGCACGATGTTCGATCTCGGCCACGGCGTGCAGGTCCAGCGCGCTCATGCGGCCAAGCGTCCAGCGGTCCGGGAGCGCAGGCATCGCCGGCACCTCTGGCCAGGGGCGATCGTCCGGAAAGATCTCCGGTGCGGCGCTCACGCCGGGCCTCCTCCGCTAGCCAGCGCGGCAGCCTTTGCCGCGGCGATGGCTTCGCGTTCGACGATGGTCTGCGCAACCTTGTCGCGCACGTAGATCGGCATGGCGTGTGCGGCATCGATGGCCTCGCCACGCGACAGCGCGCGCAGGCCGATCGCGACGAGCGCACGCGCGTCCGGCATGGCATCGGGCATCACGCGGCTGGCTTGCGCCGCGACGGACAGGCGGTCGCCGAACACCGTGGCCGCGTTGCCGGCCAGCCAGAAATCCCCCTCGGGACGCGCCACGGATTCGGGCGCGCTCACCTGCATCGGGCCTTCCATCACCCATTCGCCGGCCGCCGGGTCCCGACGGAACGTGGCGACGTAGGCCTCGTCCATGCGCGCGTCGAGCGCGACCAGCACGCGTGTGCCCGCGGGCAGCGGCGGCTCGCCGGAGGCGGCGCTTTCGGCACAGGCCATCAGCACATTGACGGGAATCACGGGCAGGCTGGCGCCGAAGGCCAGCCCCTGCGCCACGCCACACGCGGTGCGCAGGCCGGTAAACGACCCCGGGCCCGCACCGAATGCGATGGCGGCACAATCCGCCAGGCGGATGCCGGCCTCGGCCAGCACTTCGGCGACGGCCGGCAGCACGCGCGCCGACGAGCGCGCGCCAGTATGTTCATGACGGGAGAAACACTCGACGGCGCCGTGATCGGCGGCGCGCCCGAGTGCGACGGAACACCACTCTGTGGAGGTCTCGACAGCAAGAATCCAGGACATGGCGCGATTGTATCCGGTGGCGGGGCAAAGCTGAATTGGTGGCGCTGCCCGGAGCGACCCCGTCTGGCGGCTTCGACCGAAGGCTTCTTCGGTTTTTTCCGGCGCAAACGGGCAATGCCGGCGGCTATCATCGCCACCTGACTTGCCCTTTGCCACACTGGAGACACCATGAGCGACCTGCAGGCCCGTTTCGACCAGGCCCAACTCGACGTCAAGACTTTGTCCGAGCGCCCCAACAACATGACCCTGCTGCGTCTGTACGCGCTGTACAAGCAGGGTGCCGAGGGCGATGCCCACGGCGACAAGCCGGGCATGACCGATTTTGTCGGCCGCTACAAGTTCGAGGCCTGGGAAGCACTCAAGGGCACCAGCCAGGACGAGGCCAAACAGAAGTACATCGAGCTCGTCGGCGAGCTGCTTGCGGGCACCGCCAGCTAGGCAGCACCCGTCACGAAGCCCCATCCGCCCCGCCCGCCCAATCCACCCGGCCGCCGGCCAGCCGCGAGGTCAAGCCTCCGGCGCCGGCTTCGGGCGGATCCGCCAGGCCGCGAGGATCGCGGTGGCAATCACCACACCCACCGCCAGGAACGTCTCGTCGAACGCGTGAATCCGCGCCGCCTGCGCGGCGGCGTCGCCACCCTGCCCCAACACCGTGCCGTGCTCCGCCAGCCGCCATTGCAGCCCGACGCCGGCGAGGCTGACACCAATCGCCCCGCCCAGCTGACGCAGGAAATTGATGCAGCTTGAGCCCTGCGCGATCAGCGAGAAATCCACGCCACGCATCGACCCAAGCGTCAGCGATGGCAGGATGCACCCCAACCCGATCCGCCCAATCACCGCGTACAGCACCAGCAGCAGATACGGCGTGCCCGCCGATCCCGTCGCCATCAGCAGGAACGAGGCGGCCAGCAAGGCCAGTCCGAACGAGACCTGGCGGTGCGGCAGGATGCGATCGGTCAGGCGGCCCGCCACGGCGATCGTCAGCGCCAGCACGATCCCGGCCGGCATCAGCACGATGCCGGCGCGCGACGGCGTATAGGCCAGCGCCATCTGCATGTAGACCGGCAGCAGGTACGTGGAGCCAAACAATCCCGCGCCATAGATGAAGGCAACGATCGCCCCGGCGGAGAACTGCCGGTAGCTGTATAGCCGCATGTTCATCAGCGGGTGCGGCGCGCGCAGTTGCCAGACAACGAATCCCGCCAGCACCGCCACGCCAAACCCGGCCAGCGCCAGCCCGGCCGGCACGCTGTTGCGCATCTCGACGAGTCCGTTGAGCAGGCTGACCGTTGCCACGCCGGCCAGCATCAGGCCGCGCCAGTCCAGCGGCTTGCGCTCGCCCATCATCGCCGAATCCACGGCCATGAAACGGCGCGCCATCCACAGGCCGATCAGCGTCAGCGGCACCACCACGAAGAAGATCGACCGCCAGCCGAAGGTCTCCACCAGGAAGCCGCCGAGGCTGGGCCCGATGGCCGGCGCCAACACCACCCCGAACCCGAACAGCGACAGCGCCTTGCCCTGCTCGTGCTCCTCGAACACGCGCAGGATGAAGATACTGGGCAGGGGCTGCATGATGCCCGCGGCCACGCCCTCGGCCACGCGCATCGCCAGCATCACGCCGAAGGTCGGCGAGAACCCGCCGAACAGCCCGCCGCCGCCCAGCAGCACCAGCGCGCCGACAAAGGTCCGGCGCAGTCCGTAGCGGTTGAGCAGCCACGGCGTCAGCAGCATCGACAACGTCATGGCGATCATGAAGCTGGCCGCGACCCATTGCGCGCGCTCCTGGCCCAGGCTGAAATGCCGGCTGAGGTCCGGAATCGCCACGTTGACGATGGTGGACGACACGATGGACGACATCGTGCCAAGCATCAGCGCGACTAGGATCAGCCAGCGCAGGCGGTCGCCGTAACGCGCGCGCAGCTCGGCGCGGGTGGGACCTCGCGGTGTCGCGGGAGTCCCGGGCCCCGCCGCCACCGCGTTCACAGGTGCCGCCGCGGCGTCAGGCGCATCCCCGGCCGCGTGGCTGGCGCTGTCTCCTCCGTTGGCATCCCCGCCGCCGATACGTGCCGGCGCAGTGGATTCGCGGCTCACCCCAGCCGTCCGGTATGTGCGATTTCCCGGATCTTCCGCACCGTATCGAGGTCGGCCTCGTGATAGGCGGACTTGACGATCTCCGCGTAGCGGTCGTCCCCGCTGTCATCCACGGACGGCATCGTGGTCTCGTAGATAAAACGCACCAGCAGCGCCACGGGCGTGGGCGTCTCGATGATCATCGACAGCGTGCCGCCAGCATGTTCGTGCGTGGCGGCCGTTTCATAGCGCACCGCGCGGCGCGGCTCGAAGACCACGCGATCCCGCACGTTGGCCGGCCCGAAATGGAGCACACGCTCGACCCAGCCATCGCCCCGGTTGACGATCTCCGCGCTGTCCAGCCCCAAAACGAACAGCTCGGGCGATTCGGCGCGCAGCACCAGCCCCTGCCAGAGTTGCTCCGGCGTGAGGGGCTCCAGTGCGGGGTTGCCTGGGTCATTGATTTCCACCAGGTGTTCGAAACGCAACTTGAATCTCCAGTCTCGTAAATATCCGTATTATGGGGGCTCGCACGCGCGACGCGCTGGCCCCGCCGGGCTTTTTCAGATAGCTCTCATACTCGCCATGCAGCCGATCGATGACCCTGTGCAGGTGCTGGTCTACGCCGATTCCTTGTCGTGGGGCATCGTCCCCGGGACACGCCGGCGACTCCCCTTCCCCACACGCTGGCCGGGCCGCCTCGAGCACCGCCTGAATGCCGCCCGCGGCGCCCCTGCCAATGCTGGCCGGCCGCCGGTACGGATCCTGGAGGACTGCCTGAACGGCCGCCGCACGGTCTGGGACGATCCCTTCAAACCCGGCCGGCGCGGGCTGGATGGACTGGCGCAGCGTATCGAGATGCATTCGCCGCTGGCACTGGTGATCCTGATGCTGGGCAGCAACGATTTCCAGTCGATGCATCCGCATAACGCCTGGCATGCGGCGCAGGGCATCGCCACGCTGGTGCAGGCGATCCGCGCCGCGCCCATCGAGCCCGGGATGCCGGTGCCGCAGGTGCTCGTGGTGACGCCGCCCCCGATCCGCGTGGTCAGCGGCCCGGATGTCGATCCGCGCATGGCGCCGAAGTTTGCGGGTGGCGCGGACAAGTGCGTGGGACTGGAAGCCGCCTATGCCGAGGTCTGCAACACCCTGGGCTGCGCGCGGTTCGATGCCGGCACGGTGATCCGCTCGAGCGACGTCGACGGCGTGCACCTCGACGCCAAGGCCCATCTGGCACTGGGCGACGCGCTGGCGCCGGTGGTCGCCAGCCT
This sequence comes from Cupriavidus sp. 01L415, assembly GCF_056400065.1. Classification (NCBI taxonomy): domain Bacteria; kingdom Pseudomonadati; phylum Pseudomonadota; class Betaproteobacteria; order Burkholderiales; family Burkholderiaceae; genus Cupriavidus; species Cupriavidus sp. 01L415. The sequence continues at coordinate 260,067 of NZ_JBFTSP010000002.1, read as the reverse complement.
GCTGGCAGAGGCAGGCACAACAGGCGCATCGCATCACTCCTGACAGCTCTTGTCAGGAGCCCCGGCGCACAATGCCTGCCCGGTGTTTCAGTTGCGTCAGGAGCCGTCAGGAGCGGCGGCCTCGCCTGTCCCTCACCGGACAACGCTCAGGAGGCTCGCATGGAGTTGCTGATCAATATCGACGTCGATGATCTCGAACACGGCATCGGCTTCTACGAAGCAGGACTTGGACTACAGCTGGGCCGCCGGCTGTTTGACGGCACGGTGGCGGAAATGCATGGCGCCTGCGCGCCGATCTACCTGCTGGCCAAGGCGCCCGGCACGGTGGCCACGGCCCGGGCTGACGCGCGGCGTGACTATGCCCGGCACTGGACGCCGGTGCACCTGGATTTCGTCGTCGAGAACCTGGAAGCGGCGATCGACCGGGCGATGCGGGCCGGCGCCGAGATCGAGGACTGGCCGCAGGACTTCGACTGGGGGCGCCAGGCCAGGCTGTCCGATCCCTTTGGCCACGGGCTTTGCTTTATCGAATGGAAGGGAGAAGGCTACGGCGCGGCAATGCGACCCTAGGACCCGCGCCCCATTCCGGCAGCTTGCACAAACAAAAACCCCATGGCGCAAACCATGGGGTTTTCTCGTTGGCGACGGGCACCGGAAGGTGCCCGGTCAGCCTCAGACTTCCTCGTACAGCGGCAGCGTCAGGAATTCGGCGAAATCTTCCGACGTCGACATCTGCTCGAAGATCTGCGCGGCGCGGTCGTAGGTGCTGGTGTCGCCACCGACCTCTGCCTTCACCTTGGCCAGCTCTTCCGGAATCAGCGCGCGCACCAGCTCGGCGGTCACCTTGCGGCCGTCTTCCAGCTTGCCCTTCGGCGAGCGGATCCACTGCCACACCTGCGAGCGCGAGATTTCGGCGGTCGCGGCATCTTCCATCAGGTTGTGGATCGGCACGCAACCGTTACCGGCCAGCCAGGCGCCCAGGTAATGGATGCCCACGTTGATGTTCATGCGCAGGCCGTGCTCGGTGATCGGTGCTTCCGGCTTGAAGTCCAGCAGATCGGCACCCTTCACGCTGACGTCCGGACGTTGCTTCTCGAACTGGTTGGGCTTGTCGCCCAGCACCGCCACGAATTCCTTCATGGCCGGCTCGACCAGACCCGGGTGGGCCACCCAGCCGCCGTCGTAGCCGTCGGTGGCGTCGCGACGCTTGTCGCTGATGATGCCTTCCATGGCGATGGCGTTCTTCTCCGGATCGTTCTTGATCGGGATCAGCGCGCTCATGCCGCCAATCGCGGGCGCGCCGCGCTTGTGGCAGGTCTTCAGCAGCAGCAGCGCGTACGAGCGCATGAACGGCGCCGTCATGGTGACCTTGGCGCGGTCGGCCAGGCAGAAATTCTTGTCGACCTTGAACTTCTTGATGCACGAGAAGATGTAGTCCCAGCGGCCGGCGTTCAGGCCCGCGCTGTGGTCACGCAGTTCGTACAGGATTTCTTCCATTTCGAACGCGGCCAGGATCGTCTCGATCAGCACCGTGGCCTTGATCGTGCCTTGCGGCAGGCCCACTTCCTTCTGCGCCATCACGAAGACGTCGTTCCACAGGCGCGCTTCCAGATGGCTTTCCATCTTCGGCAGGTAGAAGAACGGGCCAGCGCCACGGGCGATCTGTTCCTTGGCGTTATGGATCAGGAACAGCGCGAAGTCGAAGATGCCGCCCGAGATGCGCTTGCCGTCGATCGTGACGTGCTTCTCGTCCAGGTGCCAGCCGCGCGGACGCACCTGCAGCGTGGCGATCTTGTCGTTGAGCTTGTAGACCTTGCCCTTGGATTCCAGCGTCAGCGTGCGGCGCACGGCGGCCTTCAGGTTCACCTGACCCTGCATCTGGTTGTGCCAGTTCGGGGTGTTGGAGTCCTCGAAGTCCGTCATGTAGCTGTCAGCGCCCGAGTTGAAGGCGTTGATCACCATCTTGGCCTCGACCGGGCCGGTGATTTCCACGCGACGGCATTCCAGCGCCTTGGGCACCGGGGCCACCTTCCAGTCGCCTTCGCGGACGGATTTGGTTTCCGGCAGGAAATCGGGGATTTCGCCGGCATCCAGACGCTTGGCGCGTTCCACGCGCGCGGCCAGCAGTTCCTGGCGGCGCGGCTCGAAGGCGCGGTGCAGCTTGTCGACCAGGGCCAGGGCTTCCGGCGTGAGGATGTCTTCGTAAGCCGGCAGGATTTCGCCGGTAATCTTCATGCCCGCGGGCAGCGTGATAGCCATCAGTCTTCTCCTGTGTATGCGATGGTGTGTTGAGGGATGGCCTGGCTCGTCAGACGGCTACGCCGGAGGCGGCAACGAAAGCAAGCAGGTCGTTCATGTCGTGCCCGGTGCCGGTGGGCGCCACGTCCAGGCGCTCCGCCGGATGGCCGGCACGGTTGATCCAGAAAGTGGTGTAGCCATACCAGGTGGCGCCGCACGCGTCCCAGCCGTTGGAGGACACGAACAGGATGTCGCCCGCGGGCAGGTCGAAGGCCTGCGGCCCCAGCGCATAGGCGGCCGGCGCGGTCTTGTACTGGCGCACCGCATCGACGGACAGCACGTGGTCGAACAACCCGTGCATGCCGGCGCTCTTGACCGAGATATCCAGCATCTCCGGGTTGCCGTTCGACAGGATGCCCAACGGCAGCCCCGCGCGGCGCAGGCGCTTGATCGCCCCGAGGTTCTCCGGAAACGCGGACAGGCACGCGTACTCCTTGAGCAGCTGCGCTTCCGTGGTGTCGTCCAGGCTGAGCGCCAGCCGGTCCGCCGCGTAGCGCAGCGCGTCCACGGTCAGCGCCCAGAACGGCTTGTAGCGCGAGCCGTCCGGCGCGGCCATCGTGCGCAACCGCGTGTAGTCGATCTGGCGTTCGCGCCACAGCAGCGCGAGCGCTTCGCCCTTGCCCGGGAATAGCTGTTCCGCGCGCGCCGTCACTGAATAGACGTCGAACAGCGTGCCATAGGCATCGAAGACGACTGCGCGAATCTTGTTCATGGAAGGACTGAATGGGCTTGTACACCGTTGAATGCATCGGATTGTAGTCAGTCGTTGCAGTGCGGCAAAGCCGCGGTCAGTCACTTGATCTTTTACTTTTGCCCCACTAATCTTGCCCAACCAGACTAGGACTCATGTACCAACCGGCGAACATTCGTGGATCATTTCAAGCAATTGGAGACATTTGTATCGGTTGCATCACGTGGCAGCCTGTCTGCCGCGGCGGCCGCCGAAGGTGTGGCGCCTGCGATCATCGGGCGCCGCATTGATGCGCTGGAAGAACGACTCGGCGTGAAACTGCTGGTGCGCACCACGCGCAAGATCAGTCTCACGTTCGAGGGTTCCGCCTTCCTCGAAGATTGCCAGCGCATCCTCAACGACCTCCACAACGCCGAGGCCAGTGTGTCCGCCGGCGGCGTCAAGGCCAGCGGGCACCTTCGCATCACCGCGCCAGCCGGCTTTGGCCGCAAGCACGTGGCACCCGTGGTGCCGCTGTTCATCGAGTCCCATCCCGACGTCACCCTTACCCTCGATCTCTCCGACCGCGTCGTCGACCTCGTCAACGAGGGCTTCGACTGCGCGATCCGCCTGGGCGACCTGCCCGATTCCAGCCTGGTCTCCATCCGCCTGGCGGAAAACCGCCGCGTGGTAGTGGCGTCACCGGAATACCTCGCACGGGCCGGCACGCCGAAGCTGCCGGAAGACCTAGCGCGCCACAACTGCCTGGCCTTCGGCGCCAGCGCCAACGTCCAGCGCGGCTGGGTGTTCCAGCAGGACGGCCGCCCCGTCACCGTCAAGGTCGGTGGCACCATGGAATGCACCGACGGCGCCGTGCTCCATGCCTGGTGCCTGCAAGGCCACGGCCTGGCGTGGCGATCCTGGTGGGAGGTCGGCCAGGAAATCGCGAGCGGCCGACTGGTGACCGTGCTCGATGACTTCCAGGCGCCGCCCATCGGCATCCACGCCGTGTTTCCGCAACGCAAGCACCTGCCACTGCGCGTGCGACTGTTCATCGATCACCTGAAGAACACCTACGGCAACCCCGCCTACTGGCGCCGCGCCGAACAGGCCCCGACGAGCGCGGCGGCCGAGGCTTCCGCCGCCGTGGCGTAATCCCACCCGACAAAGTTCCGTGGTCCACCGCACGCGTTGATATTTCGCAATGACGGACACTGCACCCTGACTACAATCAATTCAGACAGGCGCTCTCTCCGGCCTGCCCCCGTCCACTCGTGAAAGGAGGTCCGGTATGTTCAAACACATCCTGCTGCCCACTGACGGTTCGGAGCTGTCCAAGAAAGCCATCGACGGTGGACTGGAACTGGCAAAGGTGATCAACGCACGCGTTACCGCCTACGTCTGTCTGGAGGAATATCCGTACACGCCCTTCAGCGAGATCGTCGTGGAGGCCCCGCAGGCCTTCAAGGACCGCATCGAGAACCAGGCGCGGCTCTATCTGAAGGAGATCGAGAACGCCGCCGTGGCGGCCGGACTGCCGTTCGATGCCGACATGACCACGTTCGCCGTGCCCTACCTCGGCATCATCGACGCCGCCGAGCGGCATGGATGCGACGTCATCTTCATGGCGTCCCACGGCCGGCGCGGCCTGTCCGGCCTGCTGCTTGGCAGCGAGACCCAGAAGGTGCTCACGCATACGGATATTCCCGTCATCGTCTATCGCTAGACATTCCTCGTTTCACGCCCCCGGCAGCATCTCTCCCAGTAAAAAACCGCGCCGTGTTCTGAAGAGAATACGGCGCGGCGCCTAAGGGGCAGCGCGTCATGGTCACGCGCTGCCAGATATGTACCCGGAGAGTCAGGCCACTTTCTTGTCGAAGAACTGCTCGTCTTCGGTCGAGCCCTTCAGCGCGGTCGTCGACGACTGGCCACCTTCGATGGTCTGCGTCACGGCGTCGAAGTAACCCGTGCCGACTTCGCGCTGGTGCTTGACGGCGGTGAAGCCCTTTTCGGCAGCGGCGAACTCGTTTTCCTGCAGTTCCACGAATGCGCTCATCTGGTTGCGGGCGTAGCCATAGGCCAGGTTGAACATCGAGTAGTTCAGCGAGTGGAAGCCGGCCAGCGTGATGAACTGGAACTTGTAGCCCATCGCGCCCAGTTCCTTCTGGAACTTGGCGATCGTGGCGTCGTCCAGGTTCTTCTTCCAGTTGAACGACGGCGAGCAGTTATAGGCCAGCATCTTGCCCGGGAACTTGGCGTGCACGGCTTCGGCGAACTTCTTCGCGAATTCCAGATCCGGCTTGCCGGTTTCGCACCACACCAGGTCTGCCACTTCCGCGTAGGCCAGCGCGCGGGCGATCGACTGCTCGATACCCGGCTTGGTGCGGTAGAAGCCTTCCACCGTGCGCTCGCCGGTCAGGAACGGCTGGTCGCGCTCATCCACGTCCGAGGTCAGCAGGTCGGCGGCTTCGGCGTCCGTACGGGCGATCACCAGGGTCGGCACGCCCGACACGTCGGCAGCCAGGCGGGCGGCGGTCAGCTTGGCCACCGCTTCACGCGTCGGCACCAGCACCTTGCCACCCATGTGGCCGCACTTCTTCACGGAGGCCAGCTGGTCTTCGAAGTGAACGCCGGCGGCGCCCGCATCGATCATGGACTTCATCAGCTCGAACGCGTTCAGCACGCCGCCGAAACCGGCTTCGGCATCGGCCACGATCGGTGCGAAGAAATCGGTGTCGCCCTTGCCTTCGCTCCACTGGATCTGGTCAGCGCGCTGGAACGTGTTGTTGATGCGCTTGACCACCATCGGCACCGAGTTGGCCGGGTACAGCGACTGGTCCGGGTACATTTCGCCGGCCAGGTTGGCATCGCCGGCGACTTGCCAGCCCGACAGGTAGATGGCCTTCAGGCCGGCCTTGACCTGTTGCATGGCCTGGTTGCCGGTCAGGGCGCCCAGCGTGTTGACGAACGGCTCGGTGTTCAACAGATGCCACAGCTTTTCAGCACCGCGGCGAGCAATCGTATGCTCGATCTGGATGGAACCGCGCAGGCGCACCACGTCTTCGGCGGTGTAGTGACGGTCGACACCCTTCCAGCGCGGGTTGGTATCCCAGTCCTTTTGGAGGGCATCGATTTGTTGTTGGCGCGAAGTCATGTTCACTCTCCTGGTAGCAATTGGCGATTGGCTTTGAAATTTGTGACACCGCCCTTTCGGGGACCGCGGCGCTGTGTTTCCGGCGTCTCAGGTCATGTGTCTTATATAAGAGTGTAGGGAACTGTCCCGCGTCGCAACAAGCAACGAATGCCATCCTGGCTGAGTTTTTTATTCTTTACAAATCAATATGTTGCCGAAAAAATTTCACGATGCGGCACGTGATCTTTCATCATGAGAAATGGCCGTTGTGCCACGCACCCATGCATTTTTGCGGATCAAAACGACTTTCCGCATCGTGAAATTTTGGCCGCCTCCGACGCTACACGCACCGCATCGCGGCGATTGGCGGCTGGGGCACCTACCGGATGGTCGACGAATTCGCGGGCCATTGTCGCCTTCGGCCGCGGAGCGGGGAGCGACATCGGCGAGCCTCGGGCAAAACCAAAGCTTCCGGTGCCTTTCGGGCGACTTTGGAAACGGTGTACGGGAAATGGTTGAGGCGCCGCGTGGCTGCCACACCGCGCGAGCGAACGTCGCGCTGCGGATCTCGCCGCCGCGATTCACGCGGCGGCGTTTGAAACAGGATCAGACGGGGTAGAACAGATCAGGCCGGCGTCCGGGCGGACGACTGACGCGCTTGCCGATAGGCAACCCAGTCGCCGCCGTCAATGCGCTGCAGTCCGGCGACGGCCGCATCGGCCACCGGGTAAAGCAGGCAGTCGACCAGCGCGCCGTTGCAGGTGACCGCCCGGGTCTCCCGCACGAACAACGTCGCCTGACCCGGATAGACCTCCTCGATCTCGTCGAGCACGGGCAGCAAGGCATCGGGGATGTCATAGATATCCCCGATCACGTCCCCCGCCCCGGCGTCGAGCACCAGTCCCGGATAGGTCCCGAAGTCGTAGAGCCGGCCGGCAATCGTCCCCGTGCCCACAAGCGTCGGCGCGGCGATACCGTGGCGCGCGGCGGCGTGGTTGAGATCGTTCACCTCACCGGCGCGCAGTGTGCCGTAGACAAATACGCGTGGCATCGCTCAGGCCTCTGGCAACTTGTCGTCGGACACCAGCACGCCGTCTGCGTCGGCATAGATCCAGTTGCCCGGCCGCACCACGGCGCCCGGCATCAGCACCGACACGTCCTGCTGGCCGATGTTGCGCTTCTGGCTTTTCTGCGGATGCACGCCGAGCGCGCGGATGCCCACGTCGCAGGCATTCAGTTCTTCCGAATCGCGCACGCAGCCGTTGACGACGATGCCGGCCCATCCGTTCTTCTCGGCCAGCTCGCCCAGCAGGCCGCCAACCAGCGCGCACCGCATCGAGCCTCCGCCGTCGACCACCAGCACGCGGCCCTGCCCCGGCGACTCCAGCACGGTGCGCACCAGCGAGTTGTCTTCGAACACCTTGAGCGTGGCGGCCGGGCCGGCGAATGCGACGCGCTTGCCGAAGTGGCGGAACCCCGGCGTCAGCACGCGCAGGGAACCGTCGGCCAGGCACGGTTCGTTGGCGTCGCACAGATCGGTAGTGACGGGCTTCATGGGATGGCTCCTCAAGATGGATCAGACGATGGAAACGAGGCAGCCATCTTAGAGGAAAACCACCGGTTCGCAATGCCGGCGGGGACGTCTACATCTGCTTGAACAGATGCGCATACTGGCGCGCCACCGGCAGCGATTCCGGCCGGTTGCGCAGCCGCAGGGACAGCCTTCCCAGCGACTGATTGACCGCGCTGGCCACGCAGTCGATGTTGACCACCGTGCCACGGTGGATCTGCCAGAAACGATCGGGGTCCAGTTGCTGCGTCAGTTCGCGCAGACTGGTGCGGATCAGCGCTTCGCCGCTGGTGGACACCACGTTGACGTACTTGTCCGTGGCCTCCAGATAGACCACCTCGTCCACCGGGATGATCCGCACTTCCTGGCCCACCAGCGCCTTGATGAAGCGCAGGTACTGCCCGGCAGCACGGGCAGGCTGCTGATGCTCCAGTGCCTCCAGACGGTTCAGCAACTGGGCGAGGCGGTCGGTGTCGAGCATCGAGCCGATGCCCGGCTCGGCACCCTCCTCCGTCGTGGCCGCCTTTGCTTCCATGCGTGCCTTGAGCCGGCCGACGGTCGCTTCCAGACGTTCGTGCTGCACGGGCTTGAGCACGTAGTCGACCGCCGCCCGCTCGAAGGCCTCCAGCGCGAACTGGTCATACGCCGTGACAAAGACCACCAGCGGCGGGTTGTCGAGCTCGATGAGTTCGCGGGCCACATCCATGCCGCTCATGCCCGGCATGCGGATGTCGAGGAAGGCCACATCGGGCTGGTGCGTGCGTGCCGCCTCCAGCGCGGCCACGCCGTCGTGCACCACGGCCACGATCTCGGCCTCCGGCCAGAGACTGGTCAGTTCGGATTCCAGCACGCGGGCAAGCAGGAGCTCGTCGTCAGCGATCAAGAGGGTCGGAGACATGGGGGCGACTATCAGGGGCGTCGGTCGGAAGGTTATCGGATTCAGGTTGCGGGCCTTATCCGCGGGCCTCGCTGCGGACCTCAGGTGCGCGCTTCGGGTCAGGCGGTCAGACGAGCGATGCACGGGGCCTACATTTCAGGCACTCGATTCAGGCACTCGATCCGGCCACACGATCCAGTGGCCATCAGCCGCGTGAAATCGCCGGCGTGACCGCGGCAGGCGTCTGCCGCGACACTTCGGGCACCGGCCGCGCCGGCGCGATGGTCGGATCGTTCGGGCGCACCAGCGGCAGCGTCAGCCGGACCACCACGCCGCGCGGCGTGTTCTCTTCCATCTGCATCGTCGCCGCCGCGCCAAAGATCCGCGCCAGCCGCTCGCGCACGTGGGTCAGGCCCAGGCCCGAGCCCTTGCTGTTGCCCTGGCAGAAGCCCACGCCGGAATCGGTGATGCTGACCTGCAGCGTGTTCTCGCCGAGCTCGCGCGCGGACAGGATGATCTTGCCGCCGCGCATGCACGGCTCGATGCCATGCGTCACCGCGTTTTCCACCAGCGGCTGGATCAGCATCGGCGGAATCTCGGCCTCCGCCAGCGCGGGCGGCAGGTCGATTTCGTATTCAAGCCGCGCGCCAAACCGCATGCCCTGGATTTCCAGGTAGCTGCGCAGCAACTCGAACTCCTGCTTCAGCGTGCAGTGCTCCGCACGGGTGTGGGACAGCGACATGCGCAGGAAGCCGATCAGCCGTTGCAGCAGTTTCCGGGCGGCACGCGGGTCGGTGGCGATCAGGCCATCGAGGTTGGCCAGCGAGTTGAACAGGAAGTGCGGCTCGATCTGGGCCTGCAAGGCCATCAACTGGGCGCGGACCAGTTGCTTCTCGGCTTCTTCCCGCTGCAGCGCATCCAGCGCGGCCTGGCGCTCGAGGTAGGCCAGCTTTTCCCGCGACCAGTAGAAGTAGATCATGCTGGCCGACGCGAGCATGCCGACGATCAGGCACATGCGCAGCATGTCGCCGGTCTCGGCCTGCGACTTCACCGGCAAGTTCAACAGTTCCCGGGTGCACCAGCTGCCCACTACCACGCCCAGCGGTACGGCCACCACGGCCAGGCACATGAATGGCCAGCGGCGCGGGCGATCGTTCCACCAGATCAGCACGCGCGGCACATCGATCAGGAACCAGATGGAGAGGCCGATGAGCTGGCTGTAGAGGAAGTTCTGGCCCAGCGATCCGCCGGTCTGGAATCCGTAGTTGAGACTGACCGCGATGACCGTGTTCATGCAGAGCACGAACAGAAGGTCACGGCCAAGAATATTGATCCGCGACGGGATCGCGGTAGAGAGGCAGCGCTTCATGGGCGGACCGGTTGCGTCTGCACGGCACGGGCGCGCGCCGGCTGGATCAGCAATGCGGGGACAATCCAACCCCTTCCAATACGGTGTAGCCGCATGGTTTCTCCCTCCTCGTGGTCTTGCCTTCGTCCGCGTGCACATCTGTGATGCACTGCAGCATACGCGTCGCCGGAACGCTCGAACGCACTCGCCGACTGCGTGAAGGGGACTTTACGCCGGACGCGCGGAGGAAGGAAGCGCTGTGCGACGAAATGACGGCACACGGCGCGAGAGGTGCGGCAGGCGGACCGGAGCGCGGACTGTCCACATCGACCCGCGCCCGGACCGAACGGTCGTTTGAGGCACGGCCCGAGCCGCCGCTTTAGCCACCGCCCGAGCCAAAACCCGGGCGGCCGCCCGCGTGGCGCCGGTCAGGCGGCCAGCGCCTGCCGGCTGGCGGCGTCGACCAGCGCCGACGACACCGTGTCGCGCGACAGATGCGGCGCGAACATATTGATGAACGCGTGGGCATAGCCGCGCAGGTAGGCCCCGCGACGCACCGCCACGCTGGTCGTGTTGGGCTCGAACAGGTGGTCGGCGGAGATCCGCACCAGCCCCGCGTCCTTGCGCGCATCATAGGCCATCGAGGCGATGATCCCCACGCCCAGCTCCAGCTCGGCATAGGTCTTGATCACGTCGGCGTCCATGGCCGTCAGCACGATCTCGGGCTGGAGCCCTGCTTCGGCAAACGCACCATCGATCTTGCGGCGGCCGGTGAAGCCGGCGTCGTAGGTAATGATCGGGAAGTTGGCCAGGTCTTCCAGCGTCGGCTCGGGCAGCCGCGTCAGCGGATGATCGGGCGAGACCACCAGCACATGCTGCCAGCTATAGGCCTCGAACGAGGTCAGCCCAGCCTCGCTGGCCACGGCCTCGGTCGCGATGCCGATGTCGGCCTGCCCGGTCAGCAGCAACTCCACGATATGAGCCGGCGACGCCTCTTGCAGCGCAAGCGTCACATGCGGATATTCGCGGCGGAAGCTCTGCACCACCTTCGGCAAGGCGTAGCGCGCCTGGGTGTGGGTGGTGGCCACGGTCAGCCGGCCGGTGTGGCGGCCCGCGAACTCGTCTCCCGCCTGGCGCAGGTTCTCGGCCTCCAGCAGCAGGCGTTCGACGATGCGCACGATCTCGCGGCCGGGCTCCGTCAGGCCAGTCAGGCGCTTGCCATAGCGCTCGAAGATCTCGACGCCGAGTTCCTCTTCCAGTTCGCGGATCTGGCGCGAGACACCCGGCTGCGACGTATAGAGGGCGTTGGCGACTTCCGTCAGGTTGAACTGGCGGCGCACCGCCTCGCGAATGGATCTCAGTTGCTGGAAGTTCATCGTGCCGGTCCTTGTGATTTTGCGGCGGGCGCGCCGTTTGTACGTCCGGGGGTGAAGACGCGCAGCTGCCGCGGGCGCACCGCCAGCAGTTCGCCCTCGCGGAAACCCGCATGGCGGAAGCGCTCGAGCGGCAACGCCACCTCGATCACGTCCTGGTTGTCCTCGCGTTCCAGTTCCAGCTGGGCGACGGGGCCCAGCGTCAGCGCGCGGCGCAGCGTCACGGCGATGCCGTCGGTGCCCGGGGCGTAGCGCTCCAGGTCCAGGTCGTGCGGGCGGACGTAGGCCACCGCGTCGCCGGCGGTCTCGTGGCCGCTGCCCACCACGGGCAGCACCGCCTCGCCCGTGTGCAGCAGGCCGCCGCTGTCACCCACCTCCAGCCTGCCGTGGAATAGGTTGACGTTGCCGAGGAAGCCGAACACGAACGGTGTGGCCGGATGGTTGTAAACCGCCTCCGGCGTGCCGAACTGCTCCACGGTGCCGTGGTTCATCAGCACGACCTGATCGGCCACTTCCAGCGCTTCTTCCTGGTCGTGCGTCACGAAGACGCTGGTCACGTGCAGCTCATCGTGCAGACGGCGCAGCCAGCGCCGCAGTTCCTTGCGGACCTTGGCGTCCAGCGCGCCGAACGGCTCGTCGAGCAGCAGCACACGCGGCTCGACGGCCAGCGCACGGGCCAGCGCGATCCGCTGCCGCTGGCCGCCCGAGAGCTGCGTCGGATAGCGGTCGGCCAGCCAGTCCAGCTGCACCAGCTCCAGCAGCGACTTCACCTTCTCGCGAATCTTCGCCTCGGAGGGACGCTCGGCGCGCGGCTTCACCCGCAGGCCGAAGGCTACGTTCTCGAACACGCTCATGTGCTTGAACAGCGCGTAGTGCTGGAACACGAAGCCCACGTTGCGCTGGCGCACGTGCTGCGCCGACGCATCCTGCCCGCCCAGCACTACCTGGCCCGCATCGGCGCGCTCCAGTCCGGCGATGATGCGCAGCAGCGTGGTCTTGCCGCAGCCCGAGGGCCCCAGCAGCGCGGTGAGCTCGCCTTCGTCGAAATCCAGCGAGACGTTGTCCAGCGCCACGAAGTCGCCAAAGCGCTTCTCTACGTTCCTGACCTGAATGCTCATGATGGCTGCCCTTGCAGTGTTGCCGTGGGCCGCTCGATGGCGCCCTCGTCGTGTTCCTTGCCGGCGCGAATCTCCACCAGCGTCTTGATGCCCAGCGTGACCAGTGCCAGCAGCGTCAGCAGGGACGCCACCGCGAACGCGGCCGCGAAGTTGTACTCGTTGTAGAGAATCTCGACGTGCAGCGGCATCGTGTTGGTCAGGCCACGGATGTGGCCCGAGACCACCGACACCGCGCCGAACTCGCCCATCGCCCGCGCGTTGCACAGGATCACCCCGTACAACAGGCCCCAGCGGATGTTTGGCAGCGTGATGTGACGGAACGTCTGCCACCCCGAGGCGCCCAGCACGATGGCGGCCTCTTCCTCCTCGCTGCCCTGCGCCTGCATCAGCGGGATCAGCTCGCGCGCCACGAAGGGAAACGTCACGAAAATGGTGGCCAGCACGATGCCGGGCACCGCGAACATGATCTTGATGTCGTGCGCTTCCAGCCACGGGCCGAACCAGCCCTGCGCACCGAACATCAGCACATAGATCAGCCCCGAGATCACCGGTGAAACGGAGAACGGCAGGTCGATCAGCGTAATCAGCAGGTTCTTGCCGCGGAAGTCGAATTTGGCGATCGCCCAGGCGGCCGCCACGCCGAACACCACGTTCAGCGGCACGGAAATCGCCGCCACGGTCAGCGTCAGCTGGATCGCCGACACGGCGTCCGGCTCCGTCAGTGCGGCCAGGTAGGTGTCGACGCCCTTCCTCAGCGCCTCATAAAAGACCGAGGCCAGCGGGATGAACAAGAACAACCCCAGGAACACCACCGCGATGGCAATCAGCGTATAGCGGACCCACGGCGATTCGCCGGTGGCGTCGTACGGAGAGGGGGACGCCTGGCGGGCGCCCAGTCTGGATACTGCACCGGCCATGTCAGTTCACCTCCGCGTTGCCGTCGGGCAGCGCCGCCGCGCGGACACCAGTCTGGTGGCGGCGCGTCCAGGCCTGCAGCAGGTTGATCAGCAGCAGCAGTGCGAACGAGATCACCAGCATCACCACGGCCACGGCGGTGGCGCCGGCGTAGTCATACTGCTCCAGCTTCGAATAGATCATCAGCGGGGCGATCTCGGAGACCATCGGCATGTTGCCGGAGATGAAGACCACCGACCCGTACTCGCCCGTGCCCCGTGCGAACGACAAGGCAAAGCCCGTCAGCAGCGCCGGCAGGATGGCCGGCAGGATCACGCGCCAGAACGTTTGCAGGCGGCTCGCGCCCAGGCTGGCGGCCGCTTCCTCCAGTTCGCGCTCCACGTCTTCCAGCACCGGCTGCACCGTGCGCACGACGAACGGCAAGCCGATAAAGGTCAATGCCACCACGATGCCCAGCGGGGTGAAGGCCACCTTGATGCCGTGTGGCTCCAGGTATTTGCCGATCCAGCCGTTGCCCGCGTACAGCGCCGTCAGCGCGATGCCGGCCACCGCCGTCGGTAGCGCAAACGGCAGGTCGACCAGCGCATCGATCAGGCGCTTGCCCGGAAAGCGGTAGCGCACGAGCACCCAGGCGACGACCAGGCCAAATACGGTATTGATGATGGCCGCCACCAGCGACGCGCCGAAACTCAGCTCGAGCGACGCCACCACGCGCGGGTTCGTGACGGTGCTCCAGAACGCCGCCCACGTCATCGTGAACGTCTTCAGAAACGTGGCCGACAGCGGAATCAGTACGATCAGCGTCAGGTAGAAGATCGTGAAGCCGAGCGACAGGCCAAAGCCCGGCAGCACGGTGAATCGCTGACTGGCGGTGCCGTTGGGTCGGCGCACCGTGTCTGGCGCGCGCGGCGCCGAGGGCGGCGGCGCATCCGCCAGGGAAAGGGAGGGAGGCATGTCGTCTCGTCTGATAAGGGCCGGGGCCGGCTGGCTCGCCGTGCCCGGGGGCGTTCTTATGAAGCCGGCGCATAAGGCACCGGCCTACGAGACAAATTTTGCAGATGCGCCCTTATAAACAGAACGAATCTTTCCGTATGTCTTTAGACGGTTTAGATATAAGGAACGGCCGAGGTGACCACGGCAGAGGCTTCCCAGGTGTCAGATCCATCACCTGAGGCCGACACCTGGCCTGCGGAATCGATCCGCTGCAGCAATGTGTCGAGCAAGGCGAGACCTTCAGGCCACTCGCCGAGACCGGAATCGGCATTGATATGACCTAGCGTGCCCGCATCGACCAGTTCGCTGCCCCATAGCGTGCCCCAGCTGAACGCCGTGCGCTGATGCATCCACGGATCGTCCTGACTGGAGACGAGAATCGTCGGAAACGGCAGCCGCCAGGTAGGCAGCAGCGCCCCCACGCCAAATTTGTCCGGATCGGCGGGAGCCACCAGCAGCGCTCCCGCGATGCCGACCGGATCCAGCGAGGCCTGCCGGAGCGTGGCCAAGCAGCCAAAGCTGTGGGCAACCAACACCGCGCCGCGCGATGCCACGCGCTGCGCGCGCGAGACGCCTTCCGAGATGCGCTCCGCCCACAGATGCAGGCTTGGGCGTCCCCAGTCATGCTGTTCGATGCGCTGCCAGTCCGGATGCCGCGCCTCCCAGCGGCTCTGCCAGTGCGCCGGGCCGCTGCCGTGCAGGCCTGGCGCGGTCAGGATCTGCAACCCACGCGGCACGGACAGCCGTGGCGCGGCGTGGGTCTCGGTCGAAAAAGACAGAATGGTCGCGGTCATGCGGGCTCCCTGGGCGTCGTCGCCGGTGCGTACGCGTGCAGGTGGCGCGCCGGCACCGGACCGCCGGCCACGCCGACGCCCTGCCCCAGCACAATCCCCGCGTTCTGCAAGCGCTCGACGGCCACGTCGTCCTGTAGCCTGCGGCCAATCAGCGTCACGCCGGCGCCTTCCGCACTGGCGCGCAGGCCGGCCAGCTGGCGGTCGGTCCAGGTGCGGCGCATATCCAGCTTGAGCCAGTCCGGCAGTGCGTGCGCCATCAACGCACCGGCTTCGGCCGGATCGGAGGCCTGCAGGCTCACGGCAAACCCGTTGCGCCGGTAGTTGCCCACCACATGCAGCAACAGCGGCAGGTCGTCATTGGCACTGGCCGGCACCTGGATCACGAAACGATCGATCGGCAGCCCGAGCGATTCCAGCGCGCGCCGGAACGCGGCGCCGTGATCATCGGCCACGGCGGCCAGCAGCCGGTTGTGCACGTTAAGCACCAGCTTGTGCGTGCCCGCCGCCGAGAAGTAATTGATGGCGTGCACCAGGCGCGACAGGCGGTCCAGCGACACCAGTGCCGCGTCGTCGGCAGCCATCGCAAATAGCTTCCACGCCGCCAGCCCCATGCCGTCCTCGGCATAGGTGCGGATGGTTCCTTCATAGGCCACCACTTCGCGCTCCGCCAGGGTCACGAGTGGCTCGAACGCACTGGTCAGCGAACAGTTGAAGTACTGCCCCTGCACCTGCCCATGCGCATCGCGCCACAGCTCGCGGCCGGGCACAGGTTCACGGGGCAGGGATTCCAGGTAATGTTCCAGCGCTGCCGAAGTGGCCAGGCTGGTGGCCGTCCGGGCCGGTGCATGGTGGGACGTCGAGGTGGTCATGGGTGCGTGCGTATCAGGGTCGTCAGGCCCGCCGAGGCGGGCCGGGCGAGATTCAAAGCTTGGCGAGCGACACTTCCGTCGCCTTCACCAGCGCCACGACCTCGCTGCCGGGCTTGAGTCCGAGGTCCTTGATGGAGCGTGTGGTAATGACCGAGGTGACGATGCCGGCCGGCGTCTCCACATCCACTTCGGAAACCACCGGGCCTTCGATGATTGCGGCAACCTTGCCGCGAAACTGGTTACGAACGTTGATCGCCTGAATGCTCATGATAGAAGCTCCTTTGCAGAGGGTGAATGAAGATTCCGTAATGTCGATGTGCGGTGGTGTAAGCATCGCGTCATCGGGGTGAAACGCGTTTCAGACTGCCCAGGCCACCTGCTCGACCGTGCGCCCGCGCGACCAGTCCGCGGTGGTGGTGGTCTCTCGCCACGCTTCGGGCACATCGCGCACATCAGACAGGTCCGATAGACCGGCCTCATTGGCGGCGTCGATGGCATCGGCCCTGTCCGGCGCGGACGCGTGTCGCATCACTCGCCGCAGCACCGCTTCCTCCAGCTGCGCGAACGCCGCGTCGCCACGCTGACGCGGCCGCGCCAGTGCCACGGGCTGGTCGAGCGTGATGCGGCCGTCCTCGATCAACACCACGCGGTCGGCCAGTGCAATCGCCTCCGACACGTCATGCGTCACCAGCAGCGCGGTGAATCCGAGCCGCCGCCACAGCGATTCGATCAGCCCTTGCATCTCGATGCGCGTCAGTGCGTCCAGTGCGCCGAGCGGTTCGTCGAGCAGCAACAGACGCGGGTGATGCACCAGCGCGCGGGCCAGGGCCACGCGTTGCCGCTGGCCGCCGGAAAGCCGCGCCGGCCATTCGCCCGCACGTTCGGCCAGGCCGACCTGCGCCAGCACCGCCGCCGCATCGTCGCGTCGCGCACGCGGCAGCCCCAACGCCACGTTGTCCAGCACGCGCTTCCACGGCAGCAGGCGCGAGTCCTGGAACATCACGCGGATGTCTTCCTGCAAGGTGCGGCCGGGCTGGCTGTCGAGCGTGACGGCGCCGCCGTCGGTGTCTTCGAGCCCCGCGACCAGTCGCAGCAGCGTGCTCTTGCCGCAGCCGCTACGGCCCACGATCGCCACGAACTCGCCCGGCGCGGCGGCAAGCTCGATGCCGTGCAGGACCTCGCGGCCGTTGTAGCGCTTGACCACCTGCTCCACGCGCAGCGCCAGCCCGCCCGTGGGGTGCGTCGGCCGTGCGGCGGGGCGCGATGGTGCGCGCGCGGCGAGGCCGGCTTCGAGGTAGGCCAGCGCGGCCTGTTCCACCGGATGGGTGTGCATGGTGTTCTCCGTGTTCATCATGAGGCCTGGTAGCCCGGGTGCCAGCGCAGCCAGAACCGCTCCAGCGCGCGCGACAGCACATCGGCCAGCTTGCCCAGCAGCGCATAGAGCAGGATGCCCACGAGCACCACGTCGGTTTGCAGGAACTCGCGCGCGTTCATCGTCATGTAGCCGATGCCGGACTGCGCCGAGATGGTCTCGGCCACGATAAGGATCACCCACATTAGCCCCAGCGAAAACCGCACGCCCACCAGGATATTGGGCAGCGCACCGGGCAGGATGACCTCGCGATACAGGCGCCAGCCGGACAGGCCATAGCTGCGCGCCATCTCCACGAGGCCCGGGTCCACGGCACGGATGCCGTGATAGGTATTCAGGTAGACCGGGAAGAACACGCCCAGCGCCACGAGGAACAACTTGGCGGTCTCGTCGATGCCGAACCACAGGATCACCAGCGGAATCAAGGCCAGCGTGGGGATGTTGCGGACCATCTGCAGCGTGCTGTCTAGCAGCGTGGCGGCGGTGCGGAACGTGCCGGTCAACAGGCCCAGCACGAGGCCGAGCCCGCCGCCCACGGCCAGCCCGACCACGGCGCGCCATGTGCTGACCCAGACGTGCCGCCACAGCTCGCCGGAGGCAGCCAGCGTCCACGCGGCCTCCACGACGGCCAGCGGCGCCGGCAGGACGCGGTTCGACAGCCAGCCCAGTTGCGAGGCAGCCTGCCAGACCACGATCAGCAGCACCGGCACGATCCACGGCGATACCACGCTGGCGATGCGTCGCCAGTCGATCCGGCGCGGCGCGGCGGCAACGGGCGGGCTGGCGTGGTGAATGGGAGCGGACATGCTGCGGCCCTCCCCTTAGCTCTGCGACGCGCGCGGCACGATGCCGGTCGCCATGACTTCGCCAAACGGGCCGGACAGCACCTGCCCCGGCAGCTTGTCTCGCACGGCGCGCGGCAGCAGCGGGAAGACCAGTTCGGCAAATCGATAGGCCTCCTCCAGGTGCGGGTAGCCGGACAGCACGAAGGTGTCGATGCCCAGCGCCGCGTATTCCTCGATGCGTGCGGCCACGGTCTTCGGGTCGCCGACCAGCGCCGTGCCCGCGCCGCCGCGCACCAGGCCCACGCCAGCCCACAGGTTCGGGCTAATTTCCAGCGCCTCGCGCGTTCGCCTTGCGCCGCCGGCATGCAGTGCCGCCATGCGGCGTTGCCCTTCCGAGTCCATCTTGGCGAAGACGGCCTGCGCACGCGCCACGGTCTCGTCGTCCAGGCGGCTGATCAGGTCTTCCGCCGCAGCCCAGGCTGCCGTATCGGTTTCGCGCACGATCACATGCAGGCGGATGCCGAACTTCACCGTGCGCCCATGCTTCGCGGCCCGGGCACGCACGTCGGCCAGCTTCTTGGCGACGTCGGCAGGCGGCTCACCCCATGTCAGATAGGTATCGACCTGTTCGCCGGCCAGGTCGTGCGCGGCTTCCGACGATCCGCCGAAATACACCGGCGGGTGCGGTCGCTGCACGGGCGGGTACAGCACGCGGGCGCCCTTCACGGTCAGATGCTTGCCGCTGAAATTGATCTCGCCGCTGTCGTGGCTGGCCGCCAGCACGTCGCGCCAGATGCGGATGAACTCCGCCGACGCCTCGTAGCGCGCGGCGTGATCGAGGAACAGCCCGTCGCCCTCCAGCTCGGCCACATCGCCGCCGGTGACGAGGTTGACCAGCAGCCGGCCACCGGACACGCGGTCGAACGTGGCCGCCATGCGCGCGGCGAGCGTCGGCGTCATCAGTCCCGGACGCACGGCCACGAGGAACTTGAGATTGCGCGTGACCGCCGCCAGCGCCGATGCGGCGACCCACGGGTCTTCGCACGAGCGGCCGGTGGGAATCAGCACGCCCTCATAGCCGAGCGTGTCGGCGGCGACGGCCACCTGCCTGAGATAGTCGAAGCTGACCTCGCGCGCGCCCTCGGATGTGCCAAGGTAGCGGCTGTCGCCGTGGGTGGGAATGAACCAGAAGACTTGCATGTCGTGTGCCTTGTTGCCGGAGGTGTTGGGGGTCAGCGCCGGGCCTGCTCTGACGCTGCGGGCGATCCCGTCGACGAGATTGACGCGGGCGACGTGGGCGACGCGGGCGGCACCCACGCGGCATCGGCCACCCGGATCGGCTTGGGAATCAGGCGGAGCGTCTGGAAGGCGTCGGCGATACGCTGCTGTTCGGCCAGCACGTCAGCCGTCACGGGCTTCGCGCCGTAGGAGAAGCGCGACACGGCCAGTTCCAGCACGGCCGCATCGAGGCCGGTTTCGCGCGTCAGCACCGCGGTGGTCTCCTTCGGATTCTTCTCCGCCCACGCGCCCAGTAGCGCGAGTTCGTCGAGGATCGTCGTCACGATGTCTGGCCGGGCCTGCGCGTAGGGGCGCGAGGCCAGATAGAACTGATGGTTGCTGACCACGTTCTTGCCGTCGGTGGTGCGGCCATCGGCCAGCACGCGCGCGCCCAGTTGCTTTTCGGCGGCCGCCAGGAACGGGTCCCAGATCACCCACGCGTCCACGGCGCCGCGCTCGAAGGCGGCACGCGCATCGGCGGGCGGCAGATACACGGGTTGAATCTCGCTATAGGCCACGCCGACGCGCTCGAGCTGGCGCACCAGCAGGTAGTGCACGTTGGAACCCTTGTTCAGCGCCACGCGCTTGCCGCGCAGGTCCGCGACGGTTTTCAGGCCGGAGCCCTTCGGCACGACGATCGCCTCGGCGGTCGGCGCGGGCGGTTCATTGCCGATGTAGGCCAGTTGCGCGCCGGCAGCCTGCGCAAAGATCGGCGGGGCCTCGCCCACGGTGCCGAAATCGATCGCGCCCACGTTCAGCCCTTCCAGCAATTGCGGGCCCGCCGGGAATTCGGTCCATTTGACGGTGATGCCCTGCGACGCCAGGCGCTTTTCCAGCGTGCCACGCGCCTTGAGCAGCGTCAGCGTGCCGTACTTCTGGTAGCCGATGCGCAGCAGCTTGGGATGGACGGTCTGCGATTGCGCCTGCACTGGCGTGGCCAGCAGGCCATAGGCCAGTCCGGTGGCGATCACCAGTGCGCCGAGCAGCAGGCGGCGGCGCAGCGATGTCGTGGCAGGCAGCTTGTCGGCACGGTGGCCGGTATCGGGTGGGGTCAGTGCGGACGGGGTCAGCGTGGGCGATGTCATGCGAGATTCCTTGAATGCGGTCCGGGAGAAGAATCGGGTTCGGCGGGCAACACGGGGCCCTGCCGGCGGCGCGGTGCATGTCAGTGCATCGTGGCGCGGCAAGAAGCGTCAGCGGGTTACCGGGGAGCGCGTCGCGGTCAGGCGCGGCGGCGCAAGGGATTCAGGTCAGGCGGGACATCGCCGGCAGGCAATGCGAAACAGGATGGCGGACATCGAGGGCTCCCTTCATCAGGTGGGCGGGGGCGCCGCGCGTGGCAACACCCCCGCGCCGGATTTACTTCTTGCCCGGCTGGTAGACCTGGTCGAACGATCCGCCATCGGCAAAGTGGGTCTTCTGGGCTTTCTGCCAGCCGCCGAATGCTTCATCGATCGTGAACAGCTTCACCTTCGGGAAGCTGGCCGCGTACTTGGCGGCAATCTTCTCGGAAATCGGACGGTAGTAGTTCTTGGCCGCGATTTCCTGGCCTTCATCGGTGTACAGGAACTGCAGGTAGGCTTCGGCCGCCTTGCGGGTGCCCTTCTTGTCCACGACCTTGTCGACCACGGCCACGGGCGGCTCGGCCAGGATCGAGATCGACGGCGCGACGATGTCGAACTTGTCCGGACCCAGTTCCTTGACGGCCAGGATGGCCTCGTTTTCCCAGGCGATCAGCACGTCGCCAAGACCGCGCTCAACGAATGTGGTGGTGGCGCCGCGCGCGCCGGAATCCAGCACAGGCACGTTCTTGAGCAGCGCGCCGACGAATTCCTTGGCGCGGGCCTCGTTGCCGCCCGGCTGGCGCAGCGCGTAGCCCCACGCGGCCAGGTAGTTCCAGCGCGCGCCGCCCGAGGTCTTGGGGTTCGGGGTGATGACCTGCACGCCCGGCTTGACCAGGTCGTTCCAATCCTTGATGTGTTTGGGGTTGCCCTTGCGCACCAGGAACACGATGGTCGAGGTGTACGGCGAGGCGTTGTGCGGCAGGCGCTTCTGCCAGTCGGGCTTGAGCAGGCCTTTCTCCGCGATGGCATCGATGTCGTAGCCGAGCGCCAGCGTGACCACGTCGGCGTCCAGTCCGTCGATCACCGAACGGGCCTGCTTGCCGGAGCCGCCATGGGACTGGCGGATCGTCACGGCGTCGCCGCCCTGGGCCTTCCAGGCCTTGGCAAAGGCGGCGTTCACGTCGACGTACAGTTCACGCGTCGGATCGTAGGACACGTTCAGCAGGTTGGTATTGGCCGAGGCGGTCTGGGCGGCGCCGAGTGCGGCAAGTACGGCGAGGCCGATGGCCAGCTTGCGAATCATCTTGTCTTGCTCCCGTCAGGTGTCGTGAAATGTGCGCGGCTTTCTGTGGCGGGCCGCGGTGTTGGCCGGCCCCGCGCAGAGGCAGGGCTTCTGTCAGGCTTAGAGACTACCGACGGGGGTATCTGAACGGAACGAATGGTTTCGCCGATCCAAGCACGAAATTTGCATAAGATCGGACGGGAATATGCACATTCCCGCTGGCCGGGTCATATCGGCAGGCTGGCAGACGTGCATTTTGGGGACGGGGCGGGGAAATATGGCGCGGGCCGAGGGTCCGACTGGCGCCAAGGGGCCGAAGAGTCGGGGCCCATAACGGGGGCCCATAACGCCGAGCCCAAAAGAAAAAACCCGCGGCACTGGAGAAGTGTCGCGGGTCAAGTTTCCATCCGGAAACGGGTAGACAAGTCATGAAGAGCGCCCCCGCATCTCCATGACGTTTTGGATATTAGCCAGTGACCCCCGCCTCCGGATTGACCCATATCAACCGGCGCAGAACGGGTGACACTTCGGTACAAAGTCGGGCGATAACCCCGGGCTTGGGGCTGCGCCCAAGCGTATCAGGCGTGGCTTTGATGGCGCGGAACCCCGCAAAAAAACCCCGGAGGGCATCCGCCCTGCGGGGGTGTTTCAAACGGCCGGTACCGGTTTCTGGACTTCAGTGCGTCGCGCCGCCAAATGTGAACTCGCCGTCCACGTAGTCCACCGGCACCACGTCCTTCGCCGCAAACCTGCCCTCCAGGATGGCCTTGGCCACCGGATTCTCGATCTGCTGCTGGATCGCGCGCTTCAGCGGCCGTGCGCCGAACACCGGGTCGTAGCCCGCGCTGGCGATCTTCTCCAGCGCGCGATCCGTAACTTCCAGCGTCATGTCCATGCGCGCCAGGCGCGACTGCAGACGTTGCAGCTGGATGCGCGCGATGGACTCGATATGCTTCTGGTCCAGCGCGTGGAACACCACCACCTCGTCGATCCGGTTCAGGAACTCCGGCCGGAAATGCGTGCGCACTTCCTGCCAGACCGCACCCTTCACCACGTCCTGCGGTTCGCCGGCCATCGACTGGATCAGGTGCGAGCCCAGGTTGGACGTCATCACGATCACCGTGTTCTTGAAGTCCACCGTGCGGCCCTGCCCGTCCGTCAGGCGGCCATCGTCCAGCACCTGCAGCAGCACGTTGAAGACATCCGGGTGCGCCTTCTCGACTTCATCCAGCAGGATCACGGAATACGGCTTGCGACGCACCGCCTCGGTCAGGTAGCCGCCTTCCTCATAGCCCACGTAGCCCGGGGGCGCGCCGATCAGCCGGCTGACGCTGTGCTTCTCCATGAACTCGCTCATGTCGATCCGGATCAGATGGTCCGCCGAATCGAACAGGAACTCGGCCAGGGCCTTGGTCAGCTCGGTCTTGCCGACGCCGGTCGGCCCCAGGAACAGGAACGATCCGTACGGCCGGTTCTCGTCCGACAGGCCGGCACGCGAGCGGCGGATGGCGTCGGACACCAGCCGCACGGCCTCGTCCTGGCCCACCACGCGTGCATGCAGGCGGTCTTCCATCTTCAGCAGCTTCTCGCGCTCGCCCTGCATCATCTTGGCGACGGGGATACCCGTGGCACGGCTTACCACCTCGGCAATTTCCTCGGCGCCCACCTGCGTGCGCAGCAGCCTGTTGGGCTGCTTCTGCTCGCTGGACTCCGCCTTGGTGGCAGCCTGCATCTTGCCTTCCAGCTCCGGCAGCTTGCCGTACTGGAGCTCCGCCACCTTGTCGAGCTTGCCCTCGCGCTGCAGGCGCGTGATCTCGACCTTGATCTTCTCGATCTCTTCCTTCAGCGCCGCCGCGCCCTGGGCGGCGCCCTTCTCCGCGCGCCAGATCTCGTCGAGGTCCGCATACTCCTTCTCCAGTCGGACGATTTCCTGCTCGATCAGCTCCAGCCGCTTGCGCGACGCCTCGTCGCTTTCCTTCTTCACGGCCTCCCGCTCGATCTTGAGCTGGATCGTGCGGCGCTCGAGCTTGTCCATCGCCTCCGGCTTGGAGTCGATTTCCATCTTGATGCGCGCCGCGGCTTCGTCGATCAGGTCGATGGCCTTGTCCGGCAGGAATCGATCCGTGATGTACCGGTGCGACAGTTCCGCCGCCGCGACGATGGCCGGGTCGGTGATCTCCACGCCGTGGTGCAGTTCGTACTTTTCCTGCAGGCCGCGCAGGATGGCGATGGTGGCCTCCACGGTCGGCTCGTCCACCAGCACCTTCTGGAAGCGGCGTTCCAGCGCGGCATCCTTCTCGATGTACTTGCGATATTCGTTGAGCGTCGTCGCGCCGATGCAGTGCAGCTCGCCGCGCGCCAGCGCCGGCTTGAGCATGTTGCCGGCGTCGATCGCGCCCTCGGCCTTGCCCGCGCCCACCATTGTGTGGATTTCGTCGATGAAGACGATGGTCTGGCCCTCGTCCTTCGCCACGTCATTCAGCACGGCCTTCAGGCGTTCCTCGAATTCGCCGCGATACTTGGCGCCCGCCAGCAGGCCGGCCATGTCCAGCACCAGCACGCGCTTGTTCTTCAGGCTCTCCGGCACTTCGCCGTTGACGATGCGCTGCGCCAGGCCCTCGACGATGGCGGTCTTGCCCACGCCGGGTTCGCCGATCAGGACCGGGTTGTTCTTGGTGCGGCGCTGCAGGATCTGGATCGCACGACGGATCTCGTCGTCACGGCCGATCACGGGGTCGAGCTTGCCCGCGCGGGCGCGCTCGGTCAGGTCCACGGTGTACTTCTTGAGCGCCTCGCGCTGCGATTCGGCATCGGCGCTGTTGACGTTGTCGCCACCGCGTACGGCGGTGATGGCGGCCTCGAGCGACTTGCGCGACAGGCCGCTCTCGCGGGCGATACGACCCGCCTCGCCCTTGTCGTCGGCCACGGCGAGCAGGAACAGCTCGCTGGCGATGAACTGGTCGCCGCGCTTGATCGCTTCCTTCTCCGTGGCGTTCAGCAGGTTGTTCAGGTCGCGGCCGACCTGGACCTCGTTGGTGCCTTGCACCTGCGGCAGCCGCTTGATCGCGGCGTCCAGCGCGGTTTGCAGCCCGCTGACGTTGACGCCGGCGCGCGACAGCAGCGTCCTGGCCGCGCCGTCGTCCTGGGCCAGCAAGGCGCGCAGCAGATGCTGGGATTCGATGTACTGGTTGTCGTTGCCCAGCGCCAGGCTTTGCGCATCAGCCAGCGCTTCCTGGAACCGGGTGGTGAATTTATCAAGTCGCATTAGGAGCCCTCTCTCTCGGAAAGTGTGTCCTGCTGCGGGGCGCGGCGGTCAGGTCGGCTGACCGCGCGCAAATGCCCTGCCGGACACGTTACTCCCGAAAGATAGGGCTTTGTCTTGCCATTTCAAGGCACGAATGTTGCGGTGCGTGAGCCGGCGGGTGGAGATCGCCGCGCCGGACGAAACGTGCCTGAAACCGCACCCGGCGGGATGGTCGGCCGGAAGCCGGCCCGGCGCCTCAGGCGGCGCGGACGACAGCCTTGTCTTCGAGGTTGCGTACCAGCACGAGCGCCTCGCCGTGCACCACCACGCGGCCGTCGCCGCCGGTGACGACGGTGGCCAGGTTGACCAGGTCCTTGTCCGCCCGCAGCCGGACGATGCGAACGGCAGCCGTCAGCGGCTCGCCCAGCCGGGCCGGCGAGCACAGCCGCAGCGACTGTTTCATCCAGCCGGTGCCGCGCCCCGGCAGCTGGGTGCCGAGCAGGTCCGAGAACATGCCCGCGAGCAGCGGCAAGGGCACGATGGCGCCCTCGAAGCCCCGGTTGCGCGCGAACACCGGGTCCGTGTAGTAGTCGTTCTCGTCATCGGTCAGTGAGACGTAATCGTCGATATCGGCCGCGCCGAAAGTCCGCGCGGCCGCCGCTTCCTGCCCAAGGCTCAGGTGATACAGGGAAATTTCCCCGCCATCGGCGCCGTGCCCGGCCGTGGCCGGCACCGGACGCGGCTGGTCGGCCAGCATGCCGGCGTCGGCATCCACCAGCAGGCGGGCCTCGCCGTGGGCCGTGACGTACTCGGAAGACTCGGTGAATCGTTCCCGCCCGCGCTGCACGCACCGGATCGCCGCATCCAGCGCGATCTGGTGCGGCCCCGGTGCGTCCAGCATGCCCAGCGTCGCCGCCACGCCGTCACCGACATAGGTCGGGCGCGGGAACATCAGCGTCTGCGCCACGGGCAGCACGGGGCGCGGATGGCTGCGTTGCATCTGCGCGCACAGCAGCGCGTAGAGAAACATGCCATGCGCGACCGTGGCGCCGAAGTGCGTGGTGCGGGCGAAATCCGGATCGCAATGAATCGGGTTGTCGTCGCGCGAGAGTGCGGCAAAGCGGTCGAAATCCGCCTGGACCAGCACGCGCGGGCGGGAAGCGTTCATCAGTTGGGCACCTCCACGGTTGAGCCGTTGACCAGGATCATATCGCCCACGAGCGGGGTTGCGGTGATGGCCGGCACGTTGGACGGCAGGATCTGCGGCGCCGGCGACGCCGTGCCACCCCGCTTGACGGTCCGCACCACCTGCGACGGCGGCAGCGGCGTGTTGTTGCGCAGGTTGGCGTAGACCGCATCCAGCGCCCGGTTCACGTACACGTGCAGCGGAATGAAGTTGTTGGCATAGCCCGGCAGCACGTCGATGAACGCGTCAAAGTGCTGGCCATTTTCCACCTCGATATACGACAGCTTGCTGGCGCTGCCCTCCGTCACCTTGTTGAAGCCCAGGTACGGACGCGAGGTGTGGTTGACCGGCAGCAGGCCATCGCTGCGGCCATGCACGATCATCGCGGGCTTGCCGCGCAGGTTGCCGTTGCGCAGCGTCTGCGAGATGCCGGTCTGCAGCGCCAGTGCCTGGGCCGAGGTGCCGGTCAGCAGGTCCCGCAGGCACAACGCGCCCGGCGTGTTGGCTTCCTGCACGTTGGTGCCCGCCGTGATCGACACAAAGTCGCGCGTCGGACCGCCCACGGCGCTCTCGTTGATCAACGTCACGCCGCCGCCCGGCGGCACGCCATTGCCGGTGGAGAACATCACGTTCAGCGTGGCCGGGGCAATCGTCAGCGGCACGATGCCCCCGCCGATTGCCGCATAGCTGTAGCCGCAGAGCTTGTCGGTCACGCTGGCGCGCGCGTACGCATTGGCGTAGGTCGCCGAGATCGCACTGGCCACTTCCAGCGACGACAGCGAGGCATGCAGCACGTCCGATTCCGGCTCCCAGCCGGCCAGATGCAGCTTCGCCAGCGCATCGGCGGACTGCGCCGCGATGTTTCCCCCCGTCACCTTGCCGGCCGAGGCCAGCGCGGCGCAACGGTTGCCGCCTTGTGGCGCCACCCCCGCCGCGAACGGCACCGGTAGCGTCACCTGGCTCGCGCACAGCGACAGCAGGTTGGCCGTCGTGGTGTAGTCGTACAGATGCTTGCCCGACGCGGCCACCTGCACGCCGCCGCGCTTGACCGTGATGCCGGCGGTCGGCGGCAGGTTCACATTGGGTTCGCCCACGGCCACGCCGTCGATCAGGCCGGTGGTGTCCTGCTCCGCGGCGGCGATGGCCGCGCCGCCGCCGTTGGAGACGGCCGAGGCAATCACCAGGATCTTGTCCTTGGTGAGCGATGCCTGCCGGGTGCCGTTGATGCTGGTCGCGCCGAACTTGTCATTGATCGCAAAGATCGCAAACTCGATGGCCTGCAAGGTGTTCTGGCCCCAGTTGGCCTCCGGGTTTTGCTTCGAGTGCGCGTGCTTGAACGCCAGCCGGTGCGGATTGGCCGTCGTGAAATCCGCCAGCGACATCGTGCCCGGCTGCGCGGCGAACTGCGCCAGCTTGCCGGCGGCGCTCCGCGTCTGGCGCGTGCCGTCGATCAGCGGCACGGTATCGGTATCGAGGTCGTGCGGCGCGGCCCCGGTGCCCTTGTCCGTATAGGCCACCGCGCAGCCGTGCTTGAGCCCCCATTCGCCCACGGCGATGCCGCCATAGACGCCGCGGGATCCCGACGACGTCGCCGAGATCAGGCACGGATTGGCCGGATCGAACGAATTCGGGATCTGCGCCATCAGCGTGACGTTCTGCTGGCCGGAGCCATCGTCGGCAAACGCCAGGTATTCCGTGCCCGCGATCTTGCCCTGCCCGGTTGTCACATTGCCCTGCGCGTCCACGTTGGGGCCGTAGAGCGTGCCGTAGCCGCCCAGCGGATTGGTGTCGACGATCGCGCGGTAGTTGTTGTAGATCGCGTAGCGGCGCAGCTCCGCCGCCGTGGGTGCGGCCGGATTGGCCGGCACCGGCGCGGTGGCGCTGCCGATGCCGTCCTTGCCCAGACCGGCGGTCAGCAGGTCGTCAGACGTGCCGTCGTAGTTCTGGATCTTGACGGTGCCGACCACGAATGCCGGGCTCTTGTTCGGGTTCGAGCCGTTGTCGTTGTTGCTGTTGTTGTCGTCGCTGCCGCCGCAAGCCGCGGCGAGCAGGGCCGCGGCCGCGGCGGCAATGACGGTGCGGCGCCGATGGCGCCTGGGAACCTGCGGGGTGTGACGGGGTTGCATGACATGTCTCCTGTGGGTACCGCAACAACCATGGATTGCTGATAACGGGATGAGACAAACGAACTGCAACTGCGAACTGCCGAAGGGAAATCGGGATGCTTAGTGCGCTACCGCGTGCCGGCCTGCGCGCGCAGCTTGTGCTTTTCGACCTTGCCGGATGGTGTGCGGGGCAGCGCCGGCAGGAACCGCACGTGGCGCGGCACCTTGTAGCCGGCCAGGTGGGCGCGGCAATGCGCGATGACGGCGTCGGCATCCAGCGTCATGCCGGGGCGGACCACCACCAGCGCCATGCCCACTTCGCCCCAGCGCACGTCCGCCATGCCGATCACGGCAACCTCCGACACCGCCGGCAGCTGGAACAACACGTTTTCCACCTCGGCCGGATAGACGTTCTCGCCGCCGGAGATGTACATGTCCTTGGCGCGGTCGACGATGTAGTAGTCGCCCTCCTCGTCCATGTACGCGATATCGCCCGAATACAGCCAGCCATCGCGGATGGCCGCGGCGGTGGCCTCGGGCAGGTTCCAGTACCCCGGCGTCACGCCCGGGCCCTTGATCAGCAGCTCCCCGCGTTCACCGGGGCCCACGTCGCGCCCCAGCGGATCGACGATGCGCGTGAGCATCGACCCGACCGGCTTGCCGATGGTGCCGATCTTGCGGCGCGCGGTGGCCTCGTCGGTCACGAACACGGTGGGGCCGGTCTCGGTCATGCCGAAGCCGAAGCAGATGGTCACGCCCTTGGCCAGGTACATCTCCAGCAGCGGACGCGGCACCGGCGATCCGCCGGCCGCCATGTTGCGGATGCCCGAGAAATCGGTCTGGCCGAAGCCCGGATGCTGGCTCAGGAACAGGTAGATCGCCGGAACCGCGAAGAACATCGTCACGCGGTCTTCCGGGGCCGCGCGGCTGTCGAGCTGGCGCAGCGTCTGGCCGGCGTCGAACTGGTGCAGGATATGGACCGTGCCGCCCGCGTGCAGCACCGGGTTGGCATACAGGTTCAGCCCGCCCGTATGGAAGAACGGCAGTACCGACAGGAAGACGTCGTCGCGGCTCAGGCGGTTGGCCAGCATCGCGTTGACGGCGTTGCAATAGACCATGCCATAGGTCTGGATCACGCCCTTTGGCCGGCCCGTGGTGCCGGACGTGTACAGCAGGTGCCAGACCTCGTGCTCGTCGCGGCACGGCATTTCCATCGCGCGGCCGGAGGAGGCGGCGAGCACCGCCTCGTACTCGGTCCAGCCGGTCGGCACGTCGGCGGACTCATCATCGGCCAGGTGCAGCACGGCCTTCAGCGGCACGGTGGCCTGGAGCTCGGCGGCCACGCACAGGAAGCCATCGCCGGCGACCAGCACGTCCGGCGTGCAGTCCTCGAGGATCGGCACCAGTTCCGCAACCGGCAGCCGCCAGTTCAGGCAGACCATGACCATGGCGGCCTTGGCGCAGCCGTACAGCATCTCGAGGTAATCGGAACTGTTGTGGGCCAGCACGGCCACGCGCGCCCCGGACCGGAGCCGCAGGCGGCCCGAGAGGTATTCGGCGAAGCGGCTCGCGCGCTCGTCGAACTGACGCCAGGTCACGCGGCGGCCACTCTCCACGTCCACCAGCGCCACTTTGTCCGGATGTCGCCGGGCGTTCTTGTGCAGCCAGTCGATCACATACATGGCGCGCGTCCTCCCCTCGTCAGGCGGCGCGTCCGCGCAGGCGGCCCACCACGCCCTGCGGGAAATAGTAAACGCTCAGCACGAACAGCAGGCCCAGCCAGAGCAACCAGCGGTCCGGGTGCAGCAAGCCGGACACCAGCGGCGCCGCCGCCGTGGCCTCGCTGGCCAGCGTCATCACGTCCTGCAGGTAGGTCTGCGCCAGCAGGAACAACACCGTGCCGATCACGGAACCGTACAGCGTGCCCATGCCGCCGATCACGACGATCAGCAGGATGTCCACCATGATCTCGAACGACAGCGAGGTGTCCGGCCCGTTGTAGCGCAGCCAGAGCGCCATCAGCACGCCGGCCGCCGTGGCGAACAGTGCCGACAGCACCGTGGAGACCGTCCGGTAGACGACGGTGCGGTAGCCGATGGCCTCCGCCCGGAAATCATTCTCGCGGATGGCCTGCAGCACGCGGCCAAACGGAGAATTGACGATGCGCAACAGCGTCAGGAACAGGGCCACGGCGCAGAGGAACACCAGGTAGTAGGTCACCAGCTTGCCGTTTAGCGCCACGCCGAACCACTCGGCATCGCCCAGGCTGAAGCCGGGCGTCAGCACCTCGGGCACCTTGAAGGTCAGGCCGTCTTCGCCGCCGGTCCAGTCGGAGAGCTGCGAGACCAGCGTGGCGAATGCGGTGGCCACGGCCAGCGTGATCATCGCGAAGAAGATCGCCCGCACGCGCAGCGAGAACAACCCCACCAGGAACGCCAGCAAGGCGGAAACCGCCAGCGCGCAGAGCGTGCCGACGGCCAGCGCGCCCCAGCCGGGCGTCATGTTCGACATCGCGATGGCCACGCCATAGCCGCCAATGCCGAAGAACATGGTATGCGCGAACGACACGATGCCCGTGTAGCCCAGCAGCAGGTCGTAGCTGGCCACCAGCACCACGAAGATGCAGATCTTGGCGGCCATGTTCAGCGCGCGGGCGCCGGGGAATGCAAACGGCGCGCAGGCCAGCGCCAGCAGGACGATGAGCAACAGCATGGTCAGTACGCGGCTGCGCGGCAAGTCGCCGGAAAGGAGTCGGATCATGACGTGGGCATCCTTCCGTTCAGCGCCGTGCCACCGGGTAGAGGCCCTGCGGCCGCCACAGCAGGATCAGCATCATCAGGCCGATGTTGGAGAAGAGCGCCACCTTGGGCGCCAGGAAGCCGGTGTAGTTGGCCATCAGTCCCACCAGCAACGCGCCGACGAAGCAGCCCGTGGTGGAGCCCAGTCCACCGATGATGATGACGATGAAGATCAGCACGTTGACCTGCGCGCCGATGGCCGCCGTGATGTTCTGCTGGTACAGGCCCCAGAGCACCCCGCCCAGGCCGGCCAGCGCGGCGCCCGCCATGAACACGCCGATGAACAGACGGCGGATACGGTAGCCGAGCGATTCGACCATCTCGCGGTTTTCCACACCGGCGCGAATCAGCAAGCCAAGGCGCGTGCGGTTGAGCACCAGCAGCATGGCGACGAAGACCACGAGGCCGATCACCACGGCGATCAGGCGGTATTTCTCGATGGCGGCATCGCCCAGCAGCACGGCGCCGCGGAACGTCGCGGGCGTTTGCAGCGCGATGGTCTCCGGGCCCCAGATCGCCTTGATCAGCTGCTCGGCGATGATCATCCCGCCCATCGTGATCAGGATCTGTTTCAGGTGCTGGCCATAGACCGGGCGGATGAGCACGCGCTCGAAGAACAGGCCGACGGCGCCGGCGGCCACCATCGCGGCGACGATGGCCAGCGCGAAGACGGCGAGGTTCAGCATCAGGCTCGGCGCTTCCACCCACGCGCCAAGCGGCAGGAGCACGGAGGCGGC
Organism: Cupriavidus sp. 01L415; assembly: GCF_056400065.1. NCBI lineage: Bacteria > Pseudomonadati > Pseudomonadota > Betaproteobacteria > Burkholderiales > Burkholderiaceae > Cupriavidus > Cupriavidus sp. 01L415. The sequence continues at coordinate 228,258 of NZ_JBFTSP010000002.1, read as the reverse complement.
CACGTAGGCGCCCAGCGCGATGAACGCGCCGTGGCCGAAATTCAGCACATCCATCAGGCCGAACACGAGCGTCAGGCCAGAGGACACCACGAAGATGATCATGCCCATCGCCAGGCCGGCAATCGTCAGCGTGAACCATGTGGACGGACTGCCGACCAGCGGCAGCGCGGCGAGCGCCAGCACGGGCGCCAGCGCCAGCGGGGTCCAGTCGAGGCGGACCCTGGGGAGGTCGGCCGGGGTGGCGGCCGTGGCGGTGGCTGGGGTATTGGCCGGCGAGGCGTCGGAGGCGGTGGTCGTTGTCGTCATGGTCCCTCCCTACTGATGCGCCGCCAGCGACAGGCCCAGCAACCGCTGCTGCAGCGCCTCGTCCGCGGCCAGGGCCGCCATCGGGCCCGCGTGCATCGTGCGGCCGTCGTCCATCACGACAACGGTATCGCCCACCGCGCGCGCCATCTGGAAGTTCTGCTCCACCAACAGGATCGATACATCGGTCTGCTTGAGCTCGCGGAAGACGGCGATCATGTTCTGGATGATGGCCGGCGCCAGGCCCTTGGTCGGCTCGTCGACGATCAGCAGCTTGCGCGGCTCGATGATCGCGCGCGCCACCGACAGCATCTGCTTCTGCCCGCCGGACAGCACGCCCGCGCGCTGGTGCCAGAACACCTTCAGCGCCGGGAACATGCGGAACACCCAGTCCAGCCGTTGCGCATCGATGGCGCCGCTGCGCGCGGCCAGCCGCATGTTCTCCTCCACGGTCAGGTCGGCAAACACGCTCATGTTCTCCGGCACGTATGCGATGCCCGCCTGCGCGATGGCCGGCGTGTCCCGGCGCGTGATGTCGGCACCGTCGAACTCGATCTTCCCCGCGCTGGCCCGCCACAGGCCCATGATCGTGCGCAGCGTGGTGGTCTTGCCCGCGCCGTTGCGGCCCAGCAGCATCGTGACGCCGCCGCGCGGCACCTCCAGGTTCACGCCATGCAGGATGTGATACGGGCCGATGTGCGTCTGGACATCGGCGAGTTTCAGGATCGACGGAGTCGGCGGGATCTGCGCCGGCGTGGTGTCGGCCATCGGGGTGTCAGCCATCGACGACCTCCGCTTCCGGCTGCGCCACGCCGAGGTAGGCCTGCTGCACGATTGGCGAGGCGATCACCTCGGCCGGATCGCCGTCGGCCATCAGCGTGCCGTTGTGCAGGACGATGATCCGGTCGGCCAGCGACCGCACCACATCCATCTTGTGTTCCACCAGCAGCACGGTCTTGCTCCGGTCACGCCGGATTTCCTGGATCAGATTCAGGATCACCGGCACTTCGTCCACGCTCATGCCGGCCGTCGGTTCGTCGAACATGAAGACGCGCGGTTGCAGGGCCAGCAGGATGCCCACCTCCAGCTTGCGCTGGTCGCCATGCGGCAGCGCGGCCACGGGCTGGTGGCGCTTGTCGGCCAGCGCTACGCGCGCGAGGCACTCCTCGGCCTCGCGCTGCACGGCGCCGTGGCTGGACCACATCGAAAACAGGTCGATGCCGCGCTGGCGGCGCGCCTGCACGGCCAGCCGCACGTTTTCCAGCACGGACAGGTTCGGGAACAGGCTGGTCAGCTGGAACGCCCGGCCGATGCCGCGACGGGTCTTGTGGGAAACCGGCAGCCGCGTGACATCCTGGCCGTCCAGCAGGATGGTGCCCGACGTCGGTGGCAACTGGCCGGAAATCAGGTTGAAGAAGGTGGTCTTGCCCGCACCATTCGGGCCGACGATGCATGTCAGCTCGCCCGGCCGGAAAACGCACGACACCGCGTTGACGGCCACATGGCCGCCAAAGCGGATCGTCAGATTGCGGGTTTCGAGCGCCACGTCCGTCACGGCGGCACTCCTGTCAGCGCTTGTTGCGGATCGGCACGTTCATTTCCTCCGGCTTGATCTCGCGGACCAGCTCGGGCACGCCCCATGCAAAGGCCGGATCGACCTTGATCTTGAAGTGATACATCGACTGCAGGGCCTGGTGGTCTTCCTTGCGGAAGGTCATCTTGCCCTTGGGCGTATCGAACGACATGCCTTCCATCGCGGCGATCAGCTTGTCGGAGCCGGTGTCGCCGCTGGTCTTCTTCAGCGCCTCCACCACCGCGATGCCGGACGCCATGCCACCGGCGGTAAAGAAGTCCGGCGGCGCCTTGTACTTGCTGTAGTGGTTGGCCACCAGCCACTCATTGGCCTTGTTCTTCGGAATGCCGAAGTAGTAGTACGTGGCGCCCTCCATGCCCGGGAAATTCTTGTAGCTGGCCATGGCCGGCAGGATGTTCCCCCCGGTGGCGATCTCGATGCCGTAGCGCTTCGGATCCAGATCGGCAATCTTGAACGGGTTGCCCGCCCCGGCCCAGATGATGAAGATCACCTTGCGCCCCGGCTTGTCCTTGAGCGCATCGAACAGTCGCTGCGCCCCCGCAGTGAAGTCCGTGGTGTTGGTCGGCAGGTATTCCTCGTGGACGATCTTCGCGTTCTTCAGCGCGCCCTTGAACGCCTTGACGCCATCGCGCCCGAACGCGTAGTCCTGTGCCAGCGTGGCGATCGTCACGCCGGGCTTGTCCAGCGCCACCGCATTGGCGATGGCGTCCTGCGACGAATTGCGGCCGGTGCGGAAGATGTAGCGGTTCCATTTGTCGCCGGTGATGGAATCGGCCACGGCGGGTTCCACCAGCAGCACCTTCTTGTATTCCTCGGCAACCGGCAGCATCGCCAGCGCGGTGCCTGAGGACGTCGGGCCAACCGCGATATCGGCGCGGTCGTCGCTATAGGCCGCCGCCAGCTGGGCCTTGGCCACATCCGGCTTGCCCTGCGTGTCCTTTTCGATCACCACGAGCTTGTTGCCGTTGACGGTCATCGTGCCATTGGTGGCGTAGTCCAGCCCCATCAGCAGCCCGATCTGCGTCTGCTTGGCATAGGCTTCCAGCGCGCCGGTCTTGTCGTAGACGTGGGCGATGCGGATGTCCTTGGCCAGTGCGCCGGTGGCTGCCGATGCGGCGGCCACCGCCAGGCCGATCGCGCAGGCGCTTTGCGTGAATGTCATCGGGTGTCTCCTCTCTTTATGTTGTTTTGCTTTTGTATGGGGGTCCGGAGGACGGGGTTGCGGCGCTGGCTACCGCCCCGCCAACCCGTGTGTGATCAGGTCGAACGCCGAATCCACCACTTTTTCCATCGACGCCGGCCGCTTCCACAACGCGTACCGCATGCCCAGGAAATTGCTGATGCCGATCAGGCACCAGGCGCGCACCTCGGCATCGCCCGGTACGATCTCCCCGGCCTCCTCCGCCTTGGTCAGGCGGCGGCTGTAGAGATCGGCAAATACCTGGAAGTAGCCGATATAGAGCGATTCATCCACGGAGTACGAATCGAGCACGATCCGGTACAGGTTCTTGTGCCGCGCCACGAAGGTCAGGAACGCCCGCAGGCCCAGGCGCTCGGCCTCGATCTGGGTGGCGGCCGGCGCCACGTGCTTGCGCACGTGCGCGCGCACCAGTTCCAGCATGTGCTGGACCAGCGCGCGGAACAGTTCTTCCTTGTCCTTGAAATACAGGTAGAAGGTGCCCATGGCCACCTGCGCCTCCTGCGTGATCTCGGAGATCGAGGCGGCGTGATAGCCCTTTTCGCCGAAGACCTTCTCGGCGGCGCGCAGCAGCGCCTCCCGGGTCTTCTGGCCGCGGGCAGTCTTGGGCGGGGTCAGGCTGGCAATCGCAGTTCCGGACGGGGGCATCGGCTCGGGGCCCTTTCTAGAAACATGACAAGTGATTCATGTTTCATCCTATAAAGGGCCGGACGGCGCTGTCAATTGGTGACTTACCCGTACCTCGCGCGTGCGATGAGGATCAGGAGAGGACCCGGTATGTCCAGATGCCGAGGGCGGTGAGCACCAGCGACCCGCCCAGGTGCAGCGCTATGTGGGCCACCGCCCAGCGGTAGTCGCCGGCCAGCAGGTTGCCGATGACCTCGCTCGAGAAGGTCGAAAACGTGGTCAGACCGCCCAGGAAGCCAGTCACGGCCAGCAACCGCCACTCCTGTGGCAGCGCGGCGTGCGTGTCGAAGAAGGCCACCGCGAGGCCAATCAGGTAGCCCCCGACCAGGTTGGATGCCAGCGTGCCGTAGGGCAGCGCCGGATTGGCGGCATTCCAGAGCACCGAAAATCCCCAGCGCAGCCACGCGCCCACGGCGGCGCCCACGCCGACCGCGACAAAGCCCAGCGGACCCATTCAGTCGTCCTTGTTGTTATTTTTCGTCTGCGTTAAATGATTCGATGCCCCAGCGCCGCAGCGCCGCATCGTCCGAGACGCGCGCATCGACCCAGCGGGCGCCCTCGGGCGTGGCCTCCTTCTTCCAGAACGGGGCCTCGGACTTCAGGTAGTCCATGATGAATTCGCAAGCGGCAAAGGCGTCACCGCGATGGGCGGATGACACCACCACCAGCACGATCTGGTCCAGCGGCTGCAGCAGGCCGACGCGGTGCACAATCGTCACGCCGAGCAGCGGCCAGCGCTCGCGCGCGGCGGCCTCGATCCGGGCGAGCGCCTTTTCGGTCATGCCGGGATAGTGCTCCAGCTCCATCGTGCTGACGCTGCTGCCGCCGCTGACATCGCGCACCGTGCCGACAAAGCTGGCGACCGCGCCCACGGCGGGATTGCTGGCGCGCAGCGCGGCCACTTCCGCGCCCAGGTCAAAGTCCTCGTGCTGTACGCGCGCGGCCATCTCAGCCTCCGGTCACGGGCGGGAAGAACGCCACCTCGCAGCCATCGGCAAGCGGGGTGTCGGCACGGGCCACGGCGTGGTCCACGGCCATGCGCAGCGCGCGGCCCTCGGCCAGCGCCTCGGCCCAGCCGCCGCCACGGGTACGCAGCCAGCCGCGCAGGTCACCCACCGTACGGACGTCGGCAGGGACCTCGGCACGTTCGGCGCCCTGCCCTACCTGCTCGCGTACGCTTGCGAAATATCGAAGTTCGAGTTGCATGATGATGTCGCCTGCCTCGCCGGCACTCAGGCCAGCAGGCCGTCAAACGAAATGAACTGGACGATGTCGCCGCGCCGGATCGCCTGGTTCGGAGGATTGTCGATCAGCCCGTCGCCCCAGACCGTGGACGTCAGCACGCCGGAGCTCTGGTTCGGGAACAGATCCAGCCCGCCCGCATCGTTGATGCGCGCACGCAGGAATTCGTTGCGGCGGTCACCCGTCGGCAGGTCGAAATCGGCCCGCAGCGGCAGGCGGCGCGGCGTGACGTCCGCCACGCCCTGCAGGCGCAGCAGGAATGGCCGCACGAACAGCAGGAACGTCACGAAACTGGACACCGGATTGCCGGGCAGGCCCAGGAAGAAGGCCGGCGCCGCCGCGCCGTTGGCGACTTGCCCGAAGGCCAGCGGCTTGCCCGGCTTGATCGCGATCTGCCACAGGTCAAGCCGCCCTTCGGCGGTGACCGCCGGGCGGATGTGGTCTTCCTCGCCCACCGACACGCCGCCTGACGTGATGATGAGGTCGTTGCCTTCCGCCGCGCGACGCAGCGTGTCGCGCGTGGCGTCCAGGGTGTCCGGCACGATGCCGAAGTCGCTCACCTCGCAGCCGAGGTTTTCCAGCAGGCCGCGCAACGTGAAACGGTTGGAGTTGTAGATGGCGCCCGGCTTGAGCGGTTCGCCGGGCATGGCGAGTTCGTCGCCGGTAAAGAACACAGCCACCCGCACCCGGCGGATCACGTCGAGCTTCGCCTGCCCCACGGATGCCGCCAGCCCCAGCGCCTGCGGCGTGAGCCGCGTGCCGGCGGGCAGGATCTCGCTGCCGGCCTCGATATCCTCGCCGGCGCGGCGAATCCATTCGCCCGATGCCGGCACGTGGTTGACGACCACGGCATCCCCGTCCGCCACGCACTGCTCCTGCATGACCACGGCATCGGCGCCGGGAGGAATCAGCCCGCCCGTGAAGATGCGTGCGGCAGTGCCGGCGGCCAGCGCGCTGCCCACGTGGCCAGCCGGAATCCGCTGCGTCACCGGCAGGCGCGTACCGGGCGCGGGCACGTCGGCGGCGCGCATGACGTAGCCGTCCATCGACGTGTTGTCGGCGGGCGGCACGCGCAGCGAACTGGTCACCGGCGCAGCCAGCACACGGCCGTTGGCTTGCAGCGTGTCGACGGTCTCGGTCTGGGCAATGGGGCGAACCCCGGCCATCAGGGCCTCGAGGGCCTGGGCCATGGTCAGCATCGGGGGACGGTTGGGCGCGGCAGCTTGGGTCATGTGATCGTGGCTGGTAACAGGTTGGCCCCATGAAAAACAGCCCCCGGCGGAACGCCTGGGGGCCGTGGCAGCGGGCCCGGCAAACCCGATTGTAGCGAGTTGGCGCCGGACCGGCGGGCAGAAGCGCCGGGCGACCGTGCCCGGCATGACAGGCCCCTGATTACAGGCCCGTGTGACGGGCAATGTACGCCTTGACCGTGTCGGCACTGGCCGGCATGACCTCGAAGCGCTGCGGCAGCTTTTCGATGCCGTCGAACGCGGCCGGACGCTCGGGCTCGTGGCCCAGCGCCTCGCGAATCGTGTCGGCGAACTTGGCCGGCAGTGCCGTTTCCAGCACGACCATCGGCACGCCCGCGGACAGGTGCTCGCGCGCCACCTTCACGCCATCGGCGGTATGGGTGTCGATCGTCACGCCATAGCGCTGGTTGACGTCGCGGATCGTGGCCAGGCGGTCGTCATGCGTGCTGCGGCCGGAGACAAAGCCGAACTGGCGGATGCGGTCGAATTCCGGCGTGCCGGCCAGGTCGAAGCCGCCCTGGCCATCCACGTCGCGGAACAACGCCGCCAGCTTGCCGGCATCCTGGCCCAGCAGATCGAACACGAAGCGCTCGAAGTTGGACGCCTTGGAGATGTCCATGCTCGGGCTCGACGTGTGGTACGTCTGCGCCGACGTGCGCACGCGGTACGTGCCGGTGCGGAAGAACTCGTCGAGCACGTCGTTCTCGTTGGTGGCCACCACCAGCTTGTCGATCGGCAGGCCCATCATGCGCGCGATGTGGCCGGCGCAGACGTTGCCGAAGTTGCCGGACGGCACGCAGAACGACACCTTCTGGCCGGGGCCATCGGTCGCCAGCAGCCAGCCCTTGAAGTAGTACACCACCTGGGCCACCACGCGCGCCCAATTGATCGAATTGACCGTGCCGATGCGCTGGCGAGCCTTGAACGCGTGATCGTTGGAGACGGCCTTGACGATATCCTGCGCGTCGTCGAATACGCCTTCGATGGCGATGTTGAAGATGTTCGGGTCCTGCAGGCTGAACATCTGCGCGGTCTGGAACGCGCTCATCTTGCGATGCGGGCTCAGCATAAACACGCGGATGCCTTCCTTGCCGCGCATCGCATATTCGGCGGCGCTGCCGGTGTCGCCCGAGGTGGCACCCAGGATGTTGAGCTTCAGCCCGGCCCGCTTCAACGCGTACTCGAACAGGTTGCCCAGCAACTGCATCGCCATGTCCTTGAAGGCCAGCGTCGGGCCGTTGGACAGGCCCAGCAGTTGCAGCTTCGTGCCCCCCTCTTCGCCCAGCGTGCGCAGCGGCGTGATGTCGGCGGTGTTGTCGCCCGTGCGCGCGTTGCAGTACACATCGGCCGTGTAGGTCTTGCGCGTCAGCGCGCGCAGGTCCTCGGCGGGAATGTCGTCGCAGAAGCGAGACAGGATCTCGAACGCGAGGTCCGCGTACGGCAGCTTGCGCCAGGCCTCCAGTTCCTCTGCCGTGATTTGCGGGTACTGCTTCGGCAGGTACAGGCCGCCGTCCGGCGCTAGGCCGCCCAGCAGGATCTCGGAGAACGATTGCGGCACGTCATGGCCGCGCGTCGACTGGTATTTCATGGATACGGCGTCTTAGTTCAGTTCTTCCATGCGCAGGCGCGTCACGGCGGACAACACGGTCGACAGCGATTCGATGCTGCGGATGGCGGCGTTGACATGCTTTTCGCGGGTCAGGTGCGTCAGGATGATGATGTCGGTCTGCGGCTCGCCTTCGCGCGATTCCTTCTGCAGCATCGCGTCGATGCTGATGCCGGCTTCGGCCAGGATGCGGGTGATCTCGGCAAGCACGCCGGTCTCGTCGGACACGCGCATGCGCAGGTAGTACGAGCTCGTGACTTCCTCGATCGGCAGCACCGGCACGCTCGACAGTTCGTCCGGCTGGAACGCCAGGTGCGGCACGCGGTGATTCGGGTCCGCGGTGTGCAGGCGGGTCACGTCGACCAGGTCGGCGATCACGGCCGAGGCGGTGGGCTCGGCGCCCGCGCCCTTGCCGTAGTACAGCGTGGCGCCCACGGCATCGGCCTGCACGAGCACGGCGTTCATCGCGCCTTCCACGTTGGCGATCAGGCGCGAGGCCGGCACCAGCGTCGGATGCACGCGCAGTTCCACGCCCTCTTCCCGGCGGCGCGTGATGCCCAGCAGCTTGATGCGATAGCCCAGTTCCTCGGCATACTTGATGTCGATCGCGGACAGGTGCGTGATGCCTTCCACGTGCGCACGGTCGAACTGCACCGGCATGCCGAAGGCGATGGCGCTCATCAGCGTAACCTTGTGCGCGGCGTCGATACCCTCGATGTCAAACGTCGGGTCGGCTTCGGCATAGCCCAGTTGCTGGGCTTCCTTCAACACGGTGTCGAAATCCAGACCCTTGTCACGCATCTCCGACAGGATGAAGTTCGTCGTGCCGTTGATGATGCCGGCGATCCACTGGATGCGGTTGGCGGTCAGGCCCTCGCGCAGCGCCTTGATGATGGGGATGCCCCCGGCCACGGCCGCTTCGAAGGCGACGATCACGCCCTTCTTGCGCGCGGCTTCGAAGATCTCGTTGCCGTGCAGGGCCAGCAGCGCCTTGTTGGCGGTGACCACGTGCTTGCCGTTTTCGATCGCCTTGAGCACGAGCTCGCGGGCGATGCCGTAGCCGCCGATCAGCTCCACGACAATGTCGATGTCCGGACGCGTCACCACCTCGTTCGCATCGCTGACCACATCCACGGTGCCACCGGTCAGCTCGCGGGCGCGCTCGGTGTTGAGGTCGGCGACCACCGCAATCTCAATGCCGCGGCCTGCACGACGACGAATTTCTTCCTGATTGCGCTTGAGCACGTTGAACGTGCCGCTACCGACGGTACCGATGCCGAGAAGGCCGACTTTGATGGGATTCATGGACGTCTGACTCTGGGTTGCTTGATGCGGGAAATGGGGGCGCCCCGGCGGCCTAGGCCGTGCCGTGACGTTTGCGATAGGTTTCCAGGAAGCGGCCCACGCGGCCAATCGCCTCGCGCAGGTCTTCCTCGTGCGGCAGGAACACGATCCGGAAGTGGTCCGGCGCGCCCCAGTTGAAGCCGGTGCCCTGCACCAGCAGCACCTTCGATTCCTGCAGCAGTTCGTAGATGAATTCCTGGTCGTCCTGGATGGGATACATCGACAGGTCGAGCTTGGGGAACAGGTACAGCGCCGCCTTGGGCTTGACGCAGCTGACGCCGGGGATCTTCGTGATCAGCTCGTAGGCCAGGTCGCGCTGGCGACGCAGGCGGCCACCTTCGCCCACGAGGTCGTTGATGCTCTGGTAGCCGCCCAGCGCGGTCTGGATGGCCCACTGGCCCGGCACGTTGGCGCACAGGCGCATCGAGGACAGCATGTTCAGGCCCTCGATATAGTCCTGCGCCGGACGCTTGTCGCCCGACACCACCATCCAGCCGGCGCGGTAGCCGCACGAGCGGTAATTCTTGGACAGTCCGTTGAAGGTCACCGTCAGCACGTCGGTGGACAGCGAACCGATCGACGTGTGCGTGTGGCCGTCGTACAGCACCTTGTCGTAGATCTCGTCGGCAAAGATGATCAGGCCGTGCTCGCGCGCAATGACGACGATCTCTTCCAGCAGCGCATCCGAATACAGCGCCCCGGTGGGGTTGTTCGGATTGATGATGACGATGGCCTTGGTGTTCGGCGTGATCTTGCGGCGGATGTCTTCGAGGTCCGGCATCCATTCGTTGGCCTCGTCACAGACATAGTGCACCGGGGTGCCGCCGGAGAGGCTCACGGCGGCCGTCCACAGCGGATAGTCCGGGGCCGGCACCAGCACCTCGTCGCCACCGTTGAGCAGCGCGTTCATCGCCATCACGATCAGCTCGGACGCGCCGTTGCCGACGTAGATGTCATCCAGCCCCACGCCCTGGATCTTCTTTTCCTGGGTGTAGTGCATGATCGCCTTGCGCGCGGCGAAAATGCCCTTGGAGTCCGAGTAGCCTGCCGAGTTGGGCAGGTTGCGCATCATGTCCTGCTGGATCTCTTCCGGGGCGTCGAAGCCGAACACGGCCAGATTGCCGATGTTCAGCTTGATGATCTTGTGCCCTTCCTCTTCCATCTGCTTGGCCTTTTCCAGCACCGGGCCGCGGATGTCATAGCAAACGTTCTGAAGCTTGTTGGATTTCTGGATGGGTTTCACGATGCGAATGTCAGGGCAGGCTGGCCAGTCTGGCGTGGCAGCGGTCTTGGGAATCTTCTGGAATGTCCTGGGCGTCAGGCGGCGCGTCCGCTGCAATGCAACGCGAACGTGGCAGACAGGGAGGCAAAAGCTATAATTTATCGGATTATGACAGACTTCGGCATGGATTCTTGCATTGCAGCGACCGATTCGGACGGCGCGCGCACGATCCTGCCACCAACCCGTCGCCAGCCCCCGCTGCGGCCCCTCCCGCAGCCGGGATGGCACGCATCGCCCGGCCCGGCGGCACAGAGGTCCCTCCCTTGAGACTCCACGCCGACAAGCCCCAGAATCTGAATACCGTGACCTCCTATGGTCCGGGCTATATCGAAATCAACCTGGTCCGCCACGACCAGTCCGTCCTGGTCATGCCGGAGGGCGAGATCGAGCCGTGGCCCGTCAGCCGCTTTGAAGACCTGGAACCGGCCCACTTCGAGGCGCTGCTGGAAAAAGGCCCCGAAGTCGTGCTGCTGGGCACCGGCGACCGCCTGCGCTTCCCGCACCCCCGCCTGACCGCCGCGCTCTCCCGCCGTCACATCGGCGTGGACGCCATGGACTTGCAGGCCGCATGCCGCACCTACAATATCCTGATGGCCGAAGGCCGCAAGGTGGCCGCGGTGCTGCTGGTGGAGCCCACCGCCGGCTGAACCCCGCCTGCCGAACATATCGTCCGGAAATTTGCCAAGTTGAGCCGGCGCCACGCTTGAAGTCCTGCGGACTGCCCCAATCTGCACCCGCCATGGCACAAGCCCAGTGCAAAAAGGGCCGCCGTCACCGATGATGCACCGCCATCCAGGAGAGCCACCAGCATGACCGTCAGTCTCAACAAGGCCGTCCCCGACTTCCAGGCCCCCGCTACCGGCGGGGACTTCCGGCTTGCCACCCAGCATGGCAAGACCGTGGTGCTGTACTTCTACCCGAAGGACAATACGCCGGGCTGCACCACCGAGGCCATGAACTTCCGCGACGAATACGCGGCCTTCGAGAAGGCCGGCGCCGCGGTGTTTGGCATCTCGCGTGACAGCATGAAGTCGCACGAGAACTTCAAGGCCAAGCTGGAGCTGCCATTCGAACTGATTTCCGATGGCGACGAGGCCATCTGCAATCTGTTCGATGTCATCAAGATGAAAAAGATGTATGGCAAGGAGGTCCGCGGGATCGAGCGCAGCACATTCATCCTCGACAGCAAGGGCATCCTTCGGCACGAGATGCGCGGCATCAAGGTACCGAACCACGTCGACGAGGTGCTGGAGATCGTCAAGGGGATGTAGTCCGGCCGGCCGCCGGTGCAGTGACGATACAGAGACGCAACACCGGCTCGATCGTCTGTCCGGCAACCAATTGCCAAACGGAAATCGTTCGGATACATTGGGCCGTAATGCGTTCAGATCCCAGTTGCCACGCTGCTGCACCGTACCGGCCCAGGCGCCTCAGTCCCCGGGCTGGTAGCGGACCTGCCGCGTCCCGGGTCTGCGAAAGAGCCGCCACACCTGTACACCAGGCATGGCGGCTTTTTTGTTTGTGCGCTCCCGCTTCACCCGCTTCCTGTCGTACCCGTGTTGTCAGCTTGTCCGCACCGGTCGCCGCGCGCATGCCCGTCGGCCCCGGTCGCCATCGTTCCGTCGTGGTTGCGGAGCGAGGCACGGACGTTTTCGCCCCCCGTTCGTCCCACTGAAAGGAAAGCCAAGCATGCCGCTGCCTACCATGCCCGCCAAGCCTGCCCAACTGCTGGACCCGAGCGAATTCGCCCCGGTCACACTGCCCAAGGCCAATGCCGCGCAGGGTAAGAAACCTGTGCCGGTCCTCGAGCGTGTGGCATTGCTCGAGACCGGCGACACCCAGACGCCCGCCACCCGCGCGCGCGCAGGCAGCTCAACCCGGGCCAAGACCACCGACGCCCCGGCCCCCGCTACCACGCCGGCCGCCTCTCCGTCCGTCAGCCTGGTCAGGCCGGCCGCCGGCCCGACCCGCCGTGCCCGCAAGACCGAAGGCCCGAGCAAGCTGTTCGTGCTCGACACCAACGTGCTGATGCACGATCCGAGCTCGTTGTTCCGCTTCGAAGAGCATGACATCTATCTGCCGATGATGACGCTCGAGGAACTGGACAACCACAAGAAGGGCATGAGCGAAGTCGCGCGCAATGCCCGCATGGTCAGCCGCACGCTGGATTCCCTGGTGGGCGGCACCGACGGCGTGCTCGACGAAGGCCTGCCGCTGGCCAAGCTGGGTAACCGCGACGCACAGGGCAAGCTGTTCTTCCAGACCCGCCTGAACGACATCAAGCTGCCCGAGGGCCTGCCCCAGGGCAAGGCCGACAACCAGATCCTGGGCGTGGTGAGCGCCCTGCAGCAGCAGTACCCGGAGCGCCAGGTCGTGCTGGTGTCGAAAGACATCAACATGCGCATCAAGGCCCGTGCGCTGGGCCTGCCCGCGGAAGACTATTTCAACGACCAGGTCCTGGAAGACAAGGACCTGCTCTACGCAGGCGTGATGCAGCTGCCCAACGACTTCTGGGCCAAGCACGGCAAGGGCGTGGAAAGCTGGCAGGATCCGAAGTCCGGCGCGATGTTCTATCGCCTGACTGGCCCGCTGGTGCCGTCGTTCCTGGTCAACCAGTTCGTCTACCTGGAGCCGATGGATGGCAGCCTGCCGCTCTACGCGCAGGTCAAGGAGATCAACGGCAAGACGGCTCTGCTGCAGACGCTGAAGGACTACACCCACAACAAGAACAATGTGTGGAGTGTGGTGGCGCGCAACCGCGAGCAGAACTTCGCGTTGAACCTGCTGATGAGCCCGGACATCGATTTCGTCACCCTGCTCGGCCAGGCGGGTACCGGCAAGACGCTGCTGGCTCTGGCATCCGGCCTGGAACAGGTGCTGGACCAGAAGCTCTACAACGAGATCATCGTCACCCGCGCCACGGTGCCGGTCGGCGAGGACATCGGCTTCCTGCCCGGTACGGAGGAAGAGAAGATGCAGCCGTGGATGGGCGCGTTCGACGATAACCTCGAGGTACTGCAGAAGAGCGACGACAGTGCCGGCGAATGGGGTCGCGCGGCGACGCAGGAACTGATCCGCTCGCGCATCAAGGTCAAGAGCATGAACTTCATGCGCGGACGAACCTTCGTGAACAAGTTCGTGATCATTGACGAAGCACAGAACCTGACGCCGAAGCAGATGAAAACGCTGGTCACGCGAGCCGGCCCCGGCACCAAGATCGTCTGCCTGGGCAATATCGCGCAGATCGACACGCCTTACCTGACCGAGGGCTCGTCGGGCCTGACCTACGTGGTGGACCGGTTCAAGGGCTGGAGCCACAGCGGCCATGTCACGCTGGCCCGTGGCGAACGCTCCCGACTGGCCGACCACGCCGCCGACGTTCTTTGATGTCGCCCGCCCTTCGGGGCGGGTCTTCGTCTCCCTTTTATCCTGGCACGCACCCCGGCAAACGGGCGTGCGCTCGCCGCATGCCGTCCGTCTGGCGCGTCAGGCGTTTGCTGACAGCCAACGCAATGCGGTACGGCTATGATGCCTGGATGTTCATGCCGATACGGAGGCGTCGATGAACAAGCAACAGCCATTCAACTATTATCTGTCCGGCAGTCGGACCCTGTTTTCGCGCAATGCCCGCCCGGCACGGCGACGCCGCATGCTCGTGGCCACGCTGATCTGCGCCACGGTGGTCATCGCCGCAGCCTGGCGCCCGGCGCGCGCCGCCGACGAGATGGTGATCCGTACCATGGGCCCCGTCAGCTATGTCTGTGGCGGTGTAGCCGAGGACGAGCGCGCCAGCCTGGCGGAGCAGGAGAAGAACTTCAACATGGGCATACTCTTTACGCAGGGTGCCAATGGCGAATACCTGTCCGAAGTTGACGTAAAACTGACCATGGACGGCCAAACTGTGGCCAGTTTCAAGACAGGCGGCCCTCGCTGCCTTATACGTGCGCCCGAAGGCAGCTACAATATCGAGGCCACTTACAAGGGTCAGCCCAAGTCCATCAAGATCAACACCGGCACACGCAACGCGCAGCTTCGCTGGTGAACGTTCCGATCCAATGAGGACGGACGCATGGCCCGGCAACCCGAACGACAAGAAGGATGCCGCAGCGCCCGCTCCATTGCCACTGCCCGTCAACACTGACGGGCCACACTGACGACTGCCCGCAGGCTGCATCCGGGCGGTCTTCCCGTTTTTCTCCGATTGCGTCGATCGTCGTGTGCACGGCTGCCTTGCTGCTGGCCGCGTGTGCGGGCTCGCCGCCGGCTCGCCAGACATCGACGCTGCCGCGTACCCCGGGCAAGCCAATGATCGACCCGAGTGCCGGGCTGGAAGAGATCTCGATCCAGGCAATGTCGCTGGTCGGCACGCCCTATCGCTACGGCGGCAATACGCCGGACTCTGGTTTCGATTGCAGCGGCCTGGTTCGCTACGTCGTGCAGCGTGCGGCCAACGTGAATTTGCCGCGCACTACCGAGCAGATGGGGCAGCGCGGCAACGCGCTGGACCGCAGCGACGTCGCCTCAGGCGATCTAGTATTTTTCAACACCACCGGGCGCGCCAATTCGCATGTCGGCATCTATGTCGGCCAAAACCGCTTTGTCCATGCGCCGGCCACGGGCGGAACTGTGCGGCTGGAGGACATGGGCAAGTCCTACTGGGCAACACGCTACAGCGGCGCGCGCCGCGTGGTGACAGCGACCAACCTGCCGATGAGCCCGGCCCCACCTCCCGCACCCGTCATGCCGGTACCCGTCACTCCGGCTCCGGTCGACGACGACCCGATCGCAGCGTTCGCGAACCAATAAAAAAGCCAGGCACGAAGCCTGGCTTTTTTGCATTGCGATACCGATCAGAGGATTTGCCGCCCGATCCACCATGCGATGGCGGCCATGAAGGCTGACGCCGGAATCGTCAGCACCCAGGCCCAGACGATGTTGCCCGCCACGCCCCAGCGCACGGCCGACATCTTCTGCGCCGAACCCACGCCGACGATCGCACCGGTAATGGTGTGCGTGGTCGACACCGGAACACCCAATGCCGACGCAATGAACAGCGTCATCGCGCCCCCCGTTTCCGCGCAGAATCCCCCCACGGGCTTCAGCTTGGTGATCTTCTGGCCCATCGTCCGCACGATGCGCCAGCCGCCAAACAGCGTGCCCATGCCGATCGCCACATAGCAGCTGACGATCACCCACACCGGCGGCTCTCCGCCGCTCGCCACGTGGCCGCTGGCAATCAGCAGCATCCAGATGATGCCGATGGTCTTCTGCGCGTCATTGCCGCCGTGGCCCAGGCTGTACAGCGAAGCCGAAACGAGCTGCAGGCGGCGGAACCAGCGATCCACGCGCGACGGCGGCGTACGGAAGAACGTCCAGCCGACGATCACCATCATCAGCGAACCGAGAATGAAACCCAGCAGCGGCGAGATCAGGATGAAGGCAACGGTCTTGATCAGGCCGTTGCCCACCAGTGCACCGGTGCCGGCCTTGGCCACGGCGGCGCCCACCAGGCCACCAATCAGTGCGTGCGACGACGACGACGGGATGCCGTAGAACCAGGTGATGACGTTCCAGACAATCGCCCCGACCAGCGCGCCGAAGATGACGTAGTGGTCAACGATATGGACATCGATGGTGCCGGTGCCGACGGTGGCGGCCACTTTCAGGTGAAAGATGAAGATGGCGATCACGTTGCACATGGCGGCCATCGCCACCGCGTGGTGCGGCTTGAGCACGCCCGTGGACACCACCGTGGCAATCGAATTGGCCGCGTCGTGGAAGCCGTTCATGAAATCGAACAGCAACGCGAGCGCGACCAACAGGCCGATCACCCACAAGCTCATTTGAATGGTCTGCATGCAGTGCGCGCCTCAGGCGTTTTCCAGGACGATGCCTTCGATGATGTTGGCCACGTCCTCGCACTTGTCGGTAATGGTCTCGAGCTGCTCGTAGATCGCCTTCAGCTTGATCAGGCGCTTGACGTCCGTTTCCTCGCGGAACAGCTTGGACATTGCCGAGCGCATCACGCGGTCGGCCTCGGACTCGAGCTGGTCGATCTGCTGGGCGGTCTTCAGGATGGTGCTGGCGTTGCTCATGTCTTCCAGCAGCGCCACGGCGATCTTGACCTGGTCGCAGCACTGCACGCAGATCGTGGCCAGGCGGCGGGCCTCATCGGTCAGGCTGGTCACGTCGTACAGCGAGATCGTCTCGGCCACGTCTTCCATCAGGTCCAGGATGTCATCCATGGTCGTGATGAGCTTGTGGATCTCGTCGCGGTCCAGGGGCGTGATGAAAGTCTTGTGCAGCAGGTCGATCGTGTCGTGCGTGATGCGATCGGCCTTCTTTTCCGTGGCCTGCACCCGGCGGGCGTGGGCCTCGGCGTTGGGCAGGTCGTTGACGAGGGCTTCCAGCTCATGGGCGGCGGTAACGGCGCAGTCCGCGTGCTGGTTGAAATATTCGAAGAACTTGCCCTCGGTGGGCATGAATCGGCCGAACATGAATGTCCTTGTGGAGCACGGATCGCGCGCTCGGTTGTGTTGCAGGATGGTGCAGGTGCAGATTGCATGACAGCCGCTCCAGGCGGCTGTCATCAAAGCGCAATATTTTACAGGGTTGTTCCCCGCTCTGCCCCGTAAATTGTGGCAAACCCCCGCGACTTGCCGGGATACCACACTTGCCGGCGCGGGCCGCCACCGGCCACGGGCGAGTACGGCTCAGGTGTCGTTGTCGAAGAAGGCGGGACCGCCGCTGAAGTTGTCAAACTTCGTGAACTGACCCAGGAATGTCAGGCGAACGGTGCCGATCGGGCCGTTACGCTGCTTGCCGATAATGATTTCCGCCGTACCCTTGTCCTGGGAATCAGGGTTGTAGACCTCGTCCCGGTAAATGAACAGGATCACGTCGGCATCCTGTTCGATAGCGCCGGATTCGCGCAAATCGGACATTACGGGACGCTTGTTGGGGCGCTGCTCCAGACTTCGGTTCAACTGCGACAGCGCGATGACAGGACAGTTGAGTTCCTTGGCCAGGCCCTTCAGTGAACGCGAGATTTCGGAGATTTCGGTGGCCCGGTTCTCACCGCCACCGGAGCCCGACATCAGCTGCAGGTAGTCGATGATAATCAGGCCGAGCTGGCCACATTGCCGCGCAAGGCGGCGCGAACGCGCACGCAACTCCATTGGGTTCAGCGCCGGCGTCTCGTCGATGAATAACTGGGCATCGTTCATGCGCTGGATGGAGTGCGTCAGGCGCGGCCAATCCTCGTCCAGCAGACGACCGGTCCGCAGCCGATGCTGGTCCAGCCGGCCCACGGAGCCGAGCATACGCATGGCCAGCTGCACGCCCGCCATTTCCATGGAGAACACCGCTACGGGCAGGCCCTGCTCCACCGCCACGTGCTCGCCAATGTTTAGCGAGAACGCCGTCTTACCCATGGAGGGGCGGCCTGCCACGATGACCAAGTCGCCCGGCTGCATGCCGCTGGTCATGCGGTCCAGGTCAATGAAGCCTGTCGGCACACCCGTCACGTCGCTGCTGTTGTCGCGGTGGTACAGCTCGTCGATCCGCTCCACCACCTGCGTCAGCAGCGGCTGGATTTCCTGGAAACCCTTCTGGCCGCGCGAACCCTCTTCGGCAATCGCGAACACCTTGGATTCGGCTTCGTCGAGCAACTCGCGGACCTCGCGGCCCTTGGGCGCAAACGCTGCCGAGGCGATGTCATCCGCCACGGTCACGAGTTTGCGCAGTACCGAGCGCTCACGCACGATCTCCGCATAGCGGCGGATATTGGCCGCGCTAGGCGTGTTCTGCGCCAGCGAATTCAGGTACGCCAGGCCGCCCACCTCCTCGGCCTTGCCGGCGACCTGCAGCATCTCGTAGACCGTGATCACGTCCGCCGGTTTGGTGGCGGAGATCAGGCGGGCGATACTCTGGAAGATCAACCTGTGATCAAAGCGGTAGAAGTCCGCTTCGGAGAGGAAGTCGGCAATACGGTCCCAGGCGGCATTGTCCAGCAGCAGGCCACCGAGTACCGATTGCTCGGCCTCGATGGAGTGCGGGGGAACCTTGAGACTGTCTAGTTGGGGATCGGCGGCAGGCGCGTTCATGGGGGGGAATTATAGCGGCGGTGGACGCCGCGCAAACAAAAAAGGCAGGAGCGCAGCTCCTGCCTTTCTGTGCGTCGAATGCCGCCGACCCGGAGATCGGCGTATCGATGCGGCGTACGACTTAGACGTGCTCGCCCAGGACGGACACGGTCACGTCCACCACCACGTCGGTGTGCAGCGCGACGCTGACCGGGTGGTCGCCAACGACCTTCAGCGGGCCGTTCGGCAGACGCACTTGCGCCTTTTCCACCTTGAAGCCTTGGGTGCCCAGGGCTTCGGCGATGTCGGCATTGGTCACCGAACCGAACAGACGACCGTCCACACCCGACTTCTGGGTGATCTGGACGGTCAGGCCGTTCAGCTTCTCGCCTTCGCCTTGCGCGGCGGCCAGCTTCTCGGCGGCGGCCTTTTCCAGCTCGGCGCGCTTCACTTCGAATTCGGCGATCGCGGTTTGGGTGGCGCGGCGGGCCTTCTTGGTCGGGATCAGGAAGTTACGTGCGTAACCGTCCTTCACGCGAACGATGTCACCCAGGCTACCCAGGTTGATGACTTTTTCCAGCAGAATGACTTGCATCGTGTATTTCTCCTTGCGGTCCTGGGACTATCAGTTCTTGTGCAGGTCGGTGTACGGCATCAGCGCCAGGAAGCGGGCGCGCTTGATAGCCGTATCCAGCTGACGCTGATAGTGAGCCTTGGTACCGGTCAGGCGGGCCGGCGTGATCTTGCCGTTGTCGCCGATGAAGTCCTTCAGGGTGTCCAGATCCTTGTAGTCGATCTGTTCCACACCAGCCACGGTGAAGCGGCAGAAGCGCTTGCGCTTGAACAGCGGATTCTGTTGCTGGAAGCGCTTCTTGTTCTTGTTGTCACGTTTGACGAATGCCATGATTCAATCCTTTACGAATGCTTTACATCCAGTGATGTGAAAGACCAGAGTCTTGCTGTTGCGGTGCTTGCGGGCCAGGAATCCTTCGCAGTCGAGCAACGTGCCGAGCGGTAACCGCTCAAGCCGCTGACCGACGGGGCCGATCCCCATGGCCGCAATGGCAAATTCCACCTGCCGGGGCGTTTCCGCCTCCAGCGTCTCGCCGGCATGCTGCAAGATGCAGTTGACGACGGGCACGCCGGCCGGGGTGTAGCGCAGCGCATCGCGTTCGACGAGGGTGGCGGCTAGCCGGAGCTGGTTCACCGCGAATTTCCCTGGATCTCGCTTGCCTGTTCGCTGTCTTGCCTGCCGTGATCAGGGTTACCTGCCACGACCTGCACCGCAGTCCGCACTCAGGCGGCCTGGCCTTCCGTGGTCGTTTGCGCGGCCTTGCGGGCTTCTTCGCGCTGCACTTCCTTCATCATCGGCGAAGGAGCGGTTTCAGCCTTCTTGGTCTGAACGATCAGGTGACGCAGCACGGCATCGTTGAACTTGAAGGCGTGCTCGAGTTCAGCCAGGGTTTCCTTGCCGCATTCGATGTTCAGGCAAACGTAGTGAGCCTTGGCCAGCTTCTGGATCATGTAGGCCATCTGACGGCGGCCCCAGTCTTCCACGCGGTGAACCTGGCCGTTTTGCGACGTGACGAGCTGCTTGTAACGCTCGATCATCGCCGGCACTTGTTCGCTCTGGTCCGGATGGACGATGAATACGATTTCGTAATGACGCATTGACGCTCCTTTTGGGATGAGCCACCCGGGCGTCACAGTCCGGTGTGGCAAGGTTGGATAGCCTGCGAGTATAGCCCGACTATTGACAACCACGCAAGCCAGGCTCTCGGCCTACCCCACTGGCACACCAGCGGGAATCCATCAGTATTGTCTGAAAATCGCCTGCAAGCGGGCGACATCCGTGCCAAGCGACGGCTCGCCGGCCAGCGCCAGCAGCAAAAGCACCCGCGCCTTGAATGGATTGAGGTCCGCGGCAGAGGCAAACAGGCCCGCCTCCAGACGACTTTGCGTAGGAATCGCCACATGACCGGCACCGGTCCGGGAGCTCCTCACAACAGCCACGCCGGCGCTGGCGGCATCCGCTAGCGCCACCGACAGGGTTTCATGGACGGACCCGTTCCCCGCTGCAGCCACCACCAAACCCTTGACGCCCGCCCCCACCATCGCATCGATAGCCACCCTGCCCGGCTGCGCATAACTGGCAATAATCTCAACGAGCGGCCAGCGCGTTGGCACCGCCAACGGCGACGCACCCAGGAACTGCGGTACACGAACGAACCGGACGAAGTCATCCTGCACGAACCCCAGTGGTCCCGCGACAGGCGACACAAAGGCGTTCACGGCCGAAGTATGGGCCTTGGTGACATCGCGCGCCGCATGGATCTCCTGATTGAGCACGACCAGCACGCCTTTTCCGCGCGCACTGGGGCTGGCGGCCACGCGCACCGCATCGAGCAAATTCAAAGGGCCATCGGCGGATAGCGAAGTCGACGGGCGCATGGCAGCGGTCATTACCACTGGCACGGGACATGTCTGCGTCAAATGCAGGAACATGGCCGTTTCCTCCAGCGTATCGGTACCGTGCGTGATGACGATGCCAGCCACATCCGGCTGCGCCGACCAGTGCGTCACGCGCCGGGCAAGCGTCGCCCACAGGCCGAACGACATGTCCTTGCTATCCACCTGCGCCACTTGCTCGGCTTCGATGCGCGCGACATCTGCCAGCGCGGGCACGGCCTGGACCAGCGCGGAGACGGGAACGGTAGCAGCCTGATACTGCGCACTGCTGGCTGGGTTGCCGGAAGAACCGGCGATGGTGCCGCCGGTAGCGAGCACAACAATGCGGGGCGGGGATGCGGACATATATAGAGGGACGTCGGATCGGATCAGTCGATGCGCGCCGATTGTAACTGCCGCGCCGCCTGCGCTGACCCATGACAAACCCGCGGCAAAGACGTGGCGAAACCGCGATGTCGAGTCCCCGCCTCTCAAATTGTGCTTGCACTTCACTCGATACTGTATAAAATCACAGCATACTGTTTAAACATACAGTGCTTCGGCACGAGAGACCGGCGACCCATGGCGACCCTGACACCCCGGCAGCAGCAGATCTTCGACCTGATTCGCAACGCGATCCGAAGCACCGGCTTTCCCCCCACGCGCGCCGAGATCGCCGCCGAATTCGGCTTCTCCTCGCCTAATTCGGCGGAGGAGCATCTGCGTGCGCTGGCACGCAAGGGCGTGATCGAACTCACACCTGGCGCGTCGCGCGGCATCCGTCTCAAGGTAGCCCGTAGCGATTCAGAATTATCGGACCAGTTTTCGCTGCCGATGGCCGGCGTACTGCAATTGACGCTACCGCTGGTGGGCCGTGTTGCTGCCGGCAGCCCGATACTGGCTGCAGAGCATATCGATCGCCAATACCACGTGGACGCGTCCGTGTTTGACGAGCGCCCCGATTACTTGCTGCGCGTGCGCGGCCTGAGCATGCGCGACGCAGGCATCCTGGATGGCGACCTGTTGGCGGTGAAGAAAGCCAGCGAAGCACCGAATGGCAAAATCGTCGTGGCGCGGCTTGGTGACGACGTCACCGTCAAACGCTTGAAAAAACGGGGCGACACCATCGAATTGATCGCCGAGAACCCTGATTTTGCCAACATCGTGGTGCAGGCCGGCCGCGAGGAATTTTCCCTGGAAGGCATTGCCGTGGGGCTGATCCGCTCTTCAGGCTTCTGACTTCCCAGACTCCGGCAGGCGTCCGCCTGTCCTAGTCACCCGCTTTGCTTTGCCAACGCCGCCCCGTTCTTTTCGAACGACGGGCGCGGACCCCTGCTGTCGCAAATCACGAGGTGTTGCCATGCTGCCAGTCAACCACATTGCTTCCCGGCGCCCGGTCAAACCGGTGCCGTTCCGGCAAACCAAGGGCGTTCGCGTCTACCAGGGCGCACAGCGTCGTACGATGGTCGGCAGCATGGCAGCCATCTGCCGAATGCTCGAGCTAGCCGATTCCCCCGCGAAGCTAGCCGTCTGAGCCAGCGCCTACCGCCTCTCGACGGCACTTCAAAAACGCTGCAGTCGTGCACTCTTCACGCCCTTGCAAGAAGCGCAGTTGTGCGCTCATAAGGTGTAAATAGGTACTCTTCAGATCTGGAGGGAGGCTGCTCAAGCTCATTTGCGCGCTATCGAATCACTGGCGCACACGTGCCGCAGCGCAGGACCGGACTTGTTGCCCCGCGAGTGCCGGTTTTTTTTCGCCCAGATGCATGGCCGCGCAACTTTGAATCGGGAGCCAATGCGTTGACCACGTTCGAGATCAGGATCGCCGTGATGCATGCGAGCGCAAGGCATGCGGCGCTATTTGGCCGATGCGCGGAACATGGAGCAGAAAGCAAAACAGCGCATCCGAAGATGCGCTGTTTCAGGAATTTTTTGGGGTGGCTGATGGGACTCGAACCCACGACGACAGGAATCACAATCCKGKACTCTACCAACTGAGCTACAGCCACCGTAGAGATTTTTGCCAACCGGCGGGGCCGATCAACGAAAAACAAGATTCTACAAGGCTTTTGGGGGGATGGCTAGTATCCCGCACAAAAAAATCTGAAGTTTCCTGCATCATCGCTTGCCCTGCCACTTCGCTTCCAGCAGCACCGCCTCCTTGATCGCAGCGACAGTCGCTGCTTCTGTGGGAAACAGCCCGAGCAAGCGCTTGGATTTTCCGTTCAGAACTTCGCGCTGCAACGCCTTGCCCGCTTCGATGGACGTGCCAGGATGCCAGCAATATCGCGCTGTCCACTTGCCATCCTGCAGCCGTTCAGCCACCCAGATCAGACGGAAGTCTTCAAAGACCTCGCCGAACTGTTCTTCCGCTTCCATTTCCTACACCTCCAGGGCTTGCTTCCGTTCCCCTTTGCGACGGCCATGTTCTTCCCTGAAACTGCGCTACTGCTGACCGGCCAGCCCAATTGCTTTTTATTCCCCACTGGAACCCATACACGAACTGGGTTCACGCCCACATGCCGACTGTAGCGGCATGGCGGCGATCGTAGCATGACGTTGACGCCGCATGACAGTCGCCGCAGGCCGCCTCCAAGTCAGCGTGGAACAGCCCGAAAGAATGACTACCCGTGAAACGCCAACAAGCGGCAATTTCATGGCGATGGCAGGTAGTCCCCACCAATGCAGGGTTCAACGCCTGAGCCGTGATGTTAGATACTCTTCCAAGAGGGACATTGACCCCCCTCGACATTCCCGTCAGGCGACCTTGGATACAAGTGTCGCCTGCTTTTTTTCGTCTGCAGGGTTTTAATTTTTGACACCGCAGATCGCCTGAAATAGTTCGCAACTTCTGCGATCCATTATTTCGGCGCAAGAGATGGGGAATACTCGCGGTACCGGAATGCAGGATACCTACCTCAAAAGCGCAAAAAAAAGAGCCCGCCAAAGCGGACTCTTAAATTAGCGATCTCAATGCCCTGAAGGCCATCTCAATGTAGGTGCCTTTTGCACGACGCACTATCCGGGCAAACCCAAATCTCGCCCGGATCGGATCATCGGCACAATGAAAAAAACAGCCCGCACAAGGCGGGCTGAATAATCAGTTGAAGAAAGCCCTGTATTCGAGGGCAGGCACAGTGTAAGAACTTGCATCGCTTTAAGCGACTTAGGGGAATCCCTTTACTGGTGCGGGTTTCCGGCAGTCAGGCTGCCGGATAAGCCGCAGCGGTGTCGTTTGCGCCCATGAGGCATAGAGCGACCGTTCGTTTTTAGAGTTTTCCCTCGAATCCCAGGCCAAGTTCCCAGCATTAAGGAACTCAGGCGGCCTCCAACAACCCAGGGCGTAGATGTCCACGCGCCTCCTCGAACAACGTGGCAACGTCCGCACGCGTGCGCACACCATGCATGCGACGTGCATCTGACAGCACACGTCGCCACCCTCGCCCGCCATGTACGCCACGATGCAGTCCAAGCATATGACGCGTCGCGGCGCCCATATAGCCGCCCCGCTCCACCAGCGCACCGATATATTCCTGCATAGCTAGTTCCGCTTCTTGGCGCGTCGGCACCGGCGACTTTGTGCCATAGAAGCGAGTATCCATTTCCGCCAGGAAATACGGCTGGTGATAAGCCTCGCGACCGATCATCACACCATCCACATGTTCGAGATGTTGCGCAATTTCCTCATACGTGACGATGCCCCCGTTAATCAGAATCTCCAGTTGTGGAAATTCGTCTTTCAACTGATAGGCGACCTCATATCGCAGAGGTGGAATTTCGCGATTCTCCTTCGGACTCAGCCCTTTCAGAATCGCATTACGTGCATGAACGATAAACGTCGTGCAACCTGCATCGGAAATGGTGCCAACAAAATCCCGCACGAAATCGTAGTGCTCAATCGTATCGATGCCGATGCGGTGCTTGACCGTCACCGGGATGGACACGGCGTCGCGCATTGCCTTCACACAGTCCGCCACCAACGCCGGTTCCGCCATCAGGCAGGCGCCAAAGGCACCACGCTGCACTCGCTCGGACGGGCAACCGCAATTCAGATTGATTTCCTTGTAGCCCCACTTCTCGCCCAGTTTCGCGGCCTGCGCCAGGTCCGCGGGTTCACTGCCCCCCAGTTGCAAGGCCACCGGCTGCTCCGCCGGATCAAAATCCAGATGCCTTGCCACGTCGCCATGCAGCAGCGCCCCGGTCGTCACCATCTCGGTATAGAGCCAGGTGTGACGGCTCAGAGCGCGGTGAAACATGCGGCAGTGGCGATCAGTCCAGTCCATCATCGGGGCTACGGAAATCCGCCGAGCGTTGATAGCACTGGTTTTTTCTTGCAAATCAGTCATTTCTGAGCGAACCGGTCGGAACCGATTCTTGCCTCGCATTCATAAAATTTACCCTCGTTCTTGCTGCGAGTTTGCTACGAGCGAGGGTCAGAAAGTGGCTCCCACCATCGAAGTCGGCGAAAAGTGGCGCACATAGATGCGCCGCAAAGTCGATCCTGCTGTCAGCAACTCTCGACAGGAAGGCCGAAGCGGAGTGCTGGATTCAGACGGTCAAAAGCCCTTGCGGAACGGGGGATTCGCCGGTGATCGGAGGCCGGCCGAGTTTACCATTTGCAAGCCAATCGAGCGGTATGGGGAGGAAGTCGGGAAACTCCGGCCAATCGGCAGGGGCAACGACGGCCCTCTCGCGATGCGGACCCTGCCCCGCCGCTTGCCGAGCCTCCGCCAGGGGCCCACCTTAACTGGACGAGCCATTGCCCAAACGCGCGTGCCTTGCCGTAACGGATTTCACATCGTCTGTCGGATGCGACTCGGTAGACCGCTTTGTCGTCACTGAGGCCTCCTTGAGAACCATCACGAGCTGATGCTTTCGACGCTCAAGCGCCTGCAGCGCCAACGATAAGTTGTCCAGGTCCCGCGCGGCAAGAAATGAGTCTCCGCCTTCCATATCCAGGCGCGCAACCAATGCGGCCTGCGTCTGGAGGTTTGCGCGCATCTCCTTGATGTATCGATCCAAGACGGCCACATCCGCGAAAAGACTGACCCCCATCACGCGCTCCAGTAACACCGACCTCAACAGGTCCACGTATCGGAAGCCTAGTCATTTCGACCGATTTCCGATGTAGGACGGAGCCGGATTGCCGTGTGGTCGGAGAGGATAAAGTCTATGGGCATATCACTGGCACGGCTGACGGCGACTGGCCATCCGCGCCACGTCCATCATGTAGATCACAGCATTGACGATCACCGGGTACCGCTCAGCCACTGCGCGATGAAGGTCGGGCGCCCTGGGAATAAAAAACAGCGCCCGCAGGCGCCGTTCTCTGGCTCGTTTGGCAGGATTGCCTACATGCCGGGTTCAGTGCATGAACAGCCAAATCAGAATCAGCACAAAGGCCGGTACGCCGAGAAGCCACGCGAGGATGTACGGCATGATGTCCCTCCTAACTATCTGTAATGGGCTTGAGTCCACTATAGAAAGGGGGACCTCCCAGCGATGTCGGGCCCGTCCCGCTTTACGCTGTAGGACGGGACTGACTTCCGAATCGCTTATCCCGCTGCGTTCTTTTCGATCCAAGTCGCGAACGTCGCCAGGAATTTGCTCAGGAACCCGCGCGTGGACTCATTGGCAATGCTGCCTTGCTCGTCGAACAGCTTGTCGACACCGCTGATGTAGGCCTCCGGCTGTTGCAGCACCGGGATATTCAGGAACACCAGCGATTGGCGCAAATGGTGATTGGCGCCAAATCCGCCGACATTGCCTGGCGATGCGCTGATCACGCCGCCCGGCTTGCCATCCCAGGCGCTCTGACCATATGGACGCGAGCCGACGTCGATCGCGTTCTTGAGCCCGGCCGGCACGGAGCGGTTGTATTCGGGTGTCACGAACAGTACGGCATCGGCGCGACGGATGCGGTCGCGAAATGCTACCCACTCCGCTGGCGGACTGGCGTCGTCATCCTGGTTATACAGGGGCAACTGCCGGATCTCGACGATATCGAGCTTCAGCTGCGGTGGCGCGAGCGCGGCAAGAGCCTTGGCCAGCTTCAGGTTCAGGGATTCCTTGCGGAGGCTTCCCACCAGCACGGCGACATCACGAGGATTGCTCATCACGGTTCCTTTCACTGTTCACGGTTGAAGTAGAAGTGAAGCGGAGGCCGACCGGACCGCAAGCGATCAGGACACGAGACGCTGCGTCAGGGCCGATCCAGCCGTCACTCTACTCGACCCGGATGGCCCCTGCTCAAGGATGTCGACGACAAGGTCTCAACTACAAGGTATCGACAAAAAGTTATCGACCCAGGCCGGCCAGCGGATGATCCTCGCGCCGCCACGGGCTGTCGAAGAACGCCCTCACCCGCGCGGCGCTAACTTCGTCCAGGCGCGGCGCACTCCACCGGGGCTTGTGATCCTTGTCGATGGCCAGCGCGCGAATGCCTTCGATGCCATCCCCATTGCGGAACACGTCGTGCATCATGTCCAGTTCCATCCGCAACTCATCCTCGAGCGACATGGTGCGCGCACGACGAATCTGCTCAAGCGTCACGCAAAGCATCAGTGGCGAGCGACTGCGCAAGGCGGC
The DNA here is from genome assembly GCF_056400065.1 of Cupriavidus sp. 01L415. NCBI lineage: Bacteria > Pseudomonadati > Pseudomonadota > Betaproteobacteria > Burkholderiales > Burkholderiaceae > Cupriavidus > Cupriavidus sp. 01L415. The sequence continues at coordinate 200,632 of NZ_JBFTSP010000002.1, read as the reverse complement.
CGCCGTCTGCGCAGCCCAGTCGCCCTCAGCATCGCTCACCGCCACCAGAATGTCTTGCACCGTGAGCGCCGCAAAGGCGGCATCGATCTGGCCCGACAGACGCGCCAACTGGCCCTCGCGCGGCACGCAGGCTGCCACGTGCTGCCGCGTGAAACCTTCTATGTGTTCAAGCACCGCATCGCCGCTGCCGAATGCATTGGCTTGCAGCGACGCCACCACTTCGGCCAGCACATTCGCCGGCAAGTAGGCATCGGCGAGCTTTGCGTACAGCGCGTCGGCTGCACCAATCACGACACCGGTCAGGCCCAGGTATTCACCCAGGCGGCCGGGCGTGCGCGCCAGGAACCAGCCTCCTCCCACATCGGGAAACAAGCCGATATTGGTCTCCGGCATCGCCATCTTCGTGCGATCCGTGACGATGCGCAGCCTGGCGCCCTGCGAGATGCCCATCCCACCGCCCATCACCACGCCATCCATCAGCGCAATGTAGGGCTTTGCGTAACGGTGGATCCGATAGTTGAGCGCATACTCCTCGACGAAGAACTGGTCGAGCAGCGGGTCTTTCGCGTGATAGGCCTGATGGAACCACCGGATGTCACCGCCCGCGCAGAAAGCCTTGCCGCCCGCACCGGCCACGACCACCGCCTGCACGGCAGGGTCGGCTTCCCAGCGCTCCAGCGCTTCCGTGATCGCGCGAATCATGTCCAGCGACAGCGCGTTGAGCGCCTGCGGGCGGGTCAGCGTCAGGTATGCCACGCCACCCTGTACCTGGGTTGCTACAAAATCCGTCATGTCTGTCTACTCCGTTCTTGTTGCCAGCGATTTTACGCCAGCCGCAACGCGGATCTGCCATGCCAGGGCACATTGCGGGCGCCTTTCAGAATCGGCTCATCCAATGCCGGCGGCCTACGCCAGGCGGAACGCGGCCATGAGCCCCGTGAACCGCTGGGCCTGATCCTCCAGCGCAGAAGCCGCCGCGGCCGCCTCTTCCACCAGCGCCGCGTTCTGCTGCGTCATGCCGTCCATATGAGACACGGCCACATTCACCTGCTCGATGCCTCGCGACTGCTCATCGGACGCCGCGCTGATACCGCCAATGATGTCACTGACGCGGTGGACGGCATCGACGATGTCCTGCATCGACCGACCCGCGGCGCCCACGAGCGACGTCCCCTCGCGCACGTTTGATACCGACGCGCTGATCAGCGTGCGAATCTCCTTTGATGCCGCGGCACACCGCTGAGAAAGATCGCGCACGTCGCCGGCCACCACGGCAAACCCGCGGCCGTGCTCACCTGCGCGTGCCGCCTCCACCGCAGCGTTTAGCGCAAGGATGTTTGTCTGGAAGGCGATCTTCTCGATGACCTCGATGATGTCGACAATCTTGTTCGCGCCGGCGTCAATGGACTGCATCGTATCCACTACGCGGCATACCGCCTGACTACCACGTTCGGCCAGCGCTTTCGCGTTGGTGGCGAGGGTAGTCGCCTCCCGCGCACTGTCGGCATTGTGACGCACCGTACTGGTCAACTGCTCCATGCTCGATGCGGTCTCTTCCAGGGACGCCGCCTGCTGCTCCGTGCGTTGAGACAAGTTCGCGTTGCCGCTGGCGATCTGCTGGCTCGCCGCGGCAATGGAATCGGCCCCACCGCGGACCTCGCTCACCATGGCGACGAGGCGTGCCTGCATCCGACCCAGCATGCCCAGCATACGACTCGTCTCATTCCGTGCGCGTTCGTCCGCCGTCACGCCGGCCCCATTTGCATGCGATGCGCCGAGGTCGCCGTCGGCGATGCGTGCAAAACGCGCGATGGCAATGTCCAGCGGACGCACGATCGACACGCGCAGCCGCCATGCCACCACGGTGCTGAACACCAGGCCGACGACCAGCGCGCCGATCGAGAGCGTCAGCAGGTTGCCATAGCGATGCTGTGATGCTTCGTACACGGCCTTGGCACTGGCCACCTGCAGGCGGCCCAGTTCCGTGTTGACGGCCGTGAAGGCAATATCGAGCTTAGGAATAGTCTCCATGACCGCGGTCATCACCGTGTCGCGATGGCCCGCATGCAATGCCGCGATCATCGGCTCCACGCCCTGGCTGAACAGCGCCTTGCGCTTGGCGGAAACGTCCTCCGTGGCACGCGTCTGCGCCTCATTGCGCGGGATCTCCAGGTAGGACTGCCAGGCCGCATCCGACTGGCGCGCGAAGTCTTGCGCTGCAGCGGCCCGTGCCCTGGCGTCGGCCGGGTCGGTGGCAAACGCTGCCTGGTCCAGCAGCACGCGCACGAGCAACTGGTTGGAACGGGCTTCGGCCAGGTGCGTGGCGGCGGATAGCTGCTGCTGGTAGACCTGGCGCGTGGCATCGTTGCTGCGCGACATGCCCAGCCAGCCAATGCCGCCAACAATCAATAGCAGCAAGCTTGAAACAATCGTGAGGAGCCACAAACGGGCTCCAATCGTGGTGTTGTGCAACATGGGGGCTCTCCGTGACTTGAATACCGGCCACTCCTCCATGGCCGCCCAAGCATTCACGGCGTACCGCCTCGTTCCTTGACGTACCGGCGGTGATAGTCTGTCTTTCGTTTTTGTGATGCCACCAAACGCTCGCCGTCGCGTTGCGATGGACGTGAGTACCATCACGCACATGCACCCGTATGGAGGAAGCCCTCCATGCAAAATTACCGGAAATGTGCACACTGGCGCCATGACACCAAGCGCCCCTGCCGCCCCTGCCGTCGCCAGCGCCCCGACGGACGCCACTTTCGATCCCGGCCTGATCCTGCTGGCCTTCGCGCCGGTATTCCTGCTGACGATCGGCTGGGAAGCCTGGTACTGGTCGCGGCGGGACCGCTCGGTCTATAGCTGGCGCGACACGCTCTCGAACGCCACGCTCGCGCTGATGCATCAGGCGTCGGATGCGTTCTTCCTCTGGCTGATGATCCGCACGGTCTACAGCTGGTGCTATGCGCACGGCCTGCGCGCAGTGCCCGAGACGTGGTGGTCGTTCGCACTGCTGCTATTACTTCAGGACTTTCTCTACTACTGGTTCCACCGCGCGAGCCATCGCGTGCGGTGGCTATGGGCGTCGCACGTGGCACACCACTCATCGGAAGGCATGAATTTTTCGACGGCCTTCCGGCAGAGCCTGACCTATCCGGTTTCAGGAATGTGGCTGTTCTGGATTCCGCTGGCCTTCATCGGCTTCACACCAGACTGGGTGATCCTGGCCGTTGGCCTGAACCTGGCGTTCCAGTTCTTCGTCCACACACGTCTGGGGCACCGCTGGCCCGTTGTGGAGAAAGTTCTCAATACGCCGTCGGTACATCGCGTTCATCATGCGAAGAATCCGCAGTACATCGACCGCAACTATGCGGGCGTGCTGACGATCTGGGACAGGATGTTCGGCTCGTTCGTGCCGGAGGAGGCGCCGCCGCAATATGGCATCACGCGGCAGATCCGCACGCATAACCCGCTGACGCTTACCTTCCATGAATGGCGCGACATGTTTGCCGAGACCTGGCGCCATCGCGACGTTCGCTATCTCTGGAAACCACCCGAGTGGCGCAGCCCCAAGGCACCCGTGGAGACGGCCGACGACTTCATCATCGAATCGCCAAAATCGTGATATTCCATCGCCTGAACAACAGTTGTCCGGGCAACAAAAAACCGCGCTCGGGGGCGCGGTTTTTTGTTGGCGACAGACGCTCGATTACACGGCGTCGCGCGAGGCACGCTTGCGCTCGTGCTCCTTCAGGTGACGCTTGCGCAGACGGATGCTCTTCGGCGTGATTTCCACCAGTTCGTCGTCGGCGATAAATTCGACGGCGTACTCGAGCGACATCTGGATCGGCGGCACCAGACGCACGGCTTCATCGGTACCCGACGCGCGCACGTTGGTCAGCTGCTTGCCCTTGATCGGGTTCACGACCAGATCGTTGTCGCGGCTGTGGATGCCGATGATCATGCCTTCGTACAGCGCATCGCCCGGCTTCACGAACATACGGCCGCGGTCCTGCAGCTTCCACAGGGCGTAGGCCACGGCATCGCCATCGTCCTGCGAGATCAGCACGCCGTTGTGGCGATCGCCAAGACCACCTTCGCGCACCGGCGCGTAGTCGTCAAAGATATGGCTGATCAGGCCGGTACCACGCGTCAGCGTCAGGAACTCGCCCTGGAAGCCGATCAGGCCACGGGCCGGGATGCGGTACTCCAGGCGGGTACGGCCCTTGCCGTCCGACGCCATGTCGAGCAGTTCGCCCTTGCGGCGGCCCAGCTCTTCCATCACAGCGCCCTGGTGGCCGTCTTCGACGTCCACGGTCAGCAGCTCGTACGGCTCGTGCTTCACGCCGTCGATTTCCTTGAATACCACGCGCGGGCGCGACACAGCCAGCTCGTAGCCTTCACGGCGCATGTTTTCCAGCAGGATGGTCAGATGCAGTTCGCCGCGGCCCGACACTTCGAAAATCGTATCGTCACCGGTATCGGCCACGCGCAGTGCCACGTTGGACTTCAGCTCGCGATCCAGGCGCTCGCGCAGCTGGCGGCTGGTCACGAACTTGCCTTCGCGGCCGGCCAGCGGCGACGTGTTCACGCAGAAGTTCATCGTCAGCGTGGGCTCGTCCACCTTCAGCATCGGCAGCGCATCGAGGGCCTCCGGCGCACACACGGTGCAGCCGATGCCAAGATCTTCGATACCGTTGATCAGCACGATGTCGCCGGCTTCCGCCTCGGGCACGATCTCGCGCTCCAGGCCACGGAACTTCAGGACCTGGTTGATACGGCCCTTGATCGGGTTGCCTTCCGGACCAAACTTGACCACCACGTCCTGCAGCGGCTTGGCACGGCCACGCGAGATGCGGCCGACGCCGATCTTGCCGACGTAGCTCGAGTAGTCCAGCGAGATGATCTGCAGCTGCAGCGGACCATTCGGATCGTCGTTACGGACGGGTACCTTGTCCAGCACGGTTTCGAACAGCGGCTTCATGTCGCCGTCACGCACTTCCTCGGTCAGGCCGGCGTAGCCGTTCAGGCCCGAGGCGTAGATCACTGGGAAGTCCAGTTGCTCGTCGTTGGCACCCAGCTTGTCGAAGAGGTCGAAGGTCTGGTTGATCACCCAGTCCGGACGCGCGCCCGGACGGTCGATCTTGTTGATCACGACGATCGGCTTCAGGCCGAGTGCGAGTGCCTTGCGCGTCACGAAACGCGTCTGCGGCATCGGGCCTTCCACGGCATCCACCAGCAGCAGCACGCCGTCGACCATCGACAGCACGCGCTCCACTTCACCGCCGAAGTCGGCGTGGCCCGGGGTGTCCACGATGTTGATGTGGGTGCCGTTGTACTCCACGGCACAGTTCTTCGCGAGGATCGTGATCCCGCGTTCCTTTTCCAGGTCGTTCGAGTCCATCACCCGTTCGGCGATCTGTTGGTTATCGCGGAAGGTGCCTGCCTGGCGCAGGAGCTGGTCGACCAGGGTGGTCTTGCCATGATCGACGTGGGCGATGATGGCGATATTGCGGATGGCGCGGGTCATTACGGCGTCCCCTGAAAGCGGAGCGTTCAAAAAATTAACCCAACATTCTAGCATGTTGCAGCGCGGAACGCGCTGTCGCTCTTTAGCTTATATCCAGAAAGTCGTTTCGTTTTCCGCAATAACAAATTTCCGTTCTTGCCGACCCTTCGTCACATGCATATATTTGCCACAGCAAAGATTGCAATGACAAAGATGACGTCAACGACACCCGTCGATCCGTTCGACCCGGCAAACTACGAAATCGGCAAGAGCGTAGGCTACCTGCTGTCCCGCGCCAAGAACATGCTCTCGCAAGGCATCGACCAGGAAGTCAGCAGCCTGGACATCACCCATGCGCAGGCCAGTTGCCTGATGATGCTGGCCAAGGGCGAGGCCACCACCGTGACCGATCTCGGGCGAGGTCTCAATACCGACGCGGGCTCCGTAACCCGTCTGCTCAGCCGAATGGAAAAGCGTGGGCTGATCGTTCGCACTCGCCGCCACGATGACCGGCGGGTCGTGGACCTGTCGCTGACGCCCGAAGGCGAAGCCATCGTGGAGCGGCTGCCCGCCGTGTTCTGCAACGTGATGCGCCGGCACTTCGAGGGATTCCGCCCCGAGGAAATCGATACCCTGCGCGCGATGCTCTTGCGAGTCATCGACAACAACCGCTGCGCAAGCCAGGGGGACGACTGCTCGTCAGACCGCAACAGTGGATAGGGCAACCCGGTTTCCGATCAGGTATCTCCGGCACATTCGGCGCCGCCCAACGCCAATCAGAACAAAAGCGGCGCCCAAATCAGACAGAAACACATGAAACCCGATCTTTCCTCTGCCCCGCGCCGCGTCGGCATCCTGGCCCTGACGGTCATGGCGGCAGCCGTGCTGGCCGGTTGCGCGGCGCTCGGCAATTCGCATAGCACGCAGACGATGGCCGAGCCCGGCACGCTGGCATCGCCCCAGACCCTCACCGCGGATCACGGCCAGTGGCCGACGCAGGACTGGGTCGACCAGTTCCGCGACCCGCAATTGCGCGCGCTGGCCGACGAGGCCATCAAGGACAACCCCAACCTGCAGATTGCCCTGGCTCGCGTGGAAGCCTCGCGGGCGATCGCCGCCGCCACGCGGGCCTCCCTGTACCCTGGCGTGGATTTCGAAGGCAGCATCGTGCGCCAGCGCTTCTCGGAAACCGACCTGTTCGAGGGCACGCGGCTGGCCGGTTCCTGGCAGAACCAGTCGCGGCTGCAACTGGGCCTGTCGTGGGACCTCGACTTCTGGGGCAAGAACCGCGACGCGCTGGAAGCCGCACTATCCGATGACCGCGCGATGGAAGCCGAAAGCCAGGCAGCGCGCCTGATCCTGACCACGTCGATCGCTCGCGGCTACAACCGGCTGGCCGCGCTGTACGCGCAGCGCGACGTGGCCGAGCGCGCCATCGCCCAGCGCCGCGACCTGACCGACCTGTCGCGCCAGCGCCTGGCCGCCGGGCTCGACACGCAGGTGGAAACCACGCAGGCCCGCGGCACCGTAGCTGCCGCGCAAACCGACCTGCAGCGCGTGGACGAGGAAATCGCCCTCGCCCGCAATCAGCTTGCCGCGCTGCTGGGCAAGGGCCCCGACCGCGGCCTGCAGATCACGCGTCCGACGTTGCTGGCCAATGCGACGCCGCAACTGCCCGACGATCTGACCATCGGCCTGATCGGCCGCCGCCCGGACATCGTGGCGGCGCGCTGGCGCGTGGAAGCCTCATCGAAGGACATCAGCGTGGCCAAGAAGGAATTCCTGCCCGACGTCACGCTGACCGCCTTTGCGGGCGTGGCCTCGCTGGACCCGTCGAACCTGCTCATGGGCGTCAGCCGCACCTTCGGCTTCGGCCCCTCCGTACGACTGCCGATCTTCGAAGGTGGCCGCCTGCGCGCCAACCTGAAGGGCAAGTACGCGCAATACGACATCGCCGTGGCCAGCTACAACCAGACGCTGGTCGATGCGCTGCGTGAAACCGCCGACACGATCACCAGCATCCGCAGCGTCGACACGCAGATCAAGACACAGCGCGAAGCGCTGGACCTGGCCGAGCACGCCTACGCCTTGTCCACCACGCGCTACAAGGCGGGGCTGGGCACTCAACTGACGGTTCTGAATGCCGAAAGCAACGTGCTGCAGCAGCGCCGTCTGGCGACCGACCTGCAGGCACGCCGGCTGGACCTGCAGATGGGGCTGATGAAGGCCTTGGGCGGCGGCTATCAGGAAATCGACGCACACACGGATATGGGCAAAGGCGCGCCGATCCGGCCCGAGAGCGGCCAGGGCTGATCGCCCGGCATCGCACATCGCACGCACGACAGACCGCACCACAAGACGCAACGCATACGCAAGAGACCAACATGAGCAATAGCCAGCAAACGGCCGGTACCCCGAACCCCGCCCCTCCCGCAGACAACAACGGCAAGCGCAAGCGCCTGCTGATTTCCCTGACGGCCGCGCTCGTGGTGGCAGGTATCGGCTATGGACTGTACTGGGGCCTCTATGCCCGCCATTTCGAGAACACTGATGACGCATACGTCGCCGGCAACGTGGTCCAGGTCACACCGCTGGTGGGCGGTACGGTGGTATCGATCGCGGCCGACGACACGCAATTGGTGACCGCCGGGCAGCCATTGATCCAGCTGGATCGCGCCGACTCGCAGGTCGCCATGGAACAGGCCGAAGCCCAGCTGGCACAGGCCGTGCGAGAAGTCCGCACGCTTTATGTCAATAACGGCTCGCTGGCTGCCAACGTTTCGCTGCGCCAGGCCGATGTGGCCAAGGCGCGCGACGACCTGCGCCGCCGGCAAGCCATTGCAGGTTCGGGCGCCGTGTCGAACGAGGAGATCTCGCACGCACAGACGGCGCTCAAGGCGGCCGAATCGGCCTTGCTGGCCTCGCAGGAGCAATTGGCCTCGAACAAGGTGCTGACCGACCAGACGACTGTGGAGAAGCATCCGAATGTGCAACGCGCCGCCGCCAATCTGCGCTCGGCCTATCTGGCGTTCGCCCGCTCGACGATGCCGGCGCCGGTGACAGGCTACGTCGCCAAGCGCTCGGTGCAGGTGGGCCAGCGCGTGTCTCCCGGCACGCCGCTGATGGCCGTCGTGCCACTGGACCAGGTCTGGGTGGATGCAAACTTCAAGGAAGTCCAGATCACCCACATGCGCATTGGCCAGCCAGTCGAGCTGGAAGCCGATGTCTACGGGTCCAAGGTCAAGTACACGGGCCACGTGGTCGGCTTCTCGGCGGGTACTGGCGCCGCGTTCTCGCTGTTGCCGGCGCAGAATGCCACCGGCAACTGGATCAAGGTGGTGCAGCGCCTGCCGGTGCGTATCGCCTTGGATCCGCAGCAACTGAAGGAGCACCCGCTGCGCGTGGGCTTGTCGATGAACGTCACCGTCGACGTGCGCAAGGAAGAAGGCGCCGCGATGGTCAGCGCCACGGCCACCAAGCCTTTGCAGACCGACGTCTATGACAAGGTGGCGCAAGATGCCGACGACCTGATCGCCCGCGTCATCACCCTCAACAACGGCGGCCGCACTTCCAGCGCCCCGTCGGCGGCGCCTGCCGCAGCCCCGGGCGCGGCCCGGCCTGTTGCGGCCAAGCCCGCCAACACCTGATCGTCTGGCTGACCGCCCATGGCAACTTCCTCCCCCGCGGCGCCCAGTGCCAGCGCCGCCCCCGGCCACAAGCCGGCGCCGGCACGTCCGGTGGCCCACCCGCCGCTGACCGGCGGCAAGCTCGTGATCGGCACGATCGCGCTGTCACTGGCCACGTTCATGAACGTGCTGGACTCGTCCATCGCCAATGTGTCGATCCCCGCCATCTCCGGCGACCTTGGTGTATCGCCCAACCAGGGCACCTGGGTCATCACGTCGTTTGCCGTCGCCAACGCCATCTCCGTACCGCTGACGGGCTGGCTGACCACGCGCTTTGGCGCGGTGCGGCTGTTTATCCTGTCCATCCTGTTGTTCGTGCTTTCGTCCTGGCTGTGCGGCGTGGCGCCGAACCTGGAAACGCTACTGGCCGCGCGGATCCTGCAGGGCGCCGTGGCCGGACCGATGATCCCGCTGTCCCAGGCGCTGCTGCTAGCCAGTTATCCGCCGGCAAAGAGTTCGATGGCCCTGGCGCTATGGGGGATGACCACGCTGGTGGCGCCGATCATGGGTCCGCTGCTCGGCGGCTGGATCTCGGACAACATGACGTGGCCGTGGATCTTCTATATCAACATCCCGATTGGCCTGGCCACGGCGTATGCGACGTGGGCCATTTACCGTACTCGCGAAACGCCGACCAAGTTGCTGCCAATCGACCGGATCGGGCTGGCACTACTGGTGATCTGGGTCGGGTCGATGCAGCTGATGCTCGACAAAGGCAAGGAGCTGGACTGGTTCCACTCCAGCGTGATCGTGGCGCTCACCGTGATTGCCGTGGTGGGTTTCCTGTTCTTCCTGATCTGGGAGAGCTACGAAAAGCATCCGGTCGTCGATATCCACCTGTTCAAAGGCCGCAACTTCGCCGCCGGCGTCGTGGCGATCTCCGTGGCCTATGGGCTGTTCTTCGGCAATCTAGTGATCCTGCCGCTGTGGCTGCAGACCATCGTCGGCTACACGGCAACGGACGCCGGCATCATCACGGCGCCCGTGGGCATTTTCGCGATCATCCTGTCGCCCATCATCGGGCGGGTGCTGCCGAAGGTCGACGCACGCTGGGTGGCCACCGCTGCATTCATGACGTTTGGCGTGGTCAGCTTCATGCGTGCGGGCTTTACCACGGGCGTAGACACGCGCACGTTGCTCATCCCGACCCTGATCCAGGGGGCGGCCATGGCGATGTTCTTCATCCCACTGACGTCGATCATCCTGTCGGGCCAGCCGCCCGAGAAGATTCCGGCAGCATCAGGCTTGTCGAACTTCGTGCGTATCACGTTCGGTGCCATCGGCGCGTCGATCTCGACGACGATCTGGGAAAACCGCTCGGCCCTGCATCATGCGCAACTCATCGAGCAGATCAATCCGTATAGCCCGACCTATACGGAGCAGCTGAATCACCTGATGCAACTGGGCATGACCCAGGCGCAGGCCATCGGCCTGATCGAGCGCAATATCTCGCTGCAGGCATCGATGCTGGGCGCCAACGATATCTTCTGGATCTCGGGCGTGCTGTTCTTCGTACTGATCGTCTTTGTCTGGCTGACGAAGCGGGCCCGGGGCGGCGGTGGCGCCGATGCGGCAGGCGCGCACTGAGGTCTGCGTCGCCGTCGAGAAGCAGAAACAAGAAAGGGGCATCGGTTATATCCGATGCCCCTTTTTCGTCGCTCGATGGTTCTGTCGTTCTTCTGTCGCTCTTCTGTCGCTCTTCTGTCGCTCTTCTGTCGCTCTTCTGTCGTTCAGTAGCATCGTGGCGTTTTTCCCGTCACACTCAGAGCTTTACCAGCCGCTCGGGTCGCAGCGCGCCTTCGCGCATCCGGGCCACACCGAGCAACCGAGGTGGCGCATCGCCATAGACACGCGCCAACTCACCTTCCTCGATTTCCGTATCGGCAGGCAAGTCCCGTCGCGCAATCCGCTGGCCTTGCAGGAATCGGCCCATTGCCGCGTCATCGAGATGCACGGGCGGACAGCGCTGCAACAACGCATCGACAGGCGCCAGCATCGCAGGCCGCGCCTCGTCCGCCTGCTGGTCAATCTGCTCCAGCGTGACGGCACCCGCAAGCGTCAGGTCGCCCACAGCCGTTCGCCGCAGCGCCACCAGGTGTGCGCCACAGCCGAGTGCCTCGCCGATGTCTTCGGCCAGCGTCCGGATGTAGGTTCCCTTGCTGCAGGTCACGCGCATCGTGAACCCGGGCGAGGCGTCCTGCAGGGCGACATCCAGCAGTGTGAGCGCATGAATCGTTACCGTACGTGCGGCGCGTTCCACGGTTTGCCCTGCCCGCGCGTATTCGTAGAGCGGCCTGCCATCCTTCTTCAGCGCCGAATACATCGGCGGCACCTGTTCGATCACTCCGGTGAATCGTGCGATGGCCACATCGAGCGCCGCGCGATCGCATGTGACCGGACGCTCGGTGACGATTTCGCCTTCGGCGTCGCCCGTCGTCGTCGTGGCACCCAGCCGCACGGCGGCCTCGTAGGTCTTGTCAGCATCGAGCAGATCCTGCGAGAACTTGGTGGCTTCGCCAAAGCACAGCGGCAGCAGGCCGGTAGCCAGCGGGTCGAGCGTGCCCGTATGGCCCGCCTTGTTCGCACGCAGCAGGCGCTTGGCGCGCACTAGCGCATCGTTGGACGACAGGCCCAGTGGCTTGTCCAGCAGCAGCACGCCGTGCACGTCGCGGCGCGGCAGCCGGGGCGGACGGGTTGCGGGGGAATCGGTCATTGCAGCGGAGGGAAAGCGCGGCGCCGAGGCGTGCCCGGCGCGCGATCACGGCGGCGGCGGACTTACTCGTCGTCCTTGGCGCGCGTGGCGTTGGCTTCGTTGATCAGCTTCGACATCTCGATGGCGTGTTCGACCGAGGTGTCGTGGTGGAAGTGCAGCGTCGGCACGGTATGGATGTGCAGGCGCTTGAAAAGCAGCGAGTGCAGGTAGCCGGCCTTCTCTTTCAGGATGGCGGCGGCGACTTCGGGCTCGGCGCCCAGCACGGTGAAGTACACCTTGGCGTGCGCATAGTCCGGCGTCAGCGACACCGACTGGAGCGTCACCAGTCCGAGGCGCGGTTCGCGGATCTCGCGCTGGATCATCTCGGCCAGTTCCTTCTGGATCTGGTCTGACAGACGGAGGTTGCGGGAGGAGATATTGCCTTTCTTGGCCATTCAATACTGTCTAGTGCAGAAGTGAAAACGGCAGGCCGGAGCCTGCCGTTTTGCGTATCGCCTTACAGCGTACGCGCCACCTCGGTGATTTCGTACACCTCGAGCTGGTCGCCTTCCTGAACGTCGTTGAAGTTCTTGATCGACAGACCGCACTCGAAGCCTTGCTTGACTTCCTTGACGTCGTCCTTGAAACGCTTGAGCGAGTCGAGTTCGCCGTCGTGCACCACCACGTTGTTGCGCAGCACGCGCACCAGCGAGTTCCGCTTGACCAGGCCGTCGGTAACCATACAGCCAGCCACCGCACCGATCTTCGGCACGCGGAAGACCTGGCGGACTTCCACCTGACCGATCGTGGTCTCGCGCTTTTCCGGCGCCAGCATGCCGGACATCGCCGCCTTGATCTCGTCTACCGCATCGTAAATGATGTTGTAGTAGCGGATATCGATGCCATTGTGCTCGGCCAGCTTGCGCGCGCCGGCATCTGCCCGTACGTTGAAGCCGATGATGACCGCCTTCGAGGCCGTGGCCAGGTTGACGTCCGATTCCGAGATGCCACCCACGCCGCCATGCACGATCTGCACGCGCACTTCGGCGGTCGACAGCTTCTGCAGCGACTGCACCAGCGCTTCCTGCGAACCCTGGACGTCGGCCTTGACGATCAGCGGCAGTGTTGCCACTTCGCCCTCGCTCATCTGCTCCAGCATCGTTTCCAGCTTGGCGGCCTGTTGCTTGGCCAGCTTCACGTCACGGAACTTGCCCTGGCGGAACAACGCGATTTCGCGCGCCTTGCGCTCGTCCGGCAGCACCAGCACTTCCTCGCCAGCGGCGGGGACTTCCGACAGACCCTGGATTTCCACCGGGATCGACGGACCGGCTTCCTTCGCCGGCTTGCTGTTTTCGTCCAGCATGGCACGCACGCGACCATAGGCGCTGCCTGCCAGCACGACGTCGCCGCGCTTGAGCGTGCCGCTGGTCACCAGGATCGTGGCGATCGGGCCCTTGCCCTTGTCGAGCTGAGCTTCCACCACCAGGCCCTTGGCCGGCGCATTCACCGGAGCCTTCAGTTCCAGCACTTCGGCCTGCAGGGAAACCTGCTCCAGCAGTTCCTCGATACCGATACCCGTCTTGGCGGACACCGGCACGAACGGCGAATCGCCACCGTATTCTTCCGGCACCACCTGCTCGGCCACCAGCTCCTGCTTCACGCGGTCCGCGTTGGCTTCGGGCTTGTCGATCTTGTTGATCGCCACCACGATGGGCACGCCTGCAGCCTTGGCGTGCGCAATCGCTTCCTTGGTCTGCGGCATCACGCCGTCGTCAGCCGCAACCACCAGGATCACGATGTCGGTGGCCTTGGCACCACGGGCACGCATGGCCGTGAAGGCCTCGTGACCCGGGGTATCCAGGAAGGTAATCACGCCGCGATCGGTTTCCACATGGTAGGCGCCGATGTGCTGCGTAATGCCACCCGCCTCGCCCGCTGCAACCTTGGTGCGGCGGATGTAGTCGAGCAGCGAGGTCTTGCCGTGGTCGACGTGACCCATCACGGTCACTACCGGCGGACGCGGCAGCAGTTCGGCGTCGGTATGATCTTCGCCGTCCACCACCAACAGTGCTTCCGGATCGTCCAGCTTGGCGGCATACGCCTTGTGGCCCATTTCTTCCACCACGATCATGGCGGTTTCCTGGTCCAGCACCTGGTTGATCGTCACCATCTGGCCGAGCTTCATCATCTGCTTGATGACCTCGGACGCCTTCACGGCCATCTTGTGCGCCAGGTCGGCCACAGAGACGGTTTCCGGCACGTGCACTTCACGCACCACCGGTTCGGTCGGCGCCTGGAAGTTGCTGCGTGCGTCGTCGGCATGCTGCTTGCCACCGCGGCCACGCGGGCCACCGCGCCAGCCACCCACGCCGCCCGACGAATCGCCGCGCGTCTTCAGGCCGCTGCCCTTCTTGTTGCGCGAACCTTCGTCCTGCCACGTACCCGGCTTCGCAGCCTTGCCTGTCTTCTTGTCGACAGTGGTCGTAGTGGTCGTCGTGGTGGCGACCTTCTTCTCGTCTTTCTTCGCCTCGGTGGTCGCCCCGGCCGGCTTCACCGGCTTGTGCAGCGTCCCGGTCTGCTCAGCCTTCTTTTCCTCGGCCTTGCGCTCGGACGGTGCCTTCAGGACGCGGGCCGGCGCATTCAGCATCTGCTGGATGGCTCGGGCTTCGGCTTCGGCAGCCTCGCGGCGGCGGCGTGCCGCATCCTGCTCGAGACGCGCCTTGTCGGCGGCAGCCTTGGCGTCGTCGGCGTCCTTTTGCACCTGTACGCGTTCGGCGGCCAGGCGAGCCTTGTCGCCCTCGGCCTTGGTGCGGGAGGCTTCCTCGGCAGCTTCAGCCACGGCACGCGCGGCAACCGCCTCTTCCTCGGCCTTCTTGGCCAGCAAGTCGGCCTGGCGGCGCTGTTCGGCCTCCAGGGCCTCCTGCTTTGCGCGGCGCTCGGCTTCCTCGCGTTCGGCCGCTTCCTGGCGGGCCTTCAGCTCGGCTTCCTGGCGCGCCAGCGCTTCGGCTTCCTGGCGGCGTTGTTCTTCGTCGCGACGCGCCTCCTCGGCGGCGGCTTCCGCCGCTTCCGGAGTTTCCGCGCCATCGGCGTGCGTATCGGACACCGCTTCGTCGCGCTTGATCAGGACGCGCTTCTTGCGCACCTCGACCTGCACGGTACGGGTCTTGCCCGTGGAATCGGCCTGGCGGATTTCGGAAGTTTCGCGCTTGGTCAGCGTGATCTTCTTGCGTGCGCTGTCGTCGGCCTGGCCATGCGACCGCTTCAGGTAGTCGAGCAGCCTCGTCTTGTCCGATTCGGTGATGATGTCTTCAGGCGTCGCCTTGCCCACCCCAGCTGCCTGCAATTGTTCCAGCAGGGCAGCTGCGCTGCGGCTCAGTTCTGCGGCCAGTTGGGCAACTGTTGTGCTTGCCATTCAAACCCTTTCAATGCTCGGTTTCTACGTCGGGACAAATCGTATGCGGAAAGCGCGTCCGGGCCGGGCCCGGACGTGTCCCTCAGTTAAACCAATGTTCCCGTGCTTTCATGATCAGCGCCTTGGCTTCTTCCTCCGTCACGCCGGCCAGATCGACCAGTTCGTCCACGGCCAGTTCGGCCAGGTCGTCACGCGTGTGGATATTGCCTTCGGCCAGCTTGCCGATCAGCTCGGGGGTCAGGCCGTCGAGCGAGCGCAGGTCCTGCGACACCTCTTCCACCTTTTCTTCCCGGGCCAGTTCCATCGTCAGCAGCGCATCGCGTGCGCGGTTGCGCAGCTCGTTGACGGTGTCCTCATCGAACGCCTCGATTTCCATCATTTCACTGATAGGAACATAGGCGACTTCTTCCAGCGTGGAGAAACCCTCTTCGATGAGGATATCTGCCACTTCTTCGTCCACGTCCAGCTTGGCCATGAACAGCTTCCGTACCACTTCGCTTTCTTCGGCTTGCTTCTGCGCCGATTCTTCCTGCGTCATGATGTTGATCTGCCAGCCAGTCAGTTCCGACGCCAGGCGTACGTTCTGACCACTGCGACCAATGGCGACGGCGAGGTTTTCCTCGTCGACCACCACATCCATGCTGTGCTTTTCCTCGTCGACCACGATCGACTGCACCTGTGCCGGCGCCAGGGCGCCGATCACAAACTGCGCCGGATCTTCCGACCACAACACGATATCCACGGCTTCGCCGCCAATCTCGTTGCGCACGGCCGTCACGCGGGTACCGCGCACGCCTACGCAAGTGCCGATCGGGTCGATGCGCTTGTCATGCGCCACCACGGCGATCTTCGCGCGCACGCCTGGGTCACGGGCAGCCGCCTTGATCTCCAGCAGGCCCTGTTCCATTTCCGGCACTTCGTTCTCGAACAGCTTGATCAGGAACTCGGGCGCCGTACGCGACAGTTCGATCTGCGGGCCACGCGCGGCGCGGTCCACATTCAGGATATATGCACGCACACGGTCGCCGGTGCGCAGATTTTCCTTCGGAATGATCTGATCGCGGGCCAGCAACGCTTCCACGCGACCCGATTCCACGATCAGGCCCTTCTTGTCGGCGCGCTTGACCGTACCGGTCATGACCTTCTCGCCACGATCCAGGTAGTCGTTCAGGATCTGCTCACGCTCCGCGTCGCGAATGCGCTGCAGAATCACCTGCTTGGCAGCTTGCGCGCCAATACGGCCAAATTCAACCGATTCGATCTGCTCTTCGACGAATTCGTCCAGCTGGATCTCCGGTTCCTGCTCGCGGGCCTCGAACAGCAGAATTTGCTTGTCCGGCTCCTGCAGGCCTTGTTCGTCGGGGACGACAAGCCAGCGGCGGAACGTTTCGTGCTCACCGGATTCACGGTCGATCGCGACGCGGATATCCACGTCCTCCTCGAAACGCTTCTTGGTCGCCGAGGCGAGTGCCGCCTCGAGCGCACCGAATACCACATCCTTGTCGACGTTCTTTTCACGCGCAAGCGCATCGACGAGCAACAGAACTTCGCGGCTCATTGCTTGTTCCCTTTTCTTTGATTTCCCTTGAAGTCGATCACCGGCACGAGCCGTGCCTTGTCGACGTCGGATATGGCGAATTCCAGCAGCGCCGGGCCATCCTTGCCTTCGAATTCCAGGCCGATTTTCTCGGCATCGGCCTCGCCCACGGGTTCCCGGAGGATGCCGACAAAATTCTTCTGGCCATTGACAGGTAGACGCAGCGTGACCCTGACCTCGGCACCGGCAAAACGGACGTAGTCGGCCAGTTTCTTCAGCGGCCGATCCAGACCGGGCGACGACACCTCGAGGCGCTCATAGTCGACATTCTCGACGGTGAGCACGTGCGTAAGCTGGCGGCTTACTTTCTCGCAATCTTCAATGACGATGCCGGTTTCAGGCTGATCGATATAGACACGCAGAAGTCCGGCTGGGGCACGCTCAAGCTCAACCAACTCGTAGCCCATGCCGATAAGGGTGGTTTCGATCAAATCTGCCAGATGCACTGTAATCCCGAATAGTGGCGTTCAACACCATGGCAGACACCGGACAACGACAACGTTCTGAAACGAAAGAGCTGCCCTGCCTGCCTGTCACCCCCCTAACGGCCCGCACCGCAATGGTGCGAAACAAACGAGCGAACCAAAAAAAAATGGGCGCAATGCCCATCATTCGCCCATCCTTCGCCGAGGATGACACTTTTGAATAGACTTAGATTATACGCAGATTATGTCCAAAAGGCAAAAGCCAGTCGGGATCTGCGCCGGATCGGGGCTGCGCCGACATTTGCCGGCATCGCCCCAACCCTTGCAATCAGCGATGGCCTCCGTGACCGCCGCCATGATTGCCGCCTCGACCGCGCGGACGCCGGTTACCACCTGCGTTGCTACCAGCATTGCCGCCCGCATTGCCACCGGCCTTTGCCGCCTTCGGCATCACATTGCCGTTGACATCGCCACCGCCGCCGCGTCGCTGTTGACGCCCCTGGCCGCCTGCACCGCCCATGCCGCGAGCGCCACGTCCGCCACCGGCACCACCAGCACCACCAGCACCAGCACCACCTCGCATCCCACCTGCTCCGCCACCGCCGAACTTGGTGGTGTGTGAGGTCAGCGGTGCAGGTCCCGTGGGAATGTAGCCCATCGACGTCTGCATCGGATCCGGCTGACCGCGGCCGGCACCACTACCACCCCGCGCGCCGCCCTTCTCGAAGCGCGGCAAGCCGTCCATGCCCGTGTGCATCGGCATGCCAGCGATCGCCGCCTCGGTACGCTGCTTCCGGCCACCCACTTTCGTTGCACCCCTGGGGGCAGCCTGCTCACCCTTACCCGGCGCCTTCAGGCCAATGCTGGCCATCAGCGTGCGTACGTCCGTCGCTTCCATTTCCTGCCAACGGCCGCGCTTCAGGCCGCGCGGCAGCAGGAACTGACCATAGCGCGTACGGATCAGGCGCGACACCGTCAGGCCGACCGCCTCGAACATCCGTCGCACCTCGCGGTTGCGGCCCTCAGTCAGCGCCACGTGATACCACTGATTCACGCCTTCACCGCCACCATCTGCGATCCGCAGGAAGTTGGCTTCGCCATCATCGAGCTGAATGCCGTGCAACAAACGCTGGCGATCCGCCTCGGCCAGTTCGCCAAGCGTACGCACCGCATACTCGCGCTCCACGCCGTAGCGCGGGTGCATGAAACGGTTGGCGATATCGCCCGACGTCGTGAAAATCAGCAAACCCTCGGTATTGAAATCCAACCGGCCTACGGCCACCCACTTTCCGGTCTTGATTCGGGGCAGGTTGTCGAATACGGTCGGACGGCCTTCCGGATCAGACTGGCTGACGATTTCGCCGGCAGGCTTGTGGTACAGCAACACGCGCGGCGGCTTGGAAGACACCTTGCGATGAATCAGCTTGCCATTCACGCGAACCTGGTCGGTCGGCAGAATCCGCTGGCCGATGTGAGCCGGCAACCCGTTCACGGAGACGCGGCCCTGAAGAATCAGCTCCTCCATCTCGCGGCGCGATCCCAGCCCGCCCTCCGCCAGCACCTTATGCAGCTTGGGGGCATCGTCGTCGGCCGACAGCTCACGCACCGGCTTGACCTTGGTGCGCGGCAGAGCCATGTCTTCCTGGTCGAATTGCCCCGAAATCACAAAGCGGAACAGATCTTCGGCGCCCGCCGCGGGCTTGCCGGCAGCCTTGCCGGCGCCCTTGCCCATCGGCTTGTCGTCCTGGCGATTCTCGGGCTTCTCCATTCCCTTGCCGCCACCCGGCTGGCCCTTGCGCTGGCCCTGGACGCCCTTGTTGCGCCTGCCTTGCTGCTGACCCGCCGGCTTGATATCGCCATCGACCAGCGCGGCCTTGCGCTGAGGCTGCTGCCGCCGTTTGCGGGCGCCCTGCGCAGCGTGCGGCTGGGCCGGCTGTCCGTCGCCAGCAACTTCAGCCCCGCCTTCGGCACGAACTTCGCGTTCCACGGCAGGTGCCGGCTTGCGCTTGCCACGACCGCGCGGCTCACCGCGTGCAGCCTGGGACGCGCTGGCAGGCTGGGGAGTATCGCCACCTTCCGCCGGCACTGTGCCGTCGGTTTCGGCACGTCCCGACTCGCGGTCCTGGGCGCCTTGGCGGCGCGACGCAACGAGATTGCGCAGGCCACGACGAAGCCCCTTGCGGCGCGGCGCGCCATCAGCACCGTTGCCCGCGTCGGGGGCAGCGCCGGTATCGCCCGGCCCGTCCGGTTGGCGGACGTCTTGCTCAGCGGAATCAGACAAAGTATTCACTATTGATATTGCATGTTGTTCAGTTGGACACGCGCTCGTCGTCCTCGGTGGGATGCGGTACATTGCCGTCCCGGACTGAACCATCGTCGTCTTCTTGCATGGAAGACAAGGTGTCCACGTGGAAGCCGTTGGCTTGCGCCAGCGGCGCGTCGTCGTCTTGCTCGCCATCGGCGGGCAACTGCGCAACGCTGTTGTCGTTCTGGTTGTGTTCGTCGCTGGGGCCGCTGACGCCCATCGCCACCTGCGCCCCCTCTTCCGACCCAGTGAATTCAGCGGATTCGACTGACTCAGCGGATTCACTTGGCTCAGCCGGCTCGCCGGTGAGCGCCTCTGCGGATTCAGAGGCCATGCCGGCCTCGACCAGATCCGCCGCGCCCGCACCAGGCGCACCAGAACCCGGCGCAGCGCCCGTCAGCGCCTCGGCGAACGCTTCTTCGTCGCCAGTCTGCGGATTCGCCGTGGCGACTTCCTCGAAATCGATGGCCTGCTGATCCAGCAATGCAGCCTGGACCTGTGCCTGGGCATCCTCGAGCGGCGGCAGTTCATCGAGCGTTCGCAACCCCAGATCGTCGAGGAACGCCTTGGTCGTCGCATAGAGCGCCGGGCGGCCCGGCACATCACGGTGGCCAATGACCTCGATCCAGCTGCGATCCTCGAGCTTCTTGATGACGTCCGTACTCACCGTCACGCCGCGGATTTCCTCGATATCGCCTCGCGTCACCGGCTGGCGATAAGCAATAATGGCCAGCGTTTCCATCACGGCGCGAGAATACTTCGGCGGCTTCTCGGGATTCAGACGATCCAGGAACTCACGCATTTCGGGCCGGCTCTGGAAGCGCCAGCCGCTGGCCAGAGCCACCAGTTCCACGCCGCGCTGCTGCCAGTCCTGGCGCAGCTCTTCCAGGAGGACACGGATGGTATCGGCACCGACATCGTCGGCAAACAAGCGCCGCAGATCATTGACGCGCAAAGGTTCCTGCGCGCAGATCAGCGCGGTCTCGAGGACGATCTTCGCCTCTTGGGTATTCATGTGATTGCGTGCAGCCTGTCTTTGCACCTGCCCCAGGACGAATCCCTGAGCACTGGAGATTTCGGATACAGCGGTACGGATGCCACCGCCATCTCATCGCGCAGCCAACTCTCGCATGCTTACCGCATCGGAGCCGTGCACTTCGTTCATTGCATCGAGTTGCCGGGTCAGTCCGGCTGGAGATCGTCCGTTTCAGGCAGGCTTCGCCGGTCAACGGACCTCTTGCGTCGCGCCTTCTCCCTCTTGGGCGGACATTCGCCAGGACAACCAGATTGCCAAGGCGGCAAGAAAATAACGGATATTGGCCCGGACATGCTACGTCCTGAGCCAGCGCCACCGCTCCACAGCGCCGCCCGGCCTTTTGAACCAGATCTTTTGAACCGGATGAACTGTGGGGACGGGTCCGGCAATTCATGCCGCCGAGGACCCCAGGACTCGCACCCCAGATCAGGAGTGCCGCCCCGGCGACGCCACGAGCGTAATGCAGCGCAATACCGTGGTTCTCGCGATTGTATGGCATTTCCAGCCCGCCCCGCAACCCGCACCGAGCAGGCGCCATCAGTTCGTGGCGGATTTCACGAAGAGGTAGCCTCAGGTAGCCTCAGAGCACCATGCAGAATCCGATCTGATTCAGCGTATCCGGAAGCCAGAACGCCCGCGCAATACCGAGCAATCCAAAGGCCATTACGATCACCCCGGCAATCACCCTTACGGCGCGCCGGCGGGACAAGTGACGTAAATATCCCGACAACCCGGAGATAACTAGCAGATTCGGCAACGTACCCAGACCAAACGCGCCCATCACCAGCGCCCCTGATGCGGCGTTACCGGCCAGCAGCGCCAACGCGAGTGCCCCATAGACCATCCCGCATGGCACGATCCCCCACGCGAGCCCCATGCCGTAGCGACGCGCCAGCGGCCCGGGCCGTCGTCGCAAGCCCGCGGGCACGTGCGCGCCAATAACCCGGCAATGTCTTGTGATGTATTGCGCCCCACCTGTAGCAAGTTTCTCGACCCAGACAGCACGCGGCACCTTGCCACGCAACAACCAGAGCCCCGACAGCACCAGCAAGGCGCTTCCCAACGCATACAGCCATCGCTGCAGCGGCAGGTACTCCTGCTTCCACGCCGTTGCCCCCACCGCGCCCATCAGCGCGCCAAGCAGCATGTACGTCGTGAGACGTCCCGCGTGCATGACGAGCAGTTCGAAGACCCAACCACGCGGCGTTCGATGCACAACCGCAGGGACGCTTGCGAAGCCACGCTGTTCCGCCGCCATTGCAATGCCGCCACACATGGCAGCGCAATGCACGCCACCCAGCAAGGCCAGGGCAAAAACGCTAAAAAGCACACCAAATGGCAACTGTTCCTCGCTTCAGCGTCACATCACGCTGTAAAATGTATGAATCGCGCCCTCACCGCTTGCGCTTTACAACGAGCCTTAATTGCTTACTTCCATCCCCGTCACTGAAATGTCGCCCCGTTGCTCCACGTGTGCTATGGGCCAGATTTGCCTGCCCGTGGGGATGTCTCAGCAAGACCTCGCGAAAATAGACTCGCTTGTGCAGGAGCGTATTCGCGTACACAAAGGTGAGACGCTGTATCGCATGGGTGATCCGCTCAACGCTGTCTATGCCATTCGTTTCGGTACGCTGAAAACGCACGTCACGATGGAAGACGGACGATCCCAGATCACCGGGTTCCATCTGCCCGGCGAGGTTATTGGTCTGGACGGTCTCGGCGAGATGCAACACGCATCCGATGCCACCGCACTCGAAGATACCGAAGTCTGCGTGGTGCGCTTCGGCGACCTGCAGTCGTTATCGGGCCAACTGCCATCACTGCAACACCAGTTCCTGCGACTGATGAGCAAGGAAATCTCGCAGGACCAGGTCATGCTTCTCACGCTCGGTTCCATGCGGGCCGAAGAGCGGCTGGCGGCATTCCTCGTAAATCTGTCCGAACGCCTGTCAGCTCGAGGCTATTCGGCAAGCGAGTTCGTTCTGCGCATGAGCCGTGAGGAGATCGGCAGCTACCTGGGCCTCAAGCTCGAAACCGTCAGCCGCTTGTTCTCTCGTTTTGCGGAGGCCGGCCTGATCCAGATCCGCCAGCGTCACGTCAAACTCGTCGACATGGCAGGTATCAAGCAAGTCTACAGCCGCTCCTGCTAAGCCAATCCTATCGCAGACCAGAGGCCGCCTTCAGGGCGGCCTTTTTCGTGGTCCTCCAACTCGCTGCCGCTACTCCAGTTCGTCCGTGTCACTCAGCTTGGTCGGCATCGTGTACAACGTCAGTCCGCTCGACAACGCGCAAAACAGCCACGCCAGCAGAAACCCCACCGTATAGACCGCCAGGCGTGACACTTCTACGGGCTGCCCGAAAAAACTGAGATCACCGGGATCCACAACCGAGAAGACCATTGCCGTGGCCGCGCCGCCCACCAGGAACGCTGGCCATAGCACCCACATCAGCCAGCGCAATCTCATGGGCGTCCCCCAGTCGACGCTTCCGCACGGACGGCGGCAGGCACGCGTGGCCCATCGACTTTTTCGACTACCAGCCCGTGGCTCGCGGCCCCGCTGACGGGAGTATCCGCGTGCGTGCTCGCCAGCCAGATTGTCACACCGCAGCCGATCATCGCCAGCAACGGGCCGGACATCAGGAACCAAGGCCACGGCTCTTTCCACCAGGACTTGCTTTCTTTGGGTGTCATTCAGATCTCCTTGTCGACGATCACGACGTCACAGGTTCCGCGGCACGATGAAACTGGTGGATTGCCGGATATGCGCTCCCCCTTGCTCACCGCCCTCGCTGGTCACGGTGACGTCGATCTTGTGAGTGCCCTGCTTCGCGTCGTCAATCGGCACACGGATGCGAATCGGCAGCAGTCGGTTCGACGTGGGCGCCAGCGACTCCGCAGCGGTGTCGTACTCGACGGTCAGCCCCTTCAGGTCGGCGCTTTCAGCCTGCACACGAATGCGCATCGGCGCTTCCGTCGTGTTGATGATCTGCAGCCGGTACACATTTTCGATCCAGCGGCCCTCCACTTCACGACCAAGCGCACCTCGGTCCCGGATGATGTCCACCTTGAGCGGCGTGCGCATGGCCAACGATCCCACAAAGCCCGCCACCATCACCATCCAGATCAACGTGTAGATGATGGTCCGCGGCCGGAACAGTCTCTTGCGTGCATCAGTAATGGACAGCGACTTGCGCATGGCGTTTTCCGACGTATAGCGGATCAGTCCGCGCGGATACTCCATTTTGTCCATCACTTGGTTGCAGGCATCGATACATGCTCCGCAGCCGATGCACTCATACTGCAGACCATCGCGGATGTCGATGCCCGTCGGACACACCTGCACACAGATACTGCAGCCGACGCAATCACCAAGTCCCGCATCGTGTCGGTCCGTCTTGCGCGAACGGCTGCCGCGCGGCTCGCCACGACCCACGTCATAGGTGACGACGTAGGTATCGCGATCCACCATCACGCTTTGGAACCGCGCATAGGGGCACATGTACTTGCACACCTGTTCGCGCATGAATCCGGCGTTGCCCCAAGTGGCAAACGCATAGAACAGCATCCAGAACGCCTGCCAGGGGCCCAGCGTGAAGTTGAGAACCTCGCGTCCCAGTTCACGGATAGGTGCGAAGTAGCCGATGAACGTGAAGCCCGTCCACAAGGCAATCAGTATCCACAGTGTGTGCTTGGTAGCCTTGAGCCGGACCTTGCGCAGGCTCCATGGTTCGCCATCGAGCCGGATGCGTGCGATGCGGTCGCCTTCCACATGCCGCTCGATCCACATGAAGATTTCCGTGTAGACCGTTTGCGGGCACGCATAGCCGCAGAACAAACGCCCGGCAATGGCTGTGAAGAGAAACAGCGAAAGCGCTGAGATCACCAGCAGGACGGCGAGATAGATCACATCCTGAGGCCACATCACCAGGCCGAAGATATAGAACTTCCGGGCCCCGAGATCGAACAGCACAGCCTGCCGGCTATTCCACTGAAGCCACGGCGTACCGTAGTAGATCAGTTGCGTCAGGATGACCAGCCAGACCCGCCAACTGGAAAATGCGCCGGTCACGGAGCGCGGATAGATCTTGCGCCGCACCTCGTACAGCGTTTCATCGGAGGTCTCGCCAAGCTGTGGCTGAGGCGCCGGCCGCCAGGATGCACCACTTGCGGGCGTAGCGCTCCTGGACGGATTGGGCACGGAAGTGTCAAGCGAGGTTTTGGGTGGGGCGTTCGGGGGCGCGTTCATCGTTGTGCCCTCACGCCCCGGCGGACGACATGCCGTCCGGCACCGGGGCAGTTGATCATTGGCCGACCCCCCCGTTGTTCGACAGCCCCCAGACATAGGCTGTCAGCATGCGGATCCGCTCCGGCGTCAGGATTTCCTCATGTGCGGGCATGTGGCCGTTGTGGCCCTTGAGAATGGCATCAACGATCGAACCCTCCGAACTGCCATACAGCCAGACACCATCCGAGAGGTTCGGCGCGCCTAGCGCCTGGTTGCCCTTGCCACCGGATCCATGGCAAGCCACGCAGGTCGTCTTGAACGTGCTCTCGCCACGGGAGGCCCGGATCGGATCGTAGGACAGGCCAGATAGTGACCGCACGTATTGTGCGGTGTCGCCGGCCTGCTTGCCGTCGATCGCACCCGCGAACGGCGGCATCATGCCGTTGCGGCCCTTCGTGATCGATTGCTGGATCGTGTCGGGGTCGCCACCGTAGAGCCAATCGTTATCGGTCAGATTCGGAAAACCGCGACTGCCCCGTGCGTCAGACCCATGGCACTGCGCGCAGTAGTTCAGGAACAGACGCTGACCGATCTCGCGGGCGTCGGCATCGGCCGCCACCTGCTTGACATCCATCTTCAGGTAGCGGGCGTAGATCTCGTGCTGCGTCTTCTCCGCAGCCTGGCGATGTGCCGCCAGTTCGCCCTGTGTGGAAGAGCCCAGCACACCCGCATAGGATCCAAGTCCAGGGTAGAGGATCAGGTATGCCACGCTGAAGATACAAGCCAGCAGGAACATCCACATCCACCATCGTGGCAGCGGATTGTTGAGTTCGCGCAGGTCGCCGTCCCAGACGTGGCCTGTGTCATCCGCCGCACCGGCACTCTTGGTGATCTTGCGTTGGGAAAAAAGCAGCCACACGCACCAGACGATGCCGACGAGCGCGATGGCTGCGATGTAGTAACTCCAGAAATCGGAAAAAAAATCACTCATGACTGTGGGTTCCGGCTTGGATATATTGTTGTCTCGTCAGGCAAGGCAAATGGCAGCATGGCCGACTCCTGATTGGCGGCCTGTCGGCCAGTCGACCAGGCCCACCAGCAAATACCCAGGAAGGCAAGCATCGAGACGACGGTGGCTATGGCGGTAACGATAGCCATGGCGTCACTCCTTGGCCGGCGCTGCCGCACCCGCTGTAGGCGTTTCGGGCGCCACCGGCGCCACGGTGGCAGCTGAGTCGACACGCACATTGCGGCGGTTGATGCCGAGACCTTGCAGGTAAGCCACCATGGCATCCTCCTCGGTCTTGCCGACCAGTTCTTCTGGCGCGCGAGTGATCTCGTCGTCGGTGTAAGGCACACCAAGTCGTTGCAGTGCGCGCATCCTGGCCTGCACCGTGTCTGTCGGCAGCGCAGCCTTTTCCAGCCACGGGTATGACGGCATCACGGACTCCGGCACCACGTCACGCGGGTTGCGCAGGTGAATGCGCTGCCAGTCATCGGAGTAGCGCCCACCCACACGTGCCAGATCCGGGCCCGTACGCTTCGACCCCCAAAGGAACGGATGGTCGTACACCGACTCGCCCGCTGTGGAGAAATGACCATAGCGTTCCGTCTCCGCCTGCAGCGTACGTACCTGTTGCGAATGGCATCCGACGCAGCCCTCGCGAATATAGATATCGCGCCCCATCAATCGCAGCGGCGAATACGGCGTAATGCCCTGGTCAGGCTGAGTCGTAGAGTGCTGGAAGAACAGGGGAACAATCTGCACTAGGCCAGCAATGCTGACCACCAGGATGGTGGCGATGATCAGCCAGCCGACGTTCTTCTCGAGCGTTTCGTGAGTAAAGAATGATTGCTTTTGTGACATCGTTGGAATCCTCGGCGATCAGTGGGCGGAGGCCGGGAGATTGGCCGGAATCGGCGCATCCACTGCCGGCTTGCCGGCGATGGTGCGTGCCACGTTGTAGGCCATGACAAGCATGCCGGCCAGGAAGCACAGACCGCCCAGCAATCGAATCAGGTAGAACGGGTACTTGGCCTTGACTGCCTCCACGAAGGCATAGGTCAGCGTGCCGTCTGGCTGCGTGGCGCGCCACATCAGGCCTTCCATCACGCCCGCGATCCACATCGAGGCGATATAGAGCACCACGCCGATCGTCGCAATCCAGAAGTGCCACTCGATCAGTCGAATGCTGTGCATCTGCCTCTCGCCAAACAGGCGCGGAATCAGGTAGTAAAGCGATCCGATGGAGATCATCGCCACCCAACCCAACGCACCCGAGTGCACGTGCCCGATCGTCCAGTCCGTGTAGTGCGATAGCGCATTCACGGTCTTGATCGACATCATCGAGCCTTCGAACGTGGCCATGCCGTAGAACGACAGCGCCACCACCAGGAATTTCAGGATCGGGTCCGTGCGCAATTTGTGCCAGGCGCCAGACAGGGTCATGATCCCGTTGATCATGCCGCCCCACGACGGAGCGAGGAGGATCAGCGAGAACACCATGCCCAGAGACTGTGCCCAGTCCGGAAGCGCGGTGTATTGCAGGTGGTGGGGACCGGCCCACATGTAGGTAAAGTTGAGCGCCCAGAAGTGGACGATCGACAGCCGGTACGAGTAGATGGGACGCTCAGCCTGCTTCGGGATGAAGTAGTACATCATTCCAAGGAAGCTGGTGGTCAGGAAGAAGCCCACCGCGTTATGCCCGTACCACCACTGGATCATCGCGTCCTGCACGCCGGCATAGGCGGAGTAAGATTTCCAGAGCGATGCCGGCATCTCAATGTTGTTGACGATATGCAGGATGGCGATCGTGAGAATGTACGCACCAAAGAACCAGTTCGCGACGTAGATATGGCGGGTCTTGCGCTTGATGATGGTGCCGAAGAAAACAACGGCGTATGCGACCCAGACCAGAGTGATCAGAATGTCGATCGGCCATTCGAGCTCCGCGTACTCCTTGGAGGACGTAATGCCCATGGGCAGCGTGATCGCGGCGGCCAGAATGACCGCCTGCCAGCCCCAGAATGTGAATGCCGCGAGCGGGCCACAGAACAGCCGCGCCTGGCACGTCCGCTGCACCACGTAGTAGGACGTGCAAAACAGCGCGCTACCGCCGAAAGCAAAGATCACTGCGTTGGTATGCAGTGGCCGCAGGCGGCCAAACGACAGCCACGGCGTATTGAAGTTGAGCTCCGGCCAGATCAGTTGCGCCGCCAGCAGAACGCCGACGGCCATGCCGACGATCCCCCATACCACGGTCATGACGGCAAACTGCCGTACGACTCCGTAATTGAAGGTGTCGACGCGTTGAGACGCGGTGGTGACATCCATTCAGACCCCCAAGCAAAGTAAGAATAAACCTATTGACAGTGTGACTTTAGGGAATCGCTGCGCGCGTCGTTTTGATATCAGTCAAGTTGCGAACCCCACTTCGGAACCGTCCCCAAACTGACCTGTCAATGCGCCCAACTGCAACGCGGACGACGCACTCTGCGGCTGACCTCATGGCTTGTCGTTGTCGAGCAGGATGGCTTCGCCAGGACGATCGAGGTCGTCATACTGGCCCGCATGCAAGGCCCACCACAGCACGCCGGCGATCAGCGCTACGAGCACGAGGCTCATCGGCACCAGCAGGTACAGCGTTTCCATTCAGGACTCCCTCTCGGGCCATTCGCGCGGCATGCGAAGCAGCCGCCAGGCATTGGCCACGACCAGCAGTGACGATACCGACATCCCAATGCCGGCCATCCACGCCGTGACGTGACCGGTCGCCGCCAACGGAATGGCCACGACGTTGTACAGAAATGCCCAGCCAAGGTTCTGACGCACCACGCGGCGTGCATGACGGGCCGTCGCAATGGCCGTGGCGATTTCGGCGACACCTCCATGGGTGAGCACGGCGTCTGCGCCTGCCTGCGCAAGCGGTGCGCCACCGCCAATCGCAATCGATACCTGGGCCTGGGCCAGTACCGGAGCGTCGTTGATCCCGTCTCCCACCGCCAGCACCATCGCGCCTCGGCGCTGCAGGTTCGTGACATAGTCGCGCTTGCCTTCGGGAGTGACGGCGCCGATGGCCGTCTCCATGCCGAAATGGTTTGCCCACCAGCGCACCGAATGCCTGCTGTCACCCGACACGAGGTGGCAGCGCACGCCAAGTTCGCGTAGCGCGCGAAGTAGCGATGAGGTCTGTGCGCGCGCAACATCGGCCAGAAGAAAGCGCGCCAGCATGCCGTCCGTGCCCCCTAGCCACACCTCGGTCGCGCCCGGGTGCGCGTCTCCCGCTTCAGGACCTTCCGCGGTTTCATCGCCGGCCCAGACACTGGATGCCAGAGCGAGCCCGCTCACGAAATCACGTCGGCCAAGCCTGACGATCCGCCCGCCGACATGGGCCTCCAGCCCGTGCCCAGGCAAATTGCGCAGGCCACTGATTTGGAGCGGTTCGGCGATGCCGCCAGCTTCGATAAATGCGCGTGCGATGGGATGTTCCCCACCCCGCTCCATCGCCGCGGCGATGCAGAGGCAGGCGTGTTCGTCGAGATCCCCCCTCAGGTCCGTCGATACCACGGCGAAGCGCCCTTCCGTCAGCGTCCCCGTCTTGTCGAGAACCACATCGGTGACGCCCGCAAGCGTCTCCAGAGCATGGGCCCGCGTCAGCAGCACACCGCGCCGTGACAGCGCAGCACCGGCGGCGGCAAGCGCGGCAGGCGTTGCCAGCGACAACGCGCAGGGGCAACTGACCACCAACACCGCCACAGTCACCAGCAAGGCCCGTGACGGATCGATCCAGAGCGCCCAGACCAGGCCCGTGACCGCCGCCATGGCCAGCAGCGTGCCCACAAACCAGCCCGCCACACGATCTGCAAGCAGCGCAAGGCGCGGCTTCTCCGCCAGCGCCCGGTCCAGCACGGCGACTATTTCCGCCAGTCGTGTATTCGCTCCGATACGGTGGACCGTTAGTTCCAGCGGGCTGGACGTATTGAAGCAGCCTGCCAGCACCAAATCGCCTGCCTCGCGCCGCACGGGACGCGCCTCGCCTGTCAGCATGGATTCGTCGACTTCACTCGCACCATCCGTGACCACGCCGTCGGCCGGAACGATCTCGCCAGCCTTCACACGGATACGGTCGCCCGCGCGCAACCGCGCCACGGGCACCCGCTCGGCGATGCCCCCTGCCTGCGTCAAACGCTCGCAAGTCGCCGGCAACTGCCGCGCGAGCATCTCCGCGCCGCTGCGCGAGGCCTGGCGTACGCGCAACTCCAGATAGCGTGCCAGCAAAAGGAAGGCGACGAACATCGTCACCGAATCGAAATAGACCTCACCTACGCCACGAACGGTGGCTATCGCACTGGCGACAAAGCCGGCGGCCACACCGATGCCCACGGGCACATCCATGCCCATATGGCGTTGACGCAAGCCGCGCCAGGCGCCGGCAAAGATAGGAAAAGCAGAATAGAAAACGACAGGAACCGTCAGCGCAAAGCTCGCCCAGCGCATCAACTGGAGCTGGCCGGGTTCGATCGTGGCCTCGTGTGTATAGAGCGGCCACGCATACATCATCACCTGCATCATGCCGAGCATTGCCACGGCCATGCGCATCAGCAGACTGCGGCGTTCGCGGCGATCCTGCTGATCGGTACGGGAGACCTCGAACGGCCATGCCATGTAGCCGATGTCGGCCAGTGTGGCCAGCAGCCCGGAAACGCTTTGCTGCGCCTCTTGCCATCGCACTACGACGCGGCGCGTGGCGACATTGGCGACTGCGGATTCCACTCCCGGCAGCTGCCCCAGTTGCTGCTCGATCAACCAGGCACAGGCGGCGCACCTGATGTTCTCCGGTGCCAGCGTGGTCTCGACACGGCCATCGCCCAGCGCCCGGACAAACTGACTACGCAGTTCCGGCGTGTCGTAAGCTGCCCAGACAGGTTCGACCTCGCGACGTGCCTCGGCATCGATCGGCCGCGCAAAGCGAGTGACGTCGCCGTAAAGATGACCGAATCCAGCTGCATGAAGCGTCAGCGCCAGCGTCTGACAACCACCGCAACAAAATGTGCGTGCGGTGCCGTCGATATCGGCAACGAATGCTGTGTCGCCCCGCTCCAGGCGCTGGCCGCAATGAAAACAATGATCGGTAGAGGAATGGGAAAGCGATACCGCCGACTGCAATGCGGTAGCGGCCCGCGCACCCGAATCGCGATCCGGACCGTAAGTGCGAGCCGGGGCGGATGGGACTGAAAACGGGACTGACAGCGGAGTGGCTGTCGGAGTGACCGCCAGACTGCCGGCGGGCGCGAGGGGGCTAGTAGGTATGGACGGCATGGCGCGCTTTTATTACCTAGCGAATACTAGGTAACGCGCACGCCATACACCTTGATGCAAATCAAGTCTGCCCGAACGGACTCAGGTTCGTTCCCGGCAGACAACACACCTGACCAGGATCAGGGCCAGCTCCCCATTCAGGTGAGCGTCGTGTCCATCGTCCGGCGCTCGGACTCCAGGTATTCGCGCGACTGCATTTCGATGATCCGCGAGACGGTCCGATGGAACTCGTTGGCCATCTGGCCCTCGGTGTACAGCTCGTCGGCCGGCACCTCGGCGGACATCAGCAGCTTGACCTTATGGTCATAGAACACGTCGATCAGCCACGTGAACCGGCGTGCCTCCGACGACATCCGCGGCGTCATCTTCGGCACGTCCGACAAGATCACCGTATGGAACTGCGAAGCCAGTTCAAGGTAGTCGTTCTGCGAACGCGGACCGCCGCACAGCGTGGCGAAGTCGAACCAGACTACGCCATTGGCCTTGCGCAGGGCCTTCAGCTCACGGTGCTCGATATGAAGGATCGGCGATTCGTCTGCTGTCCCCGCGATCCCCACAAACGCATCGCGCAGCGCCGCACTGGCCTCGCGGTTCAGGGGCGTGTGGTACGCCTGCACCTGCTCCAGCGCGCGTTTCCGGTAGTCGATTCCAGCGTCGACGTTCAGCACGTCGAGCTTCTGCTGCAGCAGTTCGATGGCCGGCAGCACGCGGTCCCGGTGCAGGCCGTCCGGATACAGCAGGTCCGGGCGATAGTTGGACGTCATCACGAACTGCACGCCGTTTTCGAACAACTGCTGCAGCAAGCGATGCAGGATCATCGCGTCCGCCACGTCGTTCACGTGGAATTCGTCGAAGCAGATCAGGCGGAAGCGTCGCGCGATGCGTTTGGCCAGCTCATCGAGCGGGTCCGGCCGGCCGCGCAGCTCTTCCAGCTGGCGATGCACCTCGCGCATGAATTCGTGGAAATGGAGTCGCGTCTTGCGCACCACCGGCACGCAGGAATAAAAGCTGTCCATCAGGAACGACTTGCCGCGCCCTACCCCGCCCCACATGTAGACGCCCTTGGGCACATCCGGGTGTACCAGCAACTTCTTCAGCGCATTGTTGCGCCGATTCTTGTAGGCCACCCATTCGTCGTAGCATTGCTGCAGGCGCGCCACGGCGCGCAATTGCGCCTCATCGGACTGGTAGCCGCGCTGCTTCAGTTCCTGCTCGTAATACTCGGTGACGTTCATGCTCTGGGTTCACACTGGGACGGCAACGGAAGTTATCCGCGCCGGCGCTGCAAGTGAAAACGGCGCGCCGCTGTTTGCGGCGCGCCGATGCTCACGCATTGTGAGGCAAAAGCCTTACATGTTGAGCTGACGCTTGTCGACAGCCAGCGCGGCTTCGCGCATGACTTCCGACATCGACGGGTGCGGGTGACACACGCGGCCGATATCCTCGCTGGCGGCTTTGAACTCCATTGCCACTACGGCTTCGGCGATCAGGTCCGACGCGTTGGCGGCCACGACGTGCACGCCCAGGATTTCGTCCGTCTTGGCATCCGCAAGCATCTTGACGAAGCCGTCCGAGGCACCCATGCCCAGTGCACGGCCATTGGCCATGAACGGGAACTGACCCGACTTGTACGCGCGGCCTTCAGCCTTCAGCTGCTGCTCGGTCTTGCCAACCCATGCGATTTCCGGGAACGTGTAGATGACCCACGGTACCGTATTGAAGTCGATGTGCGGCTTCTGGCCAACGATACGTTCGGCCACTGCCACGCCTTCGTCCTCGGCCTTGTGTGCCAGCATCGGGCCGCGCACCACGTCGCCGATGGCCCACAGGCCCGGGACCTTGGTCTGGCAGTGGTCGTCCACCTCGATGAAACCCCGTGCATCCGCCGCCAGGCCCACGGCTTCGAGGCCGAGGTTGTCGGTGTTGGGCACGCGGCCCACGGACACGATCAGACGATCCACTTCCAGGGTCTGGGCGTTGCCATCCTTGTCCGTGTAGCTGACCGAGACGTTGTCCTTGCCGGTCTTCACTTCGTTGACCTTCACGCCCAGGCTGAACTTCAGGCCCTGCTTGGTCAGCAGCTTCTGCGCTTCCTTGGCCACGCCTTCGTCGGCGGCGCCCAGGAATGCGGGCAGCGCTTCCAGCACGGTCACGTCCGCACCCAGACGGCGCCACACGGAGCCCAGTTCCAGGCCGATCACGCCAGCGCCGATCACGCCCAGCTTCTTCGGCACGGTCGGGTACTTCAGCGCACCTTCGTTATCGCTGATGAGGTTGTTGTCCACCGGCACGCCCGGCAGGTGACGGGCCTTCGAGCCCGTGGCGATGATGACCTGCTTGGCGGTCACGACCTCGCCAGCCACGTCGACCCGGAAGCCCTCGGCGGCCTTGCCGATGAACTTGCCGTAGCCCTTGAACAGCGTCACCTTGTTCTTGCGGAACAGGAACTCGATGCCCTTGGTCATCTTGCCGACGATGTCGTCCTTGCGCTTGAGCATCTTGGCCACGTCCACCTTGACGTCACCCACGGTGATGCCGTGGTCGGCCAGGTGATGCGCGGCGTTCTCGAACTCCTCCGAGGAAGCCAGCAGTGCCTTGGACGGGATGCAGCCCACGTTCAGGCAGGTGCCCCCCAGGCGCGGCTCACCCTTGGGATCGTCGTAGGCGTTGCCTTCGCAGCAGGCCACGTTCAGGCCCAACTGGGCGGCGCGGATCGCTGCGATATAGCCGCCAGGGCCGGCGCCGATCACCAGCACGTCGAATTGTTTGCTCATGGAAATTCCTTTTAGACGACGCGCTCCCACCCGCCCGGCTCAGCGGGCGGCGGGAGACACGAGGTCCTTCAACTCAGGGGAAAGACGGACGGCTTACAGGTCCAGCAGCAGGCGAGCCGGATCTTCCAGCGCTTCCTTCATCGCCACCAGGCCCAGCACTGCCTCGCGACCATCGATGATGCGGTGGTCGTAGGACATGGCCAGGTAGTTCATCGGGCGAATCACGATCTGACCGTCTTCCACCACGGCGCGGTCCTTGGTGGCGTGCACGCCCAGGATGGCCGATTGCGGCGGGTTGATGATGGGGGTCGACAGCATCGAGCCGAACGTACCGCCGTTCGAGATCGAGAACGTACCGCCCGTCAGCTCTTCCAGCGACAGCTTGCCGTCACGAGCCTTGGCACCGAACTCGGCAATCTTCTTCTCGATATCGGCCAGGCTCATCTGGTCGGCGTTGCGCAGGATCGGCACCACCAGGCCACGCGGCGAGCCCACGGCGATACCGATGTCGAAGTAGCCGTGATACAGGATGTCGTTGCCATCCACCGACGCGTTGATGATCGGGTACTTCTTCAGGGCGTGCACGGCAGCCTTCACGAAGAACGACATGAAGCCCAGCTTCACGCCGTGTTCCTTCTCGAAGCGGTCCTTGTACTTGCCACGCAGATCCATCACCGGCTTCATGTTCACTTCGTTGAACGTGGTGAGGATGGCGTTGGTCGATTGCGACTGGATCAGGCGCTCGGCGATACGGGCGCGCAGACGGCTCATCGGCACACGCTCTTCCGGACGGTCACCCAGGGCAGCGAAGTCCACCTGGGCCGACACTTGCTGCAGCGCGGGCTTGGCGGCGGCCGGAGCCGGGGCAGCCTTGGCGGCCGGGGCCGGGGCGGAGCCGGCGGCCAGCACGTCACCCTTGGTGATGCGGCCATCCTTGCCCGTGCCGGCTACCTGACCGGCGGTCAGGCCACCTTCGGCCATCAGCTTGGCAGCCGACGGCATGGCGATGCCGCTTGCGCCGGTAGCGGCAGCAGCGGGGGCAGCGGCAACCGGCGCCGGTGCGGCGGCCGGAGCCGGCGCGGCAGCTGCGGGGGCAGCGGCGCCAGCAGTGGCTTCGGTGTCGATCTTGGCGATCAGCTCGTCTGCCACGACGGTATCACCGTCGTTCTTGACGATCTGCGACAGCACGCCGGCGGCGGGGGCCGGCACTTCCAGCACGACCTTGTCGGTCTCGATCTCGATCAGGATCTCGTCCTGGGCAACGGCTTCGCCCGGCTTCTTCTTCCAGTTCAGCATGGTCGCTTCGGCGACCGATTCAGACAGTTGCGGAACCTTGACGTCAACAATAGCCATGGTTTGGAATTTCCTCGATGTATGCGTGTATGGTCAGGCAGGCCCCCACGGCGCGCGCCCTTGCGCGTCGTCGTGGGGGTCGTCTAATTACTTGGTCAGAACAAAGCCCTTGAGCTTGGAGAACGCAGCGTCCAGCAGCGCCTTCTGTTGCTCGTTGTGCTTTGCGTAGTAGCCCACCGCCGGCGAAGCCGAGGCGGGACGACCGGCATAACCGAGCTTCTGGCCTTCCGTCATGTTTTCCATGATGTAGTGCTGCACGAAGAACCAGGCACCCTGGTTCTGCGGCTCATCCTGGCACCACACGATTTCGGTCGCGCCAGGATACTTCTTGAGTTCCGCGGCCACGGCCTTGTGCGGGAACGGGTACAGCTGCTCCAGGCGGACGATCGCCGTGTCGGTGGCACCACGCTCCTTGCGGGTGTTGACCAGGTCGTAGTAGACCTTGCCCGAGCACATGATCACGCGCTTGACCTTGCTGGCGTTCAGTTCTTCGTGATCGGGGATGACCGTCTCGAAGTGACCCTTGGCCAGGTCGGACAGCGGCGACACCGCATCCTTGTTACGCAGCAGCGACTTCGGCGTCATGATCACCAGCGGCTTGCGGAACAGACGGATCATCTGGCGACGCAGCAGGTGGAAGATCTGGGCCGGCGTGGTCGGCTGGCAAACCTGGATGTTGTGGTCCGCGCAGAGTTGCAGGAAACGCTCGATACGGGCCGAGCTGTGTTCCGGACCCTGGCCTTCGTAGCCGTGCGGCAGCATCAGCGTCAGACCCGAGGCACGGCCCCACTTCACTTCACCCGACGAGATGAACTGGTCGATCACCACCTGGGCGCCGTTCACGAAGTCGCCGAACTGGGCTTCCCAGATCACCAGCGCATTCGGTTCCGCGGTCGAGTAGCCGTATTCGAAGCCGAGCACGGCTTCTTCGGACAGCACCGAGTCGATCACGGTGAACGGGGCCTGATTCTCGGATACGTTCTGCAGCGGCACATAGGAGCCGGCATCCCAGCGCTCGCGGGCCTGGTCGTGCAGCACGGCGTGACGATGCGTGAAGGTACCGCGGCCGGCGTCCTGGCCGGTGATGCGCACCGGGTAGCCCGATGCCACCAGCGAGGCGAAGGCCAGGTGCTCACCCATGCCCCAGTCCAGCAGCTGGTCGCCACGACCCATGTTGGCGCGGTCCTTGACGACCTTGTCCACCAACGGATGCAGCTTCAGGTGCTCGGGAATCGCGGTGATCCGCTCGGCCAGGCGCTTCAGTTCCGTCACCGGCACTGCGGTGTCGGCGGCGTCCGTCCACTTGCGATTCAGGAACGGCATCCAGTCCACGGCGAACTTGTTCTTGAAGTTCGACAGGACCGGGTCAACCGTGTGCTTGCCCGCGTCCATGGCGTTGCGGTATTCCTTGACCAGCTCGTCGCCGAAGTCTGCGCCGACCAGGTTCTGGGCCGCCAGCTTGTCGGCGTACAGCTTGCGCGTGCCGGGGTGCTGGGAAATCTTCTTGTACATCAGCGGCTGGGTCATAGCCGGGGTGTCTTGCTCGTTGTGACCCAGCTTGCGGAAGCAGATGACGTCGACCACGACGTCCTTCTTGAATTCCATGCGGAAATCCACCGCGAGCTGCATGGCGTACACCACGGCCTCGGGATCRTCGCCGTTCACGTGCAGCACCGGCGCCTCGATCATCTTGACCACGTCCGTGCAATACAGCGTCGAACGCGCGTCACGCGGGTCGGAGGTGGTGAAACCGATCTGGTTATTGATGACGATGTGCATCGTGCCGCCCGTGCCGTAGCCACGGGTCTGCGCGAGGTTCAGCGTCTCCATCACCACGCCCTGGCCGGCAAAGGCGGCGTCGCCGTGCACCTGCACCGGCAGCACTTCCTTGTGACCGGCTTCGCCACGGCGTTCCTGGCGGGCCTTCGACGAACCCTCGACCACCGGATTGACGATTTCCAGGTGGGACGGGTTGAAGGCGAGCGACAGGTGAACCGGGCCGCCTTCGGTCGAGACATCGCTCGAGAAGCCCTTGTGGTACTTCACGTCGCCTGCCGGCAGGTCGTCAACGTGCTTGCCTTCGAATTCGGCGAACAGGTCCGCCGGCATCTTGCCCAGCGTGTTGACCAGCACGTTCAGACGGCCACGGTGGGCCATGCCGATCACGATTTCCTGCACACCCTTGCTACCGGAGTGCTGGATCAGTTCGTCCATCGCGGCGATGAAGCTTTCGCCGCCTTCCAGCGAGAAACGCTTCTGGCCAACGTACTTGGTGTGGAGGAAGCGCTCCAGGCCTTCGGCCGCGGTCAGGCGGTCGAGGATGTGCTTCTTCTTCTCCAGCGTGAACACCGGCTTGGAGCGCGTGGTTTCCAGGCGCTCCTGCCACCAGCGCTTCTGCGCCTGGTCGCTCACGTACATGAACTCGGCGCCGATGGTGCCGCAGTAGGTCTCGCGCAGGTTGTTGAGCAGCTCGCGCAGGCTCATCGACTCCTTGCCGAAATACGTGTTGCTGGCATTGAAGACGATGTCGAGGTCGGCCTCGGAGAAACCGTAGAATGCCGGATCCAGGTCAGGCAGGGGCGGACGCTCCTGGCGCTTGAGGGGATCGAGGTCGGCCCAGTGCGTGCCAATGTTGCGGTAGGCGGCGATCAGCTGGGTGGCAGCGACGCGCTTTCGGCCCATATCGGAATCGGCCGAGGCAACAATAGTCTTGATGGGGCCCTGCTTGGCGCGCTCGGCAAACGAGGCGACGATCGGTGCGTGGGGGATATCGCGGGCGTTGGAACCATCCACAGCCGGGACATTCTGCATCGCGTCGAAATACGAGCGCCAGTTGTCGGGAACCGAGCTGGGATTCTGGAGATAGGCCTCGTACAGCTCTTCCACATAGGGGGCGTTGCCGCCGAAGAGGTACGAATTGCTCTGATACTGCTGCATCATGGGGCGCTCACTATTCTCCGGGAATGCCGGAGTTAAGCGGGTTCATCAACCTTCCGCGACACGGCTTGACCGGTTAGCGGATTGCAAACAACTCTTGGGAGCCACGACAGCGCTACCTTAAACGGACGGCGCCTTGGGCGCCGCCTGTTTTTGGGTCTCACCGCCGGGCCCGAAAGGGCAAGTTGTGCGGGGAAGGACCTAAGTCTTCACTCGCGAAAGCATAGCACGTTTGCCTAGAAATCGTGGGGACTTTTCGTGATGCAAAATCAAGACACAACAGGTCAAGGCTGCGCGGCAATCTGGTCAACGGCATCGGTGATCAGGCCGTCCAACCCCCAGGACAGCAAGTCCGCGGCGCGCGTCACGTCATTCACCGTGTAGCACAAGACCTTGAATCCAGCCTGGTGTGCCCGGGCGATGACCGCCGCGTCGAGTTCGCGGTGATTCGAATCCAGCGCGACGCAGTCAAGCCTGCGCAGGCGGTCCAGCCAATCGGCGGGCAGCTTGTCCAGCAGCAGCGCACGTGGCACGGTCGGCGCCACCTTGCGAGCGGCCTCCAGCGCCTCCTCGGAAAACGACGACAGCAGCGGTGGGACATCGGCACCCCGCCAGAGCGAAAGTGCATCAAGCGCCACGGCCGCACCCGTCCGATATTCGTGACCGGGTACCGGCTTGATCTCGATATTGACGAGGAAACCGTTGGCACGGGTGTAGCGGGCGATGGCCGCCAGCGTCGGAATCGGCTCCCCCGCATAGCCCGGGCTGTGCCAAGCGCCGGCATCCAGCCCAGCCAGTTCACCCAGCGTCAGCGCATCGACGCGCCCCGTGCCAGACGTCGTGCGATCCAGCGTGGCGTCGTGCATCAGCACCGCCCTGCCATCGCCAGACAGCTTCACGTCGAATTCGAACATCCGGTAGCCGAACGACGCACCGTGCCGGAACGCGGCGAGCGTATTCTCCGGCGCCAACTTGCCGGCACCGCGGTGGGCAATATGGCTCGGATACGGCCAGTTGACCATATCCACCGTCGGGAATGTTGCGGCCGCCTGGCTCATGCGTGCGCCTCGATCCGCTTGCCGGAGCTCACATCGAAGAAGTGCAGATGCTCGGGCGATGCCGTGATCGGCAGGCGATCGCCACTGCGCACGTGCATCTGGCTGTCCAGCCGCACCACAACCGGCTGGCCACCGAGCGCTCCGTACGCGAACGAGTCCGCGCCGAGCGCCTCCACCACGCGCACATCGACCTCCGCGATGGCATCGTGGGCCGCGCACGGCTCGATATGCTCAGGACGCAGACCCATCAGCGCCTGCTCGGGCAGATGCAAACCCATCGGCAGATGGCCCAGCGTCGCGGTGCCGCCCTGCCCGTCCTTGGGCACCACGCGCATCTGCGCACTACCCTGTCCCGCTGCCTGCCCGGCCCCGTTTCGTGCCACCGGCACCAGGTTCATCGGCGGCGAGCCGATGAAACCCGCCACGAACGTGCTGGCCGGCCGCGCATACACCTCCAGCGGCGTGCCGATCTGCTCCACGCGGCCACCATTGAGCACCATCATGCGGTCAGCCAGCGTCATGGCCTCCACCTGGTCGTGCGTCACATACAGGCTGGTGGTACCCAGGCGGCGATGGAGATCCTTTAGTTCCAGACGCATTTGCACACGCAGCTTGGCGTCGAGGTTCGAAAGCGGTTCGTCGAACAGGAACACGGCAGGCTCCCGCACGATCGCACGCCCCATGGCCACGCGCTGGCGCTGGCCGCCGGAGAGCTGACGCGGCTTGCGGTCGAGCAGCGACGCCAGTTCCAGGATGCCCGCGGCATGCTTCACGCGCTGCTCGATCTCGGGCTTCGGCATGCCACGAATCTTGAGCCCATAGGCCATGTTGTCGTACACGCTCATGTGCGGATACAACGCGTAATTCTGGAACACCATCGCGATGTCGCGCTCGGCCGGTTCCAGGTCGTTCACCACCTTGTCGCCAATATGGATCTCGCCGCCGGTAATGGTTTCCAGGCCGGCGACCATGCGCAGCAGCGTGGACTTGCCGCAACCCGACGGGCCGACGATGACGATGAATTCACCGTCGGCGATTTCCATATCGATGCCGTGCACGACCTGCGTGCCGCCGGCGTAGGTTTTCTGTACGTTGCGAAGTGACAGTTTTGCCATGGCTAGTTTTCTCTGCCTTATTTTTCCGTTTCCACCAGGCCCTTGACGAACCATCGTTGCATCAGCACCACCACCACGGCCGGCGGGATCATCGCCAGCATCACAGTAGCCATCACCAGGTTCCAGTCCGTGGCGGCATCGCCCGAACGGGAGATCATCTGCGTCACGCCCACCACCACCGGCGTCATCGACTTCTGCGTCGTGATCAGCAGCGGCCAGAGGTACTGGTTCCAGCCATAGATAAACTGGATCACGAACAGCGCGGCGATGCTGGTGCGCGACAGCGGCAGCACCACGTCCCAGAAGAAACGCAGCGGGCCGGCACCGTCGATGCGCGCTGCCTCGGCCAGTTCGTCCGGAATGGTCAGGAAGAACTGGCGGAACAGGAACGTGGCGGTGGCCGACGCGATGATCGGAATCGTCAGGCCGAAGTAGCTGTCCAGCAAGCCCAGATCCGACACCACCTTGTAGGTCGGCAGGATCCGCACTTCCACCGGCAGCATCAGCGTGATGAAGATCAGCCAGAAGAATGTCTTGCGCAGCGGAAAGCGAAAATAGACGATCGCAAAGGCCGAGATGATCGAGATGGCGATCTTGCCGAGGGCAATGCCCAGCGCCATGATCAGGCTGTTCTTCATCATGGTGGCGACCGGCGATGCGGCCTCACCCACACCCCGGAACAGCACCGTGCGATAGTTTTCGAACAGGTGGCCACCCGGAATCATCGTCATCGGCGCATCCAGCACCTGCTCGGCCGTCAGCGTGGACGCCACGAAGGTCAGATACACCGGAAAGGCCACGACAACGATGCCGAGAATCAGCACCAGGTGCGTAATGAAATCAAGTATTGGTCGACGTTCTACCATTGCGTGCCTCTGTCAGTACTGGACCTTGCGTTCCACGAAACGGAACTGCACCACGGTCAGCGCGATCACGATCACCATCAGCACGACGGACTGCGCCGCCGAACCGCCGATATCCATGCCGCGGAAGCCGTCGTGAAAGACCTTGTAGACGAGCGTGTTGGTGGAATTGAAAGGGCCGCCATGCGTCACGGCGTCGATGATGGCGAAGGTGTCGAAGAACGCGTAGACGACGTTGATCACCAGCAGGAAGAACGTGGTCGGCGACAGCAGCGGGAACACGATCGACCAGAAGCGCCTCCACGGACCCGCGCCGTCAATGGCCGCGGCCTCGATCAGGGATTTCGGAATGCTCTGCAACCCGGCCAGGAAGAACAGGAAGTTGTAGCTGATCTGCTTCCATGCCGCGGCCAGCACCACCAGCGCCAGCGCCTGATTGCCGTTGAGCAGGAAGTTCCAGTCCACGCCCATCTTGCGCAGCGCGTAGGCCACCACGCCGAGCGTCGGATTGAACATGAACATCCACAGCACGCCCGCCACGGCGGGTGCCACGGCGTACGGCCAGATCAGCAGGGTCTTGTAGCCCGTGGCCGCGCGCACCACGCGATCGGCAAAGTAGGCCAGCAAGAGCGCCACGGACAAGCCCACCACGGTCACGCCAATGGCGAAGATCGCTGTGGTCTGGAAGGACTCCACATACTGCGTATCCTTCAACAGCGCAGCAAAGTTTTCGAGGCCGACGAACTCCAGGTTGATGCCGAAGGCATCCTGCTGCAGCATCGACTGGTACAGCGCCTGGCCCGCAGGCAGGAAGAAGAAGATCAGCGTGATAGCGATCTGCGGCAAGACCAGCAGATACGGCAGCCACGGCGAGCGAAAAACGACGCGTTTTTCCATCGTTAACTATCCGGCAAACGCCGCGGGGTCGCGGCTCCCTGACAAGACACCCGAGGCGAGTCAGCCCGGATATCCATAAAGCAAGCGGGCGACGGATTCGCCGCCGCCCGCTCTCGGTGCGCCCTGCCCGGTCGCGCCGGGCAATCGCGCCTTACTCCTTGGCCGTCTTCTGGAAGCGTTCCAGCAGTTCGTTACCGCGGGCAACGGCTGTGTCCAGCGCCGCCTTCGGTTCCTTCTTGCCGGCCCAGACGGCTTCCAGTTCCTCGTCCACCACCGTGCGAATCTGCACCAGGTTGCCTAGGCGCACGCCGCGCGACTTCTCGGTAGTCTTCACGACCATCTGTTCCACGGACACTTCGGCGCCCGGGTTCTTGTCGTAGTAGCCCGACTTCTTGGTCAGCTCATACGAAGCCATCGTGACCGGCAGGTAGCCGGTGGCCTGGTGCCAGTCCGACTGGATTTCCGGACGCGAGAGGAACGTGAAGAACTTGGCCACGCCCTTGTACTCTTCCGCCTTCTTGCCGCCCATTACCCACAGCGACGCGCCGCCAATGATCGTGTTCTGCGGGGCGCCCTGCACGTCCGGGTAGTAAGGCAGTTGCGACACGCCGAACTGGAACTTGGCGTTCTTGCGGATGTTGGCCAACGACGCCGAAGAACCCGTGAACATCGCGCATTCGCCGTTGTAGAACTTGGCCTGCGACTCCGCCTTGCGGCCGCCGTAGCTGAAATAGCCCTTCTTGACCATTTCCTGCAGGTTCGTGATGTGCTTCACGTGCAGCGGGCTGTTGAATACCAGGCGGGCGTCCGTGCCGCCAAAGCCGTTGTTCTTGGTCGCGAACAGCGTGTTGTGCCAGGCCGAGAAGCTCTCGAGGTGCACCCAGCCCTGCCAGTCGGTGGTATAGGCGCAGTTAGTGCCGGAAGCCTTCAGCTTGGCCGAATACTGCATCACTTCGGGCCACGTCTTGGGGGGCGCGGAGAGGCCGGCCTTCTTGAAGGCGTCCTTGTTGTAATAGAAGACCGTCGTCGAGCTGTTGAACGGGAACGACAGCATTTCGCCCTTCGACGACGTGTAGTACCCGGCGACAGCCGGAATATAGGCCTTCTGGTCGAATTTCTCGCCGGCGTCCTTCATCACGGTGGAAACCGGCTTGATGGCGCCCTTGGCACTCATCATCGTCGCGGTACCGACTTCGAACACCTGCAGGATGGCCGGCGCGCCGCCCGCACGGAAGGCCGCGATACCGGCCGCCATGGTTTCGTCGTAGTTGCCCTTGTTGACCGGCACGATCTTGTAGTCGGTCTGGCTCGCGTTGAACTTGTCGGCAATTTCGTTGACTTTGTCGTTCAGCGCGCCCTGCATGGCGTGCCACCATTGGATTTCAACGGCGGCGTGAGCCGTGCCGGCCATGGCCAGGGTGGCGACGGCGGCCAGTTTCAATACGGTACGTGGAAAAGACATCGGCATCTCTCCTGAGGCTGTTATGAGTCGGGCAAAAATGTGAAAAAGCGACCGACTGTATGCATTTTTTGTGACAGCCGGATGTTACGCCGGTCTCACCCCAACGAAAACCGGGCAAACCCGCCTTGCAGAGAGATTGTTGCGGCATTTTGACGACACAAAGGTGTCACGGTCGGTGATATGCGCGGGTGCCAGTTGCGTAAAATGCCCGGCCATGACGACCATGCAACCCTTCTCCGCCCTGCCCGATGCCGCCTTGCGCCGTGTGCGCGGCATCCTGACCGATATCGACGGCACGCTGACCACCGACGGCCGGTTGCCCGCCCCCACCTATCTGGCGCTGGACCGGCTGGCACGGGCCGGCCTGCACGTGATTCCGGTAACGGGGCGCTGCATCGCCTGGGCCGAAATCCTCACGCGCCTATGGCCAGTCGACGCCATCATCGGTGAAAACGGCGCCTTTTACTCACATTTGCACAGCAACAAGCTCGTCACTCGTTTCCTGGACGACGAAAAGACGCGCGCGGCAAACCTGGAGAGGATCCACGCGCTGGGCCAGGCCATCCTTCGCGAGGTCCCCGGAAGCGCGCTGGCATCCGATCAGGCCTGGCACGCCGCCGACCTGGCAATCGACCACGCGGAGGACGTCCCGCCATTGCCACAGCAGGCAGTTGACCGCATCGCAGCGATGATGCGGGAGGCAGGCATGACCGCAACGGTCAGTTCGATCCATGTAAATGGATGGTTCGGCAAGCACGACAAGCTGTCGATGAGCCGGCTTTGCGTGGCGGAGTTGCTCGGGGATGATGTGGACGCCAACCGCGATGAATGGCTGTTCATCGGCGATTCGGCAAACGACGTGGCGATGTTCGGCCACTTCCCGTTGTCGGTGGGCGTAGCGAACGTGCGGGAGATCCTGCACCTGCTGCCGGTGGCGCCGGCCTATGTCACGAATGCAGCGGGCGGCGAGGGATTCGCCGAGATGGCGGAGAGACTGCTGGTGGCGCGGGAAGGCTGAAGGCACCTGACCTGAAGGCGCCAGACTTGAAGGCATCGAATTGTGAAGGCGCCATGCCGGGACACCCGGCGGACACCGACCGGACGTCCGCCGGGCGCCCAGTGCGGCCGCCGGTCAGGCCCCTTCCCCCGCAAGCAAGAGAAGGGACAAGCCATCGGCCCGCACCGGAGCCAGACATTAGTCGAAGCCCAGCTCCTGCAACTTGCGGGTA
Source organism: Cupriavidus sp. 01L415 (assembly GCF_056400065.1). NCBI lineage: Bacteria > Pseudomonadati > Pseudomonadota > Betaproteobacteria > Burkholderiales > Burkholderiaceae > Cupriavidus > Cupriavidus sp. 01L415. The sequence goes on along the minus strand of NZ_JBFTSP010000002.1, from coordinate 155,737 downwards.
ATCGTGTTCCGACCGATCCCGAGTCGCGTCGCGGCTTCCACCCGGCGGCCACGCGTGACACCAAGGGCAGCCTCCAGCACGGCCTTCTCGAAGCGGCGCGTGAGTACGTCCATCACCTCAGGTTGCCCCGATTCGAGCATAGTCTTGGCCTCGCCAGCCAGCAGCGCTTCCCAGTTGGCGGAAACCGGACTCGCTGCGAACGCGGGCGTCGCCGCCACGCCCGGCGCGCTCGACACCATGGGCGGACGCGTCGCGACCATCATGTCGCCTTCGATGCCCGGCGCGCCCATGCCGTAGTCGGCGGTCTCCAACGCCTCGTACTCGCCGCCGCCCGCGCGGGCCTCGCCCGCATGCTGACGCACGGCCGCCGCACCGCTATCCTGGCCGGTTCCAATCATTTCACGCGGCAGGTCCTTGACCTCGATGGTCTGCGCCGGCGCCATCACGGTCAGCCAGTTGCAGAGGTTCTCGAGTTGCCGCACGTTGCCGGGGAAAGGCAGCGTGCTGACGTAGGTCAGCGCCTCGTCGGACATCCGCTTGGGCTCCACGCCCAGTTCCTTCGCACTTTTTTGCAGGAAATGGCGCGCCAGCAGCGTGATGTCTTCCGGCCGTTCGCGCAGCGGCGGCAGGCGCAGGCGGATTACGTTCAGTCGGTGGAACAAGTCCTCACGGAACAGCCCCTCCTTGACGCGCGTCTCCAGGTTCTGGTGCGTCGCGGCGATCACGCGCACGTTGGCGCGCAGCGGGTTGTGACCGCCGACCCGATAAAAGTTGCCGTCCGACAGCACGCGCAACAGGCGCGTCTGCAGGTCGAACGGCATGTCGCCGATTTCATCGAGGAACAGCGTGCCGCCCTCGGCCTGCTCGAACCGGCCCCGACGCATGGTCTGCGCCCCGGTGAACGCGCCACGTTCGTGACCGAACAGTTCCGACTCCAGCAGATCCTTGGGGATTGCCGCAGTGTTCAACGCGATGAACGGCCCATTGGCACGCGGACTGTGCTTGTGCAGCGCGCGCGCCACCAGTTCCTTGCCGGTACCGGACTCGCCGGTGATCATCACGGTGACATTCGATTGCGACAGCCGGCCGATCGCGCGGAACACATCCTGCATCGCCGGTGCCTGACCGAGAATCTCGGGCGCATCGACCAGCCGATCGTCCATCTCCTCTTCGCGCAGACTCTCTTCCAGCGCGCGGCGAATCAGTTCGACCGCCTTGTCCACGTCGAACGGCTTGGCCAGATATTCGAAGGCGCCGCCCTGGAATGCAGCCACCGCACTGTCGAGGTCCGAGTACGCAGTCATCACGATGACCGGCAGGCCCGGGTGGCGCGCCTTGATGGCCTGCAGCAGGTCCAGCCCAGACCCGCCAGGCATGCGGATATCGGAGATCAGGACTTGCGGCTCGTCCTCCTCCAACGCCGCCAGCACGTCGCGGACATTGGTAAAACTGCGGGAGAGCAGGCTTTCACGTGCGAGGGCCTTTTCCAGGACCCAGCGGATTGATTGATCGTCGTCGACTATCCAGATCGGCTTCATGTGCGTCGCTTGTCTGCTCGGTGTCATTTGGTCTCCCGTTCGCCCGCTGTTGGCAGGTCCGCACCGCTCGCACGATTCGCCGGAGAGGCGCCTAGTGGAGTGGCAGCAGGATACGGAAGTCGGTACAGCCCGGCCGGCTCTCGCATTCGATCAAGCCCTCGTGCTGCTGCACGAAGGTTTGAGCGAGTGTGAGACCGAGTCCGCTACCGCCATCCCTGCCCGATACCAATGGATAGAAGATGCGTTCGCGAATGTCCTCGGGGATGCCCGGGCCGTTATCGATGACATGCAAGTCCAATGCCAGCTTGAAAAGTCGCTTGGCAATGGTCACCTGGCGAGCCACCCGCGTGCGCAGCACGATCTGCGCGTCGCCACGGGCAATGCGCTCGTGCAGCGCCTGCGCGGCGTTGTGCACGATGTTCAGCACGGCCTGGATCAGTTGCTCCATGTCGCCGCGCAGGTCAGGCAGGCTCGCGTCGTAGTCGCGCACGATATCCAGCCCGTTGGGGAATTCCGCCAGGACCACGGATCGCACGCGCTCCAGCACCTCGTGGATATTGAGGTCGGAGACGATATGGGGATGCCGGTGCGGCTCCAGCAGACGGTCCACCAGCGTCTGCAGGCGGTCCGACTCCTTGATGATGACCTGTGTGTATTCGCGCAGGGAGCGCTCGGGCAGTTCGAATTCCAGCAACTGGGCCGCACCGCGGATGCCCCCCAGCGGATTCTTGATCTCATGGGCTAGATTGCGGATCAGCTCCTTGTTGGCCGAGGTCAGGTCGAGGATGCGTTCCTCGCGGTCGCTGCGGACCTTCTGCTCGTTCAGCAAGATCTCCACAAGCACGATGCCGGCGTGACCCTCCAGCGCGCCGATGACCACGTGCGCGTGGATCGCCTCCTGCAGCGGCGGCCGCAAGACCAGGTCCTGGCGGCGTACATCTACCTGCCGGGCGATAACCGACTCGATCATGGCGTCGAGTTCGTCGGACGCGCCAAACAGATCCGGCAGCGTCAGCTCCACCATGGCGCGGCGCGACAGCGCAAAGCTGGCCTCGGCGGCGGGGTTGGCGTAGACCACGTGCAGGCCGGGCTGGCGCACCAGCAGCACGGGATTGGCCACCACGTCCAGCCCCGGATGAAAGACCACGTCGCCCAACGGCAGGATGTCTGCATCGCTCGCCGCCGGATCGGCACTGTCTGGCGAGGTGGCTGGCTCCGACTTGCGATCGGCGCCAGTGACTTTGCGGGACACTCCGCGAATCAGGCGACGCATGCGATTAGTCCTTTAGGTTGGAAAGCTCGCGACGCAACGATGCAGCATTGGCCTCGCCGCGTGCGATGTCATCGCGCAGCCGGGCCGTGCGATCGAGGTACTTCTGGTAGTTGCGCTCATTGCCCTGGCGCTCGGGCTCGCCGTTGTTGTACTCGGCGCGCAGGCCGGACAGCTTGGCCTCTTCGCTCTGCAATTCCTGCTCCAGCACGGCGCGGCGTTCGCCGTCGCGGTTCTTCTGCGTGGCGCTGTCCACGCGCGGGAACGCGGTCGGCGAGGCGGCGGCCGTGGTGGCCTTGCCCGCGCCGCCCGATGTCGTCCGTCCGCCCGGCACGGTCACCACGTCGGGCAGGTTCAGCCGCTTGCAATCCTTGCTGTTGCCCGGATTGCCATTGCGATACTCGGGCACGCCATTGGCACCCTTGCACACGTAGACCTCCGACGATTGCGCCGGCGCCGGCTGACTCCACCCTCCCAGCACCAGCATCATGGCCGTCACCAGAATGGGGAGACCCACACGGATTTGGTGCATTCCGCCGTGGGCGGCACTGCTCGAGATCTTGTTCGAATTCGCGTCCATGAACACCGACATGATGGTTAGGGAAAGAGCCCCATTCTAGCGATCAACCCGCCAGCAAAACAAAAAGGGACAGCCGAAGCCGCCCCTTCCTGGTGCAACTGTTGCCCGGTGACAACCTGGCAACGGGATCGCTTACAGCGAGTAGTACATCTCGAACTCGATCGGGTGAGTCGTCATGCGGAAACGCGTGACTTCTTCCATCTTCAGTTCGATGTAAGCATCGATCATGGAGTTGGAGAACACACCGCCGCGGGTCAGGAACTCACGGTCGTTGTCGAGGTACTCCAGGGCCTGGTCGAGGCTCGAGCAGACGGTCGGGATCTTTGCATCCTCTTCCGGCGGCAGGTCGTACAGGTTCTTGTCGGCAGCTTCGCCCGGGTGGATCTTGTTCATCACGCCATCCAGACCGGCCATCAGCAGCGCCGAGAAGCCCAGGTACGGGTTCATCAGCGGATCCGGGAAGCGGGTTTCGATRCGRCGGCCCTTCGGGTTSGCCACGTAAGGAATACGGATCGAGGCCGAACGGTTGCGGGCCGAGTARGCCAGCTTCACCGGGGCTTCGAAGCCCGGCACCAGACGCTTGTACGAGTTCGTGCCCGGGTTGGTCAGGGCGTTCAGCGCGCGAGCGTGCTTGATGATGCCGCCGATGTAGTACAGCGCGAATTCCGACAGGCCGGCGTAGCCGTTGCCCGCGAACAGGTTCTGGCCGTCCTTCCACACGGACTGGTGAACGTGCATGCCCGAACCGTTGTCGCCCACGACCGGCTTCGGCATGAACGTGGCGGTCTTGCCATAGGTATGGGCCACGTTCTGGATCACGTACTTCTGCAACTGCGTCCAGTCGGCGCGTTGCACCAGCGTGCTGAAGCGCGTGCCGATTTCGTTCTGGCCCTGGCCGGCCACTTCGTGGTGGTGCACTTCCACGGGGATGCCCAGCGATTCAAGAATCAGGCACATTTCCGAACGGATGTCCTGGAACGTGTCGATCGGGGCAACCGGGAAATAGCCGCCCTTCTTGCCCGGACGGTGACCGCTGTTGCCGTGTTCGAATTCCTTGCCCGACGACCACGGGGCTTCTTCCGAGTTGATCTTGACCGAGCAACCCTGCATGTCGACGTTCCAGGTCACGCCGTCGAAAATGAAGAATTCGGGTTCCGGACCGAAGAAGGCGGTGTCGCCCAGGCCGGTGCTCTTCAGGTAGGCCTCGGCGCGCTTGGCGATGGAACGCGGGTCGCGGTCGTAGCCCTTGCCGTCCGACGGCTCGATCACGTCGCAAGTCAGCACCAGCGTCGGCTCTTCGTAGAACGGGTCGATGTGGGCCGTGTTCGAATCCGGCATCAGCAGCATGTCCGAAGCTTCGATACCCTTCCAGCCGGCGATCGACGAACCGTCGAAAGCGTGGCCGCTCTCGAACTTGTCATCGTCGAAGTGCGACACGGGCACAGACACGTGTTGCTCCTTGCCTTTGGTATCCGTGAAGCGGAAATCGACGAACTTGACGTCGTTTTCCTTCACGATCTTCATCACATCTGCAACGCTGTGGGCCATGCCTATCTCCTGGAAATTCGGGCTGAGTCTGGGAAAGCCATTGTTGGTTCGGTCACCGTTCCAGCCTGCCGCAGCACGACTGCGCGGCCGCCGGGAAACACCCGCGAAGACCGCCCCAAAAGGGACGAGGAATGTTAGCAGAAAGCATGCCAACTGAAGCCATCATTTGCCCTCGCCATCCCGAAAAATGTGCACCTGCTGGCGGTTCCGCACCGCCACGGGGGCCGCGGATTGCATACAACCTGGCTCGCCACGCGGGACGCGCCGGCAGACGCACTTGCATCATTGATGCCGCCGCACTTATCAAACACCATTACGGTGCACGATTCAAGGAATCGCACCATTCGAGTGCGTTCGCACCATGACGATGCATATTGCGGAGTGACGTTTTTCGAGCTGGCACATTGTCCACGCGCTAGAATAGCGCCGAAATGCTGCGCCATCCCCGGTACGGCGACGACGTGGTGGTCGACGTGCAGCCGAGGCCGCGCGTCTCCGCCCCTTCTTATTGATTCCGTCACAGAAGATGACTACCCGAGACGACCTCCTTCAGGCGGCGCGCGAGCGCCAGCAACAGAACCAGCTTGCCTACTTCGGCGCTCTCACCCCACAGGAAACCTATGCGCTGCTGCAGGCCGATCCAGCTGCCGTACTGGTGGACGTCCGCACTCAGGCCGAGCTGGACTGGGTGGGCGGCGTGGATCTGCCCGATGAGCAGTTCGCCCACGTGGAGTGGATGTCCTACCCGGGTGGCGCGCAGAATGCGAAGTTCGTCGAAGAACTGAAGGCGCGCGTGCCGACCGATGTGCCCGTGCTGTTCCTGTGCCGCAGCGCGGCGCGCTCCAAGCATGCTGCGCGCGTGGCCACGGAGGCCGGCTACCCGTTCGCGATGGACGTGCTGGAAGGCTTCGAAGGCAACCGTGACGAGCACCATCACCGCAAGACCGTGGAAGGCTGGTGCGTGCGCGGCCTGCCCTGGCACGGCGCCTGAGCGGAAACGCCAGACGCAACAAAGCGGCCCCGAGAGGCCGCTTTTTTTATGCGGGTTTCACTCCCCGCCTGTCTCGCTTCGGTGCACGCCTTTGCAGCCCTGTTGCAGGCCCGCCGCAGCCCTGTTGCGGAGTCGCTGCGGATTGCCGCGGCGCTACTGCTCCACGATTTCGAAGCCCATCGCACGCACGCCGTCCAGCAGCATGGAGTACGCCGGCGCCACCAGCTCGCCCGGGCCCTTCACGCCCAGGTCGATATGACGGCGCGCCAGGCGATCGCCACGGCTGACATCGCCCACGGACGGCAGGCTGAACACGCGGATGCCGGCGAAGGCCGCCTCCACTTGCTCCATCAGCGGCGTCAATGTGGACTCCGGCGCCTCGAACACATAGAACGCGCGCGATTGCTCGACTTCCCGGTGAAACAGTTGCGAGTAGTAGTGGTCGAGCACCCACTCCATCATCGGCCACGCCATGACCGGAAAACCCGGCATGAAATGGTGATCCGCCACGGAAAATCCGGGAATGCGGTTATAGCTGTTCGGAATGATCCGTGCACCGGCCGGAAACTCGCCCATCTTGAACCGATGCTGGTTCTCGGGCAGGTTCAGGTCGCCCTTGACTGGGTCGCCGTTGGCGGTTTCGGCGATGCGCAGCGCAATCTGCTCGCGCGCCTCGGGATGCAGGGCCAGTTCCACGCCCAGTGCCGCAGCCGCGCACTGCCGCGTGTGGTCATCCGGCGTGGCACCGATGCCGCCCGTGCAGAACACGATGTCCGGGCCGGCCAGCGTGCGGCGCAGCGCCGCGGTGATGCGGTCGCGCTCATCGCCGATGTACTCGGCCCAGTCCAGCGCCAGTCCGCGCGCGCCCAGCAGTTCGATGGCCCGGCGCATGTGCTTGTCCTCGCGTCGCCCGGACAGAATCTCGTCGCCGATGACAATCAAACCGAAACCCATGGTGCCCTCACTCAGGATTGTTCAATACGGCGCACGTCGGACGGCGCCAGGTCGATGACGTCAACGACGTCGTGCGGTGGCGGCGCAGCCGCCGCACGTTCGGCGCGCAAGTCGGCCAGGGCCCGCAGGCAAAAATGGCCGAACCACAGCGCCGAAAAAATGAAAATCAGCACATACAGCCACAGCGTGCCTGCCAGCACCACCGGAAACAAGAAGATGATGACAGCCGACCAAACCCACAGCAAGGTCGGCGCCGATCCCAGCAGCCCCACTGCCACGCCAATCATCAGCAACGACGTGCGGTGGCGTTTCATGATCGTCTTGCGCTCCTCGACTGTCGCATGTTCGGACAGCGCGTCGTAGGTCATCACGCGGTATGTCAGCCAGCCCCACAGCACCGGTGGAATCAGCGCGAAGAATGGCGGAATCAGCCACAGCGGCAGGGTCACCAGCACCAGCAGCAGGAACACCACGGTATTGCCGAGCGCCTGAAACACGCTGCCGGCGATGCTGCCGCCATGCGCCTTCGTCAGATTGGGATAGCTGCGCTCCAGGTGCCGCACCACGGCCGGCACCGAGAACAGGCTGATGAAGATCAGCATGGAGGCGATCACCAGCGGGATCACCATCGTCAGCACGAACAGTGGTGCCACCACGGCGCGCAGCGACTGCAGGCCGACCCAGTCCAGCGCGCCGTAGATCCAGCTGGTGAAGACCGACCCCTGGAGAATGGCGCTGGCCGTGCCGATGACTGGGTCCCAGGCCAGGTAGATCAGGCCACCCCACAGCACGGTAGCCAGGACAAACGGCAGCACTGTCAGCATCAGCATGCGCGGATGAAACTGACTGGCCAGGGCGCGACCAAACGAGCGGAAGATATCGTTCATGCGGGAATGAGATCGGGAAAGCCCTCAGAGCCTAGCATAGGCTGAGGGCGCCGCCGATTAACCCAGGCGCAGCAACCGTTTGATGCCAAGCCACTGCTGGGCGAGGAAACCGGCGCCGTAGTCGCGGCCGCGGCCTGCGGGCGGCGGCATCTGGTCGCGGATGCCGGTCGGGTAGTAGGCGTCGGTGAACACGGCGGTGCGGAACAACATGTCCCACCACGGGAAGATCACGCCGAAATTGCACCCGCCCAGACGCTTCGGCTTGTCGCCGGCGCCCTGCCGTTCATGGCCCAGCCCGACGGCATGGTGCGTACGATGGAAGCGCGGCGATACCAGCAGCCGCTCGCCGAGCCAGCCGAAGTGCAGCCGCAGATTGGCGTGCTGCAGGCTCTGCAGGAGTTGCGACAGCGCCACCAGCAACACGTACTGCGACGGCTCCACGCCGACGGCCAGCGCCACAGTCGCAAACACCAGGTCGCGCAGGATGTCGTCGGCCAGATGATTGCGGTTGTCGCTCCAGAGCGTCATCTGGCGCTGGCTGTGGTGCACCGCGTGCAGGCTCCACCACCAGCGGTAGGTGTGCGACAGCCGGTGATACCAGTAGTCCAGCAGGTCAAACAGCAACAGGTAGACGAAAAAGCTCACCAGCGGGACCGACGTCACGCCCGGCCACCAGTCCTCGACGTTGATCCGCTGCCAGCCCAGCAGTCGCAGGTGCCCTTCCAGACCGTCAGTGAGCGGTGCCAGCATGAAGAACATCGCCAGCCGGAACAGGCCGAGCCGATGAATCAGCGTGTAGAGAATATCCGTGCGGATCGCCGAGCGATCGGTGACCGGCTCCACGGGCCGCAGCTTTTCCAGCGGACCCAGGATCAGTATCATCACGGCAATCTGGACCAGGCCAACCAGCAGCCATTCGGTGCCGGTGAAGGCGTCTTCGGCATAGCCACCGAAGCCCAGGTTGTAGACCACCGGCAGCACCACGTCCTGGAAGACCGTGGCCTCCACCTGACCCACCCAGAGACTGAGCCAGTTACTGAACGTGTCCCACATTACCGCCTGCCCTCCGGCCCGGTTTCAGATACTTCCCATTTTGCGCCCGATCGCGCAACGGTGTGCCGCGCGATCCAGTCCTTGTACAAGGGATGCTCGCGCAGCGTGGCAAAACAGAATCCCTTCTGCTCCAGACCGCTGATCAGCGGCTCCAGCACGCCCGGCGCCCACGGGTCCTTGCGCGACCAGATGCCCAGGTGCGCCATCGCGATATCGCCATTGCGAAGGTCGCGCAACGCGCGGTCGAGCAATACCTGGTTCGGGAAGCGTTCCGACGACAGCTCGTCGCCGAGGAACCCCGCCGGCGCCCAGCCGACATGCCTGAATCCGCATTGCTCGGCCCACGCCAGCGTCTGCGGTGCGGTACGGCCACCCGGGGCGCGCCACAACGGCACCATCGGCTGGCCGGTCATCGACTGGAACGCCTGCGCGCTGCGGCGCAGTTCCGTGCAAAACGTCTCGGCTGTCATGGTCACGTCGCGCCCAGCCTGCGCGCCGAACTGCGGACGCATCGTCACCTTGTCTCCCCGCGTGCTGCGCAGGTAGACGTGATCGAAAGTGTGCGTGCCAAATGCGTGACCGTCGGCGGCCAGCGACTTCCAGTACGGCGCCCATGTCGGATCGAGCGAACTGTCCTTGTTGACGGTCGGCTCGTTGGCGAGGAAGAACGTGGCGCGAATATGGTGGCGGCGCAGCGTGCGCGCGATCAACTCGGCCTGGCTCATGCTGCCCGTGTCGAACGTCAGGTACAGCGTGCCGGCGCGGCACGCACCGGCATTCGCCTCCGCGGCGGCGGCGGCGGACAAACCCGCCGCGGCCAGCGCCAGCGCGGCGGAGATCCGGGTCATCATCCTGCGCATGACAGCTCCGACTTTCAGTACAGCGGTGCGCGCGTGCGGAAGTAGATGCCGTGCGGCGACTTGCCCACGCGGATCGTCTTGACCATCTTGCGGCTGGCCACATCGATCAGGCCCACCGAACGGGCCCAGCGGAAGGTCACCCAGAGCGTCTTGCCGTCGGCGGTCAGCTCCATATCGTCCGGACCTGGCAGCAGGCCGGTGATATCACCGACCTTGGACAGCGTCTGCTGGTCGATGATGCTGATCGACCCCGACACGCGGTTGGTCAGGAACAGATGGCGCTTGTCGCCGACCGCGCGGAAGTTGTGCGCGCCCTTGCCGGTCTGGATCTGCTTGACGACGGTCCGCGTGCGCCAGTCGATCACGGCCACGTAGTCAGCCCCCGTCATCCCCACCAGCAGATACTTCTGGTCCGGCGTGACCCAGACGCCAGCCGGCGCGGAGCCCGCTTCCATCGTCCAGAGCACGGTCAGCGTGGTCAGGTCGATGGCGGCGATCTGGTCGGAATCCTGCAGCGTGATAAAGGCGATCTTGCTATCCGCCGTGAAGGCGATATGGCTCGGCGTCTTGGCCAGTGGGAACTGTTTGGCGATCTTCAGTTGGTGGCCGTCCCAGCGGTACACGTCCACGCGGTCCAGCCGGTTGCCGGTGGCAACGAACCATTTCTGGTCGGGCGAGAAGCCCACCTGGTAGGGGTCGTCGATATTCGGCACGCGCTGCTGCACCTTCCCGGTGACGGGATCGAGGAAGACCAGGTCGTTGCCGACGGCGTTGGCCACGATCAGCGACTTCTCATCCGGGGTAGCAATCAGGTGATGCGGCTCCTTCCCGATCGGAAAGGTTTCCAGCACCTTCTGGGTGTCCTTGTCGATCAGGGTGACGGTGGCGTCACCCGAATTCAGGATCACCACCACTTCCGCTGACGCGGGGGCCGACACCATTGCCAATGCCAAGGCGCCGACCGATACCACGCCAGCCACAACGCGACGCAATGCGAGCATAAGACCGTTAAATCATGACGAATCGGGCATTCTAACGTTTCACCGCACCGATTCGATGACGCCGCAGCAGAAACTTAAGCGGCGCTCACATTTAGTTTCAAATCGTCGTATCCGGCACGAAAGTCCCCGCCGCGACGATCCGCAGCGGCGCCCTACCGCTGCATCGATTCCCAGACCTTCTGGAGCCGCTTGACGGACATCGGCACCGGCGTGCGTAGCTCCTGGGCAAACAACGCCACACGCAACTCCTCGAGCATCCAGCGGAATTCGTCCAGGCGGGCGTCCTCCGCGCCGCGACCCTGCGTGCGCAACTGCTTTTCCGCGCGCTGCCATTGCTGGACCAGTGGCGCCATTTCCTGGATCCGCTGGCTGTCGCGCCCCGGGTCGCCCTTGAGCTTGTCCACGCGCATCGCGATGCCCTTCAGGTAACGCGGGTAGTGGACAAGCTGGGTGTACGGCGTGTCGATGACAAACGACTTGGTCATCAGCCGGGCCAGTTGCCCTTCCATGTCCTGATAGGCCGATCCAAACGGTTTGGCCTGCAGCAGCTTGCGCGGCAGGCTGGCAAACTCGGCCAGGATCGTGCCGACCAGCCGGGCGATTTCCTGCGCGAGCAGCGACAACCGCGCGCGGCCCTCGTCCTTGCGGGCATTGAATTCCGCCTCGTTGCGCGGCAGCGGGGCCTGCAGGCAGGCGCGTTCCAGCGCCATCATGACGATCTGGTTGCGCAACTCCTCCTGCGTGCCGAGCGTCATGTACTGCATCGCCATCTGCTGCAGATTCGGAATGTTCTTCTCGATGAACTTCACCTGGTCGCGCAGCTGCAGCGCAAACAGCCTCCGCAGGCCTGCATGGTGTACGCGCACAGCCTCCTGCGGATCGTCGAAGACCTCCACGTCGCAGTGATCGCCATGATCGACCAGCGCGGGGTAGCCAAACAGCGTCTGGCTGCCCTTGCGGATCTCCAGCAATTCCGGCAGCTCACCAAACGACCATGACGTGAGGTTTTCGTACTGGCCGGCCTCGGCCGCCGGCACATCGCGGGCGGCGATGCTCTGGAACGACTGCTGGGCCTGTCCGCCGAACTCCGCGCGCAACTGCGCCAGGTTACGGCCCATGTCCAGCTGGCGCCCGTGCTCGTCGATCACCTTGAAGTTCATGGAATGGTGCGCGGGCAATGTCTCCAGCTTGAAATCGGCCCGCTTGACCATCGTCCCGGTCTGCTCGCGGATATCGGCGATGAGCACATCCACGAGTTCGCCCTCGCCGAATGGCTGGCGATCGACAAACCCGGCGGCGTACTCCGGCAGCGGCACGCAATGGCGGCGCAGCTTCTGCGGCAGCGACTTCAGCAGCAGATGCACCTTCTCCTTGATCATCCCGGGCACGAGCCATTCCGTGCGCTCCGGCCGGACCTGATTGAGCGCGTAGAGCGGCACCGTCAGCGTGACACCGTCCCGATGGCTGCCCGGCTCGAAGTGGTACGACATGCCCATATCCACGCCGGCAACCGGCAGGATCTTCGGGAACAGGTCGGTCGTGATGCCGGCGGCCTCGTGCCGCATCAGCTCGTCACGATTCAGGTACAGCAGCTTGCGGTCCTGGGCGGACGCCGCCTCGTACCACGTCTCAAAGGCCACCTGGTTGTGGATCTCGGCCGGAACGGCGCGATCGTAGAACGCGTAGATCAGCGCGTCATCCACCAGCACGTCCTGCCGGCGCGACTTGTGCTCGAGGTTCTCGATTTCACGCACAAGCCGCTGGTTGTGCGCGTAGAACGGCAGGCGGGTGTCGAACTCGCCCTCCACCAGCGCGCTACGAATAAATATCTCGCGCGCCTCGGCGGGGTTCATCGGACCATAGTGCACGCGGCGATGCTGGTAGACCAGCAGCCCGTACAGCGTGGCGCGTTCCAGCGCCAACACCTGCCCGGCCTTCTTTTCCCAGTGCGGTTCGCTCCAGCTGATCTTCAGCAGGTGGCGCCCCACCTGCTCCAGCCATTCCGGCTCGATCCGGGCCAGCGTCCGGGCGAACAACCGGCTGGTTTCGATCAGTTCGGCAGCGATGATCCAACGGCCCACCTTACGCGCGATCAACGATCCCGGCCACAAGTGGAACTTGATGCCGCGCGCGCCCAGGTATTCGCGGCCCTTGCCGTCGGCCTCGTCCAGCTTGCAGCCGACGTTGCCAAGCAAGCCCGTCAGCAGCGCCTTGTGCACCTGTTCGTAGGTCGGCTCCGACTCGTTCAGGCGCCATCCCTGCTCGGTTACCGTGGTCAGCAGTTGCGAATGCACATCGCGCCATTCGCGCAGCCGCACATGCGACAGGAAGTTGGCGCGGCACTGGTCCTGCAGTTGCCGGTTGGTCTTCTTGTGCGCGACGGCTTCCTCGAACCATTTCCACAGCTTGACCCAGCCGAGGAACTCGGACTTCTCGTCCATGAACTTGCGGTGGGCCTGGTCGGCAGCTTCCTGCGCCTCCTGCGGACGGTCGCGCGGATCCTGCACGGACAGCGCACTGGCGATGATCAGCACCTCGCGCAGGCACTGCTGCTCGCGCGCGGCCAGGATCATCCGGGCGACGCGTGGGTCCAGCGGCAGCTTGGCGAGCTGGCGGCCGATGCCGGTCAGCTGGTTCGCATCGTCCACGGCGCCCAGTTCCTGCAGGAGCTGATAGCCGTCGGCGATGGCGCGGCCCAGCGGTGGCTCGATGAACGGGAACGATTCGATATCGGTCAGCCGCAGCGCCTTCATCCGCAGGATGACGGCCGCCAGCGACGAACGCAGGATTTCCGGGTCGGTGAAGCGCACCCGACCGACGAAATCGGATTCTTCGTATAGACGGACGCAAACGCCGTCGGCCACCCGGCCGCACCGGCCTGCGCGCTGGTTGGCCGCCGCCTGCGAGATCGATTCGATCTGCAGTTGCTCCACCTTGTTGCGGTATGAGTAGCGCTTGACCCGCGCCAGGCCCGTGTCGACCACATAGCGGATACCCGGCACCGTCAGCGAGGTCTCGGCCACGTTGGTCGCCAGCACGATCCGACGCGCGTTGGATGGCTTGAAGACGCGTTCCTGCTCCTGCACGGACAGCCGCGCGAACAGCGGGAGAATCTCCGTGTGCGGCGGATGGTGCTTGCGCAACGCCTCGGCGGCCTCGCGGATCTCGCGTTCGCCGGGCAGGAAGACTAGCACATCGCCCGGCCCCAGGCGGCAGAGTTCGTCGACCGCATCGACAATGCCGTCGAACAGATCGCGCTCCCTGGCCTGCGCGGACTTCGGCGCGCCGTCGGCCGGGGCATCGGACTGGATCGGGCGATAACGGATCTCGACGGGATACAGGCGGCCGCTGACCTCGATCACGGGCGCAGGCTTGCCGTCCTGCGCGAAATGCTCGGCAAAGCGCTGGGCGTCGATGGTCGCGGAGGTGATGATCACCTTCAGGTCCGGCCGCTTCGGCAGGACCTGGCGCAGGTAGCCAATCAGGAAGTCGATGTTCAGGCTGCGTTCGTGCGCCTCATCGATGATGATCGTGTCGTAGGCGCGCAGCAGCGGATCGTTCTGCGTCTCGGCCAGCAAGATGCCGTCGGTCATCAGCTTGACCGAGGCCCCGGGCGACATCGTGTCGTTGAATCGCACCTGATAGCCGACGTGCTCGCCGAGCGGCGTGCCGAGCTCCTGGGCAATCCGCTTGGCCGTGGAGGTGGCCGCGATCCGCCGCGGCTGGGTGTGGCCGATCAGGCCGCCGCCCTCCTTGCCCTCCCGCGCGGGACCGCGTCCGATCGACAGCGCGATCTTGGGCAACTGCGTGGTCTTGCCGGACCCGGTCTCGCCGGAAACGATCACCACCTGGTTGGCCAGCATCGCTGCGGCGATCTCGTCGCGGCGCGCGGAAACCGGCAACGCTTCCGGAAACGTGATCTCGGGCAGCGGATTCGCCAGGCGAGGCGGACGCAGCTCGCGCGGCGGACGCGCCTCCCGTGGCGGACGCGGCTCACGCGCTTCGCGTGGCTGGTCCGCTTGATTCGGCTGACCCGATTGATTTGGCTGACCCGGCCTGACCGGCCGGTTCGGCTGGCTTGCCTTGCCCGACGACCCCGCCTGGGCAGGCCGCCCGCCGGCTTGCGGGTTCCGCAGCGATCCGGGCGAGCCGGGTGGCGCGGGAGATCGGGCGGGACGCTGGGCGGGGCGCTGCGGCCGGCCCTCCTGCGTGGATTGGGTTGCCGGCGGCTTCACAGGCGGCCTTACAGGCTGCTTTACAGGCTGGTTTGCGGGCTGATTCGCAGGCTGGTTCGCCGATTTGGCCGGCGCTTGCGCAGGGCGTGCAGGCCGTGCGTTGGCGCCCGGCTGGCGCGGGGCGGCGTTCGACGGAGCCGGGGAAGACTGAGCCTGGGCAGGCTGGACCGGAGAGGGCTTGACGGGGCGTTGTGCTGACATTGGCCGGGATTATAATCCGCGGGATGAACGCCCGAACCGACACACCGCCGCAAGCCTCCGAGCCTGCCGCCGCCGTCGCGGAGTCCGCCGAACCGCGACCCGCGCCCCTTTCCATTTCTGCCGCCCCGGCCGCGCCAACGTTGCCGGCCGCCTCGGAGCTTGCCGAGAACAGCGGCCCGGACCAGCAGCAGTTTGTCGACTGGCTGCGCGCCGTCGCCCCCTATATCCACGCGTTCCGCGGCAAGACCTTCGTGATTGCCTTTAGTGGCGAACTGGTCAAGGCCGGCGTGCTCAACGCGCTGGTCAATGACGTGGCGCTATTGCACGCGATGGGGATGCAGATCGTGCTGGTATTCGGCTCCCGCCCGCAGGTGGAAGAGCAACTGGCGCTGCGACACGTCGAATCGCAGTACGCGGACGGCGTGCGGATCACTGACAATGCTGCGCTCGAATGCGCCAAGGAAGCGGCCGGCGAACTGCGCCTCGATATCGAGGCCGCGTTCAGCCAGGGCTTGCCGAATACGCCGATGGCCGGCGCGCAACTGTCCGTCGTCTCCGGCAACTTCATCACGGCGCGCCCGGTAGGCATCGTCAACGGCGTGGATTACCAGCACACCGGCCTGGTGCGCAAGCTCGACGGCGAATCGATGCGCATGTCGCTGTCGCACGGCAAGGTGGTGCTGCTGTCGCCGCTGGGCTTCTCGCCGACGGGCCAGGCATTCAACCTCTCCATGGAAGACGTGGCCAGCGCCACCGCCAGTGCGCTGAAGGCCGACAAGCTGATTTTCATCACCGAAGTGCCCGGCGTGCCGGACCCGGTGGGCAAGCTGATGAAGGAGATGTCGCTGCGCACCGCCGTGGAGCGCCTCCAGAACAACCACCTGCCGCCGGATGTCGCCTATTACCTTGAGCACCTGGTCAAGGCGCTCAGGGGCGGTGTGCCGCGCGCTCACCTGATTCCCTACTCGCTCGACGGCTCCGTGCTGCTGGAGCTGTTCCTGCACGACGGGGTGGGCACGATGGTGTCCGACACCGACCTGGAAAGCCTGCGTGAAGCCACGCTCGACGACGTCGGCGGCATCCTCCAGCTGATTGCGCCGCTGGAGGCCGATGGCACGCTGGTCCCGCGCGGCCGCCACCTCATCGAGCGCGATATTGGCAATTTCTCGGTGATCGAGCACGACGGCGTGCTGTTCGGTTGCGCGGCATTGTATGAATTCCCCCGCGAGAACATGGGCGAAATGGCGTGCCTGACCGTATCGCAGGAAGCCCAGGGCACCGGCGACGGCGAGCGGCTGCTCAAGCGAATCGAGCGCCGGGCCCGGGCCCTGGGCCTGGAGCGCCTCTTTGTGCTCACCACGCGCACGGAACACTGGTTCCTCAAGCGTGGCTTTGTACACGCCACCGTGGATGACCTGCCGGAAGACAAGCGCAAGCTGTACAACTGGCAGCGCAAGTCCATGGTACTGATGAAGAAACTGTAAAGGTTGCAGGGGCAAGTCCGGCCCCGCCCAGGCTTGGCTACAATAGCGCCACACGAACAAGGAGTCCCTCATGGCCCGCATGGTCCATTGCATCAAGCTGAACAAGGAAGCCGAAGGTCTCGACTTCCCGCCGCTGCCGGGTGAACTCGGCAAGAAGATCTGGCAAAGCGTGTCGAAGGAAGCCTGGGCTGGCTGGCTCAAGCACCAGACCATGCTGATCAACGAGAACCGCCTGAACATGGCCGACACCCGCGCGCGCCAGTACCTGCTCAAGCAGACCGAGAAGTATTTCTTCGGTGAAGGCGCCGATGCCGCCGCCGGCTACGTGCCGCCGTCCGCCTGATTCAGGCTGGAACCAAGCAAAAAGGGGTGCAGTTCACTGGCACCCCTTTTTGCTTGGTCTCGTACTTGAACTCGTACTTGGGCTCGTCCTGGACGGGCCCCGATCCGGATCAGTAATCCGTGCGCTGTACGCCCTTTTCGGTGCCCAGCAGCAACACATCCGCGCCGCGCAGTGCAAACAGCCCCACGGTCACCACGCCGGGCAGCTGGTTGATGCGCTGCTCCAGTTCCTTCGGATGCTGGATGCGCAGCCCGGACACGTCCAGGATCACATTGCCGTTGTCGGTCTTGTAGATGCCGCCTTCCTTGGTCATCCGCAGTTTGGGCTGGCCGCCGAGGGCGGCGAGCTTGCGGGCCACCGCCGCACGTGCCATCGGGATCACCTCGACCGGCAGCGGGAATGCACCCAGCGACGGGACGAGCTTGCTGCCGTCGGCGATGCAGACAAAGCGGCCGGCCACGGCGGCAACAATCTTCTCGCGCGTCAGCGCGCCGCCACCGCCCTTGATCATGGCACCCGAGTTGTCGATCTCGTCGGCGCCGTCCACGTAGACGGGAATCTCGTCCACTTCATTGAGATCCAGCACCTGGAAGCCATGCTGCTGCAGACGGCGGGTGGACGCCTCGGAGCTCGATACCGCACCCACGAAGCGTTCCTTGAACGCCGCGACGGCGTCGATGAAAAGATTGGCGGTGGAGCCAGTGCCGACGCCGAGCACGGCGCCTTCGGGCACTTCCTGCCTCACGTAGTCCGCGGCAGCTTGCGCGACCAGCGCCTTGAGTTCATCCTGAGTCATGACAACAGCCAGATTGCGTTGGGGGAAACGCGTAGTGTAGCGGATTGAAGCCACGCGCCGACGTTTCCAACCGCCACGCGGCCGTTACAATGATCCATTCTTCCCACCTCCACGCTTGCAGCGCAGACGGAACCAGATCATGAACGAGCTTGAACAACTGAGGCAGTTCACCACGGTGGTGGCCGATACCGGCGACTTCCAGCTGATGCGGCAGTACACCCCGCAGGATGCGACGACCAATCCGTCGCTGATTCTCAAGGCGGTGCAGAAGCCGGAATACCGGCCCCTCCTGGAACAAGCCGTACTCGACCACCATGGCACGGCGGGGCTGGACGCCGTGATGGACCAGTTGCTGATTGCCTTCGGCTGCGAAATCCTGGCAATCGTGCCGGGCCGCGTATCGACCGAAGTCGACGCCCGCCTGTCATTCGACACGCAGGCCACCGTGGACAAGGCGCGTCATCTGATCGGCCTGTACGAGCAACGCGGCGTGGCGCGCGAGCGCGTGCTGATCAAGATCGCCTCCACCTGGGAAGGCATCAAGGCGGCGGAGATCCTGCAGCGCGAAAACATCCGCTGCAACATGACCCTGCTGTTCTCGCTGGTGCAGGCCGTAGCCTGCGCCGAAGCAGGCGCGCAACTGATTTCGCCGTTCGTCGGCCGGATCCTGGACTGGTACAAGAAACAGGCCGGCGACAAATGGGACGTCGCCGCGAATGCGGGTGACAACGACCCGGGCGTACGCTCGGTGCGTCAGATCTACGACTACTACAAGAAGTTCGGCCACGCGACCGAGGTGATGGGCGCCAGCTTCCGCGGCACGGGTCAGATCCTGGCGCTGGCGGGTTGCGACCTGCTGACGATCAGCCCGGAACTGCTGGAGCAACTGGCGGCGGGCAATGCGACGGTCGAGCGCAAGCTGTCGGTCGACCAGGCCCAGGCAGGCAACGTGGCGCGCATCACGGCGGACGAACCCGCGTTCCGCTGGCAACTCAACGAAGATGCGATGGCGACCGAGAAGCTGGCGGAAGGCATCCGCCTGTTCGCGGCGGATGCGGTCAAGCTGGAAAAGCTGGTGGGAGAGCTGGTCGCGTAATCCGCAGCCAGCGACGAGGACTACGAAGCCTGGGAAGGCTTCGTAGATCCGGAGGATGACGACGCGGCAGGTGCCTGCGGCCATAGCAGCGGCAGGCACGCGCCCGCCGGTGCGGCAATGACCAGATCGGCGGTGGCATCCAGCGCGGACGGCTCCGTGTTGACCACGATGACTTTCGCGCCGTGCTCCTTCGCCAGGCCGGGCAGCGCCGCCGCCGGATATACCAGTCCCGACGTTCCCACGACCAGGCACAAGTCGCAGTTTTCCGCCGCGTGATCGGCGCGATAACGTGCGACACGCGGCAGATCTTCGCCGAACCACACCACGCCAGGACGCATCATCGCGCCGCACAACGCGCAGAGCGGCGGCTCGCCGGGCACGGGCGGCACCGTGTGGCAACGACCGCAGCCATCAAGCCACTTGTTGGCGAACAGGTTGCCGTGAAGCTCGATCACGTGCTGGCTGCCCGCCAGCTGATGCAGGCCATCGATGTTCTGCGTCACCAGCGTGACTGGCTTCTGCGCGGCCAACGTCACCAGCGCATGGTGCGCCGGATTCGGTCTGGCCGCCGACACCAGCTCGCGCCGGTGCTGATACCACTGCCACACCAGCGCAGGCTGGCGGCGAAACGCGGCCTCGGTGGCCAGGTCCTCGGGATCGAACTGCGACCAGAGGCCCGTCAGCGCATCGCGGAACGTCGGTACACCCGACTCGGCCGAGATCCCCGCGCCGGTCAGCACGAAGAGCTTGCGTGCGGCCGCGATCCATCCGCGCGCCTGGTCCACGCCGGCCGTGTCCCGCGTCATTGTCAGCGCGGCAGGCGGCGCTGGCGCACCGCTTCATACAGGCACACGCCGCTGGCCACCGATACGTTCAGGCTTTCCACGCCGCCCGCCATCGGGATACCGACCAGTTCGTCGCACGTTTCGCGCGTCAGGCGGCGCATACCCTCGCCTTCCGCGCCCATGACGATTGCCATCGGGCCCTTCAGATCCACGTCGTAGAGCGTCTTTTCCGAGCCGTCGGCCGTGCCAACCACCCAGATGCCGCGTTCCTGCAACTCGCGCAGCGTGCGGGCCAGGTTGGTCACGGTGATGTACGGAACGGTCTCGGCCGCGCCGCTGGCGACCTTGGCCACGGTGGTATTCAGCCCCACGCTGCGGTCCTTGGGTGCGATCACCGCGTGGGCGCCGGCACCATCGGCCACGCGCAGGCAAGCGCCGAGGTTGTGCGGATCGGTGACGCCGTCCAGCACCAGCAGCAGTGGCGTGCCTTCGATACCGTCGAGCAGTTCGTCGAGATTCAGCGCCAGCGCGATGTCATCGGCGCGGGCGACCACGCCCTGGTGGCGGTCCGTCCCGGCCATGCCACGCAGGCGATCGGCGTCGACGGGATGCAGGCGCACGTTGAGACTTTCCGCCAGGCGGATGAAGTCCTGCATGCGGCGGTCACGCCGGTTGGATTCAACATAGATATCGGAAACGCTCTTCGCGTCCTGGCGAAGGCGAGCATTGACGGCATGAAAGCCGATCAGGAGTTTGTGTTTGGCCATGGCGGGATTGTACCCGCCATGGCCGCACTCAAACGGTCCTATGCCGCCGCATGGGCGCTACCGCCACCATTGGCACCATCGGCACCGCTGGCAACTCAGCGCTTGCGCGTAGCCCGGCTGCTCTTGGTGGCCGGCTTGGCCGCGTGCTT
The DNA here is from genome assembly GCF_056400065.1 of Cupriavidus sp. 01L415. Classification (NCBI taxonomy): domain Bacteria; kingdom Pseudomonadati; phylum Pseudomonadota; class Betaproteobacteria; order Burkholderiales; family Burkholderiaceae; genus Cupriavidus; species Cupriavidus sp. 01L415. The sequence continues at coordinate 135,199 of NZ_JBFTSP010000002.1, read as the reverse complement.
GGACGCAGTCTTGCGCGGCTTTTCGAGGTGCGCCGGCTTGGGCTTGGCGGCTCGCCTGCCCGACTTGCCCGCGGGTGTCTTCGACGCTGGCTTGCCGCCATGCGGCGCATGACCGACATGCGGCTTGAGCGGCGTGATGACAGCCTCGAACACCGGTTGCTCCTCGATCACGCGATCGAGCGTCTCGTCGAACGATTCCTCGGGCTTGGACGTACCACCGAGCAGTGCCGCGAGCTGCCGTCCCTTCTTGCGGGCCGGCACTGCGTGGGCGGCGGGCACGCGCGGCTGCGTCTCGGGCCCCGTCACGCGGGCACGCAACGTCTTGGCCGACGGTTCCTGCACCAGGCGGAAGTCGATCTTGCGCGCATCAAGGTCCACGCGCGACACCTGCACGCGCACGCGGTCGGTCAGACGATAGCGGATGCCGGTGCGCTCGCCGCGCAGCTCATTGCGCGCCTCGTCGTACTGGAAGTAATCGCTACCCAGTTCGGTGACGTGCACAAGGCCTTCCACATACAGTTCGTCCAGCTGCACGAAGATGCCGAAGGACGTGACCGCGCTGATCGTGCCGGCGAAGTCACTGCCGAGCTTGTCACGCATGAAATAGCACTTGAGCCACGCTTCCACGTCCCGCGACGCCTCGTCGGCACGACGCTCGTTGGCCGAGCAATGCAGGCCGAGTTCGTCCCAGATTGCCTCGTTGCGCTTGGCGCGGGCGGCGGTGTTCTCGGCACGCTTCTCGGCGTCCGCGGCGTTCATGCGGCGCGCCTTGGGCGAAATCGCCGTATTGAGCTCGGTGCCATGGGCGAATGCCGGCTGGTACTTGGTATGGGCCAGCACGGCCTTGATCGCGCGGTGGACCAGCAGGTCCGGGTAGCGGCGGATCGGACTCGTGAAGTGCGCGTAGGCCTCGAAGGCCAGGCCGAAGTGGCCGATGTTATCGGGGCTGTAGACCGCTTGCTGCATCGAGCGCAGCAGCATCGTCTGCAGCATCGGCGCATCGGGGCGGGACTTGATCTTGTCCATCACCTCGGCGTAGTCCGAAGCCTGCGGCTTGTCGCCGCCGCCCAGCGAAAGACCGGCCGTCCTCAGGAATTCACGCAGGTTCTTGAGCTTTTCCTCGTTCGGGCCCGCGTGGATGCGATAGAGCGTGGGATGCTTGAATCGTTCGAGGAAATCGGCCGCGCAGACGTTGGCCGTCAGCATGCACTCCTCGATCAGCCGGTGTGCATCGTTGCGAGTGCGCGGCAGGATCTGTTCGATCTTGCCCTGCGCGTTGCAGACGATGTAGGTCTCGGTGGTATCGAAATCGATCGCTCCGCGTTCGCGTCGCGCCTTGAGCAGGACCTGGAACAGTTCGTACAGGTTCTGCAGGTGCGGCACCAGATCAGCGCGCTTGTGTGCCTCCGGACCCTTGGTGTTCGACAGTACCGACCAGACCTCGTTGTAGGTCAGGCGCGCCGACGAATGCATCACCGCCGGGTAGAACTGGTAACCCTTGAGCTCGCCCTTCGCCGTGATCACGGCGTCGCACACCATGCACAGTCGATCCACTTGAGGATTCAGCGAGCACAGGCCGTTGGACAGCTTTTCCGGCAGCATCGGAATCACGCGGCGCGGGAAATAGACCGAAGTCGCCCGGTCAAGCGCATCCGCATCCAGCGGCGTGCCGGGGCGCACGTAGTGCGAAACGTCGGCGATCGCCACGATCAGGCGCCAGCCCTTGGCGCGGCCGATCTTGACCGGCTCGCAATACACGGCATCATCGAAGTCGCGCGCGTCCTCCCCGTCGATCGTGACCAGGGGCACGTCGCGCAGATCGATGCGGTGATCCAGGTCGGCCTGGCGGACCTCATCGGGCAGCGCCTGCGCTTCCTTGGCCGCTGCGGGCGAAAACGCATGGGGCACGCCGTACTTGCGCACAGCGATCTCGATTTCCATGCCGGGATCGTCGATATCGCCCAGGATCTCCACCACGCGGCCCACGGGCTGCACATAGCGGTCGGGCCACTCGATGAGCTCCACGCTCACCACCTGCCCCACGCGAGCCTTGCCCTGCGCCTTGGGTGGAATGAGGATGTCCTGGCCGATGCGCTTGTCCTCGGGCGCCACCACCAGCACGCCGTTCTCCGACAGCAGACGGCCAATCACATAACGGTTGGCGCGCTCGACGATCTCGACGATCTGGCCCTCGGGACGGCCACGGCGGTCATAGCCAACCACGCGCACCTGGGCGCGGTCGTTGTGCATGGCCTTCTGCAGCTCTCGCTCGGGCAGGAAGACATCGTCCTCGCCATCGTCGCGGATCAGGAAGCCGAAGCCGTCGCGATGGCCCTGCACGCGGCCAAGCACGAAGTTCGGCTGATGGGCCAGCTCATAGCGGCCCTTGCGGTTCAGTTCGATCTGGCCGTCGCGCTCCATGGCGGCGAGACGTTTCTGGAAGCCGTCGTGCTCCTTGCGCGTGACGGCCAGGGTCTTGGCGATGTCACCGGCCGACAGGGGCGACCCCGAAGTTCTCAGCACGCCGAGGATTTCTTCCCGGCTAGGGATCGGATAGTTGTTCTGATTCAATTTTTCTCGGAACTATTTGACAAACGTTTTACGGTCGCTATAATGGGCGCTTCGGTTGTTTCGACACCTGCCCAGGTGGCGGAATTGGTAGACGCACTAGGTTCAGGTCCTAGCGGTGGCAACACTGTGGAGGTTCGAGTCCTCTCCTGGGCACCAGGATTCAGCGAGAAACCCGCAACGTTTGTTGCGGGTTTTTTGTTTTCCGAAGGCATTATCTTGAATCCTCCGCGCTGACCTGTCACAACTGCCAAATCGTACACCCCTCTCCTGGATCGCCAGCAGTCACTATGACTGCGCGAACCTTTCTGTTATCTGGCTGTTCTTCCCGATTTTTCTTACCGAAGCACAACTGCAACCGACTACTGGCATTACGCCGTGGTTGAGTGTATCAGCTTCAGTGGCGATTCCGGCATTATCTCGCCAGGTTTTACCGGCCTATCGCGAGAAATGCACAACCACCTTCACTCACTTCCGCCGTTGACAGTTTAACCATCTGTAACTACTATGGTTTCACATTGAGATTTCCCGCATGACTACCAGCAGCCGGTTTGCCGTCGCCGTCCATATCCTCACCCTGCTCGCGCAAGCGGACGGCCCCGTGCCGTCGTCGATGATCGCTGGTAGCGTGGGCACCAATCCTGCGTTGATCCGTCGCCTGGTCGGGGCACTGATCGAGGCGGGCTTCGTGACCACGACGATGGGCAGCACCGGCGGCGCCATGCTCGCTCGCCCCGCAACGGATATTACGCTGCTGGAGGTGTTTCGCAGCGTGGAGACCACCGCGCTGATCGCGCTACACCAGAGCGCGCCCAATCCGGCCTGCATGGTAGGCCGCGAGATTACCGGCGCGCTGCGGCACGTCGCGGATCGCGCGCAGGCAGCGATGGATGCCACGCTCGCGGAAATCACAATTGCCGGCATGCTCGCCGACGTCGAACACGCAGCCCAGCGCCGCAAGCGCTGATTTTTTTATCCTGATATGTAACCACTACGGTTTCATATCGATCCATGTGAATCAAAACAAAGGAACGACCATGAAGATCGCCATCATCGGCGCCACGGGTAACGTGGGCTCCCGCCTGACCGACGAAGCCTTGCGCCGCGGCCACACCGTAACCGCTCTCGCCCGCCACGCGAGCCAATTGCCGGCAAGGGATGGTCTGATCCCTCGCGACGTGGATGCGGCGGACACCAAGTCGCTGACCGAAGCACTGGCCGGTCATGACGCCGTAATCAGCACCGTGCGGTTCCTGCAGACCACGGCTCCCCAGATCGCCGGCGCCGTCAAGACGGCCGGGGTGAAGCGCCTGCTGGTGGTGGGTGGGGCCGGCAGTCTGTACGTGGGGCCTGGCGTGCAACTGGTGGATACGCCGGGATTCCCGGCGCAGTACAAGGACGAGGCAGCTGCTGGCCGCGATTTCCTGAATGCGCTGCGCGGCGAATCGGAGCTGGAATGGACCTTCCTGTCGCCCTCCGCGCTGTTCATACCTGGCGAGCGCACCGGCACATTCCGCGTGGGCGAGGAAAACCTGCTTTCGGACGCCGCAGGCAAAAGCTGGATTTCGATGGAAGACTATGCCATCGCCATGCTTGATGAAATTGAGAAACCGGCGCACGTGCGCCAGCGTTACACCGTCGGTTACTGATCTCGATGTGCCGAGGCGACAGCGATGCCGTCTCGGCCCGGCAGACCCTTTCGGCAGCTCAAGCGGCCGAATCGTCTTCCAGCAGGCTGGCGCGCTTGCCGCGCTTGAGCCAGGCGGTCAGGTTATGCGGACGCAGCGTGTCATATTCCTCGAACGGCTGGTGGATCCAGGGGTTCGACGGCAGGAACGTCACGTGGTAGTCCGGCTCCACCTTGGAGCAGGCCTTGTACCACAGCACGGCGGAGCGAACGTCCGTCACCGCCGGATAGCGCTCCTTCAGATGGCGGCCCACGCGTTCGAGCGTGACGCCCGAATCCACCAGGTCATCCACCAGCAGGATCTTGCCCGACAGCTCGCCGCGCGTCATCGTGATGTACTGCGCGATATCGAGGTCGCCCTGCTGCGTGCCGGCGGCTTCGCGATAGGAACTCGTCGCCAGGATCGCCAGCGGTACGTCGAAAATGCGCGACATCTGGTCGCCAACGCGCAAGCCGCCCCGGGCCAGGCACAGGATCTTGTCGAACTTCCAGCCGGACTCATGCACGTTCAGCGCGAGGCGTGCGATCAGGCGATGGTAGTCATCCCACGAGACCCACAGGTTCTCGTCGTCATTGGTAGGCAGGTTCATGGTGTCTTCTTCTCTCTGGTCGGTGACCGACAGATAAAGCATCGGCCCGCATCTCGCGGGCCGAATGGCTTTGTGAGGTCGTGGCGCTCATGACGCCACGATCATACTCAGCGGGCAAACTCGCAGCGTAATCCGCGATATCAAGCAGCTGCGCAGGCTACCTGGTACGGGTGGCGCAGCAGGATCGTCTCATCGCGATCCGGACCGGTCGAGATCATGTCGATCGGAATGCCGACCACTTCCTCGATCCGCTTCAGGTAGACACGTGCCGCTTCCGGCAGTGCGTCCCAGTTCTTCACACCGAACGTCGATTCGTTCCAGCCCGGGAATTCCTCGTAGACCGGCACGCAGTTGGCTACGGCATCGGAGCCACGCGGCAGGATGTCCACGGTCTTGCCATCGAGCTGGTAGCCCACGCACAGCTTGATCGTTTCCAGGCCATCCAACACATCCAGCTTCGTCATGCACAGGCCGGACACGCCGTTGATCTGCACCGAGCGCTTCAGCGCGGCGGCATCGAGCCAGCCGGTGCGGCGCGGACGACCCGTCACCGAACCGAATTCCTTGCCGACGTTGGCCAGGCGCACACCTACGGCGTCCTGACGGGCCGGATTGTCGTTGTCATACAGCTCGCTCGGGAACGGACCGGCGCCCACGCGCGTGCAGTAAGCCTTGGTGATGCCGAGGATGTAGTTCAGACGGCCCGGGCCTACGCCGGCGCCCGCAGCGGCCGCACCGGCCACGCAGTTGCTCGACGTAACGAACGGATAGGTGCCATGGTCGACATCCAGCAGCGTGCCCTGCGCACCTTCGAACATCAGATTGCCGCCAGCAGCGTTGACCGCGTACAGCTCGGCCGACACGTCCGCCACCATCGGCTTCAGGCGCGACGCATAGGCCAGCGTTTCGTCCAGGATCTGCTGATAGTCCACGGCTTCGGCGCCGAGGTACTGGGTCAGCATGAAATTATGGAACTCGACATTCTCGCGCAGGCGTTCGGCGAAATGCTTCGGATCGAACAGGTCCTGCACGCGCAGCGCGCGGCGCGCCACCTTGTCTTCGTATGCCGGACCAATACCGCGACCGGTGGTGCCAATCTTGGCGGCGCCACGGCGGGCTTCACGTGCCTTGTCGATGGCAACGTGGTACGGCAGGATCAGCGTGGTGGCTTCGGAAATGCGCAGGCGGTTCTGCACCTGCAGGCCGGCGGCTTCCAGTTCCTCGATCTCGCGGAACAGCGCCTCGGGCGAGAGCACGACGCCATTGCCGATGTAGCAGACGGTGCCTTCGCGCATGATTCCCGACGGAATCAGTCGCAGAATGGTTTTCTTGCCGCCGATGATGAGGGTGTGGCCGGCGTTGTGGCCACCCTGGAACCGCACCACGCCTTTTGCATGATCGGTAAGCCAATCGACGATTTTTCCTTTGCCTTCGTCACCCCACTGGGTTCCGATCACGACGACATTGCGTCCCTGGCCTACTGCGGATGCGGACATGTTGAATTGGTCAGAAGGTTAAAAACGTATTCTACTCTCGTTGCCGAACGGTTCCCGGTTTTCGGGCACCCGTATGACACACCTTTGCCGCCGAATCCGGGACCCGGATCGGCAGAAAGGCGCTAAAAGGCCACATGGAGAGCGGGAAACCGGACCGGCGCGAACTGCCGGTCCGGGGTTTAGCGCGGCACCACCACCCAGCTGTTACCCTGGCGCAGCAGTTGCCGGTCGCAGTTAAATTCGTCGAGCTCATGAGTATGGCCCGGCAGCGACTGAATCACGATCTCGCCTGCCGCGCGCAACGACGCGATGGCCGCACGCAGGTCCGGATCGGCGCCCCACGGGGCGAAGATGGCCTGCGCGCGAACCTCCACGGGCGACAACGCGGCCACCTCACGCAGATCCAGCGAGAACCCGGTTGCAGGACGCGCACGACCGAAGGCCTCGCCCACCTTGTCGTAACGGCCGCCACGAGCCACATAGTTGGGCAGCCCAGACACGTAAGCCGTGAACATCACCCCGCTGTGATAGTGGTAACCGCGCAAATCCGACAGATCGATATTCACGCTGGCACCACGGACCTGCGCGGCCAGTGCCGCCAGTTCATCCAGCGCGCGGCCGATGGCCGGGCTGCCCGGCAGCGTGGCGCGAGCGCGCTCGATCACGTCGATGCCACCGTACAGCGTGGGCAGCGCCAGCAGTGCATCGCGCTCGGTCTGTGGCAGGCCAACGGTCAGCTCGCGCAACGCCGGCACATCCTTGGTTTCGAGCGCGGCGAACATGGCGTCCTCGATCTTGCGGATCGACGGCAGGCCATCGAGCAGCGCCTCGAGAATCCCGGCATGGCACAGGTCCAGCCGAACGTCGGTCAGGCCGGCGACCTGCAGCGCAGCCAGCATCAGCTCCTGGATTTCCACATCCGCTTCCAGGCCGGCATGGCCGTAGATCTCGGCGCCGATCTGAATCGGCTCGCGCGTGGCGTGGAAACCCGCCGGACGCGCGTGCAGTACGTTACCGGCGTAGCACAGGCGCGTCACGCCGGGACGGTTCAGCAAGTGGGCGTCGATGCGGGCGACCTGCGGCGTGATGTCCGCGCGCAGGCCGAGCGTACGGCCAGACAGTTGGTCCACCAGCTTCAGCGTGCGCAGGTCCAGGTCATGACCAGTCCCCGTCAGGAGCGACTCCAGGTACTCCAGCATCGGGGGCATGACCAGCTCGTAGCCATACGTGCGGAACAGGTCGAGCATGCGGCGGCGCAGTTCTTCGATCTTGCGCGCTTCCGACGGCAGGACGTCGGCAATGTTTTCGGGCAGGAGCCAGTGGTTGGACATGGCAAATCTCTTCTTTCAAAAACGGTTGCAGGCCGGCATGGCCAGCCTGGCGTCCGGCGAGGCGCGCGCCGCACTTGGACACGCCGCCTCCAGCCGGACAAAACCCCGGACGGACCGGGGTTTTGTCGAAACTCACGCGAACTGCGCGCTTCGCTCTATTTTTTGCCTCCGGCGGCAGCCGGGGCATTCGCACCACCGGACGAGCGCATATAGCGGAAGAAGTCCGAGTTCGGCTCCAGCACCATTACGTCACGCTTGTCGCGGAAGGTGTTGCGGTAGGCTTCCATGCTGCGCCAGAACTGGGCGAAGCTGGGATCCTTGCCGAACGCGTCGGCGTAGATCTGCGATGCCTTGGCGTCGCCTTCGCCCTTGACCACCTGCGCATCGCGGTAGGCCTCGGCCAGCACCACTTCGCGCTGACGGTCGGCATCGGCGCGAATTTTCTCACCTTCGGCGGCGCCCGTCGAACGCAACTCGTTAGCCACGCGCTTGCGCTCCGCTTCCATGCGGCGATACACGGATTCGCTGATCGCCGGCAGCAGGTCCACGCGCTTCAGGCGCACATCCAGGATTTCCACGCCCACGGACTGCGCATACTCGGCCATGCCGGTACGGATGCTCTGCATGACCTTCTCGCGCTCACCCGCCACCACATCGGCGACCGTGCGCTTGCCGAATTCTTCACGCGCCACGGCATCGATCCGCTGCGTCATGCGATCCTGCGCGCCGCGCACGTTGCCACTGAAGGCCACGAAGAACTTGCGCGGATCGGTGATGCGCCACTTGACGAACCAGTCCACCACCATCGACTTCTTCTCGGCGGTCAGAAAGCGCTCGCTGGCGGCCACGTCGATCGTCTGAAGGCGGCGATCCATGAACACCACGTTCTGCAACGGCGGCGGCAGTTTGAAATGCAGGCCGGGCTCGCGCACCACCTGCTTGATCTCGCCGAAGGCGAACACGACGGCGTACTGACGCTGGTCGACGACGAACAGCATCGACGACGCGATGGCCAGCACGATGAAAAGGCCAATGACAAAGGAAATCAGTCGGTTCATGACGGGTCTCCTCAGCGCGAGTCGCGGTCGCGGTTACGCATCGACTCGCGCGACCGGATGTCCGTCGACGAATCCGGCACGGCCGGCGCATTGGTACCCGGCGCAACCGCCGCGGGCGTCGGACTGCCCCCCTGCACCTGCGTCATCAGCTTGTCCAGCGGCAGGTACAGCAGGTTGTTCCCCGACTTGGCATCCACAAGGATCTTGTTCGAATTGGCGTAAATCTGCTGCATGGTTTCGATATAGATGCGGTCGCGCGTGACCTGCGGCGCCTTGGCGTACTCCGTCTGCACCGAGCGGAAGCGGGCCGCGTCACCCTCGGCCTGCGCCACCACGCGGGAGCGATAGGCTTCGGATTCCTCCTTCAGGCGCGCCGCCGTACCCTTGGCGCGCGGCAGGATGTCGTTGGCATAGGCCTGGCCTTCGCTGATCGCGCGCTCGCGATCCTGGCTGGCCTTGTTCACGTCATCGAACGCCGCCTGCACCTGCTCGGGCGGCTGCACGCTCTGCACGTTCACGGAAATCACGCGAATGCCGGTCTTGTAGGCGGTCAGGATCGACTGGATCGACTTGGCCAGCGACTGGGCGATCTGCTCGCGGTTCTCGTACAGCACCGCATCCATCTTGTTGCGGCCGACGATCTCGCGCACGGAGGTCTCAGCGGCCTGCGTGACCAGTTCCTCGTCGCCACCGCGGTCGGTGCGATTGAAGAACAGGAATTCACCGGCGTCCTGGATGTCGTATTGCACCGTGAAGCGGACGTCGATGATGTTCTCGTCCTGCGTCAGCATCGACGAGTCCTTCAGGTTGCTATCCTTGATCGACGTGGCGCGACCCACTTCCACCGAGCGCACCGCCGACAGGTTCACCACCTCGGCCGACTGGATCGGCCAGGGCATGCGCCAGTTGATGCCGGGGCCCGTGGTGTACTTGAACTTGCCGAACTGCAGGATGACGGCGGTTTGCCCTTCCTGCACCATGAAGAAGCCGCTGGCGAGCCAGATGCCGATCACGGCCGCGATGATCACGCCCACGCTTACGTTCGAGCTCTTGCCGGGCACGCGCGGGCCACTGCCGAGGCCGGGGCCGCCGCCGTTGTCCTTGCGGCCCAGCAGGCCGTTCAGGCGGCGATTGAAATCACGCCAGAGCTCATCCAGGTCGGGCGGACCGTCCTGTGGACGCTGGTTCTGCTGGCGATTGTTGTCTTTGTCTTTGTCCTTGTCTTCATCGTCCTGACCGTTACGGCCCCAGCGAGGGTCGTTCAGAGAGAAGATGGCACGCAGGCGCGGCCAGCCCGCAAAACGCGGGGCGCGAGTGCCTGTCATAAAGCGCGAGTCAGGATTCCGGTGGAACAGGGGCATGAAGTGCACGGGTCCGGGAAGTTTGGAACAGGGGGATTCTAGCAGCCATCTTGATCACATTTGCTCAAAATCCCCAATCGGGCGGCGAATCTCGCCTAACGACGATCAGTTTGGGCGGTGTCAGGCCCGTCGATCCTCGTCTGAGGCCTTGTCGGCGCCATCATCGGCGCCGTCCGCCTGGTCCGCCGGATCGTCACCGGAGTCCCAGCCGTCATCGTCGCCGGCCAGCATCGGCACCTCGGCCAGCCGGGGGTCGTAAGGCTCTGGTGCTTCTGGCTGCGAGGCCAGCCATTGCGCCACATCAACGATCGACTGACGCAGCGCGTCGAGCCCCAACCCCTCGCGGGCGCTGACGAAGACGCGGGTCGGCACACCGTCTTCATTACGCTCCACGCGCGGGCCCTGCTCCATCAGCTCGGACGCTGCATCGATCTTGTTCATCACGACGATCTGCGGGATATCGATCGCATCGATTTCCGCCAGTACGCGATTGACCTGCTCGATCTGCTCGTGCCGGACGGGACTCGATGCGTCCACCACATGCAGCAGCAGGTCGGCGTGCACGGTTTCGTCCAGCGTCGCGCGGAAAGCCGCCACGAGTTGCGTCGGCAGGTCGCGAATGAAACCCACGGTGTCCGACAGCACCACGTTGCCCAGTCCGTCCAGAAACAGCCTGCGGGACGTGGTGTCGAGCGTGGCGAACAGCTGGTCAGCCGCATAGGCGCGCGCCTTGGTCAGCGCGTTGAACAGCGTCGACTTGCCCGCGTTGGTATAGCCGACCAGCGAGATGCTTAGCGTGTCATTGCGCGCGCGCGCACGGCGTTGCGTATGGTGCTGGCGTTGCAGGCGCGACAGGTCGGCTTTGAGCCGCTTGGCTCGGTCATCAAGCATCCGTCGGTCCAGCTCGAGCTGGCGCTCGCCAGGGCCGCCGCGCATGCCGATACCACCCTTCTGCCGCTCCAGGTGGCTCCATGCGCGGACCAGGCGCGAGGCCTGGTATTGCACCTGCGCAAGCTCCACTTGCACCTTGCCGACATGGCTCTGCGCGCGCTGGCCAAAGATATCGAGGATCAGGCCGGTGCGATCGATCACGTGGCGCTGCAGAAAACGCTCCAGGTTCCGTTGCTGGGCCGGGCTCAATGCGTGATTGAACACGACCACATCCGCGTCCAGCGCATCAGCCGCTTCCTTGAGTTCATCCGCCTTGCCCGAGCCGATAAACAACGCCGGATCGGGACGCGAACGCTTGCCCGTCAGCGTATGCACGGGCACGGAGCCAGCCGTGCTGGTCAGCAACGCCAGTTCGGACAGGCTTTCCTGGAAGTCATGCTTGCCGAAATCGACGCCGACCAGGATGGCGCGCGAGGGATCGGTATTGGAGGTAGCTCTGGGTTGCAAGCGGGGGGACGCGAAGCGCCGAAGGATGAAACGTTGTTAAGACAAGAAATGTCCGGACTGCGGCAACGTGCCGCGGCCGGGTGCCGCAAGACTCGGAGTCGGAAACAGATTCGGACGGGAAGTGGCGGCGGATAGTATCGCCCGCACGGGGCGGCACTGGAGGTGGGTCACGCAAGGCTGCGGCCGCAAGATGATGCGGCCGGCAGCGAAAGAGGAAAGTTCAGGCCTCGGCGGAGTCATCCACGCGGAAGTTGACCGCGCGCGCGGGCACGACGGTGGAAATCGCATGCTTGTAGACCATCTGCGTCACGGTGTTACGCAGCAGGACGACGTACTGGTCGAACGACTCGATATTGCCTTGCAGCTTGATGCCATTGACGAGGTAGATGGAAACCGGCACGTGCTCTTTGCGCAGCGCGTTCAGGAACGGGTCTTGTAGCAATTGCCCTTTGTTGCTCATGGCACACTCCAAAATTATAGATTTAGTGATGGATGATGGGGACGGAAATCCCCGGTTCAAGTCAGTTGGCGCAAAACCGCGCCAGAAAAAAGATCAAAACGGTACCAGGCTGGCATCAACGCGCAGGGCTCCCCCTGCTACCGTGAATTTAGCCGCAGTTCCAAACGAACGCAAACGAAAGTTGCCCACGAGGAAAGGCACCATTTGGGCTCATTCCTTCGAGTCGGCGTAGGGATTTTTGTTCGTACGAAATTCGATGCGCAGCGGTGTGCCCTTGAGCTTGAACGCCGTCCGGAAGCGATTTTCCAGGTAGCGCCGATAGGTCTCTGCCACACCGCTGAGCGCATTGCCGTGCACCACGATGATCGGCGGATTGGAACCGCCCTGGTGGGCATAGCGCAGCTTCGGCCGCGATGCTCCCACTCGCTTCGGCTGCTGGAATTCCACGGCTTCCTGCAGCACGCGCGTCAGTTGCGGCGTGGGCAGCTTGACCATCGCGGCGGCGTACGCATCGTCCACCGACCGCATCAACGCACCGATGCCCGTGCGCTCGCGCGCGGACACAAAGTGCACGTTGGCAAAGCTCAGGAATTGCAGCTTGCGCTCCAGGTCATGCTTGATGCGGTCGCGCGTGTGGCCATCCAGGCCATCCCACTTGTTCACGCCCACCACCAATGCCCGGCCCGATTCGACGATGAAGCCGGCGATGTGTGCATCCTGCTCGGAAATGTCCTGCTGGGCATCCAGCAGCAGCACCACCACGTTGGCATCGGCGATCGATTGCAGCGTCTTCACCACCGAGAACTTCTCGATGGCCTCGAACACCTTGCCACGCTTGCGCAGGCCAGCCGTGTCGATCAGCGTGTACGGCTTGCCGCCACGCTCGAACTCCACATAGATCGCATCGCGCGTGGTCCCCGGCATGTCGAACGCGATGACGCGCTCTTCGCCGATCAGTGTGTTCACGAGCGTGGACTTGCCCACGTTCGGACGGCCCACGATGGCGATCTTGACGCCGTGCTGGCCCGCATCGTCCTGCTCGGCCAACTCGGGCCGTTCCTGCACGGCCAACTCCAGCGCCTCGTCGACGAGTTCGCTCACGCCATCGCCATGCGTCGACGAAATGGCATAGGGATCGCCCATGCCCAGCTCGTAGAATTCGGCCGCCACCGAGGTGTACTTCATACCCTCGACTTTGTTGATCGCCAGCATGATGCGGCGGCCGGTCTTGCGCAGGTAATCGGCAATCACCCGATCCTGCGGCGCGAGGCCGAGGCGGCCATCGACGAGGAAGATGACGACATCGGCCTCGACCACGGCCTGACGGGTCTGCTTGGCCATTTCCGCCACGATCCCGTCCTTGGCCACGGGCTCGAAACCACCGGTGTCGATAGCGATAAATGGACGATCGCCGATGCGGCCCTCACCGTAGTGGCGGTCCCGCGTCAGACCCGGCAGGTCCGCGACAAGTGCGTCGCGCGAGCGGGTCATGCGATTGAATAGCGTCGACTTGCCCACATTGGGACGGCCGACGAGTGCGATAACTGGTTTCATGCAATAAATGGAAACAGGGGGAAGCTTGCGCCGTCCCCCAGCAACTCCGGAGTCATGTTGATCCGACAACCAACGCGCCTTATGCGCGGCTGGCCGCTCTTCCTGTCGGGCGGAACCGGGCGCCGGGCCCCATTCCAAGGTTGTTGGCACGACCAGGGATCATGCTACCGGATTGGCGCCGTCCGTGCGACAGGGGCACGGACGGGCTTGCGTGCGTTGGCGATCAGTTCGGCACGAAGCCGTAGACGTCGCCGTCGCGGGTCTGGACGATCAGCGTTTCGCCGGCCACCACGGGTGCCGCGCTGATGGCGCTGCCATCGGTCTTCATGCGTGCCACGATCTGCCCATCATCACGGGACAGGAAGTGCACAAAGCCTTCGAAATCCCCCATCACTATCGAGCGGCCCAGCGCCAACGGCGCGCCAAGGCCACGGTAGCGCAGCTGGTCGTTCTTCCAGCGCTCGTTGCCGTTCTGGCGGTCGAACGCGAAGACCGTCGACGTCTCGTCACTCGCGAACAGCGAGGTGTCGTCCTGCGCGAGACCGGTCGGCGACGAGAAATCCTTGCCCCACTGCGGCTGGCCGTTGGCCAGTTCCAGGCACGAGACACGGCCCTGGAACGTGGTGGCGCACACCTGGCGGCCATAGATCACGGGCACGCCGGTCACATCGTTCAGGCGTTCGATCTCGGACACGCCCTTCGGATACGACACCGTGCTTTCCCAGCGCAGCACGCCGTTAGCCGGCGCGAGCACGCCAATCTTGCCGCCCGGGAAGCCCGTGATGATGCCGTCGCCGGCAAACACCATGCCCATGGCCGCGCGCAGGTTCAGCGGGGTCTGGGAACGCTGATAGATCCAGCGGCGTTCACCCGTCTGGGCATCCAGCCCGATCACGCGGGTATCGGTCGTACGCACCACCACCAGGCCGTTGCCAACCAGCGGCGCCGACAGCACCTCACCGTTGACCTGCTTCTTCCAGATCTGCTTGCCGCTACTGTCGAACGCGTAAACCGCGCCCTTCTCGCCGGCCACGGACGTCACAGAACCGTCGGAACCCGGGCCCGAAGTCAGGTCGATGTCCGTCTTGGCCTTCCACACCGTACGCCCGGTGTTGCCCTCGAGGGCCAGCACCGTGCCGTTCCTGGCCGATACGTACACGTTGTTGCCGGCCGCCATGGGCGCCATCACGTAGGCGCCGCTCTTACCGACATCGGCCTTCCAGGCCTGCTTGACCGACAGCGTCGCCGAAACCGGCTTCAGTTCCGTCGGCGGATGCTTGTTTTCCTTGCTGAACAGCGAGCAGCCTGCCAGCACGCCCAGGCAGGTGCCGGCGACGAGCGCGCGGGCGACACGGCGGGACGACGGGCGGGAGACAGCTGCACGAAGCAATGACGTCATAGAGATACGATCCTAGATGGAATGAAGGTCCGCTCAGGCCGTGCCCAGCGCGTCGAGCTTGAACTGAATGATCTGGCGCATTCCGGCTTCGCCGGTGCCGAGCTTGTCCAGCGCGCGGCGATAGGCGGTACGGGCGTCGTCGCGCTTCTCCTGCGCGGCCAGCAGATCGCCGCGGCGATCTGCAAACAGGGCTTCGTACTGTGCGGGCGGCTCGTCCTTGAGCAACGCCAGACCCTGATCGTAGGCTTTCTCATCGAGCAGGACACCAGCCAGACGCACGCGCGCCAGCGGGGCGTAGTCTTCGCCGCCATGGTCGATGGCCCACTGCAGCTGCGACTTGGTGCCAGCCAGGTCGCCGGCGTCGTACAGCACCTTGGCCGCGACCAGCGCGCTCATCGGGCCATAGGCCGTGCGACCGAACTTGTCTTCCAGGTCGGTGGCCGCCCGCTTGACGCGATCGGCGTCACGGCTTTCGGCGGCCTTCGTGACCTGCTCGTACAGCAGCGCCGCATCGCGCGCCTGCACGCGTTGCCAGTAGTTCCAGCCGCTCCAGGCCGCAAACGCGAGCAAGGCGGCAATCAGGATCCAGGTGATGATGTTGCCGTACTGGTTCCACCAGGCCTTGAGGCTCTCAAGCTGTTCCTGTTCTTCTAGATCGTAAGCCATGTCGAGGCAGTTACCCGCATAGGTTGAAAAGTGCGGCCGCACCCGGGGCGGCCACGCTGCTTGCTGTTGCTTTGCTTATTGCTCGTCGTCGGCGCCGTCGTCGGATTCGATGGCATTGACCATCGCGTCGATGACATAGTCGACCACGCTACCAGCCGGCACGCTGGCTTGCGGGCCACCTTCGCCCGCGCTGCCGCCGCGCAGCTGCTTGACTTGCACCACATCGGCGGCCACTTCATCGTCGCCAATAATAACGGCAAAGGATGCGCCACTCGCGTCGGCACGCTTCATCTGCGACTTGAAGCTGCCGCTCTTGCCGTCCGGCGTGGCGTGCAGCACGACGTCCAGGCCGGCATCCCGCAACCGCTCCGCCGCGATCATCGCCTGCTGGCTGGCAGCCTCGCCCTGGTGAACCATGTAGACGTCGCAACCGGAAGCCTCCGGCACCAGATTTTCTTCGCGAATCAGTTCGATGATCCGCTCGACGCCCATCGCCCAGCCGCAAGCCGGGGCCGGCTTGCCGCCCATCTGCTGGATCAGCGGATCGTAGCGGCCACCGCCGGCGATGGTGCCCTGTGCGCCGAGCTTGTCCGTGATCCACTCGAACACGGTCAGGTTGTAGTAGTCCAGGCCGCGCACCAGGCGAGGATTGATCTTGAACGGGATGTTGTTGGCCTTCAGCAGGCGTTGCACGCCTTCGAAGTGAGCCAGCGATTCCTCGCCCAGGAAATCGATCAACTTCGGTGCGTTGGCCGCCATCTCCTGCAGCGCCGGATTCTTCGTATCCAGCACCCGCAGCGGATTGGTGTACAGACGGCGCTTGCTGTCGTCGTCCAGGATGTCCTGGAAGCCTTCCAGATACTTGACCAGCTGCTCGCGGTGCGCGGCGCGCTCATGCGCCTGGCCCAGAGAATTGAGCTCCAGCCGGACGTTGGTCAGCCCCAGGTCGTCCCACAGCCGCTGGCACATGAGAATGATCTCGGCATCCACGTCCGGGCCAGCAAAGCCCAGCGCCTCGGCGCCGAGCTGGTGGAACTGACGATATCGCCCACGCTGCGGACGCTCGTGGCGGAACATCGGTCCTGCGTACCAGAGCCGCTTGGGGCCGTCGTACAGCAGGTTGTGCTCGATCGTCGCACGCACAGCCGCTGCCGTGCCCTCCGGGCGCAGCGTCAGGTTTTCGCCGTTTAGCGCGTCGGTGAAGGAATACATCTCCTTCTCGACAATGTCCGTCACCTCGCCGATGCCGCGGATAAACAGCTGCGTATGTTCGACGATCGGCGTGCGGATCTGCTGATAGCCGTAGGCGCGAAGCATGCTGCGCGCGGCGTTCTCGAACATTTCCCACAGCGGGGCGTCGGCGGGCAGCATGTCGTTCATGCCCTTCACGCCCTGCAGTGCCTTGGCGGCCTTCGTCTTGTCTTCGCTCATGTCTGATTCGTTGCTCGCAGTGATGCCCTACCCTGACCGGTTCAGGATCTCAGGCCACCGCTTCCTGTTTTGCTTGCGTGGCGCCGGGGCCATAGTGCGTGCGGACGTACTCGTCGACGATCGCCTGGAATTCCTCGGCGATGCGCTCGCCGCGCAGCGTCTTTACCTTCACGCCGTCCACGAAGACCGGTGCCGCCGGCGATTCGCCGGAGCCCGGCAGCGAGATGCCAATGTTGGCATGCTTGCTTTCGCCCGGACCATTGACGATGCAGCCCATCACCGCCACGTCCATCTCTTCCACGCCCGGATAGGTGGTCTTCCAGGTTGGCATCTGCTCGCGCAGGTAAGCCTGGATGCTGGCAGCCAGTTCCTGGAACGTGGTGCTGGTGGTACGGCCACAGCCGGGGCATGCAATCACCATCGGCGTGAAATTGCGCAGCCCCATCGTCTGCAGGATTTCCTGGCCGACGTAGACTTCCTTCTCGCGTGGCGCGCCGGGTTCCGGCGTCAGCGAGATACGGATCGTGTCGCCGATGCCTTCCTGAAGCAGCACCGACAGCGCAGCGGTCGACGCCACAATACCCTTGCTGCCCATGCCGGCTTCGGTCAGGCCCAGATGCAGCGCATAGTCGCAGCGGCGGCCTAGCTCGCGATAGACCGCGACCAGTTCCTGCACCTGCGACACCTTGCATGACAAAATGATCTGGCTGCCAGGCAGGCCAATCTCCTCGGCCTTCTGCGCGGATTCGATCGCCGACGTGATCAGTGCCTCGACCATCACGCTTTGCGCCGGCCACGGCTCGGCGCGCTGGGCGTTCTCATCCATGACACGCGCCAGCAATGCCTGATCCAGGCTGCCCCAGTTCACGCCGATGCGCACCGGCTTGTTATAGCGGCACGCCATTTCGATCATTTGCGCGAACTGCGTGTCGCGCTTGGCGCCCTTGCCCACGTTGCCGGGGTTGATGCGGTACTTCGAGAGCGCCTGGGCACACTCGGGATAGTCGTGCAGCAGCGTGTGGCCGTTGTAGTGGAAGTCGCCGACCAGCGGCACGTTCACACCCATGCGATCCAGTTGCTCGCGAATGGCCGGCACCGCAGCAGCGGCCTCAGGCGTATTGACGGTGATCCGGACAATTTCCGAACCGGCGCGGGCCAGTTCCTTGATCTGGATAGCCGTGCCGATCGCATCGACCGTATCGGTATTCGTCATCGACTGCACGCGCACCGGCGCACCACCGCCGATCGTGACGATATTGTCGCCCCACGCGACGCTCGCCTGGCGCGATTGCCGACGCGGCAGCGGACCGGGAACGACCGGCTGGAAGGCCTTCTGGTTCATAGCATTACCACCTTCTTGCATGGCTGACTGCGCCACCTACATCCGCATTACTGCAGCGTCAGGCGCGCCACATTGTTTCGGTTGGCCGACTGGAAATCGACGGGCGCGCCATTGCGCGTCATCGACTCCACGCCTTTCACATTACCAAGTATGACTTTGTAGGGTCCGCCCGCGCCGGTGCCGCTCACGGCATCGCCGGCCTTGGCCGTACCCCCGAGAATGACCTTGCCGCTGCGGTCGCGAACCTCGTACCAGGAATCGGCCGAGAAACGGATCTGCACCTGGCCATCACCCTTGGCCACGACAGGTGCTGCGGGCATGGCGGCCGGTGCCGCGGAAGCCGGCACGACCTTGGCGACCGGCGCCGCAGGAGCCGACGCTGCCTTGATGACCGGCGCCTCGGGCGCGGCGGGCGCGCCCTCGGACGGACCCAGGGCACCACCAGTGGCGAGCGGCATGCCGGCCACGCTCGCTGGCGGGGCTTCGGACGGGGCAGGAGAATCATTGCCCGCCATCACCGGAGGCAGCGCCGCGGTCACGGTGCCGTCATTGTTGCTTTGCGGGGCGGCTTCATGCTCCTCGGCCACGGCCGGCGCCTCCGCTGCGGCCTTGTTTCGGGCTTCCAGCCATGCCTTGGCATGGTCGAAACCGAAATAGCCGCCCGCTGCCAGCCCAGCCACCACGAGGAACAGCCAGACCAGACGGCCGCCCGATCCACCCGCGCTGCGGGTCCCGAAGCGCTTGCGGTCATCGAAGGTCTGGTTGAGCGCCCCTTCGTGTCGGCGCGTGATCTCAGCCACGGGCGTTGCCTGGGCCTGCGCATGGTAGCGGCCCAACAGCATATCGATATCGACATGGAGCGAGCGTGCATACGCGCGCATCACGCCCTTCGCGAACGTCACGTCAAGCAGGCTCGACACATTGCCCGACTCGATCGCTGCCAGCTTGGCCGAGGCCACCTTCAGGCGGGCGCTGACGTCTTCCAGGGACATGCGCTGCGTTTCGCGCGCTTCTTTCAGCTGCGCCCCGATTTCGCGAGCCACGGCCTCACGATCGGAGACTGTCGCGCCGCCGCCGACGTGTGCCGTCGTTGCAGCCTGGCTTTCGGCGCGCTCTTGTTCACTCATCCCAAGCTCCTCTCTCGAATGCGGTCAGCTCGCGCGAGTCTGGGAAACGGCTGCGCAATTGCGCCACCATGGCGCTCTGCGTCTCGGCGTCGCCCTGGCGACGAGCAATGCGCGCACCCAGCCAGAGGGACTGCGCGCTGACGAATCGGCTATTGTTGACGCGGCCAACGAACTGCCTGGCCTGCGCCATATCCCCGCGCTGGAAGTTCAGCAGCGCCAGGTTGGTGTTAACTGACGGATCGTTGCGATCATATCCGTAGGCCGTTTGCAAATTTTTTTCAGCCGATGCCAGGTCGCCATTGCGCAACTCACAGGCGCCCAGGTTGGTCAGCGGCTTGACCGGCCCATTGACCGACGGTGCCTGTACCGCGCGCAGCAGCATCGATTTCGCATCTGCATAGCGGCCGTTCAGGCAAAGAAACCAGCCATAGTTGTTGAGCACATCGGCATCGTTGCCGCGCATATTCAGCGCAGTGCGGAAGCTGTCCTCAGCCAGCACCTGCTCGTTCATGCCCATGTAGACCAGCGCGCGCACGTGGTACGCATCCACCAGCATGGGATCGATGGCGATCGCCTGCTTGACCTCGTCCAGCGCCACCGAATACTGTCGCGCATCCAGGTACTGGGTAGCGAGCTGCAGCCGGATGCCGGCGCGGCGGCTGGCATCGGTCTGGTCAGAAGCGGTCTTGATATCCTGCGTGGGCGTGGGTGGCAACGTGCAGGCGGACAACATCATCAGCCCGATCAGGGCCGCGACAATCAGACGGGTCATGCAGGACGGGCCTCCCGAGATTGGCCGGCGGCAACCACCGGCACCAGTGGCGTGATCTTGCCGAACTTGCCGCGCTCGGCCAGACGGGTTCGATCCATGACCTCGCCAGCCAGCTGGCCACAGGCGGCGTCGATGTCGTCGCCGCGGGTCTTGCGGATCGTGGTAACCAGGCCCGCATCCATCAGTACCTGGGCGAAGCGGCGAATCTGCTCGTTGTTCGAGCGCTTCAGCCCCGATTCAGGGAACGGGTTGAACGGGATCAGGTTGAACTTGCACGGCACATCGGCCACAAGCTTCAGCAATTCCCGCGCATGTTCGACGGTGTCATTGACGCCGTCGAGCATGCAATATTCGAAGGTAATGAAATCGCGCGGCGCGAATTCCAGGTAGCGGCGGCATGCCGCCATCAGTTCGGCCAGCGGATATTTCCGGTTGAGCGGGACCAGCACGTCGCGCAACGCATCGTTGGACGCGTGCAGCGACACGGCCAGCGCCACCGGCAGGTCCTTGGACAGGCGATCCATCATCGGCACCACGCCGGAAGTGGACAGCGTCACGCGACGGCGCGACAGGCCGTATGCGTTGTCGTCGAGCATCAGCCGCATGGCAGGCACCACCGCATCATAGTTGAGCAGCGGCTCGCCCATGCCCATCATCACCACGTTGGAGATGACACGCTCGTCCTTGGGGCCGCGACCCAGCTGGGCGCGCATGGCGAATTCGGCCATCCAGAGCTGGCCAATGATCTCGCCGGTCGAGAGGTTGCGGGAGAACCCCTGCTTGCCGGTCGAACAGAACCGGCAGTTGACGGCGCACCCCGCCTGCGACGACACGCACAGCGTACCGCGCGTGTCCTCGGGGATGTACACCGTCTCCACCGCGTTGCCGGCGCCTACATCGAGCAGCCACTTCCGCGTGCCATCGGACGACACGTTGTCCGTGATGATGGCCGGCGAACGGATCTCGGCACGCGTCGCCAGCTTTTCGCGCAGCGACTTGGCGAGATCCGACATGGCGTCGAAGCGACTGGCACCGAACTGGTGGATCCAGCGCTGCAATTGCCGCGCACGAAACGGCTTCTCGCCGAGCTCGCCGCAATAGGCAGTGAGCGCGTCCGCGTCGAGATCGAGCAGGTTGACGAGATCGTTCATGACAGCAATTCCAGCAATACTTCAGTAGACAGTCGTGTTGTCAGGGACAATCAGCGGCTGTAAACGTTCATGCCCGGGAAGAAGAAGGCCACTTCCACGGCAGCCGTTTCCGGAGCGTCCGAGCCGTGCACGGCGTTGGCGTCGATGCTGTCGGCGAAGTCGGCACGGATGGTGCCCTTCTCGGCCTTCTTCGGATCGGTGGCGCCCATCAGGTCACGATTCTTGGCGATAGCGTTTTCACCTTCCAGGGCCTGGATCATGACCGGGCCGGAGACCATGAAGTCCACCAGATCCTTGAAGAACGGGCGTGCCTTGTGCACGGCGTAGAACTGCTCGGCTTCACCGCGCGACAGGTGAGCCATCTTCGCGGCAACGACTTTCAGGCCGGCGGCCTCGAAACGGGCGTAGATCTGGCCGATAACGTTCTTGGCCACGGCATCCGGCTTGATAATCGACAGGGTGCGTTCGATCGCCATGAAAAACTCCGAAAAATGAAGGGGTTACAAATGGATTAAACGTGCAATTCTAGCACGAGACGATGGCGGTTTCGAGCACGCACCCCGTCGGCGCCGGCAGGCCCGCGGGAGCACGGCCCGGGATGGGCAAAAGTAAAGCTTGCGCCACATTTTGCCAACAAAGAAAGGGAACGGCGGCAACGGTTCCCCGTCAAATGTGTGCGAATTCGGAGAACAACCAATGCAACAGGTGATTGTAAAGACAATACCCCTCTTGCAAATCCGCCGACGCGATGCCACATTGACGCTGTGCCGCCCGGGTCGCCCCGGCGCCTCACCGATATCTGATGACAGGAGTCACCATGAACAACAAGCTGAATACTTACGGTTTCGGCAATAGTGCTGCGGGCGTCACCGACGTCGTCGTCCGCAACCGGGTCCTACGCAATACCTACTGGCTGCTGGCTCTCTCGATGATCCCGACGGTGCTCGGCGCCTGGATCGGCGTGGCCACCGGCTTCACGATGATGGCGGGTAGCCCCGGCCTGTCCCTGATTTTGTTCTTCGCGATCGCCATGGGCTTCATGTTTGGCATCGAGAAGACCAAGAACAGCGGCATGGGCGTAGTCCTGCTGCTGGCGTTCACGTTCTTCATGGGCCTGATGCTGTCCCGCCTGATCAGCGCAACCCTGTCGTTCTCGAACGGCCCGGCGCTCATTATGTATGCGTTCGGCGGCACCGCAGCCGTGTTTGCCACGATGGCGTCGATCGCCACGGTCAGCAAACGCGATTTCTCGGGCATGAGCAAGTTCCTGTTCGTCGGCGTCATCCTGCTGATCCTGGCCAGCGTGGCCAACATCTGGCTGCAAATGCCGGCCTTGATGATCACGGTATCCGTCATCGCGATCGGCATCTTCTCGGCTTACATCCTCTTTGACGTGCAGCGCATCGTGAACGGCGGCGAAACCAACTATGTGACCGCCACGCTCGCGATTTACCTGGACGTGTACAACGTGTTCGCCAACCTCCTGGCGCTGCTGGGTATCTTCGGCGGCAGCCGCGACTGACGCAACCACGCTGAAACGAAAAAGCCGGCCAACAGGCCGGCTTTTTTCATAGGCACCCGCCAGGCATCAGTCGCGCTCGAACACCGCGATCGACTCCACATGCGACGTGTGCGGGAACATGTTGACCACACCCGCGCCGGCCAGGCGATAGCCAGCCTCGTGAACCAGCAGGCCAGCGTCGCGCGCAAGCGTCGCCGGGCTGCATGACACGTAGACGATACGCTTCGGCAGCACGTCGCTGCCAGCCTGGTGCAGTTCGCCCAACGCCTTGCAGACAGCCAGCGCGCCTTCACGCGGCGGATCCACCAGCCAGCGGTCGAAGCGGCCCAGTGCGGCGATTTCCTCGGCCGTCACCTCGAACAGGTTGCGACAGGCAAACGAGGTCTTGCCCGCCAGCCCGTTGTATTCGGCATTGGCCAGCGCACGCGTCGTCAGCGCCTCGCTGCCTTCAATCCCCATCACCGAAGTGCCCTGCGTGGCTAGCGGCAGCGTGAAGTTGCCGATGCCGCAGAACAGGTCGAGCAAACGATCGGTCGGCTGCGGGTCCAGAAGGCGCAATGCGCGCCCGATCAGCACGCGGTTGATCTGGTGGTTGACCTGCGTGAAGTCCGTCGGCTTGAACGGCATGCGGATGCTGAACTCCGGCAGCGTGTAGGCCAGTTCCTGGTCGGCCGGGTAGAACGGATAGACCGTGTCCGGGCCCTTGGGCTGCAGCCAGAACTGCACGTTGTGCCGATCGGCAAACGCGCGCAGCAGGTCTTTGTCTGCGTCGGTCAGCGGCTCCAGGATCCGCAGCACCAGCGCCGTGACCTCGTGGCCGACGGCCAGCTCGATCTGCGGCATGCGCTCGCGAATGGACAGCCCCGACACCAGCTCGCGAAGCGGCACCAGCATCGCCGACACATGCGGCGGCAGTATCTCGCAGCGCGTCATGTCGGCCACGTAGCTGCTCTTGCGCTCGTGAAAACCCACCAGCACCCCACCCTTCTTGGCGACGTACCGCACGGTCAATCGCGCGCGATACCGGTAGCCCCAGTCCGGTCCGGCGATCGGCCGAAATACCACGTCCGGCCGCACCTTCGAAAGGTGCCAGAGGTTGTCTTCCAGCACACGTTGCTTGATGGCAAGCTGGGCACGGGCATCCAGGTGCTGCATGGAGCAGCCGCCACAAACGCCGAAGTGCTGGCAACCCGGATCCACACGCATCACCGACGCCTGCTTCACCTCCACCAGTTGCGCCTGCTCGTAGCTCGGCTTGCGGCGAAAACTGCGGTAGCTGACGGTCTCGCCCGGCAATGCACCCTCGACGAATATCACCTTGCCCGGCGTACCGTCTTCGTTGGCCAGGCGACCCACGCCGCGCGCCTCCATGTCGAGGCTGTCGATCGTGACGACGGGATCCGTCGAGGGGTTCGCGTTGGCGACGGATGCGGCGGGTTCAGCACCTGACGGCGCCGCTTTGTGGAGCTGGGAGGACACGGCTTGAGACACCAGTGGGACCTGACGTATTGTTTTGCGAAAGCGCGATTGTAGTCCAGTCACGGCGCCGGGCGGCGCTCGGAGGGATAGCGATGGAATTGATCTCGTGGAATATCCAGTGGGGACGTGGCGCGGATGGCAAGGTGGACCTTGCGCGCACCATCGACACACTGCGCAACATGGCCGATGCCGATGTGCTGTGCCTGCAGGAAGTGACCCGCGGGTTCACCGACATGCCCGGCAACCCCAATCGCGACCAGATCGCGGAGCTCACGGCCCTGCTGCCCGGCTATCGCGTGCTGTTCGCGCCCGGCGTGGACCGCACAGGCGGTGATGGCAGCCATCGACAGTTCGGCAACGTGGTGGCCACGCGGCTCCCCGTGCATGAGATTTTCCGCCATGCGCTGCCCTGGCCGGCCGACCCCGACGTGGCATCCATGCCCCGCGTGGCACTGGAAGTGACGGTGCAGATCGGCACGAATCCGTTGCGCATCGTTTGCACGCACCTGGAGTACTACTCGCAAACCCAGCGTACGGCGCAAGCCGAAGCCCTGCGGGACTGGCACGTGCAGGCGTGCGACCATGCCCGTCGCCCGGGCCGTTCGGAAAACAGGCCGGGGCCGTTCACGCCCGAACCGCGCCCCGCGGAAGCCATTCTCTGCGGTGACTTCAACAGCAAGCCGGACGACGTCGCCTACCAGCGCATGCTCGCGCCTTATGCGGACACCACGCCGAACTGGCGCGACGCATGGGTGCATCGACATCCGGGTCAGCCGCACGCGCCGACCTGTGCGCTCTACGACAAGGCGCAATGGAAGGAGCCGCCGTTTGCGTGCGACTTCGTCTTCGTCACGGAGAACCTGCTCGGAAGGGTGCGGCGCTGCGAGGTCAATGGCGACACGGATGCGTCCGACCACCAGCCGATCCACCTGACGGTGGATCTCTGAACCCGACCAGCCCGGTTAGAACGATTCGTCTTCGCTCTCAGGGCTCATCGGCTGCAACTGAAACGCGCGCAGATATTCCATCCACTGCGTGCCGGGTAACTCTGCCAGCGACTCCTGCACGAGCGCCATTTCCATGTCGAATTCGCGCGGCGTCAGGCCGCCACGCATCAGCTGGAAACGGCAATACATCAGGTATGTATTGACGACATCGGTCTCGCAATAGTCGCGGATCGCGCCCAGCTGGCCTTCCTGGTAAGCCTGCCAGACCTTGCTGCCGTCCATGCCCATCTTGCCCGGAAAGCCGCAGAGCTTGGCCAGGTCATCGAGCGGCGCGCTGGCCCGTGGCTGGTACATCGCCAGCAGGTCCATCAGGTCCAGATGCCGCATGTGATAGCGGCTGATGTAGTTGTTCCACTTGAAGTCGCGGCTGTCGTCGTCGCGGCCCTCGCCCATTTCCCAGTAGCGCGGCGCGGCCACGCCGTTGATCAGGCCGCGATAGTGCAGCACGGGCAGGTCGAAGCCACCACCGTTCCACGACACCAGCTGCGGGCTGTAGCGCGCGATCAGTTCATAGAACTTCTGGATCAGCGTGGCCTCGCCGTCTTCCGGGGTGCCCAGCGATCCCACGTGGAACACCGCCGAGCCGTCGCGCTGCGTGCGGCGCAGCACGCAGGAAATCGCGGCCACGCGCTGCAGGTGATGCGGCAGGAAGTCCGAGCCGGTCTTCTCCCGGCGGGCGGCAAACGCATGCTCGGCGACGTCAGCGTCGCTCATCGATACGGGGTGGTCATGCAAACGGCGCAGGCCGGCGACATCGGGAATCGTCTCGATGTCGAATACCAGCACAGGGGTCATAAAACGGCGTCCTTGCGTACACCTTGCGAGGCGAAATGCCGCTTGAGCTTGACGAGTGCTTCCTGCTGGATCTGGCGCACACGTTCACGCGTGAGACCCATCTCCTCGGCCAGCTCTTCCAGCGTGGCCGGCTCGATATGGTTGAGGCCGAAGCGTCGTTCCACAACGTAGCGATGCTTTTCCGACAGGCGCGCCAGCCAGAGCTTCATTAGGTTTTCCAACTCGCGGTGAGCCACTTCCTGGTCAGGCGCGGCGTTGTGCTCATCGGACAGGAAATCGAGCAGGCTGGAACCCGGGTCAAGATCAAACGGCGTATCGAGCGAGGTGGTGTGTTCATTGAGTGCCAGCACGTCCTGCACCTCGTCCGGCGTCTTGCCGAGCAGGTGGGCGATGTCCTCGAGGCTGGCGTCGCGGCCGTCCGTGCCACCCTTTTCGAGGTGGCGCTTGGCACGCAGGACCTGGTTGAGTTCGCGGATCACGTGCACCGGCAAGCGCACGGTGCGGGCCTGGTTCATGATCGCGCGCTCGATGCTCTGGCGGATCCACCAGGTGGCATAGGTAGAGAAACGAAAACCGCGCGACGGGTCGAATTTCTCGATCGCATGCATCAGGCCAAGGTTGCCTTCCTCGATCAGGTCGAGCAATGGCACACCGCGGTTCAGGTATCCCTTAGCGATACTGACCACGAGGCGCAGGTTGCGCTCGATCATCACCTGGCGCGCGGAGAAATCCCCGCCCTTGGCCAGCGTGGAGAAATGCAGTTCCTCGGGTGCCGAGAGCAGCGGCTTGATGCTGATGCGGTTGAGATAGTGCTGGACGGTGTCTGCAGCCAGTTCCGTGTGCAACACGGTCCGGAAGTCGTCGTGCTCGGGCGCAGCCTCGGCACCGTTCTCTTCCTCGTCGTCCTCGGACTCGTCGTCTTCGTCGTCGC
The DNA here is from genome assembly GCF_056400065.1 of Cupriavidus sp. 01L415. Lineage (NCBI taxonomy): Bacteria > Pseudomonadati > Pseudomonadota > Betaproteobacteria > Burkholderiales > Burkholderiaceae > Cupriavidus > Cupriavidus sp. 01L415. Next base: position 108,074 of record NZ_JBFTSP010000002.1, on the reverse strand, counting down.
GATCGTTGTCGTCGACAGCCAGGTCGGCTTCGCGCAAACCGGCGCGCGACACGGCAGTGATCGGCTCGTCCGTGGCCGGCACCATGTCGGACGCGGGATCCTCGGTGAAGATCCCTGCGTCGACAGCATCGTCAGCTTTTGCTACGCCAGCCTTTCCTACCGGCTGCTTGGGACGACGGGTCCTGCTGACAACTCCGGATGAGACAGTTTTCTGGCGTGGCATGAAACCTCACTGTGGCGGCAGATACCGCATCGGATCGACCGGTTTTCCGTTCTTGCGAACCTCAAAGTGCAGCTTGACCCTGTCAGTATCACTGTTACCCATTTCGGCAATCTTCTGGCCCTTGCGGACCGTCGATTGCTCTGCCACCACCACCTTGTCGTTGTAACCGTACGCGGTGAGGTATGTATCGTTGTGTTTGATGATGACAAGATTCCCGTAGCCGCGCAAGGGGCCTACGTGAATCACCCTACCCTCGTCGGCAGCCATCACCGAGTCACCTTTTTTACCCGCGATGTCGATGCCTTTGTTTCCTTTGTCATCAAACTTTCCAACCAGTTGGCCAGAGGCCGGCCAGGCCAGGTGGATGTCCGCGGCGGGCGCGGCAGCGGCGGACGCCGGGGGCGTCGCCGTGGCCGGTGCGGAAGCGGCGCCGGCCTGCGTCGCCGGCGGCACCGAGGCTGTCATCGGCGCGCCCACCGGGCGGGCCGCATCGATCGGCTGCGACTGCACCGTGCCCGGCGCCACCGGCACCGTGGCCACACCCGGCGCGGCATTCACGTCGGCGCTGGGCGGCACCACGCGCAGCAATTGCCCCACTTCGATCTGGTTGGCGTTGGCAATATTGTTCCAGCCGGCAACGTCACGATACGACTGGCCGTTTTCCAGTGCGATACGGTAAAGCGTATCGCCTCGCTTGACCCGATAGTAGCCGGGCGGCGCGGGTTCGGTCGACGCGGCGGCCTGGCCACCTGACGTGGACGTCCGATCCACAACCGGGGCCGGCATGGGGGAGTTGGCGCAGGCGGCGAGAATTGCGGCCAGCGCGGTCACGGCGAAAAGCTGTCCGACGCGTGCGAAATGTTCCGATTTCACGATGGTGTGCATAGTTCGACTCAGATGGTGCCCGATTTTAAGGGCACAAAGAAAACGGCTTCAAGCGCGGTTCGGTGAAAACGATGCCGATTGAGGCGCTCGATGAGCAGAAGTTGCTGGGTCACGGTCTGACCCGGTCCGCCAGAGTTGGGGGCTACCACCGGGGCGATCAGTCGCCCGCCGACGGCCAGCTGTTCCAGCAGGGCCTCGGGCACTTCCATGCCCGCGGCGGCCAGGATGATGGCGGAAAATGGCGCCGCCTGCGGCAGGCCGAGCATGCCGTCGCCATAGTGCAGGCGGATATTGGGCACGCGCAGGGGCCGCAGGTTCGCCTTGGCTTGTTCGTGTAGCGGACGGATCCGCTCGATAGAGAACACTTCCTGCGCCACCAGGCTCAGTACCGCGGCCTGGTAGCCGCAACCTGTACCGATTTCCAGCACGCGCGCGAGCGGCTGGTCTGGCGTCAGACCGTCGCGCAGCAGCTCGATCATGCGCGCCACCACCGAGGGCTTGGAAATGGTCTGCTGGTGGCCAATCGGCAATGCGGCGTCTTCGTATGCCTGCGATGCCAGGCCGGGTTCCATGAACAAGTGGCGCGGCACCGTGCCGATGGCGCTCAGCACGCGCTCATCGCGGATGCCGCCGGCACGCAGCCGTGCCGCCAATGCGGCGCGCGCGCGATCGGAGGCCATCCCGCCACCGCCGGCCGTCGCGGCCGAGGCCCGCGCCTCCACGGCGCTGCCCGGCACAGGAGGCGACGCGGGCGGTGCCGCGGGCTTGCGCGGCTTGGCCGTGGCGGGAGCAGGCGCGGCGGCGCGCTGGCTGCCCACCGCAGGCAGGCCAGCGGTGCGGGCAGGTGCGGGTTTGCGCTCCACCACCGCATCGAGCGGCAGCGGAAAGCGAGGTCGGCGCGGAGGGGAACTCATGTCGGCAAGACCGGCGTGCAGACGCGCGCGCGTAACGCCGCGCGGCGATCCAGACAGGAAGATCGTGACGTGGGCGCCTGCAACACGCCTACCCCAGCCACTGTCCGAGTTGTTCGAGCTGCCCGCGATGGGTCAGGTCCAGCTGCAGCGGCGTCAGCGAGACGTAGCCATTGGCGGTCGCGTGGAAATCGGTGCCTTCGCTGGCATCGCGCGCATCGCCGGCAGGGCCGATCCAATAGTTGGTGTCGCCACGCGGATTCACCTGTGTGATGACCGGCTGCGACGGATGGCGCTTGCCAAGACGCGTGGCACGCTGGCCGAGGATGTGCTCGTACGGGAGATTCGGGATGTTGACGTTAAGCAGGAACGGCTCGGTGGGCGGGCGGGCAATCACGCGCTCCACGATCTCGCGCGCCACGCGCGCGGCAGCGTCGAGATGCTCCCAACCCTTGTCGACCTGGGAGAACGCAAGCGACGGAATGCCGAACAGATAGCCTTCGATGGCCGCGGCGACGGTGCCCGAGTACAGCACGTCCTCGCCCATGTTCTGACCCTGGTTGATGCCGGACACAACGAGGTCCGGGCGATCTTCCAGCAGGCCGGTCAGCGCCACGTGCACGCAGTCGGTCGGCGTGCCGTTGATGAAACGGAAACCCTTCTGCACGCCTTCGCGCGCCTCGAAGACAGACAACGGACGCTGCAACGTCAGCGAATTCGATGCACCACTATGATTCTGTTCCGGCGCGATCACCGTCACGCGCGCAAGCGGGGCGAGCGCGGCATGCAGAACGGCAAGTCCCGGCGCGAGATAGCCGTCATCGTTGGCGAGAAGGATATGCATGGCCGCGATTGTACCTGAGCGAGGCGCCGCTCGCGGCACCAAAACAGCCCCGCAAACGCGCAAAACAGGGCAGATTGTGTCAGCGCGGATGCGGTTTGCCACAATGACCTTGCGGCGAGCTTTCGACTCCCCCACGCCGCCATCGACATCGGGCAAAGTCACACGCACGCCCGAACAGAACGACCGTGCTTTTTTCGGCTACACTTGCCTGAGCCTGCGCGTCAGCGCATGACAACACCATGACCGGAGACAAGATGAAAGCCGTACTGTGCAAAGCCTGGGGCCCGCCCGATTCCCTCTCCCTAGAGACACTGCCTGACCTCGTGCCGGGCGATGGCGAGGTCGTCATCGACGTCAAGGCGGCCGGGGTCAATTTCCCCGACGTCCTCATCATCCAGAACAAATACCAGGCCAAGCCGGCACTGCCCTTCTCGCCGGGATCCGAACTGGCCGGCGTGGTCAATGCGGTCGGCGCGGGCGTCACGCACGTCAAGCCGGGCGACAAGGTCATCGCCTACCTGGGCAATGGCGCGTTCGCCACGCAGGCCAAGGCGCCGGCGAGTGCCGTCGTGCCGATGCCGCCCGGCATCGATTTCGATGTAGCTGCCGCCTTTACGCTGACTTATGGCACCTCCCATCACGCCGTGGTCGACCGTGGCGAACTGAAGGCGGGGGAAACGATGCTGGTGCTGGGCGCAGCCGGTGGCGTGGGGCTGGCGGCCATCGAGATCGGCAAGGCGATCGGCGCGCGCGTGATCGCCGCGGCGTCCACCGATGAAAAGCTGGCGGTCTGCAAGGAGCATGGCGCCGATGCGCTGATCAACTACAGCACCGAGGACCTGCGTGAGCGCGTGAAGGCATTGACTGACGGCAAGGGCCCGGACGTCATCTATGACCCGGTGGGCGGCATCTACGCCGAGCCGGCGTTCCGCTCGATCGGCTGGCGCGGTCGCTACCTGGTGGTGGGTTTTGCGAATGGCGAAATCCCCAGGCTGCCGCTGAACCTGGCCTTGCTCAAGGGCGCTTCGCTGGTGGGTGTTTTCTGGGGCGACTTCGCACGCCGTGAACCGCGCGCGAACCAGGCCAACATGGCACAGATGCTCGGCTGGATGAAGGAAGGCAAGATCCGCCCGCACATCTCCGCACGCTATCCGCTGGACCAGGCGCCACAGGCGCTGAAGGACATGGAAGCGCGCAAGGTGACTGGCAAGATCGTGATCGTGCCGTAGTCCTGCCCGGCACAAACAGCAAAGGGGCGCGGCCTGGTGCCGACGCCCCTTTTTCCTGGCCCGGCCCCGCCGCCCCAGGTTCTAGCCTTCCATCAGCGCCCTTCCTTCAGCGCCGCTCCCTCAGAGCTTCTCCGTCTCGCCCGACTGCGGCTGCCATTTCATCAGGCGCTTCTCGCCGACCGTCACCATCCAGTCGAGCACCAGCGCAAACGCCGTCAGCACCACGATGCCTGCGAACACGGTGTTGATGTCGAACGTGCCCTCGGCCTGCAGGATCAGGTAGCCCACGCCGCGCGCGGAACCCAGATACTCCCCGACCACCGCGCCGACGAAGGCCAGGCCCACCGACGTATGCAGCGACGAAAACACCCAGCTCGTCGCGCTCGGCAGGTACACGTGGCGCAGCAACTGTTGCTTGTTGGCACCCAGCATGCGCGCATTGGCCAGCACCACGGGACTCACTTCCTTCACACCCTGATAGACGTTGAAGAAGACGATGAAGAACACCAGCGTCACGGCCAGCGCCACCTTCGACCAGATGCCCAGCCCGAACCAGACCGCAAAGATCGGCGCCAGGATCACGCGCGGCATCGAGTTGGCTGCCTTCACGTAGGGATCGAGCACCGCGGAGGTGAACGGGCTCAACGCCAGCCACAACCCCACGCCCAGCCCCGCCACCGTGCCGATGCCGAATGCCAGCACCGTTTCGATGAGCGTCACGCCCAGGTGGATGTAGATATCGCGCTCGACGATGAACCAGCTCCAGATGCGCTGCGCCACCATCAGCGGCTCGCCAAAGAAGAAAGCCACCTGCTGCGAGCGCGTGGCCATGTGCCACACGGAAAGAATCACCACCAGGACCAGCACCTGCCAGACGCGCAGCATGCCATTGGAATCGGGACGGAAAGCCATATCGTTGTCTTGTCGTTGTTCTTGTGGGCTCAGGCCACCTTGCGCTGCTGCGCGTAGCCCTTCAGCACTTCCTCGCGCAGCACGTCCCAAATCGCGGCGTGCAGTTCCACGAAGCGCGCATGATTGCGAATCTCGGCCACATCGCGCGGACGCGGCAGGTCGATGACGAACTCGCCGATCGGATGCGTGCCCGGACCGGCGGAAAGCACCACCACGCGATCGCTCATCGCGATGGCTTCGTCCAGGTCGTGCGTGATGAACAGCACCGCCTTGCGCTTGGCGGCCCAGAGGTCCAGCACCTCGTTTTCCATCAGCTGGCGCGTCTGGATGTCCAGCGCGGAGAACGGCTCGTCCATCAGGATGATGTCCGGGTCCAGCACCAGCGTCTGCGCCAGGCTCACGCGCTTGCGCATGCCGCCCGAGAGCTGATGCGGATAGCGATCGCCAAACCCGCCCAGGCCCACGCGGCGCAGCCATTCCTCGCCCTGGCTCACGGCCTCGTCGCGCGATACGCCACGGAAGATCAGCCCGGCGATCACATTGTCGAGCGCGCTGCGCCACGGCATCAGCGCCTCGGCCTGGAACATGTAGCCGGCGCGCGCGTTGATGCCCTTGAGCGGCTCGCCGAACACGCGCACGGTGCCGGTGGAGGGCTCCAGCAGGCCGGCGCCCACATTCAGCAACGTGGACTTGCCGCAGCCCGTGGGGCCGACGACGGAGACGAATTCACCGGGCTGGATCGACAGCGTGACATCGCGCACGGCGGTGTAGCGCTGGGTGCGATCCTCGCGCGACACGAAGGTGCAGGTAACGTTATCGAGGGAAAGTGCAGGCGTGCTCATGACTCGCAGGGAGAAAACATACGCCCGCCGGACGGGGTCGCGCGGCGGGCGGTGGGTGACATGTCCGATACCGGATGCGTTACTTGTACTTGGCGTTGGCCTTCTGGACGAAGGCGTTGGTGAACGTCGTCTCCAGCTTGATCGGCTTGCCCTTCAACTCGGCGTCGAACTGCTGCAGCGTGTTCAGCGCCGTGCGCGGGCCATCGGCCGGCATCACGCCGTCCGGCGAGATCGCTTCCTTGACCTTGTCCCACGCGGCCAGGTAGAGCGCGCGGTCACCCAGCAGGTAGCTTTCCGGCACGGTCTTGACGATATCCGACGGGCCCGCCTTCTGCAGCCACTTCAGCGCGCGCACCATCGCGTTGGTCATCGCCTGCGTGGTGTTGGGGTTCTGCTGGATGAACGACACCGACGCGTACAGGCAGCCCGACGGCATGTTGCCGCCAAACACTTCCTGGGTTTCCTTGAGCGTGCGCGTGTCCGAGGCGATCTTCACCTCGTTCTTCTGCGTCAGCATCGAGATCACGGGGTCGAGGTTGGCCATGGCGTCGATCTGGCCCGAGCGCATTGCCGCCACCGCTCCGGCGCTGGCGCCAACACCGATGAACGACACGTCCGACGGCTTCAGGCCGGACTTGGCCAGCACGAAGTTGGCCATCATGTTGGTGGACGACCCCGGCGCGGTGACGCCGATCTTCTTGCCCTTCAGGTCGGCAATCGACTTGAAGTTGGGCATGGTCTTGTTGGAAACCACCAGCACGATCTGCGGGGCACGGCCCTGCAGCACGAATTCCTGGTATTGCTGGCCCTTGGCCTGGAGGTTGAGCGTGTGCTCGTAGGCGCCCGACACCACGTCGGCGCTGCCGCCCACCACGGCCTGCAGCGCCTTGGCGCCGCCGGCAAAGTCGACGATCTCGACGTCCAGCCCTTCTTCCTTGAAGTAGCCCAGGCGCTCGGCGATGGTCAGCGGCAGGTAATAGAAGAGGTTCTTGCCCCCGACGGCAATGGTGACCTTGGTCTTCTCCAGCTTGCCCTGTGCCTGGGCAGGGCCGAAGGTGAACCATCCGGCCAGGAACAGTGCCAGCGCAATCAGCAGCTGTTTCCAGAAAGTCTTGTTATACATATTGTTCTCCTACCTTTTTTGACTGGGGGCGGTCGGGCGTCCCGGGCTCTGTCCACAAGGGGGCGCGCCGCCGTGCGGCAAATTGCGATGCTACCGGACGCATGCCGGGTCCGCATCGGGAGGAACACCTAGCCTCTGATGCGGACAATCGCAGCGGCGCACAGCTTACGCGCCCACCCTTTCGAACAGCTTGCCAATGTCTGCGGCGATATCGCCCGCCGCGCGCTTACTCGGCGTGGATGTCTGCCGATTTGATGACCTTGCCCCAGCGGACCAGCTCGGTGCGCTGGTATTGGTCGAGCTGCTGCGGATTCATGTAGCGGGCCTCGGCACCCAATTCCTCGGCCTTCTTGCGGAAGGCTTCGGTCTTCATGATCTTGTCGATCTCGGCGGTCAGCTTGTCGATGATGGGCTTGGGCGTGCCGGCCGGCGCGTACATGGCGAACCACGACGATACGTCCAGGTCAGGGTAGCCGGCTTCCGGCGCGCTCGGCACGTCCTTCAGGCTCGGCAGGCGCGTTTTGCTGGTCACCACCAGCGGACGCAGCTTGCCAGCGGCGATATGGCCCATCAGCGGGGGCGGCGTGGTGATGGTCAGGTCCACATTGCCGCCCAGCAGGTCGGTCATGGCCGGGCCAGTGCCCTTGTATGGCACGTGCGTGATCTGGATGCCGGCCATCTGGTTGAGCAGTTCGGTCGAGACGTGCTGCAGGGACCCGTTGCCCGACGAAGCGTAGTTCAGCTTGTTCGGATTGGCCTTGGCGTACGCCACCAGTTCCTTAAGCGATTTCACCGGCAGCGTCGGTCGCACCACCAGCACCTGCGGCGCCGACAGGATGTTGGCCACGGGCGCGAAGTCCTTCACCGGATCCCACGACACCTTGGTCAGCAACGGCGTGATGACGTGGTAGCCCGAGTACTGGACCATCAGCGTGTAGCCGTCTGGCTTGGCGCGCTGGACGACCTGCGCGGCAATGGTGCCGTTGCCGCCCGGGCGGTTGTCCACCACCACGGACTGGCCGAGCGCCTTGGACAGCGGCTCGGAAATCATGCGCGCCGCCAGGTCGGTCGTGCCGCCGGCGGCGGCGGACACCACCAGCATGACCGGCCGATTCGGATAGGAGCCGTCCTGGGCGTGGGCGACGGGTGCCAGCACCATGCCGGCGGCGGCCAGCATCGCGCTGGCGCTGAGGATCTTGTGGGTCATGCTTGTCTCCGATTGTTTTATAGAGAATCGTTGGCGCGGCGGCAGGTCAATGCCCCGCAAAGTGCTCGGCCATCCAACCGGGTGGCTGGTGTGTGCGCAGGCGCGGGCCGGCGCGCAGCAACTGGCTGGAAATCTCGCGCTCGACCAGTGCCGGCAGGCTGCCAACGACGTCGAGCAAGCCTTTCAGGTCCACGCCGGTGTCCACGCCCATCGACGCGAACATGTGGACGAGCTCCTCGGTGCTCACGTTACCGCTCGCGCCGGGGGCGTACGGGCAGCCGCCCAGCCCGCCGGCGGCGGCGTCGAAGCGCGTCACGCCGGTCTGCCATGCCGCCATGGCGTTGGCCAGGCCCATGCCGCGCGTGTTGTGGAGATGGATGGTCAGGCCCGTCTGCGGCAGCGCGCGCTGGAAGGTCTCGCACAGCGCGGCCACCTGGTTCGGGTACGCCATGCCGGTGGTATCGCACAGCGTGATGCCCGCCGCGCCGGCGTCCGCAAAGCGCTTCGCCAGCGCCATCACGTCGGCCTCGCTCACCTCGCCTTCGAACGGGCAGCCGAAGACCGTCGACAGCGACACGTTCACCGGTACGCCGGCCTTGCCGGCTTCGTCGATCATCGCCAGCAACTGCGCCTGCGACTGCTCTCGCGTCATGCGCAGGTTGGCGCGGTTGTGCGTCTCGCTGGACGACATCACCAGGTTGACTTCATCGGGATGGCACGACAGCGCGCGCTCCAGGCCGCGCAGGTTTGGCACCAGCACCGTATAGCGCACGCCGGGCACGCGCTCGATCTGGTGCATCACGGCCTCGGCGTCGGCCAATGCGGGAATGGCGCGCGCCGACGTAAACGAAGTCGCCTCGATACGGGCAAAGCCGCAGTGCGCCAGCGCATTGACGAACGCGACCTTGCCTTCGGTGGGCACCACCACGGGTTCGATCTGCAGCCCGTCGCGCGGCGCGACTTCGTTGATCTCGATCTTTGCCGGACCGGCCAGCGAATAGGATTGAACACTCATGCGATGACTCCACGGGCACGCAGGTCGGCAATCGCCGCCGCGTCGAAGCCGGCATCCGCCAGCACGGTATCGGTGTGCTCGCCCAGCGTGGGCGCGCGGTCATGGATGGCACCAGGGTTGGTGGAGAGTTTCGGGATGATGCCCGGCACTTCCACGCTCAAGCCCTTGGCCGACGTCACGGTCTCGATGACGCCGCGTGCCCGGTAATGCGGGTCCTCGGCGATGTCCTTGACGGTATAGATGCGGCCCGACGGCACGTCGGCTTCGCGCAGCACGGCCAGCGCCGACTCCACGGTTTGCGTCTTTGTCCAGGCGGCGATGGCCGCGTCGATCTCATCCACACGCTTGACCCGGCCATCGTTACGGGCCAGCGCCGGATCCTCGCCCAGGTCGCTGCGCCCTAACGCGGCCATCAGGCGGCGGAAGATCGCATCGCCATTGGCGGCGATCAGCACGTAATCGCCACAACCGCAGGGATAGGCGTTGGACGGGGCGATCCCCGGCAGCGCGCCGCCAGCCGGCTGGCGCACGGCGCCGAAGGCCGAGTATTCGGGCAGCAGGCTTTCGCTGAGGTTGAACAGCGACTCATACAGCGCCACGTCGATGACCTGTCCTTCCCCGCCACGCGCATCGCGCTCGTACAGGGCCAGCAGCACGCCCAGCGCTCCGTGCAGGCCGGCGATGGTGTCGCCGAGCGACAAGCCGGCGCGCACCGGCGGGCGGCCGGGCTCCCCGGTCAGGTGGCGCAGGCCGCTCATCGCCTCGGCCACAGCGGCAAAGCCGGGCTCGTCCTTGCGAGGACCGGTCTGGCCGTAGCCCGACACGCGGACCATGATCAGCTTCGGGTTGGCCGCGTGCAGCACATCCCAGCCAAGCCCCCATTTCTCCATCGTGCCTGGGCGGAAGTTCTCAATCAGCACGTCGGCCTCGCTAGCCAGCTTGCGCACCAGCGCCTGGCCTTCCGCCTGACGCAGGTCGATCGCGATCGACTGCTTGTTGCGCGACTGGGCTTCCCACCAGACCGAGGTGTCTTCATGCAGCATGCGCCATTTGCGCAGGGGGTCGCCCTGACCGGGCGGCTCGACCTTGACCACATGGGCGCCGAAATCGGCGAGGGTCTTGGCTGCAAAGGGGCCGGCAATCAGTTGTCCCAGTTCCAGGACCCGAATGCCATCGAGAATCTGTTGCGCCATCTTTGAGGTGTCTCCGTAGCTGACCATCCGCGGCGGCACCTGCATCGCGACGCGTCGTCGGTGCGGACCTGCCTGTGTTTTCACGGAGTGTGCACCAGCGTGACACAGCGGCGGAATCGGCATTCCGGCAAGCGGGCTATCTCGGAACGCGAAGGGGTGGCTTCATCTGCGGGAAAACCCGGAGACGCTGCTCAGGACGGAAGAACGGAGGGAAAAGGGACCTGGAGGAGGAGACCGCTTCAAACGAAGCGCGGCGGTCCTGGTCAGACGGGCGGCCGCAGCCAGCACAACCGGTGTGCGCCAAACGGCGCCAATGACGCCAGAATCTTTTGGAGCCGACCTCTTAGAACGGCGCGCGGTCGCCGCAGAGATGGGTGATGAGCAGCCGCGCGGACACGGTCAGGCCGGCCGGATCGCGCATGCCGATCAGCAGCGTGCGGCGCGCCCAGGCATCCTGCAACGACACCAGCGAGAGACCCATCGACTTGACGTGCGGCTCGGCGGCGATGCGCGGCAACACGCCCACGCCCAGCCCGGCCATCACCATGCGGCACATGGCGTCGAAGCTGCGCACCTGGATGCGCAGGCGGAACTGGCGTTCCAGCCGGCTGCTTTCCTCGAGCAGCCGTGCCGCCAGCGATGTCACCTGCGGCAGGCTGACGAAGTCGTACTCCAGCGTATCGGCGTAGCGCACCGGCCCATGCTGTGACAGCGGATGCCCCGGCGGCGTGATGATAACCAGCTCATCCTGCCGGTATTCCACGGTCACCAGCCCGGCGCACGGCGTGCGGTCGGCAAAGATGCCCACATCGGCGCGGTTCTCGACCAGCGCGGCGACGATGTCGCTGCTGTTCTGCTCTTCGAGCTCGATGCGGATGGTCGGATGCTGGCGCATGAATTCCGCCAGATCGTCGGGCAGGAATTGGGTGATGGCCGAGGTATTGGCGCAGACGCGCACCTGGCCGCGCACACCGGACGCATAGTCCGACATCACGCCCGCCATGCGCTCCACGTCCTGGAGGATCGTCAGCGCATGGTGAAAGCACGCCTGCCCCGCCTCGGTCAGCTGCACGCCGGACGCATGCCGGAAAAACAGCGGCGCGCCGACGGCGGTCTCCAGGTCGGAGATCCGTTTGCTGGCAGCCGCCACGGCCAGGTGCGACTGGCGCGCCCCGGCGGAGATGCTGCCCTGTCGGGCCACGGCGACAAATAGCCCCAGCGTAACGAGATCGAAGCGCGCCAGATTCATCGTTACAGGCTTCGGCGGTCCATCACGGCGCGGGCGATGGTGCCCGCATCGACGTATTCGAGTTCGCCACCCACCGGCACACCACGCGCGAGACGCGAGACCTTGAGTCCGCGCGCCTTCAGCATTTCGCCGACGTAGTGCGCGGTGGCCTCGCCTTCGCTGGTGAAGTTGGTGGCGACGATGACCTCGCTGACCGGGCCGCCCAGTTCGGGATCGGTGGCGCGTGCCAGCAGGCGGTCGAGGTGAATCTCCTTCGGGCCGATGCCATCCAGCGGCGACAGCCGCCCCATCAGCACGAAGTATTGGCCGCGATAGGTCAGGGTCTGCTCGATCATGACCTGGTCGGCCGGCGTTTCCACCACGCAGAGCAGCGAGGCGTCGCGCCCGGTGTCGCGGCACGTCTCGCAAATCTCCTGCTCGGTGAAGGTGTTGCAGCGCACGCAATGGCGAATGCCATCGGCGGCACCGCGCAGCGCATCGCCCAGCTTGCGTGCGCCGTCGCGGTCGTGCTGCAGCAGGTGATAGGCCATGCGCTGGGCGGACTTCGGCCCCACGCCGGGCAGCACCTTGAGCGCCTCGATCAGCGCCTGCAGCGAGGTGGGCGGCGCCGCTTTCATCGGATCACCGCCTCGGATCGATGCGTCATCGGAACGGCAATCAGAACGGCAGCTTGAAGCCCGGGGGCAGCGGCAGGCCGGACGTCATCGAGCCCATCTTCTCCTGCGTGGTGGCCTCGGCCTTGCGCACGGCGTCGTTGAACGCGGCGGCGACCAGGTCTTCCAGCAGGTCCTTGTCATCGGCCAGCAGGCTGGGGTCGATGGTGACGCGCTTGACGTCGTTCTTGCAGGTCATGAGCACCTTCACGAGACCGGCGCCGGACTGGCCCTCGACCTCGATCTGTGCCAGTTGCTCCTGCATCTTCTTCATGTTTTCCTGCATCTGCTGGGCTTGCTTCATCAGCCCGGCCAATTGACCTTTCATCATGGGAATACTCCTGGATACGTGTGGATGGGTGCGGGTGGCCCGGGGGGCGGGCCGCCTCTGGAATTCAGGCCGCGCGGGGCTGGATGGATCCGGGAACGATCTGCCCGCCAAACTCGCGCAGCAAGCCTTGCACAAATGGGTCGCCGTCGATCGTCGCTTCCGCCTCGCGCTGGCGTTCGGCGCGCGCCGCGGCATCGACGGCCGCAGCGGTGTGCGTGACCGCGCCGACCTCGCATTGCACGCGGACCTCGGCGCCGAATTTCTCGGTCAGCGCCGCCTGCAGCCGTTCGGCGACAGCGTTTTCGGCAATCGCCGCTACCGGCACGCGCAAGTGCAGCGTGCGGCCGACCACGCGGTGCAGTTCGCTCTGGAACGCCAGCTGCTGGGCCAGCCCCTTCAGCGGCAGGCCGGCGGCCAGCGTGGGCCAGTCGTCGGTGAATACGGGCGGCGTGCCATCATCGGCCGCGCTCGGTGCCACAGGCGGCACGGCAGGCGCCAAAGGCGTGGAGGGCGCTGCGGCCACGGCGGGAGTGGGCTCCGCCTGACGCGCCGGTTGCGACGGCGCGTCAGGCCGGTTCGCGCGCGGGGCACGGTCGAAGCTTGCGGACTCCGGCTCAAAGCCGTTGTCGAAGCCCCCGAAGCTCGGGTCGTAGCCGGGATCACTGTCATACGGGCCGATGACCGGCAAGTCCGGCGGCAATTCTTCCCACGGCGGCACGTCGCTGCCACCAGCGGCTTCCCATGGGGCCGCCGCCTTGGCTTCCGGCTGGCGCGCACGCGCGGCCGGGTCAGGCTGGGTCGGCTGGCTGGCTGGCGATGGTGCCAGGGTGGGACGCTGGGATGGCGCCTGCATCGCGGGCTTCGCAGCAGGCTGGGACGCCGCCGGCACCGGGCTCGCGGTCGTGGCCGGGCGCGTGGCCGAAGGCGGGCGCAGCGGCTGGGCGGCGGGCCGCGCGCTCGCGGCGGCGGCCGCAGCCGATGCGCCGGCGAGCGGTGGGCTCATCGGACGGCCGGCACCACCACGCCCCGCGGAGGCTTGTCGTGCGGCCGCCAGCGCGGCACGGGCCGGAGACATTGATTCGTTGCCCACGGCCGGCGCCGGCGCGACCGACGTCGATTCGGAAGCGGATGCGGATGCCGGGTTGGGCTGCGATGCTGCCGGGGCTGACGCCGATACCGGCGACTCAACCGGCTCAGCCGGTTCGACTGACTCGGCGGCACGTGCGACGGGCGCAATGGATTCCGGTCGGACGGCCTGAGCCGGCGCCGCGACGACGGGTTTCACAGGCGCCGGTGCGGCTGCCGCCAATACAGGAGCCGACGCGGGCGCGGTTGCCGTCGCCATCGGTGCCGCGGCCATGCGTGACGGCGGTGCGGACGGCGCAGCGGCCGGACGCGTCCGCTGGACCTGCTGGCCGCCACCGCCCTGCCCGCTCACGGGCGCCGGGCTGGCCGACGGCCGGAAGGCCAGCATGCGCAGCAACGTCATCGTAAAGCCGGCGTACTCGTCCGGCGCGAGCGCCAGCTCGCTGCGGCCGAGGTTGGCAATCTGGTAGAACAGCTGGACTTCCTGCGCATCGAAGGTGCCCGCCAGGCGACGCACCTCGTCTGCCTCGGGCCATTCGTCCTGCACCGACGCAGGCACGGCTTGCGCCAGCGCGATCTTGTGCAGCAGCGAGCCAAGGTCCTGCAGCGCGCCGGCAAACGACAGGCTGCGGTCAGCCATGGCATCGGCGATACCGAGCATGCTGGCGCCATCTTCGGCGGCCAGCGCGTCCAGCAGTTGCACGAGGTAGCTCTGGTCGATAGCCCCCAGCATGCCGCGCACGGCGTCCTCGGACACCTGCCCGGCGCTGTAGGCGATGGCCTGGTCGGTCAGCGACAGCGCATCGCGCATCGAACCATGCGCGGCCTGGGCCAGCAGGCGCAGCGCGCTGCCGTCATGGCTGATGCCTTCCTGCCCGAGGATGTTGTCCAGATGGGAAACAATATGCCCCGGCGGCATCTGCTTGAGGTTGAACTGCAGGCAGCGTGACAGCACCGTGACCGGAATCTTCTGGGGATCGGTCGTGGCCAGGATGAACTTGACGTGCCCGGGCGGCTCTTCCAGCGTCTTTAACATGGCGTTGAAGGCGTGGTTGGTCAGCATGTGCACTTCGTCGATCATGTAGACCTTGAAGCGCCCGACCGTCGGGGCGTAGACCGCCTTGTCCAGCAGTTGCGCCATCTCGTCGACGCCGCGGTTGGACGCCGCGTCCATCTCGATGTAATCGACGAAGCGCCCGCTGTCGATCTCCATGCACGCCTTGCACTGGCCGCACGGCTGGGCGGTGATGCCGCCGTTGCCGTCAGGGCCGGTGCAGTTGAGGGCCTTGGCCAGGATCCGGGAAAGCGTGGTCTTGCCGACGCCGCGCGTGCCGGTGAACAGGTAGGCGTGGTGCAGCCGCTGCTGTTCCAGCGCGTGCGTGAGCGCGCGGACCACGTGCTCCTGGCCGACCAGCGTGGTGAAATCCCTGGGGCGCCATTTGCGCGCTAGAACTTGATAACTCATGGCGGCGATTGTAGCAAAAGGCGAAGGCCGGATCGGGCATCCGCGCCGTTTTCGCCGCCCCCGCCGCCAGACAGGCGCCGGCGGCTGTTGCGGCAAGGCTGCATGAGCCGCCGGGCCCCGGCCCCGGCCGCCGGCCCCCCTTGACAAGCGGCCCGGCCGCTAGCCGCATTCGCCCACGTAGCCGCAATTGGCGCATTTGGCGCAGCCATCGACCTTGTGCAAGGCGTGGGCGCCACACTCGGGACAAGGCTTGCCGGTCCCCACGCCGAGGTTGACCGTTGGCGGCGCGGCGCGCGCCGGCAGGTCAGCCAGGCCGATTGCCGTCTCGCCGCCATCGCGCCGGGCCAGACGCGCGGCCAGCGCGGTCAGCGGCACCTGGCCGCCCTCTTCGTCCAGGAAGCCGCGCTTGATCAGGATCCGCTGGATGGCGTAGCTGATGGCGGCTACCTCCGAATCGTGGAAGCGCGGAACCTCGGTGCCGTCCTGGCGTACCAGCGAGCCATAGCGGACGGTGCCCTTGTCCCAGACGACATTGCGCATGTCCGCCAGCGCCTTGGCCACCGGGCCGCCGGAGCGCGCCACCATCGACAGCAGCCGCATCGTCGACGTGATCCACTGCTGGCCCTCGCTGCGCTGGCCGGCGGGCATGAAGAACTCGAGCGGCCGTTCGATGGTGACGGCCTGCCCGTTGACCAGCCCGGATACCCGCATGAAGTTGACGGTCAGGTAGACGGTCTTGTGGCCCTCGTACGTCAGGTACTCGACCTTGGAGGTCACGCCCTCGAGGTCGCCCAATGGCCGGCTGCCGAACGGGTGGGTGAGCGGGTCGTCGTCGGCGGGTGCCGCGACCGCCCCGGTGGACGGCGTGCCAGGGCTGGCTGCGGGTGGCGTGACGGACAGCACCGCGCCCAGCACGCTGTTGGGCCGGTAGGTCGCCAGCCCCTTCAGGCCCGCCTTCCAGGCTTCCAGGTACAGATTGCGGAAGGCCTCGTACGGATAGTCCTCCGGCACGTTCACCGTCTTGCTGATGCTGGTGTCGATGTACGGCTGCACGGCCTCCAGCATGCGCATATGGTCAAGCGCGGACATTTGCAGCGCCGTGACAAAACTCTCCGGCAACCGCTCCATGTCGGCCCCCATGTGACGATGCAGCCGCCACGCGTAGTCGGCCACCTCGAACATCTTGTAGCTGTCGTCCGGCATCCGCTTGCGCCGGCTGTAGGTCCACGAGAACGCCGGCTCGATGCCGTTGGAGGCGTTGTCGGCAAACGCCAGCGTGATGGTGCCAGTGGGGGCGATCGATAACAGGTGTGAATTGCGCATGCCGTGTTCGCGGATCACATCCCGCACGGACTCCGGCAGGCGGGCGACGAAACCGCCACGGAGGTAGGCGTCGGCATCGAACAGCGGGAACTTGCCCTTTTCGTCGGCGAGTTCCGTCGACGCCAGATAGGCATGGTCGCGCATGGCTTCGGCGATCCGGCCAGCTAGCTCGCGCGCCGCGTCGGTGTCGTAGCGCAGGCCCAGCATTACCAATGCGCTGCCCAGGCCCAGGAAGCCCAGGCCAATGCGACGCTTGGCCGCGGCCTCGGCCGCCTGTTCGGGCAGCGGCCAGAAGGTAACGTCGAGGACATTGTCGAGCATGCGTGTGGACACTCGCACCACTTCGGCAAACGCCTCGAAGTCGAAGCTCGCCTGCGCCGTGAACGGCTGGCGTACGAAGCCCGTCAGGTTGATCGACCCCAGGCAGCAGCAACCGTACGATGGCAGCGGTTGTTCCGCGCACGGATTGGTGGCTTCGATTCGCTCGCAGTAATAGAGATTGTTGTCGGCATTGATCCGGGAGAGGAACAGGATGCCGGGCTCGGCATGGTCGTACGTCGCCTGCATGACCTGGTCCCAGAGCCGGCGTGCCGGCACGCGCCGGTAGACCCACTGGCCGTCGTCGCGGCGGTAGGCACCGGCCGCGATCACGTCCATGCCTGGCTCGGCCTCGTGGACCAGTTCGATCTCGCCATCGGCTTCGACGGCCTCCATGAAGGCGTCCGTGACACCGATCGAGATATTGAAGTTGGTCAGGTCACCCCGGTCCTTGGCGTGGATGAAGCTCTCGATGTCCGGATGGTCGCAGCGGAGCACGCCCATCTGCGCGCCGCGCCGCGCGCCGGCGGACTCCACGGTGGCGCACGATGCATCGAACACCTTCATGAAGGACACCGGCCCCGATGCGCGGGAATGCGTGGCACGCACCAGCGCCCCGCCGGGGCGGATCGAAGAGAAGTCATAGCCGACGCCGCCGCCGCGCCGCATGGTCTCCGCGGCCTGGGCCACGGCGGTGTAGATGCTCGGCTTGCCATCACGCGATTCGGATACCGAATCGCCCACGGGCTGGACGAAGCAATTGATCAGCGTGGCCTGGATGCCGGTGCCCGCGGCGGAGTTGATCCGTCCGGCTGGCACGAAGCCGTTTTCCAGGGCCCAGAGGAAGCGTGCGGCCCATGCCTCACGCTTGTCGACGGGTTCGGCCTCGGCGAGGGCGCGCGCCACGCGCTGGCGCACGTCGGCGGCGGTCCGCTCTTCGCCCTTCGCATATTTTTCAAGCAGTACTTCTGTGGAAATGTCTTGCGGCGCGAGTGCGCCACGTATGATCTGGTCGTTTGCGTTCATGTCCTGGCTCATCAAGATGAGAACGATTCGGCATTGGCATCGCACGCGCCAAGTCGCCGGCACGGGTCGGAGCAACCAATGCAGCCCGCCATGCTGCCAGCCACAGGTTTGCGACGAGCCTGCGTGAGATCAAACAATTCACCAAACAACGCGCTTAACCACTCGCATTACAACTAATTTCGTGACGGCTTCCCGGGTTGCGTTACAATGCCGGTCGGACGGGCCTCCTCGCATGGTGGCGCGGTCAACCTGGTCAGGTCGGGAACGAAGCAGCCACAGCCGTTTTCCGCCAGTGCCGAGGGTCAGGCTCGTCCCCCTTATTCCTTCCTCACCCCTTCTGCGTTTCCCCCGAACAATGCACGCACTGCCGCTATCGCCCGGCGTGACGGATATCGTCGACGGATTCGCCACACAGCCCCAACGCACCCCAGCAGGACTCGCCCGGCACTCACCCGGAACGCGACTATTCTGCGCCCAAATGGGCAACCGCGCGTAGCAAGGCGCGATGTCCGCGACACCCGGCCCTGCCGGTGCCGCTCAGCGCCCCGCCCTGTTCAGAATAGCGAGCCCTGCTGCATGCCCGACATCGGCCGTTGCGCCGCCCGCAGACTGCCCGCGTCGATCCACTCGCCCGCCGCCGTCGCCACGCCGGCTTCGATCCGCTTGCCGGGGAACATCGGCCCCACCGCCGCCACATAGCGCGCGAGCTGGGCGCCATACGATGCATGCTCCTGCGGCAACAGCCGCAGCTTGTAGTCGATGATGACGACGCGGTCCTCGAATTCCACAAGCCGGTCGATCCGCAGCAGCCGGCCGCGTCCGTCGTACAACTCCACCTCATTGCGCGCCGATGCCGCCGCCTCCGGGAAGAACAGTGGACGCAGGGCTGGCGCCGACAGCATCGCGCGCACGTCGTCCACCGCGGCTTCGGCCTGCTGTTGCCAGCGCTCACGCGCCTGGGGTGCCCCGGCACCCGCCAGCGGGAACCAACGCATGACGGTGGCCACATCAGGCACCACGCCGAATGCCTCCGGATAGCGTGTGACCCGCTCCAGCAAGGCGTGGACCAGCTCGCCGTGCGCCGCCGCGGTCGCGTCGAACACGACGCCCTCGTCTTCCGGCACGTCACCTTCCCCACCCGCAGACACCTCGTCATCGACGATCATCGCGGCATCCCGATAGCGCAGCCGGAAGTCCGCGTAGCGCACGCGCTCGCTGGCCGGCGCCAGCGCAGCCGCCTCGGGCGAGACATCGGCTTCCGGATACGCCGTCAACTCGTCGCCCACGCCCGCCGCCGCCAGCCGCACATACCAGCTTCCCGCGATCTCCGCTGCCGGCGCGCTGTCCTTCTCCGCCTTGCTGGTGCGTCCTTTCACGCCGCTGACCAGCAACCCCTGTTGCGCGCGCGTCATCGCCACATACAACAGGTTCCAGTTTTCGCGGTCCGCCAACGCCGCCTCCGCCTCGAACAAGTGCGCGCGCGCCAGACCGCGTTCGCTGCGCTTGCCGTAGGCCGAGAAATGCGTCGGCACATGCGCCGTGGGCGGCCAGTCCACCAGGATCCCGCCCCGGTCCGCCGCCGGGTCGCTGTGGTTGGCGTCGAGCAGCACCACGAACGGCGCTTCCAGCCCCTTGGCCGCATGCACGGTCAGGATGTGCACCGCGTCGAGCTGGTTGTCGCCGTCGTCCTCGGGCTCCGCTTCCGTGTCTTCCACGCCTTCGCCCATGCCGCCTTCGTCGGGGCTTTCATCCTCGTCGCCACGGCGAATCTCCTGCAGTTCATCGATAAACTTCGGCAGGCTCGGATAGCGACCACCGTCGAGATCGAGCGACAGCTTCAGGAACGCATCGAGATTGGCCAGCACCTGCTCGCGGATGGCCGCCGGGGCCGCCTCCGCATAGCGGCGGCGCACCTCGCCGTGGTGATAGATCTGGTCGATCAGGTCGTGCACGGGCCGATGCGGTGCCAGCGCCAGCCATGCGCGCAGCCGCCCCACGCCGCTGCGCAGCGCGTCGGAGACATTGGCGGGCAGGCCGACGGTCTCGATGCGCGCCCACCAGCCGCCCTCGCCTTCCATGCCGGCCAGCAGGATCAGGTCATCGTCGGTCGCCCCGACAATCGGGCTCCTGAGCACGTGGGCCAGGTCGAGATCCGACTCCGGCGTCATCAGGAACGCCAGCAATGCCGAGATGTCGAGGGCTTCCAGCGTCGTGAGCAATCCGCCGCGCCGGGGGCTCAGGCAAGGGATGTCGGCTTCGCGCAGGGCCCGTTCGTAGTCGGCCAGGTGAGTCTTGCGGCGAACCAGCAGGTGCATGTCGCGCCAGATCGCCCGCCGCGAGGTATCGCCTTCGCGCACCGGCACGTTGTCGCGGATGTAGCGCAGCCACGCCGCCACGCGCCGCCCTTCTTCCAGCCGCAGCGAATCGCCTTGATGGGTGCGCGGCTGCGTGAGCGTGTCGCGATGGCCATCGGCTTCCGGTGCGTCCTCACGCGCCGCTTCCGCTGGCTCCTCCACGAGCGGCAGCAACCACACCGGCCCACCGGGTTCCTTCAGAGCCGTGGTCTGCGTTTCATACAGCGAATAGCGGCCCTCGGCACGCGCGTGATCGAACACCGCGTTGACCCAGTCGAGCACCTCCGGCCGGTTCCGGCGCGTGCGATTGGTGCGCAGCACGGTCGCGCCGAAATCCGCCTGCAGCATCTCGCTGGCGGCACCGAACAGGCGGGCGTCCGCGCGTCGGAAGCGATAGATCGACTGCTTGGGATCGCCGACCAGGAACACCGTCGGCTTGCCGCCCAGGCCCTGATAGCCGGCCAGCCAGCCCTGCAGGATGCGCCATTGCAGCGGGTTGGTGTCCTGGAACTCGTCAAGCAGCAGGTGGCGATATCGCGCATCGAGCCGCACCTGCAGATAGGTGGCGGTTTCCTCGTCGGCCATCAGCCTGGCGGCCAGCCATTCGAGGTCCGCGAAATCCATCGCGCGCTGCTCGCTCTTGTAGTGCTGGTAACGTTCCAGCAGCGCGTCGCCAAGACGATACAGCGCCAGGTTGACCGCCAGCACGGTGGCCTCGCAGCGGCGCGCGGCGATCTCGTCCAGTCGGGTGCAGTGACCGGCGTGCCGCTCCAGCAGGGTATCGACGGCGGCTTCACTTCCGGCTGCCTTGACCAGCGCCGTCGTGCGGCGCATGGCGCGTGGCTCGCCGGCTGCGGTGAAGAATGCCGCGCGCAGCAGGCTGAACGCCTGCGTGGCGGGATCGCCCGGCGCACGACCGGCCTCGCGCCAGGACTGGATCGCCATCAAGCCATCGACCAGCCGCGCGGCATGCCCCTGCTCCGTCTTGCCGCCCTCGCCCAGCAGCCTGGCCATCTGCGCGCAATCTTCGAGCCAGCCGTCGTCACAGAGCGCATCGACGAGCACGTCGGTCGTCGCGTCGTCGCCAAGATCCCTGGCCAGCATGGCAGCCGGGCTGCCGGCCTCGCGCATCGCCCACCATTCGCTGCGGGCATGGAACATCCGGTCGAGCAGCCCGCGTGCCTGGAATTCGCCGATGGCGTCGACGAGCTGTTCATAGGATTCGCGCAAATCCGCGTACTGCGGTTGCGCCAGCGCGCGCCAGAAAGGAGCCCACGCCTCGCGCTTCATGCGCAGCGCATCTTCGCGCAGCGACGCACCCGGCACGATGCCCGACGCCAGCGGCGCGCCGCGCAGCAGCGTGCCGAACCAGCCGTGGAAAGTGTCGATGGCCATCCGGCCCGGCGACGCCAGCACCTGCGCATGCAGGCCGCGCGCACGGGGCAGCGCGGCACGCGCCGCATCTGGCGTCATTCCGCGCATCTCCAACTGGGCCAGCACGGCCTCGTCGGTGCCGCTGGCCAGTTGGGACAGCACTTCCAGCAGGCGTTCGCGCATCTCCTCGGCCGCCTTGCGCGTGAAGGTGATGGCCAGGACTTCATGCGGCGCGGCACCGGCCAGCAGCAGGCGCGCCAGCCGCGCCACCAGTAGCCACGTCTTGCCGCTGCCGGCGCAGGCTTCCACCACCACCGATCGACCGGGGTCGCAGGCGGCGCGCGTGAAATCACCTTCGCCAACGGGCTGGCCATCGCGGAGGTAGGCGTGAACTTCGGTCATGACTGCAGATCGGGCAAGGCGGTGGATTCCCAGAAACCCTTGCGGCACAGGCCGCGGGCTTCGCAATAAGTACAGGCGGCGGCATCGCCGAATGCCGGGAGCCTCGCCCCCTGGCGCAAGCGGCCCACGTCATTGCGTAGCTGACGCTCGAGCCAGGTCACGGTGGCCTGGAACTCAGGCATATCTACCTCGCGTTGCGCGCCCGGCGAACTGTCCTTGCCGCCGAGCTTCACGCCTTCGAGCGCGACCCAGCTGCCGGCCACGGCATCGGCGCGCAACAGGCCGTAGAACGGCAGTTGGCAATCCTCCTCGGGGTCGCCGGCCTTGCGCCGCAAGCGGCTGGCGGGCTGCGTCTTGTAGTCGAGCACGGCGTGCGCGCCATCCGGCCCCTTGTCGACCCGGTCGATCCGGCCCGCGAGCCGCAGTGGCACGCCGTCCGGCATCGCCACATCCACGCTGACATCCATCTCGCCACCGCGCCAGTGCCAGCCCTCGGCCTCGCGTGCGATCTGCCATGCGACATACGAGGGCAGCACTTCGCACCAGCGACGGTAGTAGCCGATCGCGTTGCCGTCATCGGCCATCAGCGCACCGAAGACGTCATCCGAAATCTCGCGCAGACGCGCCAGCCGGCGTTCGGCATCGCGCTCGTCCGAGGCGTGCATTTCCTCGTGATATTGCAGCAGCACGCGGTGCAGCAGATTGCCGATGTCGCGCTTCTCCAGGTCGTCGTTGACGGCCTCCAGCCCGGCAAGCCCGAGCATGCGGCCCGCAAAGAACTGATACGGGCATCGACGAAGCATGTTGTACGCCTGCGCGCTCCAGCGAGCCGGCACGCGCTCCGGCGCGGCGGGTGCGGGCATGTAGCCGGGCCGCGCGAACGTCTCGTGCAGGCAGGGCGCAGCATTGGCCTCGATCGGCGCGCCAGCGCGCGCGCAGCAAGCCGAGAGCCGCTCGATCCAGCCCGACACATGGTGCGGCTCCCCCCTGCCGCCAAAGCGCTGCCACGTCATGACCACATCGTCATTGTTCAGCAGCACCTCGGCCAGATCGCGCGCTTGCTGGGCGAAACGCGCCTCGCGGTCTTCGAGCCCAAGTTCGCGCCGCATCTGGTTCGAGAAGAACATCAGCTCGGCGGCGCTGGACGGCAGTTGCGCATCGTCGCAGCCGACCACCACCACGCCGTCGAACCGACGCATCCGCGCACCGTTCAACGGCAGGATCGTGATCCGCGACGCATCCGGCGCGGAGGGTTCCTTGTAGGCAACCGATTCCAGCAGCGCGGACAGCATCGCGCGGAACTCCTGCTGACTGAGCGTCGCATGCGCGCCCGTCTCGTCGCCAGGCAGATCGGCCAGCCGGGCCAGCGCATCGAGAAGCTGTCGGCCGGCATCGTCCTCGGCCAGCGCCGTGCGCATGGCCAGCGTATCCAGCATCGCGTCCAGGCGCTCCAGCCAGACGGTCAGCGGCTTTTGCGCAGCACCCCGCGGCCAGGCGGAGGCCTCGTCGGCGAGGATCGCAATCAGGGCGCGTGCGGCGGCGCGCGTCTGCTGCACGGTGTCAGCTGCCACATCGGTCGCGGCATCGGGGGTGATATCGGGCGTGCCCGGCGTCGCCGCATCGGCCCGCACGGTGGTGCTCCGTTCGGCAAACAGATGCCGCAGGCGTGCCCAGCCGCCACTGATGCCGTCGCGGCGAATCTGGCGCTCCATCAGCGCGATGGCTGCGCCACGGTTTTCGAAGGCCGGCAGGCAGAACGGACTCTTCAGCAAGTCCAGCAAGGCCGACGTGTCGCCATCACGGGCGAGCACATCAAACCAGCGCATGAGCGCGGCGGCGGCGCGCGTCGTGGATAGTTTCCAACCGGTTTCGTCGCGTACCGGCGCACCGGCGCGGGCCAGCAAGGCGCGCGCGCGGCGGGCCACCACGCGATCATGGGCGACCAGCGCGACGTGGCGGCGGCCTTCGTTGAGCCACTGAACAAGCTGGTCGGCCGCGGCCGCGGCCTCGTCCTCGAAACGCGCGCTGCCAATCACCCGAATCCTCGGCCGGCTTTCCGGCAGCGTGGCCGGAAGCGATGGTGTGAATGATGGCACCGGATTCGGCATCGACGGCTGCGTGTCGCCGTCTTCCGCCGAGGCAACCTCCGCATCCACGCGACGCGCTTCGGGCCATAGCGCGAGCAACGTGCCATACCAGTCGGGCCCGGAATCGGCGTCATGCGATCCGCCCGACCAGTCGTAACCGATCTCCAGCGTCGGCATTTGTTCGCCGGCCTGCATCAGGAACGTGGCCTCGATCGGCTCCGGTGGCGTCGGGCCGATCCAGATCACTGGCCCCGCCACCTGCAGCGCCAGCCGTTGCAATGCACGCCGGCGGGCCGGTAGCGGATCGTCGGGGCCCGACAGCATCTGCCAGAACGCCAGCACGATCTGCGCCTCCTGTCCGAGGAAACGCTCGGACAGATGCGCGTATGTCCGCTGCAACGCACCTTGCAGCAAGGCGGCGCGGTCATCGCCATCGATGTCATCGTCATCACGGATCGCCGCGTCCTCGAGCCAACGTGCGCTGAGCTCGTCGCTGATGGACAGTAGCGTCTGCGCCAGGCCCCAGGCCGCGCCCTCTGTCTGCGCACCGAATGCCTGGCGCAGCCAGTCCTGCGCGCGGATCGCCTGCTGCACCGCAAGCAAACGCGCCGCATGACTACGCACGAGGGTGGGCTCGGCGGCCAGATCGGGTGGCAGGTCCAGCAGCCAGTGGCCGAGCGTCAGCACGCGCGGCAGCAGCCGTGGCTGGCCCGCGGCCCGCGCAGCGGCGTCGAGCGCCGCGCGCACGCCGGGAATCTGCGCGGCCGTGGGCACGACCACATGCGCGCCGGCTGCCGCCGGACCGCAACGATCAAGGAAATACCACGTCGCCGTGGCGGCCTGCTCCAGGAAAGAGGGGCCGGGAGAAAAGGAAAGCCGGGTCATGGGTGGCGCGACGCATCGCGCAAGGTCAGGCTAGACCTTGCCGCGCGACGCGGCGCAGCAAGGCGACAGGAATGCTCAGCGATCCGAGGGCAACCCGGGGCCCTCGGCAGGATGGCCGGGCTCAGTGATCCCCCCGGTCGAGCCGGGCGCGCAGTTCGCGCGCGGTTTCCAGCAGTCCCTCATAGCCGGAGCGGGCATGCTCCGGCAGGTCGGGGTCCCCTATCAGGGTGCCGAGGGTTTCCATCACACTGTAAACAAGTCCCCGCGCAGCGCCGGTGGCAATGCTGTTGGTCTCGACCGCGCTGCTGAGATGCTCCAGCGCGTCGCTCAGGTGGTCCACATCCGGAGACTGCTCGTCTTCGGGCGGGGTGGGCTTGCGGGATTCTGAAGTCATGATCGATGGCCTTGGTGGTTGCCCCGGCTGGGTGAAAACGGGTGACGAAACAGCGCCTGTCGCGGCATATCGCGAGACAACCTGTCCCGCCGATATCCGCCGCCAACGCTCCGCCGATCCGAAGGGCGGGCAAAGGCGTACGCGTCATTTATCATTCTACGCGCGCCGATCGCCCCTAAAAATGTGGCGCCTCGCAAAGTGCATTCTAGATCATGCACGCGCCGCCAATTTCAGGGAAATCCCGCTCCGTAATAACCCAAATGAGTACTGGTCAATTGAGCCAGACTCTTGGCACGATTAATACAAACTTCGGCACCGGCAGCGCCCTGGCGGCACAATGGTCACCAACGCCGCAGCCCTGCCGGAAGCGTCCCTCGCGAGGGTCTTGAAATCCGTCAAACTGGTAATATACCGGCGACAAAGGCGGTGGCTCTTCCCATGAAAGTGCCGTCCGGCGAAGCCGCGGAATCTCGTGTATGGTAGCGGTTCGGCCCATTAGCAGTTTCCAGCCTTCAACATAAACTGAGCGAAACCAGAGGTTTTCCGCCATGAGCGAACAAATCAAGTATGTGAGCGACGCATCTTTCGAGTCCGACGTCCTCAAGTCCGACAAGCCCGTCCTGCTGGACTTCTGGGCCGAATGGTGCGGTCCTTGCAAGATGATCGCCCCGATCCTGGACGAAGTTGCGCGCGACTACGGCGACAAGGTGCAGATCGCCAAGATCAACGTCGACGAGAACCAGCAAGTGCCGGCCAAGTTCGGCATTCGCGGCATCCCCACGCTGATCCTGTTCAAGAACGGCGAGCCGGCTGCACAGAAGGTTGGCGCACTGTCGAAGTCGCAGCTGACCGCGTTCCTGGACGGCAACCTGTAATCCGCCGCCCGCCGGGGCCCGCCAGGCGCGGCACCCCGGCAACCACAATCCGGCCTATGCGCGCCAGCCCTGGCGCTGCGGCCGGATTGTGCTAAGATGCCACCAACAACTTCCCCGAGCGTTCGCTCATTCTTTCCCCCGTCCCTTAGGTCTTGCCCGTCCGGGCCCTTCTGTACCCCTCGTCTATGCACCTGACAGAACTCAAATCGCTTCACGTGTCTGCGCTTCTCGAAATGGCGGCAACGCTCGAGATCGACAATGCACAACGGATGCGCAAACAGGAACTGATGTTTGCGATCCTGAAGAAGCGCGCCAAGATGGGCGAAACCATCTACGGAGACGGCACGCTGGAAGTTCTGCCCGATGGCTTCGGTTTCCTGCGCTCGCCGGAAACGTCGTACCTGGCCAGCACGGACGACATCTACATCAGCCCCTCGCAGATCCGCCGCTTCAACCTGCATACCGGCGACTCGATCGAAGGTGAAGTGCGCACCCCGAAGGATGGCGAGCGCTACTTCGCACTCGTCAAGGTGGACAAGGTCAACGGGCAGCCGCCCGAAGCGGTGAAGAACCGCATCATGTTCGAGAACCTGACGCCGCTGCATCCGAACCGGCCGCTCATCCTCGAACGCGACATCCGCGCCGAGGAAAACATCACCGGCCGCATCATCGACATGATCGCCCCGATCGGCCGTGGCCAGCGCGCACTGCTGGTGGCATCGCCGAAATCCGGCAAGACCGTGATGCTGCAGCACGTGGCGCATGCCATCGCCAACAATCATCCGGAAGCGGACCTCTTCGTGCTGCTGATCGACGAGCGCCCGGAAGAAGTGACCGAAATGATGCGCTCCGTGCGCGGCGAAGTGGTGGCGTCCACGTTTGACGAACCCGCCATCCGCCACGTGCAGGTGGCTGAAATGGTCATCGAGAAAGCCAAGCGCCTGGTGGAACTGAAGCGCGATGTGGTGATCCTGCTGGATTCGATCACGCGTCTGGCGCGCGCCTACAACACGGTGGTGCCGGCATCGGGCAAGGTGCTGACTGGCGGTGTGGACGCCAACGCGCTGCAACGTCCGAAGCGCTTCTTCGGCGCCGCGCGGAATCTGGAAGAAGGCGGCTCGCTGACCATCATCGCCACCGCGCTGATCGAAACGGGCAGCCGCATGGACGACGTGATCTACGAAGAGTTCAAGGGCACCGGCAACATGGAAGTGCACCTGGAACGCCGTCTGGCGGAAAAGCGCGTCTACCCGGCCATCAACCTGAACAAGTCGGGCACGCGCCGCGAAGAACTGCTGATCAAGCCGGAAATCCTCCAGAAGATCTGGATCCTGCGCAAGTTCATCTCGGACATGGACGAAGTACAGGCCATGGAATTCATCCTGGACAAGATGAAGCCGACGAAGAACAACGCGGAGTTCTTCGACATGATGCGTCGGGGTGGCTGACCCTCGCAGCTAGTCCTGCACAGCAAGAAGGCGTACCCTTGGGTGCGCCTTTTTTGTTTCCTCTTTCGCGAGACCATGTTTGGCAAACTGACCAGCTTCCTGCGCGCACGATCCAGGGCCCGCAAGCTCGAGCACTATGCGATTCCGGACGAATTGTGGACGCGCACGGTAGCAGCCCTGCCCTTCGTGCAACGCTACGATGCCGACGACCTGGCCGCGCTGCGTGAACTGGCCACGCTATTCATCGCCAGCAAGGAATACTCCACCGCGCATGACCTGCCGCTGACCGACGAGATGGTGGTCAGCGTGGCCGTCCAGGCCTGCGTGCCAATCCTGAAACTCGGTATCGAGTGGTATCGCGGCTGGCACGGCATCGTGCTCTATCCGGGCGAGTTCCTGATCCGCAAAACGGTCGAGGACGATATCGGACTGGTGCACGGCGTGGAGGAGGAAGCCAGTGGCGAAGCCTGGGAGCACGGCCCCGTGATCCTGTCCTGGCAGGACGTCAAATCGCCCGGCGCGGGCCTTGACGCTGACGGCCTGACAGCCGATGCGTACAACGTGGTGATTCACGAGTTTGCGCACAAGCTCGACATGCTGGACGGGGAGCCCGACGGTGTACCGCCGTTTTCGCGCGTGCTGCATCCCGGCGTGGATGCCGCCCAATGGGCCGAAACGCTCCTGAGCGAGTACGATGCGTTTGCCGAGGCCTGCGATGCGCTGCCCGATTCCGCCTGGGACCATCCGGCCCGCCTGCCGCCTCGATTGCGCGTCATCGATCCCTACGGCTGCGAAGCGCCGAGCGAGTTCTTCGCGGTGGCGTCCGAGACATTTTTCGTCGAACCAGGAGGGTTGCATCAGCACTGGCCCGCGCTCTATGACGCGCTCGCCACGTTTTACCGGCAGGATCCGGCGAAAAAGTGATGCGTAAGATGCCGTTGCCCACTAGTGTCGCGTCCGGGCGATATCGCGCGTCTCCTTACCCAAGTCTTTGTTTTTCTGCCATAATCCCGGTTTGCCCGTTATCGGCAAGTGGTTCGCTCGCCGCAAGCATCAGCGCGACCGGCACACCCAGCGAACTGGCTACCCAACCTGAAAGGAAGCACCATGAAAGAAGGCATTCACCCGAATTACCGCGAAGTCCTGTTCCACGACGTGTCGAACGACTTCAAGTTCGTGACCCGCTCGACGATCCAGACCAAGGACACGATCGAACACGAAGGCAAGACCTACCCGCTCGCCAAGATCGAAGTGTCGTCGGAATCGCACCCGTTCTACACCGGCACCCAGAAGATCATGGACACGGCCGGCCGCGTCGAGAAGTTCCGCCAGAAGTTCGGCAGCAAGCTGAGCGCGATCAAGAAGTAATCGCGCACGCTTTCCGAGCGACTGCCGCGCACGCCAGGACGGATGCTCCTGCGGCGCGCGACCTGACAAAGAGGCAGCATCGGCTGCCTCTTTGCATTTGTGGCCGCATGAATGGCCACATGCCTGATCCCACCTGCCGATGAGTCAAGCCAAGACCTCTCCCGTCCACCTGACCGCCGCCGCCACCGGTGCTCTGCCCCGTGCGCTGCTGCTGGCGATCTGCATCATCTACGGACTGGCCGGCCTGTTTGGCCGCGACCCCTGGAAAAACGAGGACGCGGCGGGCTTCGGCGTGATGTGGCAACTGGCCACCGGCGGCGTGCAGGACTGGCTGATGCCGAATATCGTCGGCCGTCCCTTCAGCGAGGACGGCCCCCTCGTGTTCTGGGTCGGCGGCATCATGATCCGGCTGTTCGGCGGCTGGCTCGGCGCACCCGACGCCTCGCGCATCGCCACGGCGCTGTTCTATTTCGCGACGTGCGCATTCATCTGGTACACGACTTATCTGCTCGGCCGGCGCGATGAGGTGCAGCCGTTCGCATTCGCCTTCGGAGGCCAGCCCGATGCGCGATCCTATGGCCGCGCCCTGGCGGACGGCGCGCTGCTGATCTTCCTGGCTTGCGTCGGTCTGGCGATGCGCGGTCATGAGACCACAGCACAGGTCGGCCAGGTCTGCTTCATCGCCTTCATGCTGTACGGGATGGTGCGCAGCCTCGACAAGCCCGTACAGGGCAGCCTGTGGTTTGGCGCAGGCCTGGGCGCGCTGGTCCTGGCCAGCGGCCCGATCCTGGGGGCGGCACTGCTGGCCGCAACACTGGTGGCGGGTGCGGTCTGCAAGCCGGTGCCGCTGAAGCGCCTGATGGGGATCGGGCTCCCGATCGCGCTGGTGATCGTCATGGCCTGGATGGCTGCCGTTTATTTCGGCGCCAGCGATTCCATCAACGGCGTGACCTACATCCGTGAATGGTCGCGCTACGACCGCCGTACGTATGGCGCGCCGTCGGTATTCACCATCGGCTTCATTGCCCGCAACTTCTTCCTCTTTGCCTGGCCCGTCTGGCCAATTGCCGCCTGGGCGTGGTTGTCGTGGCGCGGCATGCGGCGCGCACCCCACGTGACGCTGCCGCTGTCGATCCTGGCCATGCTGTTCTTGCTGCTGGTGCTGCAACGCAATCCCGGCGACGTGCAGTTCATCCTGCTGCTACCGCCGATGGCGATTCTGGCTGCATTTGCCCTGCCCACGCTGACGCGCGGCGCGATCAATGCGATCGACTGGTTTGCCCTGTTGTTCTTCACGATTTTCGGCGGCTTCGTCTGGTTCATGTGGATCGCCAAGACCACGGGCTGGCCGCCACGTATTGCCAACAATGTGTTCCGTCTGATTCCCGGCTTCCAGCACACGTTTACGATCAGCGCGGTGGCCATCGCACTGGCCGTCACGCTGGCCTGGGTGCTGATCGTGCGCTGGCGCCTCTCGCGCGCGCCCAAGCAGATCTGGCGTCCGGTGGTGATCTCCGCTGCAGGCACGACGCTGATGTGGGTCATCGCCATGACGCTGTGGCTGCCGTCGATCAACTACGGCAAGACCTATCGCGATGTCGCACAGGCCGCGTCAATGGCACTCCCCTCGACCTATACGTGTGTGCAGCCGATCCGCATGGGCGATGCCCAGCTCGCGTCGTTCGCGTTCTTCGGCCACATCCGCTTTGGCGGTCCGAGCGATGGCTGCGATGTGCTGCTGCGGCACGATGCCGTCGACTACGGCACACCGAGCAGCATCTCCCATTTTGAATGGCGCCTGATCTGGGAAGGCCGCCGACCGGCGGACCGCGACGAACGCTTCCGCATGTACCGGCTGGTGGATACGTCGCGCATTACGGCGCCGCACCCCACGTTGCCGCGCCGTCTGCCGCCCCAGCCCTGATCCGGGCAGTCGCCCCTCATCCCGCCTGCGCACGCGGGACCCCTCCCACCTGACAAGAACAATGAGCAGCGCGCTGCAGGATATTCGTCGGATTGCCAACCTGGCCGCACCGGTCCTGGTTGGCCAACTGGCCGTGGTGGCCTTCGGTGTCATCGATACGGTCATGGCCGGCCGTGCCTCCGCGGCAGACCTTGCCGCGGTTGGCCTCGGCGGGTCCATCTACATCACGGTCTATATCAGCCTGATGGGCGTGCTGCAGGCACTGGCGCCCATCGCCGCGCAGCTCTACGGTGCGGGACGCACGGTAGAAATCGGCAGTGAAGTCCGCCAGGCCGCATGGCTCGGCCTGGCGCTGGCGATCCCCGGCATGCTGCTGCTACTGTTCCCCGAGCCATTGCTTGCATTTGCCAAGGCACCGCCCGAGCTGGTGGAGAAGGCTTCCCGCTACCTGCATATCGTCGCGTTCGGGCTACCGGCCGCGCTGGGCTTCCGTATCTATATGGCGCTGAACAATGCGCTGTCGCGGCCGATCATGGTGACGGTCCTGCAACTGGCGGGGCTGGCCATCAAGATCCCGCTCAACGCCTGGTTCATTCATGGCGGCTTCGGAGTGGCACCGATGGGCGGTCCGGGCTGCGCACTGGCATCGTCGCTGATCAGCTGGGTCTGGTGCATCGCCGGGTTGATGATCCTGCGGCATGGCGCGGCTTACCAGCCGCTAGCGATCTTTGCCGGCTGGGAATGGCCGAAGTGGGAGAAGGTCCGTCCGCTGCTACGGCTGGGCGTGCCGATGGGGCTCACGTACCTCATCGAGATCACGTCCTTCACGCTGATGTCGATCTTCATCACGCGCATGGGCACCGAGACGCTGGCGGGTCACCAGATCATCGCAAACCTCAGTGCCGTCGCTTACATGATGCCGTTATCGCTCTCGATTGCCACCTCGACACTGGTCGCACAGTCGATCGGCGCTCGAGATCTGGCCGGCGCACGGCGCATCGCCTGGCGCGGCATCCGTTTCGGCGCGGGGCTGGCGCTGGTCACGGGCGCCCTGCTCTGGCTCCTGCGCGAGCCGCTCCTGCACGCCTATGCAAAGGATCCGGCTGTGGTGGCCAAGGCGCTGCCCCTGATGCTGTTCGTCGCCTTCTATCAAGCGTTCGACGCAGTGCAGGTCATGAGCGCCTTTATCCTCCGTGCTTACAAGATCGCACTGATCCCGACGCTTATCTATGCAGCGTCACTATGGGGCGTGGGACTCGGGGGCGGCTACGTGATGGGTTTTGGCTTGATCGAGGCGCTGCCGGCCTTCACGCGCGGCGCGTCAGGCTTCTGGCTGGCGAACAGTGTCAGCCTGGCGGTGGCCGGAACGTTGCTGGTCCGGTATTTCATGCGGATCAGCAAGTTGCCTGCGATGGTCAGGGACGAATCGTCATCGCATTAGTTGCGGGCAAGACTCCACACCAATGGTGTGTTGTCCTGGCCAACAAATCCGCAGCCCGGGCCTCGCAAACCCGGGCCTCCTAAATCAAAAATACAAAAGAAAAACCCGCATGACTTTCACCATGCGGGCTTAGTTTTGGCGGAGTGGACGGGACTCGAACCCGCGACCCCCGGCGTGACAGGCCGGTATTCTAACCGACTGAACTACCACTCCTTAGTCGGTGCCATCCAGAGCGATGCTCCGGACGACAAACTGAACGTCTGATTACGTTCTGTTGTTTTGGCGTCCCCTAGGGGATTCGAACCCCTGTACTCACCGTGAAAGGGTGATGTCCTAGGCCTCTAGACGAAGGGGACAGAAACTTGTTGCAACGTTTCCGTCTGCGCTGCGAAGTCGGCTATTCTAGCAGACTTTTTTCAGCTTGAAGCACCTTTTTTGCTGGGTCGGTGCCTCGAAATCCTGGTGGAGCTAAGCGGGATCGAACCGCTGACCTCTTGCATGCCATGCAAGCGCTCTCCCAGCTGAGCTATAGCCCCTTGGTACTGCATAATCGCGTCAGACGCGAAGCTGCGATTATATATCGATATTCTCCCGACACGCAACATATTGCCTGAAGAAAACCGCGAAGTGATTATCAGATAATCACCTCTCACCCAAAGAAAAACCCGCTTGGTATTACCCAAGCGGGTTCAGTTTTGGCGGAGTGGACGGGACTCGAACCCGCGACCCCCGGCGTGACAGGCCGGTATTCTAACCGACTGAACTACCACTCCATAGTCGGTTGCCATCTGGAGCTTCGCTCCGGACGACAAAGCGGACGTTTGATTACGTCCATTTTTCTGGCGTCCCCTAGGGGATTCGAACCCCTGTACTCACCGTGAAAGGGTGATGTCCTAGGCCTCTAGACGAAGGGGACAGAAACTTGGTGGAGCTAAGCGGGATCGAACCGCTGACCTCTTGCATGCCATGCAAGCGCTCTCCCAGCTGAGCTATAGCCCCAATGTTGCTGTCATTTACTGCTACTTGCTAATCACCAGATTTACTGCGTTTCTGGCGAAGCGGCGATTATAAAGCAACCACACCGTTTTGCAAGCCCCCGTTCCGCTAACTTCTCCGGCCTTTCAGCCAGTCCGCTTGGCTTTCGCCGTGCAGTGGGGAGAACGAGATTATGCTGAAGTCTCGGTCGGAGCGCAAGCCCCCGCCGAGACTTTTCCGCACTTTTTTACACCACGGCCAGGCGGCGCAGCACAGCCTCACGGCCGAACAGCTCCAGCACGGCATCGATGCTCGGCGTCTGAAGCTGTCCTGCCACCAGCAGCCGTACCGGCATCGCCAGCTTGGGCATTTTCAAGCCGAACTCGGCCAACACAGCCTTGAACGTCGCGCTGATGGCTTCACGCTTCCACTCGGGCAGCGCCGCGAGTTGCGTGGCCAGGGCCTGCAGCGCAGGACGAATCTCGTCAGTCAGATGCTCGGCGACCAATGCCGCGTCCGGCTGCGGCTCGCCGCGATAGAACAGGATCGCGGTCTGGGCCACTTCCTTCAGCGTGTTGGCGCGATCCTTGACCAGTGCGATCACGTCCGGCAGGTTTGCGCCTTCCACCTTGCCGCCCAGTGCTTCGATGAACGGTCGCGTCAGCTCGGCCAGACGCGCGTTGTCGCCCACCTTGATGTAGTGGTTGTTCAGCCAGGCCAGCTTCTCCGGGTTGTACTGCGCCGGCGACTTGCCCAGGTGCTCCAGGTCGAACCACTCGACAAACTGCTCGCGCGAGAAGATTTCCGCATCGCCATGCGCCCAGCCCAGGCGGGCCAGGTAGTTCAGCACGGCCTCAGGCAGATAGCCTTCATCGCGATAGCCGGTCACGGGCATGGCGCCATGCCGCTTGCTCATCTTTTCGCCCTGCTCGTTCAGGACGGTTGGCAGGTGCGCGTAGACAGGCACGTCACCACCCAGCGCGCGGATGATGTTGATCTGGCGCGGCGTGTTATTGACGTGGTCGTCGCCACGAATCACGTGCGTGATCTTCATATCGAGGTCATCCACGACCACGCAGAAATTGTACGTAGGCGTGCCATCCGGGCGGGCGATCACCAGGTCGTCCAACTCATCATTGGCAATCTCGATGCGGCCCTTCACGCCGTCTTCCCAGACCACGCTACCGCCGATCGGGTTCTTGAAGCGCACCACAGGCTGTACGCCAGCAGGCGGCTCGGGCAGAACCTTGCCCGGCTCCGGACGCCAGAAGCCGTTATAGCGAGGCTTCTCGCCGGCCGCACGCTGGGCTTCGCGCAGAGCGTCCAGTTCCTCCGTGCTCATGTAGCAGTGGTACGCCAGCCCGGCGTCCATCATCTGCTGCACGACTTCGCGATAGCGGTCCATGCGCTGCATCTGATAGAACGGGCCTTCGTCGATATCGAGGTCGAGCCAGGCCATGCTCTCCAGGATCACGTCGACCGCTTCCTGGGACGAGCGCTCAACGTCGGTATCCTCGATGCGCAGGATGAAGTCGCCCTTCATGCGGCGGGCAAAGGCCCACGGATAGAGTGCGGAGCGAATATTGCCGAGGTGAATGAAGCCGGTCGGGCTCGGCGCGAAGCGGGTGCGGACGCGTTGTGTCATGTCTGGGAGAAACAAAAAGGCCCGCGCACGGATGCGCGCAGGCCGGATTCGGTTAACGCGGCATTATAGCGCCCCGACCGCCTCCCCTTCGGCCAAGGAATCATTTATGCTGCCACCGGTCTCAGACTCAGCCGCACGCAAGGCGACGGCCCGCAGATGCCAGAGGCATCACTTCCTGACGATTCCCAACCCTCGATGAAACGACGCCACTTCCTGCGCAATGCCCTGGGCGCGTCGGCGGCGATGCTGCTGGCTGCCTGTTCCACCGGCCCGAAGCCGACTCCCACGCTCCCGACGACGACCGGCACCGTGCCACCCGTCGCCACCATTCCGCCGCGCCCGATACGCATCGGACTGGCCCTGGGTGGCGGTGCCGCACGCGGCTTCGCCCATATTGGCGTGATCAAGGCGCTGGAGGCGCAAGGCATCCAGCCCGACATTGTCACGGGCACCAGCGCCGGTTCCGTGGTCGCGGCACTCTACGCGTCGGGCATGGACGGCTTCACGCTCAACAAGCTGGCACTGACCATGGACGAAGCCGCCATCGCCGACTGGGCCCTGCCCTTCGGCACCAAGTTCGGCGGCTGGCTCAAGGGCGAGGCGCTGCAGAACTATGTCAACCGGCTGGTAAAGAATCGCCCGATCGAAGCGATGAAGTTGCCGCTGGGCATCGTGGCTACCGACCTCAAGACCGGCGAGCGCATCCTGTTCCGGCGCGGCAATACGGGCCAGGCCGTGCGCGCATCCAGCAGCGTGCCCGGCGTGTTCCAGCCGGTTTCGATTCAGGGGCACGACTATGTGGATGGTGGACTTGTAGAACCCGTTCCAGTGGATTCGGCACGCGAGATGGGAGCGGACTTCGTGATCGCCGTGAATATCTCCGCCCAGCCCTCGAGCCAGAAGAATGGCGGTCAGAGCGGCGTGCTGCTGCAGACCACGGCCATCATGGGCCAGTCGATCAACAAGATGGCGCTGGCGCGGGCCGACGTCGTGATCCGCCCCGACCTGCCCGATATGGGCGGCAGCGACTTCACGGCGCGCAATCGCGCGATCCTGGCCGGAGAACAGGCAACGGCGGCAGTGCTGACCACCCTCCGCGAAAAACTCGTCGCGGCGCGCGGCCGTCCAGCCGCCACGGGGACGGTCGCGACGCAATAACGCGAAATGCCGGCCAACAATAGTTGTCACATCATTGCGACAAAGCCTGACAGAACGCGTCACCCTCGATGACAGAGCATGTCACCCTTTAGTGGGGTATATGTCTCAAATGTCACATCGCCACGGCGCATGGACGAAAAAAAGGACTGCCGAAGCAGTCCTTTTTCTTACTGGCCCAGCCAGGCTCAGCCGCCATAAAGCGACCGGCCTTGGGCATTCGGATCGAAACGCTTGAGCGTCTCCACCATGCTGCCCATGCCACTGTTGGCCGAGCCGCGCGACGAATCGTCGATGCGGCGGGCGCCATTGTAGCGGGTCGTCCAGTAGGTGGCGCGCATGTCGTCCACACGGATCTTGCTGCCGGTGGACGGCGCGTGCACGAACTTGTTGTCGCCAATATAAATGCCGACGTGCGAGAACGTATGGCGCATGGTGTTGAAGAACACCAAGTCGCCCGGACGCAGGTCGTTGGCGGCCACGGTGGTACCCACCTGGCTCATTTCTACGGATCGGCGCGGCAGCATGAAGCCGAAGGTGTCATTGAACACGTAGCGGACAAAGCCGCTGCAGTCCAGGCCGGATTCGGGGCTGTTACCGCCAAAGCGGTAACGCACGCCAATCAGGCCCAGAGCGTTCATGACCAGGTCGCCAGCCTTGCTGGCAACGTTGCTGGTGGAATTCATGACCGACGACAGCAAGCCACGCTTGCCTTCCGGATGGGCATCCGCGCTCGGTTCCGCGCGGGCATCGATCCGGGCGTCGGGGTCCTTGAAGACCGTATCCGCCAGCACACCATTCGACACAGTCGCACCGCAGGCAATGGCAATTCCAATGGCGGCGTGCGCCAGGGAATGAAGTACCGTTCGCTGCATTGGTTCTCCTGATGATCGGACTATTCTGACCGGCATGTCAGACATTGCCGGACAGTCGAAAGACATCAGGGCGGATCGTACGCAAAAAGTACGCCAGCACAGTTGCACCAGCCGCGAGCACAGGTGGCCTTCCCAAAGGCCTGCAAGCGGCGGACGAACCACCCCCAAAAATAGTTATCGCGGGATGGTAAAGGACTACCCTTGACATGTCAAAGATGGTTACAAATTCCCGTGAAAGCGCCATCAAATCAATGAAGTAGCGCAAAAAACGCATCTCTTTTCTCGCATTCCGCATAAACGGAATGTGCTAGCCAGACTGCCGCGTGCGTGTTGCAACGCACATCATTCAACCCGCCCCCAACCGGGCAGCCGCCATCAGCTTGCGCGTATACGCATGCTGCGGTGCGCCGAGCACGGTTTCCGTTTCGCCCGACTCCACGACTTCCCCGTTCTTCATCACGATGACCCGATGTGCCATGGCCCGGATGACGGCCAGATCATGGCTGATAAAGAGATAGCTGAGGTTGTACTTGTGCTGGAGTTGCGATAACAGCGCCAGCACCTGCTGCTGGATGGAAACGTCAAGTGCCGAAGTCGGCTCATCCAGGACGAGCACCTGCGGCTTCAGGATCAGCACGCGGGCGATGGCGATCCGCTGCCGCTGACCGCCCGAGAACTCGTGCGGGTAGCGGCCAAGCGCCGTCCGGTCCATCCCCACCTCGCGCAGCACCTCGATGACACGCTCGCGCATGGCTTCGGGCGACAGCCCCGGCTGATGCAGCGCCAGGCCCTCGCCCACGATCTGCTCGATCGTCATCCGCGGCGACAGCGAGCCGAACGGATCCTGGAACACCACCTGCATCCGGGACCGCAATGAACTGCGCTCCTTGTGCGTGCAGGCATCGAAACTCTTGCCGAGAAACTGGATCGAGCCGCCGCTCTTGCGCTGCAGGGCCAGCACTGCATGCGCCAGCGTGGTCTTGCCGGAGCCCGATTCGCCGACGATGCCGACGGTCTCGCCTTCGCGCAATTGCAGATCGACGTCCTTGACCGCCACGAACTGCTCTTTCATGAACCAGCCGGCAAGCCCGGGGCGCTTCTTCGCGTAGTTGACGCATAGCCCATCGGTTTCCAGCAGCACCGGCGCCAGCGGCACCAGCGGCAGCACTTCGCGCTTGGGCCGGCTGTCGATCAGCTTGCGGGTATAGGGATGCTTGGGGCTGGCAAAGACCTCGGACGTGACACCGGTCTCCACCAGCACGCCTTTTTCCATCACGCCCACGCGCTGGGCAAAGGCGCGCACCAGATTCAGGTCGTGCGTAATCAGCATCACGGCCATGCCGAACTCCGCCTGGAGATCGCGCAGCAAGTCCAGGATCTGGGCGCGGATGGTCACGTCCAGTGCCGTGGTAGGTTCGTCCGCCAGCAGCAGCTTGGGCCGGCAGGCCAGCGCCATGGCGATCATCGCTCGTTGTCGCTGCCCACCCGATAGCTGGTGCGGAAAACTGTTGAAGCGGTTGGCGGCATCGCTGATGCCGGTGCGCTCCAGCAGCGCGATCGCCCGGTCGCGCGCCGCGCGGCGGTCCAGCCCTTCGTGCAGCGCCAGTGTTTCCACGATCTGGTTGCCGACGGTGTAGAGCGGGTTCAGGGCCGTCATCGGCTCCTGGAAGATCATGGCGATCTCTGATCCACGGATGCCGCGCATTTCGCGATCGGACACCTGCATCAGATCCTTGCCTTCGAAACGGACGGCACCCTGATAGCGCGCGTCCTCCACCAGCCGTAGCATGGCGAGCGCGGTGACAGTCTTGCCGGACCCCGACTCGCCCACCAGCGCGTAGCGCTCGCCGGCGCGCAGGTCGAAGCTAATGTCGCGCACCGCGCGCGTGGCGTGCTCGCCCTCCCCGAACGTCACGGACAGCCGCTCGACGCACATCAGTTGCGTGCCTGGCGCCGGTGCGGCCACCGGGTCTGGAAACATCGCGGCAAGACTCATTGCACGGCCTCCGCAGGCGTTGCGGCAGGCACCTTGGGTTCCACACGGCCGCGCAACTGAGCCAGGCCCAGGCGCGTGTCAAAGGCATCGCGCAAGGCATCGCCCATGAAGGTCAGCAGCAGCAGCGTGATGACGAGCACCGCGAACGTGGACAGCGAGATCCACCAGGCGTCGAGGTTGCCCTTGCCCTGCGCCAGCAGCTCGCCGAGGCTCGGCGTGGTCGGCGGCACGCCCAGGCCCAGGAAATCAAGGCTGGTTAGCGCGAGGATGGCCGCGCTCATGCGGAACGGCAGAAACGTGATGACCGGGGTCAGGCTGTTTGGCAAGATATGGCGCCACATGATCTGGACATTGGACAGCCCAAGCGCGCGCGCCGCCTTGACGTAGTCCAGCGACCGGTTGCGATAGAACTCCGCCCGTACGTAGTCGGACAAACCCATCCAGCCGAACAGCGACAGCAGGATGATCAGCAGCGCCAGGCTCGGCTCGAAAATGGAAGCGAAGATGATCAGCAGGTAGAGCTCCGGCATGGAGCTCCAGATCTCGATGGCTCGCTGGGAGAACAGGTCGAAGCGCCCGCCGAAGAAGCCCATCAGCGCGCCAGTCAGTGTGCCGATCAGCACGCCAATAATCGTCAAGGCCAGCCCGAACAACACCGACACGCGGAAACCGTAGATCAGCCGCGCCAGCACGTCGCGTCCGCGGTCATCCGTGCCAAGCCAGTTTTCCGCCGACGGCGCCGCCGGGTTGGGCTCCTTGGCGAAGTAGTTCAGCGAATCGTACGAGTACCGGTTGATCGGGAACACGGCAAAGTTGCCATGCGTCGTGATCCGCTCGCGGATAAACGGGTCCAGGTAGTCGGTCCGGGTCGGGAAATCGCCGTCGAACGTGGTCTCCGGATAGATCTTGACGATCGGGAAGTAGTACTCCCCCTTGTAGCGCACCACGAGCGGGCGATCGCTGGACAACACCTCAGCACACAGGCTCAGCACGAAGATCACCACGAACAGGATCAGGCTCCAGTAGCCCAGCCGGTTGCGGCGGAAGCGTTGCCAGGCACGCTGGCGCGGCGAAAGCGAATGCGGCAGGCCGTTGCCGGCGACCGGAGCGCGGGAGAAGACTTTCATCGATGCATCCCTTCGAAGTGGATGCGGGGGTCGACCATCACATAGCAGACATCGGAAATCAGGCGCGTTACCAGCCCGATCAGCGTGAACAGGTACAGCGTGCCCAGCACCACCGGATAGTCGCGGCGCAATACGGCTTCATAGGACAGCAGACCCAGACCATCGAGCGAGAACAGCGTCTCGATCAGCAGGGACCCGGTAAAGAATGCGCCGATGAAAGCCGCCGGGAAGCCCGTCACCAGAGGAATCAGCGCATTGCGAAACACGTGCTTCCAGAGCACGCGGCGTTCGGCCAGGCCCTTGGCGCGCGCGGTCAGCACATACTGCTTGCGGATTTCCTCGAGGAAAGCGTTCTTGGTCAGCATGGTGATCACGGCGAAGCTGCCGACCACCGATGCCGTAATCGGCAGCACCAGGTGCCACAGATAGTCCATCACCTTGCCCATCATGGACATCTGCTCCCAGTCGTCGGAAGTCAGCCCACGCAGCGGGAACCACTGGACAAACGTGCCGCCGCCGAACAACACCAGCAACAGCACGCCCAGCACGAAGCCAGGAATCGCGTAGCCGACCAGTACCACCATGCTGCTGATCACGTCGAACCGGCTGCCCGCGCGGATTGCCTTGGAAATGCCCAGCGGCACCGATATCAGATAAGTCAGAAAGAACGTCCAGAGCCCCAGGCTGATCGATACCGGCAGTTTGGACTTGACCAGCTCCCACACGCTGCGGTGCTGGAAGTAGCTCTGCCCCAGGTCAAACCGCGCAAAGCGCTTGAGCATCAGGAAATAGCGTTCGAGCGGTGGCTTGTCGAAACCGTAGAGCGCCTGGATCTCCTTGATTTTTTCAGGATCGACGCCACGCCGGCCGCGGTATTCGGCACCCCCGCCGCTGGCTTCGCCGGAACCGCCCCGCCCTTTCATTTCGAGCATCATCTGCTCGACCGGGCCACCGGGCACAAACTGGATCACGACAAAGGTGAGCGTGATGACGCCGATCAGCGTCGGGATCATCAGCAAGATACGTTTGAGGAGGTAGGCAATCATGGCCGTCCAGTCCCTGTGGTGGCTTATTGGGTCTTCGGCGTCAGATCTTTACGCCACCAACTGGAGAGAATCCAGCCCTCCGCCGTGTAGTAGTACGGCAGCCGCGTCGGATACGACATGACCTTGCGGTACGCCACGCGATGCGATGCACTGTACCAGTTCGGCACGATGTAGTACCCATGCATCAGCACGCGGTCCAGCGCGCGGCCAGCGGTGATCAGCTCCTCGCGGGTGTGGGCATGCAGCACGGCGTCGACCAGCTTGTCCACGGCCGGCGATTTCAGCCCGAACAGATTGTCGGACCCGGGCATGGCGGCGGCCTCCGCCGAAAAGCGGTCGCGCAGCTCGTTGCCGGGGCTCTGGCTGTCCGGAAAGCGGATCGACACCATGTCGAAGTCGAAATCCTCCAGCCGCTTCTGGTAGAGCGCAAAGTCCGTGGTGCGCTGATGCACCTCGATGCCCAACCGCTCCAGGTTGCGTACATAGGTGGTGATCACCCGACTCATGGCGCCGCCGTCATCGAGGAACTCGAACACCAGCGGCTCGCCCTTGGCATTGCGCAGCGCGCCGTCCTCGTACGTCCAGCCAGCCTGAGCCAGCAGGCGGCGGGCCTCGCGCAGGTTGTCGCGCAGCGAGCGCGGCGGATTGGTCGTCGGCTGAATCACATCGGGGCCGAAAACCTCGGCAGGCAATTCGGCGCGCAAGGGCTCCAGCAGCTTCATCTCGCCAGGGCCCGGCCTGCCATCAAACGTCGTGCTGGCCGCCAGTTCGCTATTGGAGAACCAGCTATCCAGACGCTTGTAAGCCCCGTAGAACAGCTGTCGGTTCAGCCATTCGAAATCCAGCGCCAGAATCAGCGCCTGCCGTACGCGCACGTCCTGGAAAATCGGTTTGCGCATGTTCATGACGAAGCCCTGCATACCGGCGCCGTTGCGGTGCGGGAAATCGGTCTTGATCAGTTCGCCATCGCGGAAATGCGGGCCGACGTAGCTTTTCGCCCAGTTCTTGGAGCGATACTCGACGATCGCGTCGAACTCGCCGGCCTTGAAGGCTTCCAGCTTGGCGGTCTCGTCCTTGTAGAGTCGGTAGACCACGCGCGCGAAGTTGAACGTGCCGCGCCGCACGGCCAGGTCCCGGCCCCAGTAGTTCGGGTTGCGCTTGAAGGTGATGCCGCGGCCGGCGTCGTAACGTTCGATGGTGTACGGCCCGCTGGTGATCGGCTCCTCGAAGGTCAGCTTGTCGAACGGCACCTTCGCCGTCCACTTCTTCGAGAACACCGGCAGGGACCCCACGATCAGCGGCAGCTCGGTATTCCGTTGCTTGAATTCAAACCGTACCGTGCGCTCCCCGAGCACCGTCACGGCCTTCACATCCATGCACATGCTGCGATAGCCCGGGCTGGCGGCCTTGCTCATCAGCATGTCATACGAATGTTTGACGTCCGACGCCAGGACCGGATCGCCATTGACGAAGCGGGCTTCCGGGCGGATGCGGAAGGTGACGGACAACTCGTCGGGTGCCACGGACACGTCCTCCGCCAGCAAGCCATAGGCGCTGGCGGTTTCGTCGGCGCTGCTGATCAGCAGCGACTCGAACATGAGCGCGGTCAGCCCCGGCGCCGAGGTGCCCTTGAGCGTGAACGGGTTGAACTTGTCAAAGCTGGTACGCCGGTCCGGATTGGCCAGCGTCAGCGTGCCGCCCTGCGGCGCTTGTGGATTGACGTACTCGAACTGCTTGAAGTCAGCCGGATACTTGAGATCGCCGTGAAGCGCAAAGCCGTGGGCGGCCAGCACCGATACGGGAAAACCCGAAGCCAGCACGATCAACAGCGCCAGCCCCCATTGCACTACCGCGCTACGACGGAAGCACTGCCCTGCCGCCTGAAGCGGCCAACGTGCGCGAATAAGCATCCCGTTGCAGACCTCCACCATGACCAGGACAGCCCGACGTCTTGTGGCCGGGCGAAGTTGTGCGACAATTTTACATGCGTTCGGGTGGCCCCCAGCCATCCGGACATTCCCTCTACGCGGCGCAACAAACAGCGGGGAACTTTACCCGCCATGCACCGGCCCCGGGCCTGTGCACGAAGCATGCCCGCCCCACAATATCTTGGAGAACCTATGGGATTTCTGGCAGGTAAGCGGATCCTGATCACCGGCTTGCTGTCGAACCGCTCGATCGCCTATGGCATCGCATCGGCGTGCAAGCGAGAAGGCGCGGAGCTGGCCTTCACCTATGTCGGCGAGCGATTCAAGGACCGCATCAGCGACTTCGCCAAGGAATTCGGCTCCGACATGATCTACGAATGCGATGTCGGCAGCGACGAGCAAATCGCCGCCACGTTCGCCGCACTGGGGCAACGCTGGGAAAAATTCGACGGTCTGGTGCATTCGATCGGCTTTGCACCGCGCGAAGCCATCGCCGGCGATTTCCTGGAAGGCTTCACGCGCGAAGGCTTCCGCATCGCGCACGACATTTCGGCGTACAGCTTCCCGGCGCTCGCCAAGGCAGCCCTGCCGCTGCTGTCGGACAAGGCATCGCTGCTGACGCTGTCGTA
Organism: Cupriavidus sp. 01L415; assembly: GCF_056400065.1. Taxonomy (NCBI): domain Bacteria; kingdom Pseudomonadati; phylum Pseudomonadota; class Betaproteobacteria; order Burkholderiales; family Burkholderiaceae; genus Cupriavidus; species Cupriavidus sp. 01L415. The sequence continues at coordinate 64,311 of NZ_JBFTSP010000002.1, read as the reverse complement.
TCTGGGCGCCGAGCGCGTGGTGCCCAACTACAACACGATGGGCCTGGCCAAGGCCTCGCTGGAAGCCAGCGTGCGCTACCTGGCGTCGTCGCTGGGTCCGCGCGGCATGCGCGCCAACGGCATTTCGGCCGGTCCGATCAAGACGCTGGCCGCCGCAGGCATCAAGGACTTCGGCAAGCTGCTCAACCACTTCGAGGAAGTGGCCCCGATGCGCCGTAACGTGACCATCGACGAAGTTGGCAATGTGGCCGCATTCCTGCTCTCCGACCTGGCCAGCGGCGTGACCGGCGAGATCACGTATGTCGACGGTGGCTACAACATTGTCGGCGCCGGCGTGACGAGCGAATAAGCGCTCGCCCCTTTCGCCTGCCGTACAGAGCGCCCTTCACGGGGCGCTTTTTTTATCGCCGATGCAACGTTGCCCGATGCGCGAGGCGCATTCACGCCACAGCGTCGATGGCCGCCACCGCACGCTCCGCTGCCGGCGACAGCGTGCGCTGCGCCAGCCGGACGATCGCAAACTGCATCGTCACATCAGGCAGATCCGGCACTGAAAGTGGAACTAGCGTGCCGGCCTCCATCTCGGCATGCACGGCGCGCGCGGGAGCCAGCAGGACGACATCGGCATGACGCACCAAATAGGTCAGCGCGCGGAAGTCGTTGCTTTCGACCTGGAACGGCAGGTCTTCACCAGGCTTGCAGCGCAGCAGTTTGCGCAAGCGCTCGTGCGTCTCGGGCGGGAAGACCACCGAGACCAGCGCTGCCGCACGCAAGGCTGCCAGGCTCACCGGCCCGTCCGCCAGCGGATGGCCGGCCCGCACGAATAAGCCCGCGGACTCCGGCGGGAGGCGCCGGCTCTCCAGTTCGGCAGACATCGGCACCGTCCTGTGCTCGACCACGACGAAGTCCAGCCGCTCCGCGTGCAGCGCCACCAGCAGCGCGGCGGGATTGCTGACTTCCGTGGCGATTCGGAGCTTCGGCCAGTCCCGATGGATCGCGCACAACATCTCCGGCAGCAGGATCGCCGCCGGAAACGCCCCCAGGCCGATTTGAACGCTGCCAATCTCGTGCTGCCGAATCAGCGTCAGATCGCGCGCCAGGCAACTGGATTCAAACAGAATGCGACGGGCACGCTCGGTCACCATCTGGCCCACCGACGTCAGCGTCACCCCGCGGGCACCGCGATCAAACAGCATGACGCCGGCCTCTTCTTCCAGCGCCTGGATGCTGCGCGTCAAGGCTGGCTGGCTCAGGTGAACGCGGCGCGCGGCACTGGCCAGCGATCCCTCCTCCGCCACGGCGATCAGATGTTCCAGTCGTTTCAGGTTCATGGTATGCGCCGATTGCATGCTTGCGATATAAAATTTGCAATTGAATTATAGGTGCAGGACGTCTCAAATAGGCGGCTAGCCTACTCGCCATGTCTACGATCCCACCATGCGCCTTGCCCGTCCCGCCACGTTCGCCATGGCCGCGCTTGCGGTCCTCGCCGCCGCCAACGCATCTGGCGCCGCCGCTTCCCCCAACGCGGCCACGCCGCTGACGGCCCGGTCCAACGCCGACTGGCTACGATCCTTGCCCTTCGCGGATCGCGCCGACTATGAAGATGCCCGACGCGGCCTGGTGGCACGCTTCCCCAAGCGCACCATTGACACCGCCGACGGCAAGGTGGTCTGGGACTTCGATGCCTATGCGTTCGAGGCCGCGCAGGACGCGCCCGCCACGGTCAACCCCAGCCTGTGGCGGCTGGCGCAACTGAACAACGAAGCCGGCCTGTTCAAGGTGACGGACCGCGTCTACCAGGTACGTGGCGCCGACCTGGCCAACATGAACATCATCGAGGGCGACACAGGACTGATCCTTATCGACACCCTGCTCACGGCGGAGACCGCCCGCGCCGCGCTCGACCTCTACTACGCCCATCGCCCGCGCAAACCCGTGGTGGCGATCCTCTACACGCACAGCCACGCCGATCATTTTGGCGGCGTGCGCGGCATCGTCAGTGAAGACGATGTCAAGCGCGGCAAGGTCGCCATCCTCGCACCTCATGGTTTCATGGAAGAAGCCGCCAGCGAAAATGTGCTGGCCGGCAGCGCCATGGGCCGCCGCGCCCAGTACATGTATGGCACGCTGTTGCCAAAGAGCGCCACCGGCCAGGTCGATACCGGGCTGGGCAAGGCCACCGCGCGCGGCACGATCACACTGATCGCGCCGACCGAACTCATCACCCGACCGATCGACACGCGCCGCATCGACGGTGTGGATATCGAATTCGAACTCACGCCGGGCACGGAGGCGCCGGCGGAGATGAACGTCTACCTGCCCCAGTTCCGCACGCTGTGCATCGCCGAGAACGCCGTGCGCACGCAGCACAACCTGCTGACGCTGCGCGGCGCCCAGGTGCGCGACGCCAAGGCATGGTCCTATTTCCTGGGCCAGGCGCTGGTGCGCTATGGCGAACGCACGGACGTGCTGATCGGCCAGCATCACTGGCCGACCTGGGGACGTGCGCGCATTGTGGAGATGCTGTCGGACCAGCGCGACATGTACGCCTATCTGAACGACCAGACGCTGCGCCTGATGAATCAGGGCATGACGCCGCTCGATATCGCCGACACCCTGAAGACGCTGCCCGAGTCGCTGGCCAGCAAGTGGTACGCCCGCGACTACTACGGGTCGGTCAGCCATAACGTGCGGGCCGTCTACCAGCGCTACCTGGGCTTCTACGATGGCAACCCGGCGCACCTCAACCCGCTGCCGCCCGTGCAGGCCGCCAGGAAGACCATCGAATGGATGGGCGGCGCCGACGCGGTCCTGGCACGGGCCCGCGAGGCCTACGCACGCGGCGAATATCGCTGGGTGGCGCAGATCGGCAACGAACTGATCTTTGCCGATCCGGCCAACGCCGCAGCGCGCGCCTTGCAGGCCGATGCCCTGGAGCAGCTCGGCTACCAGAGCGAGAATGCGACCTGGCGGAACATCTACCTGACGGGCGCGCAGGAGCTGCGCAACGGCGTCAACAAGGCGACCGGCAGCGCGCTGGGCTCCTCGGACCTGGTCCGCGCGCTGACGGTCACCAACTTCTTCGACTACCTGGCCGTGCGCCTGAACGCCGACAAGGCTGCCGGCAAGACGATGACGCTGAACTGGAACTTCAGCGATCTGCAGCAACGCTACGCCATGACGCTGCGCAATAGCGCCCTGACGTATGTGGCCGGCGCGCAGGCTGCCCAGCCCACGGCTGCGGTCACGCTGACCAAGGCCACGCTGGACCAGATCAGCCTGAAACAGCTGACACTGCCCGATGCCATGAAGTCCGGCGCAATCCGGATCGACGGCGACCCCCGCGCCGTGGCAGCCTTGTTCGCCATGATGGATACCTTCGACCCCACGTTCAACATCGTCACGCCACAGGAGCGGCCATGAGCCAGGCAGAGTTCGACTACATCGTCGTTGGAGCAGGTTCGGCAGGTTGCGCCGTCGCCAGCCGGCTGGCCGACATTCCGGGCGTCACGGTGGCGTTGCTCGAAACCGGCCCGGACGACCACCACTTTAGCGTCTGGACGCCCCTGGCCATCGCCAAAACCGTGCGACAGGCCGGGCCGCACAACTACGGCTACCGCACCGTGCCGCAGGCCGGACTCAACGGCCGGCCGTCCTACCAGCCGCGCGGGCGCGGATTGGGCGGCAGCTCGTCGATCAACGCGATGCTGTATATCCGCGGCCATCGCAGTGACTATGACAAATGGGCCAGGCTGGGCTGCACGGGTTGGGGTTTCGATGACGTCCTGCCCTATTTCCGCCGCAGCGAGTGCAACCAGCGCAATGCGGGCCATGATGACGCCTGGCACGGGGGCCAGGGGCCGCTCCATGTGAGCGACCAGCGAACGCCCAACCCGTTCTCGCGGCGCTTTGTCGCGGCCGCCGCGCAGGCCGGCCTGCCGCTGAATCCTGATTTCAATGGCGCGGAGCAGGAAGGGGTGGGGTTGTTCCAGGCCACGCAATACAACGGCGAACGCTGGAACGCGGCGCGCGCCTACCTGCATCGCGGCAACAAGGCCGATGCCGGGCACAACGGTGGTCGCAAGAGCCTGACGGTGCTGGTCGAGACCCAGGCCATGCGAATCCTGTTCGACAACAAGCGAGCGGTGGGCGTCAGCGTGATGCGTGCCGGGCAGGCACAGACGCTGCGCGCGCGGCGCGAGGTGATCGTCAGCGGCGGCGCCTTCAATTCGCCACAGCTGCTGATGGCCTCGGGCATCGGTCCCGCGGACCATCTGCGCAGCCTGGGCATCCCGATCGTGCACGATTTGCCCGGCGTCGGCGAGAACCTGCAGGATCACCTCGACGTCATCGTCGGCAAGCCGCTGAAGTCCTACCACCTATATGGCTACTCGCTGGTCGGCGCGGCCCGCATGGCCGGCGAGGTCCTGCGCTATCGCCTGCGCCGTAGCGGCATGCTCAGCTCGCCCGTGGCCGAGGCCGGCGCCTTCGTCAGGACACGGCCGGACCTGGCCGCGCCCGATCTGCAACTGCACTTTGCGCCGGCGTTGCTCGGCAATTCGAACGTGGCCCGGGCCGGCAAGCCGGATCATGGCTACTCGTGCCATGCCTGCGTGCTTCGGCCGGAAAGCCGTGGCAACGTGCGACTGCAATCGGCCGACATGCGCGACATCCCACTGATCGATCCGCGCTTCCTGTCGGCGGCGTCCGACCTGGACGGCATGGTGGCCGGTGTCAGGCTGATGCGCCGGATCTTTGCGCAGCCCGCGCTCGCCGAAGCGGGCGGCGAGGATACGCTGACCCCGCTGCTCGGCCCCGGCGACGGTGATGAGGCCGCGATCCGCGACTTCGTCCGCAATCACGCCGACACCATCTATCACCCGGTGGGCACCTGCAAGATGGGGGGCGACGCCATGGCTGTGGTCGACGCCAGCCTGCGGGTGCATGGCGTGGAGGGGCTGCGCGTGGTGGATGCATCCGTGATGCCGACGCTGGTGGGCGGCAATACCAATGCGCCGACGATCATGATCGCGGAGAAGGCGGCGGACATGATCCGCGCTGGCGACTAAGGGGTCGGGGCGCAGGGATTTCAGGTGCCGGGAATGTGGCCGGAGGAGTGACCGAGGGGGTGGCCGGAGGGAAGGTGGCCGAGGGAGTGGCCCGCCCTAGAGGATTCGAACCTCTGACCGCTCGCTTAGAAGGCGAGTGCTCTATCCAACTGAGCTAAGGGCGGCCGGCCTTGCCGTTGCTGGCAAGGCGAGCATTCTACCGCAGCGCCATGCCTTGCAGCACGCGCCGCGCCAGATTATGAGGGTTCGCGCTCGCGCACCCGGGGGCGACGCGGCATGCCGACGCCCTCCGCCGTATCGTGCGCCGACACGCAATCGCGGCCCCTCTGCTTGGCATCGTAGAGCGCGCGATCCGCGCGGCGCATCACCGCATCGGCGTTCTCACCAGCCTGACGCTCCGCCATGCCGATGCTGACCGTGTAGGCAATCGCATCGGGTTCGGACGGACACGGCGTCGAACGCACCAGCGCGCTCAGCCGCAGGCCGACGGCACGACCGGCTTCCATCGTCGAGTCCGGCATGACGATGGCGAATTCCTCCCCGCCCAGCCTGCCAAGGATGGCGCCCGGCGGCGCCGACTTGCGCAGCAGGCCGGCAAAGTGGCGTAGTACGCTGTCGCCGGCCAGGTGACCGTAAAGGTCATTGATGGCCTTGAAGTGATCTAGGTCGATGAACGCCACCGAAAACGGCTGACGCTGGCGCTCGACCTGCTTGCAGGCGGCCTCTAGTTCCTCCCAGAACGCGCCGCGCGACAGCACGTCGGTCAGGTCGTCATGGCGTGCACGGCGCTCCAGCATGCGGCGCAGGCGATCGTGCGCCATCAGCGCGAAGCTGACAGACAGGCCAACCACGCCGAAGACAAACCACACGGTGATACTGCCACGCACATCGGACGCCGGCATTGGCAGGCCGTCCACCAGCGCCCGCAACGGCGGCCACGCCTGCACGCCTGACAAGACCGCGCACGCCACGGCCACCAGCACAAGTGAAAGCACTGCCAGACGGCCCATGCCGCGCTTGGCCGGCAAGCGCGAAGCGGTCACGCGGATCATTTCGAGCAACAGCAGAATCTGGATAAGGGACGACGCCAGCGTCAGCCATGCGACGACGGTGTCAGACGTCAACCTGCCGCTTGCGGACGCCAGCTCGCTGCCGGCATGTACCGCCAGCGCTGCCAGGCCCGGCAGGTTGAGCGCCGCAAGCACGACGCCGCGCCCCGGCTTGCCGGTGAAATGCCGGGTGCCATAGACCATCATCGACAGCCCGGCGGTCAGCGTAAGCTCCGGCAACGCTTCGATCGGCCATTCGGGCCGGTAGGCGTGCGTCGCCAGCAGCACCACGGCCAGCGTGACAATCAGGTCGCCGATTGCCCATGACGTCAGCCCGCTGCGCTCCATGCCGGAGGATCGCCGCAACACGGCACAGACGACCGCCATCTGCAGCGCGAACAAGCCCGCAATCAGCACTACCACCTGCGACTGAAACATCTTCTTTCCCGTTCACAAAGTCATCGCCGGTGCTCCGCATGGCACCCTCGTGTCTTTTGATTGCGGCCTGCGAAAAGCCGTCGTGTTTTGTTGCCGCGGGTTCCGGGTGCCCGGACAACCGGTAGCGCGTCAGGCACCGGGCGGGCATGGCTCAGGCACGGCCGGGCCGATCGCATCGCTCGCGGCGGCTGGCGCACCATTGTTGTGATATTCGGGACCGGGTCCGGATGGGAACAGCGTTTCCAGGGCGCGAGGCGCCGGCGGACCTTTGCGGTGTGCGGATTATGTCAGCGCCCCGGATCAAGTCAAGCCAAAACCCATCCCGCCTGAAGCGGGGTGCGAGCGCAGCGACTGCCGAGACACTTTTTCGGGCCCCGCGCGGTCCCTGCGCATCGTGATTGACCTCGACCCCGCGTCCGGGATAGAATCGCCGGCTTCGGAGCGTAGCGCAGCCTGGTAGCGCATCTGATTTGGGATCAGAGGGTCGTAGGTTCGAATCCTATCGCTCCGACCATATTTGCAGTGGTAAAGGCAGTGGAATGAAGGGCTTACGCTTTGCGGCGTAAGCCCTTTTTCTTTGCGCTCCTCGCTACTACATGCCGCCAGGTACCTGCCTCGCCGCATAAATACATTCAAGACAATCACCTCGCACCAGGTTGACTCCAGAGTATTTCAATCGACCTATACTGGATTCAGGCCGCATGGCTACCGTGTCTCTGGCGCAGCTTCAGCCAACTTTGATCGACACGAGGTGGTGAGCAACCCTTCGCGCCAGCGCGCTTTGCGGGCGAGGAGGGACATCATGTTCAATCATCTTCTTCTTCCGGTCGACGGTTCAGCCCTTTCCGAATCGGCATTCCACAAGGCAATTGCGTTCGCTGGCGAGATGAATGCCAGGGTCACCGCCATACGCGTTTGCCCCGACTATCACATCCTGGCCTACCACACAGAAATGCTGAGTGATACCCGCGAGCAATACAAAGAAGCGGCCTGGGAAAACGCAACGCATTATCTGAGCAGGCTTGCGCGCGAGGCAGGTGCTGCCGGCGTGGACTGCCAAACGCTCTACTCCGTCAGTGACCATCCCTATGAGGCAATTATCAAGGCTGCAGAAGACAGGGAGTGCGACCTGATTGTGATGGCATCGCATGGCCGCCGCGGTGTACAGGGAGTCCTGATCGGTAGCGAGACACAAAAAGTCCTTACCCACAGCAAGATCCCGGTGCTTGTCTACCGATAACGCGAGAGATTCCCCATCAACGCCCTGCCCGCGCATATACCCTCCCCCACGTGCGGCCGCACGCGCCGTGAGGTGGAAGGCGACAGCAGGTGCCGATCGGGGTGCCGTTACAAGCCGACCAGGATCGTACCCAGGACGTACACCGTGCCGACCACCAGGATGGCGCCAGCAAATGCCAGATAGTATCTGGCGCCGTGGCGCGGAGGATCCGAATGGAAATGGTGAACAACCGATTTCATTTTGTAGTGGAGGACTGAACCCGCCTCCGCCTGTGCCGTAACGGCACGGCGGATGGCGGCGAAACGCTGATCAAGATCAGCCTCAGCCGCGTGGCGATGCGGGCACCGCCTCCATTCGTCGCTCAAAATGCATGTACGCGTCAGCGGCCACCAGCCCAAACAGGGCGTGCGCGAAAAGGCTTTCCCAGCCACGGGCTTCGTCGAACCAATTGAAATAACGCCCGAAAACGTAGAAGTTGACGAAGTACGCCATCAGGCCAAATACGATGCCGACCGCCGACGCCAGGGCAAAGCTCGAGTCGAAGCGGAACGACGACACAATCATCGCCAGAACCCCCGCCATGACGATCGACAGCCCAAAGTGCACGATGCCGGCCGCCAGTACGATCGTCCAGCTGAAGCCATCGGCAGATGCAAGCGCCTCGCGTCCCAGCATCAGCGCGGCCACCATTTTGACGGTGCCCCACGCGCCCTGGTAGAGCACGAAGCGGGCCGTCAGCAGTTCCAGCACCATGTACATCGCACCGGCGATGAGCCCGGCAATCACCACGGCGCGCCAGTCCGGCATGCGGCGAACCTAGTGATGTGATTCCAGGTGGAGTTCCATACTGCCTCCTTTTGCCCAGTGGGCAGGCAAGGCCGATGACGACGGCCTTCCTGATAGTTTTAGCCCATCAATCACAAATACCAAGCGATTCAAAAGCCACGCCCGACTAGCTTCTGGACGCCAGTCGTTGCGGCAACGCAGCATCCCGGAAGCCCGCGCCCCGAACCGGTTCCGAGCCACCGTGCTGCGCCTGCGATGTGGTATAATCCCGCGTCAGTTCGGGGTATCTGAGCATGCCCTGTAACCGGGTCCACGCCGCCAGGCGTCTGGAAAAACCGCCCCCGCCCCGCATTTTCGGGAAGTTGGGACCGTCCCAGGCCCGGAAACACCTTGCCCGCCTGTCCCGCGACGCTAACGGCTGCAACGACAAGAGTGGCCGTCACTGGCAAGGCAATCGTCTGGGTTTTCCGCGCCCCTCCGCGATTTTCCTGACCTGGCTCTCCGGGCCCCGTCAGCTTGCCTCCCGATACGGTCCGCGCGGCCGCCGCAAGTGCGGCGAAACTTGTGAGCGTGCGCTGCCGAGGCGCTCACAGGATTCACTAACTCATGCAGCCCCAAAAGGCTGCCGCAAAGGAAAACAGATTGGCTAAGGAAGAACTCATTGAATTTGGCGGCGTGGTGTCGGAAGCCCTGCCCGACAACCGTTATCGCGTCACGCTGGAAAACGGCGTGGAAATCTGGGCATACGCCTCGGGCAAGATGCAGAAGCACCGCATCCGCATTTTGGCCGGCGATCGCGTGACCCTGGAAATGTCGCCCTACGACCTGACCAAGGGCCGCATCAATTTCCGCCACAAATCCTGAGTTTGCGCCGACCCGGGCTGACGCCGCTGTCACGCGGCTGACACCGCCCTCGCCGACACTAGCGGGCTGCCTACGGGCAGCCCGCTTTGTTTTTGCCGCGAGCGCGGCTTGCACGGGGCAGTTCGCTTCACCATACTCAAAGCACCACGATCCCCTGCCCTGACATGAACCTGATTCTGTGGCGCCACGCCGAAGCCGAGGATCTGCCTGCCGCGCTGAGCCTGTCGCGCAGCGCAGACCTGCAGCGCCCACTGACACGGCGAGGCCGCAAACAGGCCGATGCATCCGCGGCGTGGCTACGCGCACATCTGCCCGCCGATCGGCGCGTCATCTGCAGCCCCGCGCTCCGCACGCGGGAAACCGCCACGGCATTGACCGGCGAGCCGGAAATCATGCCCGACCTGGCCCCCGGCGCCGACGCCAGCACAGTGCTCGCGGCCATCGACTGGCCACAAGGCCACGACAACACGGTGGTCGTCGGTCATCAGCCGTGGATCGGCCTGATCGCCAGCCTGTTGCTGGCCGGCCAGGAAATGAACTGGAGCGTGAAGAAAAGCGGTATCTGGTGGCTAAGCGGCCGTACGCGCGAAAGCGAAGCGCAGGTGGTGCTGCGCGCCGTCATCAATCCCGACCTGCTTTGAGCCCCACGCCCGCGGCTTCCCCGTCGCGGCGGAACGTCAACGTCAACAACAGCAACACCAGCCACCGCCGTCGGATGCCACAGATTGCATCCGAATGCGCGCGCATCGTTCGGAAAGCGGTGATGGCCGCGCCTGCGGCCAGGCAGTGAGCGTCAGTCACGCACGCCGGCCATCGCCAGAACTCTGCGTCACGGAAGCGTCATCACTGGTTCACGGCACTGTCACTCGGCCTCTCTACATTGTTTCGAAGCCGTTTCGTCACCGAAAGGACACACTGATGCGCGATCTCCCGACGCCTACCCAGCCGCTTTTCGACTCCTTGCCCACTGGCCTGACTGGCCAGTCGGCGCGGAGGCGTCTTCCTCGTCAGCCAACGCAACGTCAAAACGATACACAAGCTGCAGCGCCTGCTTTCAGTGTGGCGTGGGCACGTCACCAGGATGAAGTAGCCGAGGCCCAGCGCCTGCGCTACAAGGTCTTCGCGGAGGAAATGGGCGCCCGCCTGCAATCCTCGGCAGCGGAAACCGATGTGGACATGTTCGACGCCTACTGCGACCACCTGATCGTGCGCGACCAGGAAACGCTAAAGGTGGTTGGCACCTACCGCGTACTGCCGCCGCACCAGGCAAAGCGCATCGGCTGCCTCTATGCCGAATCCGAATTCGACCTCGTCCGTCTGGCGCACCTGCGCCCCAAGATGCTGGAACTGGGCCGCTCCTGCGTGCACCGCGACTACCGCTCGGGCAGCGTGATCATGGCCCTGTGGGGCGGTCTGGGCGAATACCTGCAGCGCTACAACCTGGAATCGATGCTGGGTTGCGCCAGCGTGCCGATGAGCGACGGCGGCCACTATGCAGCCAGCCTGTACCGCTTGTTTGCCGAAAAGGCGCTGGCCCCGATCGAATACCATGCCTTCCCGCGCGTGCCGCTGCCCGTGGACGACCTGAATCAGACGCTGGACGTGGAACCGCCCGCACTGATCAAGGGCTACCTCCGCCTGGGCGCCAGGATCTGTGGGCTGCCGGCCTGGGATCCTGACTTCAATGTGGCGGACTTCCTGACACTGCTGCGCGTGAGCGACATGAACCCGCGCTATGCCCGCCACTTCCTGGGCCTGAACCGCGACTGATCTCCGACTGATTCCCAGTCGAGGCGGGCGCGTCGAGCGGCATCAAAAACAAAACGGCGACCTCGGTATCGGGGTCGCCGTTTTGCTTCTGCCCGCACGTCGGGCCGCACCGCTCAAACGTACACGACCTTGTAGCGCTTGCCGATGCGTTCCCATTCATCGGCCTCCTGCGCGAGGCTGTATTCGACGAGCGGATTGGCATCGATCCACGTCTTCGGCAGTCGCACCTCAAAGCCTTCATCGAGCGCATCGGAGCGCTGTCTCACGCGAATGTCGGGCAGCTTGACGTCGGCACGGCGGCGGCACAGCACAAAGGCCAGCCGCAGGCTGAACAGCATGCGCCAGTCGACGAACTTGCCGCTGCCGGACAGTTTGCCAAGCTTGCCCGCGTGCCCCAGCAACAGCGTGGCCAGCCGGGCCTGATCGGTCTTTGAGAATCCCGGCATATCCGCGTGCGTCGAGATGTACGCCGAATGCTTGTGGTAGCCGCTGTGCGAGATCGACATGCCGATCTCATGCAGGCTGGCAGCCCAGCCCAGCAGCGCCAGGTTGTCGTCGCGGCGCTCGTTGGGCGGCGGATCGGGGAACTGCGCAAGCAACTCGCGCGCGGCGGCCCCTACCCGGCCGGCCTGCGCGCGGTCGACCGCATAGCGGCGCATGAACTGGTCGACCGTCACCGTGCGCATGTCCTCGTGATGGCTACGTCCCAGCAGGTCGTATAGCACCCCGAGGCGCAGCGCGCCGTCGGTGACGTCCATGCGATCGATGTCGAGCTCGGCGAAGACACCGAGCATGATCGACAGGCCGCCGGGCAGCACCGGAATCCGGTCAGCCTTGAGCCCGGTCAGCTTCACGCGATTGGTGTTCTCCGCCTTGACGAGGGCGCGCTTCAGGCGCTCCAGCCCTTCGCGCGTGATGCCGTGCTCGGCCGGGTTATCGTTCATGCCGTTGAGCTCGATCAGCTCGGCCAGCGCGCGCGCCGTCCCCGATGAGCCCACCGCCTGCTGCCATCCCGCGGCGCGGTACTGGCGCACCAGCACCTGGATTTCGCGGCGCGCGGCCAGTTCAGCCTGCTTCATCGCGTATTCGTCGACATTGCCGCTCGGGAAAAACTGGCGACTGTGCGACACGCATCCGATATACAGGCTTTCCATCAGCTTGGACTGATAGCCGCTGCCGATGATGAACTCGGTGGAACCGCCACCAATATCGACCACGAGGCGATTGCCCTGGCAGGCCGGCGCATCATGCGAGGCCCCCAGGTAGATCAGCCGCGCTTCTTCACGCCCGGCGATCACTTCGATCGGGAACCCCAGTGCGTTCTCGGCCTCGATCAGGAATTCGGAAGCGTTCTTGGCCACGCGCAGCGTATTGGTGGCCACGGCGCGCACATGCTCGGGGGCGAAGTCGCGCAGGCGGTCGCCAAACCGCCGTAGTGCGTCGATGCCGCGCCGGCGTGCGGGCTGGTCCAGGTACTTGTCCGGGGTCAGGCCGGCAGCCAGCCGCACAGGCTCGCGCAGGGCATCCACCTGGAAGATCTGGCTGGCAGGGCCGGAAGCCGTGGGGGTCTCGTCCACCCGCCCGATCATCAGGCGGAAGCTGTTGGAGCCCATGTCGACGGCGGCCAGCAAGCGGGGAGTTTGTGTCATTGCGTCTGAATTGCGCGGGTTCGGCCCAAAGAGCACCAAACCCGAAAGATTATGTCCTTGTCATGTCTGCATCATGACAAAATCAAAGTGTCATCAAACTGACACGATTCTATGAAAAAGTCGCCACATCACCAAAATAAGGTCATAGACATGTCGACGACGCCGCCCGGCACGCTGCTGAACCGCGAGCTGGGCATTCTGGAATTCAACGCGCGCGTGCTCGCGCAGGCCGCCGACCCGAATGTACCGCTGCTGGAAAGGCTGAAGTTCATCTGCATCGTGTCCAGCAACCTGGACGAATTTTTCGAGATCCGGATGGCCGGCCTGAAGGAGCAGATGCGGGACAACGCGTCGGGCCTCACGCCCGACGGCCTCTCCTTCCTGCAGGCCTACCAGCTTGTCACCGAGCGTACCCAGCGGCTGGTTGCCTCGCAGTATGACATGCTGCAGAACGTGATTTTCCCCGCGCTGGAAAAAGACGGGGTGTTCTTCCACCTGACCAGCACGTGGACCGACGCCCAGCGCGAATGGGCACGCGACTTCTTCGTGCGCGAACTGGGCCCGGTGCTGACGCCGATTGCGCTGGACCCGGCGCATCCCTTCCCGCGCGTCCTCAACAAGAGCCTGAACTTCGTGGTGGAGCTGTCCGGCAAGGACGCATTCGGACGCGATGCCGACCTCGCCATCGTGCAGGCCCCGCGTGCGCTGCCGCGGGTGGTGCGCATGCCGGAAAAGCTGTCCGGCTACCCCTACGGCTTCGTGATGTTGTCGTCCTTCATGCAGGCATTCGTGCATGAGCTGTTCCCGGCGATCGAGGTGCAAGGCTGCTACCAGTTCCGCGTGACGCGCAACTCGGACCTGTTCGTGTCCGAAGACGACATCACCGATTTGCGCGAAGCGCTGCAAGGCGAACTTCCCGCGCGGCACTTTGGCGATACGGTGCGGCTGGAAGTCTCCTCGGACACCCCGAACGCGCTGGCGCGCCGCCTGTTGCTGGAATCCGGCCTGACGGAACAGGATCTCTATCGCGTCAGCGGCCCGGTGAACCTGGTGCGCCTGATGCAGATTCCCGATCTGGTCGACCGCCCCGCCCTCAAGTACCCGCCGCATGTGCCGGCGGCGATGAAGGCGTTCTCGCCAGGCATCGGCATGTTCGACGTGATTCGCCAGCAGGACGTGCTGATGCACCATCCGTACGAGAGCTTTACCTCCGTGCTGGACCTGCTGCAACTGGCCGCCGCCGACCCCAACGTGGTGGCCATTAAGCAGACCGTGTACCGCACCGGCAATGAGTCGCTGGTCATGGAAGCGCTGATGACCGCCGCCCGCAACGGCAAGGAAGTCACGGTGGTGGTGGAGCTGCTGGCGCGTTTCGACGAGGAAACCAACATCAACTGGGCGGAACGCCTGGAATCGGCCGGCGCCCACGTCGTCTACGGTGTGGTAGGTCACAAGTGCCACGCCAAGATGCTGCTGATCGTGCGCCGCGAAGCCGCCACGCCGAAGGCCAAGCACGTCTCGCTGCGCCGCTACGCCCACCTGGGCACCGGCAACTACCATCCGCGCACGGCGCGGCTGTACACGGACTTCGGCTTGCTGACCACCAACGAGAAGATCTGCGAAGACGTGCATCACGTGTTCCAGCTGCTGACGGGAACGGCAGGCACGATCCGGCTGAACCACCTGTGGCAATCGCCGTTCACGATGCACAGCAATCTAGTCGAACATATCCGTGCGGAGGCCCGCAACGCGCGCGCCGGCAAGTCCGCGCGCATCATCGCCAAGATGAATGCGTTGCTGGAGCCGTCGATCATCGACGAGCTCTACAAGGCGTCACGCGCCGGCGTGAAAATCGAACTGATCGTACGGGGCGTCTGCGCGTTGCGTCCCGGGGTACCGGGGATGTCGGAGAACATCTCCGTGCGCTCGATTGTCGGCCGCTTCCTGGAACACCATCGCGTCTATTACTTCCGCGCCGGTGGCGAGGATGTGGTCTACCTGTCCAGCGCGGACTGGATGGATCGCAACCTGTTCCGTCGCGTGGAGGTGGCCTTCCCGGTGCTGGACCGGGTGCTCAAGGCGCGCGTGATCAAGGAAAGCCTGCAGATACACCTGCGCGACAACGCGTCCGCATGGATCATGCAGCCGGACGGCAACTACGTACGCAAGCTCTCGCGGGCCAAGGAACAGCACGTGAGCCAACTGGAATTGCTGGCGATGTTCGGCGGCTGAGCCGGCAACGACGACCCAAAACGAAAACGGCCCGTCGGGGCTGCCCGTCGGGGCCGTTTTTTCTTCCTTGTATCGCCGTTGTACTCAGGCGGCGTGCCGTGTGCGATCCGGATAGTTCGGCGCCACGTCCGGCTCATACCCGCTGCGGTCTGCCGGGAAGATGATGCGAAACGTGCTGCCTCGTCCCACTTCGCTGGTTACGCGCATATCCGCATGGTGACGGGACAGCACATGCTTGACGATGGCCAGCCCCAGCCCCGTGCCGCCCGTGTCGCGCGAACGACTGCGATCCACGCGATAGAACCGCTCGGTCAGCCGCGGAATATGCTCGGGCGCAATGCCCAACCCCGTATCGCTCACCGAGAAAACCGAATGCCCGTCGGTATAGGTCAGGCGGATCGCAATCCGCCCGCCGTCCGGCGTGTAGCGCACCGCGTTGGAAACCAGGTTGCCCAGCGCCGAGAGCAGTTCGCTTTCGGCGCCACGCAGGACCACGCTCGCGTCGATCTCCGCCTGGATCTGGTGCCGATCCTGCGACAGCGCCTCGGCATCGTGCACCAGGTGCGCGGCCAGCGCCCCCACGTTCACGCGCTCCAGCGGCGGCGGCTGGACATCCGACTCCAGCTTGGCCAGCGCCAGCAGGTCTTCCACGATCCGCTGCATGCGCATCGATTGCACCAGCATCATGTCGACGTAGCGCTTGCGGTCATCCTCGGACACGGGCAGGTCCCGCACCGTCTCCAAAAAACCGGTCAGCACGGTCAGCGGCGTCTTCAGCTCGTGCGACACATTGGCCACGAAATCGCGCCGCATGGCTTCGGTGCTTTCCACCTTGGTGATGTCCTGCGTCAGCACGAGCTTGCGGTTCTCGCCATAGGGAAGGATCTGCACCGAGGTGATGCTGCGCTTGTGCTCGCCCATGTCGCGCATGATCAGCGGCTCGTCATAGCGCTCGCGCGTCAGGTAGTTGACGAATTCGGGGCGGCGGATCAGGTGCGTGATGCGCTGACGCACGTCGCGCCGGGCGTTCAGGCCAAAATGCTGCTCCGCCACGCCATTGCACCACTCGATCTGGTCGGCATCGTCGAGCATCAGCACGCCGTAGGGCGACGCCTGGATGGCCTGGATAAAGCGCGTGTGCTGTTGCTCCACCTGCAACACCTGCGTGCGCCAGCGCTTGACCAGCCGGTGCAGGCGGTAATAGACCTCACCCCACAGGCCGAGCGCGCTGGGAATCGCGCCATAGGCAGGTGCATCGAGCACCTTCCACAGCCGGTTGATCTGGAACAGGTAGTAGCCCAGCAGCAGGAACAGCGAGACGCAGAGGAACAGCAGGCCGGAAATGGGGCCGGCCATGACGTACAAGCCGGCACCGATGATGGCCAGGCAGACAAGAATGGCCGCGGATCGGGCCCAGATGACATTCATGCGAGGGAAGAGGATTCAGGCGGGCGGCCAGGCCGCGGGCGCGTTGCGTCGGAGTGTGCCACGAATTCACGTCGTTCTGCGCGCGGATCTGTGAACCGATCCGCACATGGATCTGCGCATCGACCCGCGAGCCACCAGCGCTCGCCATGGCAGTCCGCCGGCGCGGCCCCTCTGTATCCGGGCCCGGCGAATGACCGGTCAGTGGCTCGACCCGCGGGCCAGGCGATAACCGCTGCCACGGACCGTTTCGATCATGTTGCTGTACCCGCCCGGCATCAGTGCGGCACGCAGGCGCTTGATGTGGACGTCCACGGTGCGCTCTTCCACGAAAACGTGGTCGCCCCACACCTGGTCGAGCAATTGTGACCGGCTATGCACGCGTTCCGGATGTGTCATCAGGAAGTGCAGCAGACGGAACTCGGTCGGGCCCAGGTCCAGCTTGATCGGCCCGCCCTCATCCTGCCCCGTCACGCGATGCGTGGCCGGGTCCAGCCGCAGGCCGTTGATGGCCACCACGTCGTCCGTCAGCTGCGGCGCCCGGCGGCGCAAGACGGCCTTGATGCGAGCCAGTAGCTCCTTGGGCGAGAACGGCTTGGTCACGTAGTCGTCCGCACCGGCTTCCAGTCCCATCACCTTGTCCTGCTCCTCGCTGCGAGCGGTGAGCATGATGATCGGAATCTGCTTGGTGCGGTCGTTGGTACGCAGTTCCTTGGCGAAGGTCGCGCCCGACTTGCCCGGGAGCATCCAGTCCAGCAGGACAAGGTCGGGCAGCACGTCGCTCATCAGCGACAGCGCCTGCTCGGCGTTATAGGCCCGGATCGGATAGTGCCCCGCGTGCTGCAGGTTGACGGCGATCAGCTCAGCGATCGCCGGTTCGTCTTCGACAACGAGAATACTGCTTGGCATGTATGTTTTCTCCGCTCTTCAGTCCCTGGGCTTTTCAGCTCAGCGCTTCGCGCTCCATATCTTCGCGCGAGGCATGACGGACGTCCCTGCCCTTTACGATATAGATGATGAATTCTGCAATATTCTTGGCATGATCGCCGATCCGCTCGATGGCCTTGGCGATAAACAGGAAGTCCAGCGCCACCGAAATCGTGCGCGGATCTTCCATCATGTAGGTGATCAGCTTGCGCACGAAGGCCCGGAATTCGTCGTCGATGGCCTTGTCGTCCTTGACGATCCGCGCGGCCGCCACGGTATCCAGGCGGGCAAACGCATCCAGCGCCTGA
The DNA here is from genome assembly GCF_056400065.1 of Cupriavidus sp. 01L415. Classification (NCBI taxonomy): domain Bacteria; kingdom Pseudomonadati; phylum Pseudomonadota; class Betaproteobacteria; order Burkholderiales; family Burkholderiaceae; genus Cupriavidus; species Cupriavidus sp. 01L415. The sequence goes on along the minus strand of NZ_JBFTSP010000002.1, from coordinate 46,551 downwards.
CGCAGCAGCGTGATGGCCATCTCGCCCGACAGCTTCACCTCGGAATAATTGATGTTATGGGCCGCCGCATCTTCCATGATGTGCTTGGTCCGCTTGGCCACCTTCTCGGCTTCGTCGCCAGCGCGCTCCAGGTTGGTGATCGTCTTGGAGATCGCCATCACCAGGCGCAGGTCGCGCGCGGTCGGCTGGCGGCGGGCGATGATGTTGCCGCAGTCCGCATCGATCTCGAGCTCCAGCGCGTTGAGCTGTTGTTCGCGGGTAATGACCTGGTCGGCCAGGTCGGCGTCGAAGTCGGCCAGCGCGCGCATGGCCAGCTCGATCTGCGATTCCACCAGGCCGCCCATCTGCAGCAGCTTGGTGTTGATCGCGTTGAGGTCGGCGTCGAACTGGGTCGACAGGTGCTTGTCAGTCATGGTGTTCTCCTGGCCGCTATTCGTATGCTAGGCGTGGAAGGTCGAGTCCTGCAATTCAGCCGAAGCGGCCGGTAATGTAATCCTCAGTTTCCTTGCGATGCGGCTTGATGAAGATCTTTTCGGTCTCGCCGAATTCGATCAGCTCGCCCAGGTACATGTACGCGGTGTAGTCCGAGCAGCGCGCGGCCTGCTGCATGTTGTGGGTCACGATGACCACCGTGTACTCGTCTTTCAGTTCGGCGATCAGTTCCTCGATGCGGCCCGTGGAAATCGGGTCCAGCGCGGAGCACGGCTCGTCCAGCAGCAGCACCTCCGGACGGATCGCGATGCCGCGCGCGATGCACAGACGCTGCTGCTGCCCGCCGGACAGGCCATAGCCAGACTGGTGCAGCTTGTCCTTGGCCTCGTTCCACAGCGCGGCCTTGGACAGCGCCCATTCCACGCGGTCGTCCATCTCGGAGCGCGACAGCTTCTCGAACAGCCGCACGCCGAAGGCGATGTTGTCGTAAATCGACATCGGGAACGGCGTCGGCTTCTGGAACACCATGCCCACCTTGGCGCGCAACAGCGAGATGTCCTGCTTGCTGGTCAACAGGTTTTCGCCGTCCATGTTGATCTCGCCCTCGGCGCGTTGCTCCGGGTACAGCGCATACATCTTATTGAACGTGCGCAGCAGCGTGGACTTGCCGCAGCCGGACGGGCCGATGAACGCGGTCACCTTGCGGTCCGGAATCGACATGTTGACGTTCTTCAGCGCGTGGAACTGGCTGTAGTAGAAATTCAGGTTCCGCACGTCGATCTTGGCGCGCACAGTATCGGGAATGTCGATGACGGTAGAAGTCATGCTCATGTCTCGCTTGAATTCGATGGTTCGGGCACGTGGCGCCGGTTATTTCTTGAACAGCATGCGCGCCGCGATATTCAGCGCGAGCACACCGACGGTAATCAGGAACACCCCGGCCCAGGCCAGTTGCTGCCACTCGGTGAACGGGCTCATGGCGAAGCGGAAAATCGTCACCGGCAGGTTGGCCATCGGCTTGTTCAGGTCGCTGCTCCAGAACTGATTGGACAGCGCGGTAAACAGCAGCGGAGCGGTCTCGCCGGCGATGCGGGCCACGGCCAGCAGCACGCCAGTCACGATGCCCGCATACGACGACTTGACCGTGATCGACAACACCATCTTCCACTTCGGCGTGCCGAGGGCCACCGCGGCCTCACGCAGCGCGTTTGGCACCAGTTGCAGCATGTTCTCCGTGGTGCGGACCACGATGGGGACCTGCAGCAGCGCCAGCGCGCACACGCCGGCCCAGCCCGAGAAGTGGCCCATGCGGGTCACCACCAGCGCGTAGACAAACAGGCCGATTACGATGGACGGCGCCGAGAGCAGGATGTCGTTGATAAAGCGGATCAGGCTGGCCAGCGGCGATTTCTGGCCATACTCGGCCAGGTAGATACCCGCCAGGATACCCAGCGGCGTGCCGAGCAGCGTGGCCATGCCGACCATCACGAAGCTGCCGAAGATGGCGTTGGCCAGCCCCCCGCCGGCCGTGTTCGGCGCCGGGGTCATCTGGGTGAACAGGTCGAGCGACAGCCCGCCCACGCCCAGCGAGATGGTGGTCCACAAGATCCACGCGAGCCAGAACAGGCCAAAACCCATCGCCGCGAGCGATGCGGTCAGCGCGTACAGGTTCATCCGGCGGCGCGAGCCCTGCAGGCGGGCGCGCACGGCGTCCGCATCGGGACGAACGGCAGGGATGGCGGAAGTCGACACGACGGCTTGGCTGGCTTGGTTCATTTGCCACCCTCATTCTTGGCGAGTCGCAGCAGCAGGAGCTTGGACAGCGCCAGCACCACGAACGTAATGACGAACAGGATCAGGCCCAGCTCCATCAGCGCGGCGGTATGCAGCCCGGCGCCGGCTTCGGCGAATTCGTTGGCCAATGCCGACGTGATGCTGTTGCCCGGCGAAAACAGCGAGACGCTATCCAGCAGGTTGGTGTTGCCGATCACGAAGGTGACGGCCATGGTCTCGCCGAGCGCGCGGCCCAGACCCAGCATCACGCCACCGATGACGCCCGCGCGGGTGAACGGCAGCACGACGTTCCACATCACTTCCCACGTGGTGCAGCCGATGCCGTAGGCCGACTCCTTCAGCAGCACCGGCGTGACTTCAAACACATCGCGCATCACCGAGGCGATGTACGGAATGATCATGATTGCCAGGATGACGCCGGCACAGAGCAGGCCAATGCCCAGGGGGGCGCCCTGGAACAGTTTGCCGATCACGGGCACCTGACCCACGGTGGCAGCCAGCGGCTTCTGGAAGTATTCGCCGAAGATCGGCGAGAACACGAGCAGACCCCACATGCCGTACACGATGGACGGCACGGCGGCGAGCAGCTCGATGGCGGTGCCGAGCGGCCGGCGCAGCCATGCTGGCGACAGCTCGGTGAGAAACAGTGCGATGCCGAAGCTGACCGGCACGGCGATGATCAGGGCGATCAGCGAGGTCACCAGCGTGCCGTAGATCGGCACGAGCGCGCCGTAGACGTCGGCGGGCGGATCCCACTGGGCCTCCCAAAGGAAGGCGATGCCGAACTGCTTGATTGACGGCCATGCGGTGATGGCCAGGGAAACGATGATGCCGCCCAGCAGCAGCAGCGTGACGATGGCGGCGCCGCGGGTCAGGCCGCCGAACAGGATGTCGCCGGTGCGGCTGGGAGGCCGGACTGCGGGAAGATCGGACGTAGTCGCCATGGTGGGGAAATCGAGTGCGTGGATGGATTCGGCGCGGATCGCCAGGAGCCTGACGCGACGGCGGACCGGCCGGTCCGGCAGCCCCTGCGGCTTGCTGGCCGCGGGGGCTGCCTTGTCACGCGACCGCCGGGGCCACGTGACGGGGGCATGTCAGGCAATCAGTACAGCGACTTGCCCGAAGCGTCCTTGACGCTGCTCTTCCAGGTCGTGCGGATCTGGTTCACGACCGACTCCGGCAGCGGCACGTAATCCAGGTCAGAAGCCATCGTACCGCCGCTCTTGTAGGCCCAGTCAAAGAACTTCATCACTTCGGCGCCTTGAGCCGGCTTCTCCTGGCTCTTGTGCAGCAGGATGAACGTGGCACCCGCGATCGGCCATGCCGTCTTGCCCGACTGGTTGGTCAGGATCTGGTAGTAGGTCTTGCTCCAGTCCGCACCAGCGGCAGCGGCCTTGAAGGCATCGTCACCCGGTTGCACCACTTCACCCGACGCGTTCTTCATGTTCAGGTGGGTCATCTTGTTCTGCTTTGCGTAGGCGTACTCGACGTAGCCAATGGCGCCGTTCAGGCGCTGCACGAAAGCGGCCACGCCTTCGTTACCCTTGCCGCCCGTGCCGCCACCCGGCCAGTTCACCGTGGTGCCCTCGCCCACCGAGCTCTTCCAGTCCGGGCTCACCTTCGACAGGTAGTTCGTGAAGATGAAGGTCGTGCCCGAGCCATCGGCGCGGCGTACCGGCAGGATGTCCTGGTTCGGCAGCTTGGCCTTCGGGTTCAGGGCCTTGATCGCGGGATCATCCCACTTCTTGATCTTGCCCAGGTAGATGTTAGCCAGCACTTCGCCGGTGATCGTCAGCTCGCCCGGCTTCACGCCTTGCAGGTTGATCACGGGCACCACGCCGCCGATGACGGTCGGGAATTGAACCAGGCCTTGCTTGGCCAGTTCGTCGTCCTTCAGCGGGGCGTCGGAAGCGCCGAAATCGACCGTCTTGGCGCCAATTTGCTTGATGCCGCCCGACGAGCCGATGGATTGATAGTTGACCTTATTACCCGTTGCTTTTTGATAGGCGTCAGCCCATTTGGAATACACGGGCGCCGGGAAAGAGGCGCCAGCACCGGTAATTTCCGCCGCGAACGCAGTACCCGCTACGACCATCGAAACGATGCCTGCCACGGCAGTCTTGACCAGCTTCATATGTCCTCCAGAGAACATGGTTGGGAATGACAAATTTTTGACAAGTCGAACTTTAGGCCCTCTGTATGACAGTTCCGTGACATCCCCGAATCTTCTTCGAACATCCCGCCAGCCCGCCCTGATCCACGCTGCCGTCACACCGTTGCCAGCCCCTCGTGATCTGCCCGCCACCTGCCTTGTTGCCGCGAAATGCTGGCGGTTAATTGCCAAATAGCGATAAAAAACGCCACGGTGGGTAGCCGTGGCGTCGTCGAGGCGTTGGTGCCCTGGGTAGGGACTGGCCGGAATCAGGTGCGCAATGCGTCCGCCAGCGTCTGCGCCGCGCGTTCGGCGGTTTCCACCTGCTCCGCCTCGACCATCACGCGCACCACAGGCTCCGTGCCGGAGGCACGGATCAGCACACGGCCGCGACCTTCCAGCTCCGGCTCCACGCGCGCACGGGCCGCTTGCAGACCGGCATGGGTCTGCCAGTCGAAGCCCTTCTCCACACGCACGTTGATCAGCGTTTGCGGGAACAGGCGCACGCCTTCCAGCAGTTGTGCCAGCGTCTTGCCGCTGCGACGCAGCGCCGCCAGCACCTGCAGTGCGGACACGATGCCGTCGCCGGTGGTGTGCCGGTCCAGGCAGAGCAAGTGGCCGGAGCCCTCGCCGCCCAGCATCCACTTGTTCTTGTTCAGCTCTTCCAGCACGTAGCGGTCGCCCACCTTGGCGCGCACGAAGGAAACACCCAGGCGCTTGAGCGCCAGCTCCACGGCCATGTTCGTCATCAGCGTGCCGACGGCGCCTTCGACCTTCTGGCCGGCCGCCTGGCGGTCCCGCACGATCAGGTACAGCAGTTCGTCGCCGTTGTAGAGACGACCATCGGCATCCACCACTTGCAGGCGGTCCGCATCGCCGTCGAAGGCCAGGCCCAGGTCGGCACCGTGGGCCTTGACGGCCTCGATCAGCTTGTCCGGTGCCGTGGCGCCGTAACCCGCGTTGATGTTGCGGCCATCGGGCTGGTTGCCGATGGCAATGACCTCCGCGCCGAGTTCATGGAACACGTGCGGCGCGATGTGGTACGCGGCCCCGTTGGCGCAATCCACCACCAGCTTCAGGCCATGCAGGTCCTGCTCATACGGGAACGTGCTCTTGCAGAACTCGATATAGCGGCCCGCGGCATCCTCGATCCGGCGCGCCCGGCCTAGGTCGTCGGAGCGCACACAGGCCATCGGCTCTTCCAGCTGCGCCTCGATCTTCTGCTCGACGTCATCCGGCAGCTTGTCGCCGGAGGCGGAGAAGAACTTGATGCCGTTGTCGTAGTACGGATTGTGGCTGGCGGAAATCACCACGCCTGCCGCCAGGCGCAACGCCCGGGTCAGGTAGGCAATGCCCGGCGTGGGCAACGGCCCGGTCAGCAGCACATTCACACCCGCTGCGGTAAAGCCGGCTTCCAGCGCAGCCTCCAGCATGTAACCGGAGATCCGCGTGTCCTTGCCGATCAATACCGTCGGCTTGCCTTGCGAGGTCTTCTGGCCCAGTGCCAGCACCTTGCCGGCCGCATAACCCAGCCGCATCACGAAGTCCGGCGTGATCGGCGCCTCGCCGACCCGACCCCGCACGCCATCTGTCCCGAAATACTTGCGTGTCATCTGTTCATTTCTCCCTATTGCCCTGTACCGGCAACTGATTCATGGCGAATCGCCCACCACGTCTTGAGGGCGTCCACTGTCTGTTCCACGTCGTGCACACGCACGATGAAAGCACCGCGCTCGGCCGCGCACACCGCCGCCGCCAGGCTGGCCGCCACGCGCTGTTGCGGTGGCTTGCCGCCAAGGATGGCGCCGAGAGTCGACTTGCGCGACAGCCCGGCCAGGATTGGCAGGCCGTCGACAGCCAGCCGCGGCATCTGGCCGAGCAAGCGGAGATTATGATCCGGAGTCTTGCCAAAGCCAAAGCCTGGATCTAGCGAAATGCGTGCATCGTCCACGCCCGCTGCGCGCAGGACGGCTACCCGCTCGCGCAGGAATGCCTCCACTTCGGTCACCACATCTGTGTAGTGGGGGTCTTCCTGCATGGTTTGCGGGTCGCGCTGCATGTGCATCACGCACAGGCCCGCCTGCCCCGCCGCCACGGCCTCGACGGCCCCCGGCATGCGGAAACCCCAGATATCGTTGATCAGATCCGCTCCGCCCGCCAGTGCCGCACGCATGACCTCGGGCTTGTAGGTGTCGATGGACAGCGGCTTGCCGCAGCCTTCCAGCGCCTCCACGATTGGCATCACGCGTGCAAGCTCCTGGTCGAGCGGCAGCGCCGCAGATCCCGGGCGGCTCGATTCGCCACCAATGTCGATGATATCCACGCCCTCGGCCATCATCTGCTCCGCATGACGCAAGGCGGCGTCGCGGGTAGCGTGCTGGCCGCCATCGGAGAACGAATCGGGCGTCACGTTCAGGATGCCCATGACGAGAGGGCGGCGGTTACGGGCGAAGCGGTAGCGCCCGCACTGGAAATACTCGGTCGACAAGGTTCGTGTCCTGGAATGGAAAAAGCCGGTGCGCAGGGCACCGGCTTCGGAGGCTGTCAGGGACAGCCGTGGTCACACAGGTCAGGCCGTGGCAGGGGCGTTGGTCGGCGCCACCGGCGAACCGCCCGAAGGCGTGCTGCCACCACCGTTCGGGCCCGACACGCCGCGCGGCGGGCGCGGCGGCTTGCCGGCCATGATGTCGTTGACCTGTTCGGCGTCGATCGTTTCCCACTCCATCAGCGCGTTGGTCATCGCTTCGACCTTGTCGCGGTTCTCTTCCAGCAGGCGCTTGGCCAGCGCGTACTGCTCGTCGATGATGCGGCGGATCTCGGCGTCGACCTTCTGCTGCGTGGCCTCCGACACCGTCTTCGACGACAGCTTGCCAAACATGCCGTCCTGCTCGGTGTCGACGTAGACCATGGCGCCCAGCGTATCGCTCATGCCGAAACGGGTCACCATGTCGCGGGCAATCTTGGTCGCACGCTCGAAGTCATTGGACGCACCGGTGCTCATGGCGTTGAGGAAAACCTCTTCCGCCGCCCGGCCGCCGAAGAGAATGGCGATCTCTTCAAGCATGTTGTCCTTGTACTTCGAATACTTGTCATGCTCCGGCAGCTGCCAGGTCACACCCAGCGCCCAGCCGCGCGGCATGATCGTGACCTTGTGCACCGGGTCGGCCTTCGGCAGCAGCTTGGCCACCACCGCGTGACCGGACTCGTGGTAAGCCGTGGCCTTGCGCTCTTCCTCGCGCATGACCGTCGACTTGCGCTCCGGACCCATGTAGATCTTGTCCTTGGCGTCCTCGAAGTCCTGCATGTCGACCACGCGCTTGCTGCGGCGAGCGGCGAACAGCGCGGCTTCGTTGACCAGGTTCGCCAGGTCGGCACCCGAGAAGCCCGGCGTACCGCGCGCGATAATCGATGCGTCCACGTCGTTGCCGATCGGCACCTTGCGCATATGGACCTTCAGGATCTGCTCGCGGCCGCGGATGTCCGGCAGGCCCACGTAGACCTGGCGGTCGAAACGGCCCGGACGCAACAGCGCCTTGTCGAGCACGTCCGCACGGTTGGTCGCGGCGATCACGATGACGCCCGAGTTGGCCTCGAAGCCGTCCATCTCCACCAGCATCTGGTTCAGGGTCTGCTCGCGCTCGTCGTTGCCACCGCCCATGCCGGCGCCGCGATGGCGGCCGACCGCGTCGATTTCGTCGATGAACACGATGCAGGGGGCCTGCTTCTTGGCATTCTCGAACATGTCGCGCACACGGGCCGCGCCCACGCCGACGAACATTTCCACGAAGTCAGAACCCGAGATGCTGAAGAACGGCACCTTGGCTTCGCCGGCGATGGCGCGCGCCAGCAGCGTCTTGCCGGTACCCGGGGGGCCCACCAGCAGCACGCCGCGCGGGATACGCCCGCCCAGCTTCTGGAATTTCTGCGGATCCTTGAGGAAGTCGACCAGCTCGACCACTTCTTCCTTGGATTCATCGCAACCGGCGACGTCCTGGAAGGTGACGGCGTTCTGGTTCTCGTCGATCAGGCGTGCACGGGATTTACCGAAGGAGAAGGCGCCGCCTTTCCCCCCGCCCTGCATCTGCCGCATCATGTAGAACCAGAAGACGATGATCAGGAGGGTTGGCCCGAGGTAGTACAGGGCTTGCACGAGCAGGTTGGGCTCGTCGTCGGCCTTGCCGGTCACCTGGACACCGTACTTCATCAGGTCGCCGACCATCCAGATGTCGCCCGGCGAAATGATGGTGTATTTGGCGCCCTCTTTCGGCGATACCACCAGGTTACGGCCCTGCACGTCGACGCGGCTCACCTTGCCGTTCTTGGCGTCATCCATGAACTGCGAATAGGTGACACCGTCCTGGGCACGTGGTTTGTCGAACTGCTTGAAGACGGTAAACAACACCAGCGCGATCACGAGCCAGATTGCCGCCTTTTGAAACAGGTTGTTATTCAAGGCCGAACTCCTTTGCAATTGCCTTGCCAACGGATAGCTGCATTGCATTGTAATGCAGTGCCCGCCCCCGGGGTGAAACTCTGAATCTATGATGCCGATAGTGCCCGACCCGCCCCATTCGGGACAATTCGGGAAAAACCAGCCCAACGCAACATCAGTCCAGCGTTTTCAGGTATCGCCCAAGAATAAAGGTCTCTGAAGACTTGTCGCGTGACGCCTTGGGCTTGCGTTTGGCGACCACCTTGAACTGACGTTTGAACTTCTCCACGATCTGGCTGTAGCCGCTGCCGTGGAAACACTTTACCAGCAACGATCCCTCCGGCTTCAGATGAGCCTGGGCAAAGTCCAGCGCCAGGTCGCACAGATACTCGATCCGGGCCGAATCCGCCGAAGACACACCAGACAAATTGGGGGCCATATCGGAGATAACAAGATCGATCCGGGACCCGCCCGAGGCCGCCAGCACAACTTCTTCCAACTGGCGGAATACCTCTTCCTCGCGGAAGTCCCCCTGAATGAAAGTGACGTCGGCAACCGGCTCCATCGGCAGGAGATCGATCGCCACCACCGCGCCGTCGATCCGGCCGTCCCGGGCCCGTGGCGACGCCGCCAGCTTGTTGCGCGCGTACTGGCTCCAGCTGCCGGGGGCGGCGCCCAGGTCAACGATGACCTGGCCGGGCTGGATCAGCTTGTCCTGCTCGTCGATTTCCTTGAGCTTGTAGGCTGCCCGGGCCCGATAGCCGTCGCGCTGGGCCATCTTCACATAAGGATCGTTGATATGGTCGTGCAGCCACGACTGGTTGAATTTGTTCTTGGCCATTCCAGAGATACGCCTTGTTGCGGGAGCCGCCCGGCCACGTTAAGTGACCGCATGCAGTTTTTCTCCCTTTTTGCTGATCTTTGCCGCCTGCCGGCGATATTTTGGCGGATAATACGCGCCAATCCGCTTTTCGCCATCTCATGCCAGCACTCCAACTGATCCCCGCCCAACGCTCCGACCTGCGCTCACGCGCCCACAGCCTGAATCCCGTGGTCATGATCGGTGCGGAAGGCCTGACTCCCGCTGTCCTGGCCGAGATCGATCGCAGCCTGGCGGCCCACGATCTCATCAAGATCCGTGTATTCGGCGACGAGCGTGACACGCGAATCGCCATCTACGAAGCCATTTGCGACGAACTCGACGCCGCACCGATCCAGCACATTGGCAAGCTGCTGGTGATCTGGCGTCCGGGTCCGGCCCGCCTGAAGGAAAACCAGCCCGAGGAACTGGGCCGCATGGCCCCGCGCCGCCTGGGAGCCGGTGCCGCGCCGCGCACTGTCACGGTGCGCAAGCCCAGCGCTGCGCCGAATCGCCGGCCGACCCGCAAGCAGGTGACCGTGCTCGGCAATGAACGGGTGACCCAGGGCGGCAACGTCAAGCGCTCGCGCGCCCGCCCTGCCAGCCAGAAGAAGAAGGCACTGGGCTGATTCGGTTCCTGCTTTCACCAAAAACGCCCGCGTCAGCGGGCGTTTTCTATTCCGCAGCCTGAATTGCCTTGCCTGGATTGCTTATTCCCCGCTGCTTATTCCCCGGCCGATCGCGGCGCGGCGGCGCGCCAGACCAGCACCAGGGCCAGCAGGCTGTGCAGCAGATAGATGATGCTCGACACGCCGTGCAGCATGCCGAACTGACCCTTGTAGGGCGATTCGGAAACGCCCACGTTCAGCGCCTGTGCCTTGACCTTCAGCCCCTCCATGAAAGGCTGCACGCCGAAGTAGCCGGCCAGCACGCACACCAGCATGGCCAGCACGATCCAGCGCAATACGCGATACCGTGCGGCGCCCCGGCGGATCATCACGTTGCACAGCACCAGCTGCAATACCCCAACCGTCACGCCGAGGATTGCCTCGTAGCGGAACAGGTGGCCCGCGATCATGCCGGCCGTTTCGCGGCTGGGCAGCACGGCAAACAGCGTGGGGGCCACCATGTAGCCCACCGTCCACAAACTACCGGCCCATACGACGGTCAGCAGCAGGAAAATGCGGTGGGGCAACGGCGGCAGATTTGAATAGGAAGATGAGAACACGCCTGGGCCGCCCGTCAGACGTAGCGGACGGTGATGACTTCGTATTCGCGCTCGCCGCCCGGGGCCAGCACGATGGCCACATCGCCCTCGAACTTGCCGATCAGCGCACGGGCGATCGGGGAACTCACGGAAATCTTGCCGCTGTCCAGATCGGCTTCATCGTCGCCAACGATCTGGTAGCTCACGGGCTTGCCCGATTCCAGGTCTTCCAGGTCCACGGTGGCGCCGAAGACGATGCGGCCGTCGGTGTCCAGCTGGGTCGGGTCGATGATCTGGGCGGCCGACAGCTTCGATTCCACCTCGATGATGCGGCCTTCGATAAAGGCCTGCTTCTCCTTGGCGGCGTCGTACTCGGCGTTTTCCGACAGGTCGCCCTGGGCGCGCGCCTCGGAGATGGCATTGATCACCGCGGGACGTTCGACGGCCTTGAGGCGCTGCAGTTCTTCCTTCAGGAGCTCGGCGCCACGCTTGGTAATCGGAATGGTGCTCATTGTCTCGTTCAACAAAAAAATGAGCCGCAGCGGAGCTGGAGCCATGTCCCGGCAATGTTGCCGGAAGCACTTCCGCTCAACCGCGGCTTTCGGATATGACCGGACGGCGCAATGACCGTTCGATCGACGAATTCGACGTAGTGTAGGCGAAGAAGCCCGCCGGCATCAACCCGGCGGGCCTCACGAGGGACGTGTGCGCCCCTCGCGGCGCAGCATTTTCAGACGCTGTCAGGCCAGTTGCTTATGCAGGCTCTGCAGGTCATAGACTTCCAGGCTTTGCATGTGCTTCAGGCCCTCCACCGCGGCACGGGCGCCGGCGATGGTGGTGTAGTACGGCACCCGGGCGGCCAGGGCCGCGATCCGGATCGACCGCGAATCGGCAATCGCCGTGCGGGTCTCGTCCACGGTCGTAAACACCAGCGCCAGTTCACCGTTCTTGATCATGTCCACGATGTGCGGACGGCCGTCCTTGACCTTGTTGACGACCCGGACAGGGATGCCGGCGGCCTCGATGGCCGACGCCGTGCCGCGCGTGGCGACGATCGGGTAGCCCAGGTCATGCAGCATGCGGGCCACGCCAACGGCGCGCGGCTTGTCGCTGTCCTTGACGGTAATCAGCACGGTGCCCTTCTCCGGCAGGCGCGATCCCGCAGCCAGCTGGCTCTTGAACAGTGCCTCGCCGAACACCTTGCCCACGCCCATCACTTCACCAGTGGAGCGCATTTCAGGTCCGAGGACCGGATCCACGCCGGGGAACTTGTTGAACGGGAACACGGCTTCCTTGACGCTGAAGTACGGCGGCACGACTTCTTCGCCGATGCCCTGCGAATCCAGCGACTGGCCGGCCATGCAGCGCGCGGCGATCTTGGCCAGCGACAGGCCCGTGGCCTTCGACACGTACGGCACGGTCCGCGACGCACGCGGGTTCACTTCCAGCACGTAGACGACGTCTTCGCCGTTGGTCTGCTGGATGGCGAACTGTACGTTCATCAGGCCCACCACGTTCAGCGCCTTGGCCATCGCGGCGGTCTGGCGCCGCAGTTCGTCCACGGTGGCCTGGGCCAGCGAGTACGGCGGGAGCGAGCAGGCGGAATCGCCCGAATGCACGCCAGCCTGCTCGATATGCTCCATCACGCCGCCGATGAACACGCGCTGGCCGTCGCACAGGGCGTCCACGTCGCACTCGATGGCGTCGTTCAGGAAGCGGTCCAGCAGCACCGGGGAGTCGTTCGACACCTTCACGGCCTCGCGCATGTAGCGCTCGAGGTCGCGCGGCTCGTGCACGATTTCCATCGCGCGGCCACCCAGCACGTACGACGGGCGCACCACCAGCGGGTAGCCGATTTCCTCGGCCAGCCGCAGCGCTTCGTCCTCGGCACGCGCGGTGCGGTTGGGCGGCTGGCGCAGGCCCAGCTCCTGCAGCAGCTTCTGGAAGCGCTCGCGGTCTTCCGCGGCGTCGATCATGTCCGGGCTGGTGCCGATGATCGGCACGCCGTTGGCTTCCAGGTCCAGCGCCAGCTTCAGCGGGGTCTGGCCACCGTATTGCACGATCACGCCAACCGGCTTTTCCTTGTCGACGATTTCCAGCACGTCTTCCAGCGTCAGCGGCTCGAAGTACAGGCGGTCCGAGGTGTCATAGTCGGTCGACACGGTTTCCGGGTTGCAGTTGACCATGATGGTCTCGTACCCGTCTTCGCGCAGCGCCAGCGCGGCGTGCACGCAGCAGTAGTCGAACTCGATGCCCTGGCCGATCCGGTTCGGGCCGCCGCCCAGCACCATGATCTTCTTGTTGGTCGTGGGCTCCGCCTCGCACTCGCCATGTTCGGCTTCATACGTGCCGTACATGTAGGCGGTGTTGGTCGCGAACTCGGCCGCGCAGGTGTCCACGCGCTTGTAGACCGGGCGCACGTTCTGGGCCACGCGCGCCTCGCGCACGGCCTTCGCATCGGTCTTCATCAACCGGGCCAGGCGGCGGTCGGAGAAGCCCTTCTGCTTGAGCAGGCGCAACTCGGCCGACGACAGGCTGGCCAGCGTGCGGTTACGCACCAGGCCTTCGGTCTTGACGATGTCCTCGATCTGGGCCAGGAACCACGGATCGATATCGGTTTCGGCATGCACTTCTTCCAGCGACATGCCCAGGCGGAAGGCGTCGCCCACGTACCAGATACGGTCCGGGCCGGCTTCGCCGATTTCCTCGATCACCTCGTCGCGGTCGGAGGACTTCTCGTCCAGGCCATCCACGCCGACTTCCAGGCCACGCAGGGCCTTCTGGAACGATTCCTGGAAGGTCCGGCCCATGGCCATCACTTCGCCCACGGACTTCATCTGCGTGGTCAGGTGGCTGTCGGCCTGCGGGAATTTCTCGAAGGCGAAGCGCGGCACCTTGGTGACCACGTAGTCGATCGACGGCTCGAACGACGCCGGGGTCTGGCCGCCGGTGATCTCGTTCTTGAGCTCGTCCAGCGTGTAGCCCACGGCCAGCTTGGCCGCGACCTTGGCGATCGGGAAGCCGGTGGCCTTCGAGGCCAGCGCCGAAGACCGCGACACGCGCGGGTTCATTTCGATCACGATCATCCGGCCATCTTGCGGATTGATCGAGAACTGCACGTTCGAGCCGCCGGTGTCCACGCCGATCTCGCGCAGCACGGCCAGCGAGGCGTTACGCAGGATCTGGTATTCCTTGTCGGTCAGCGTCTGGGCCGGGGCCACGGTGATCGAGTCACCGGTGTGGATGCCCATCGGGTCCAGGTTTTCGATCGAGCAGATGATGATGCAGTTGTCCGCCTTGTCGCGGACCACTTCCATCTCGTATTCCTTCCAGCCGAGCAGCGACTCTTCGATCAGCAGCTCGCGCGTGGGCGACAGGTCCAGGCCGCGCTTGCAGATCTCTTCGAACTCTTCGCGGTTGTAGGCAATGCCGCCGCCGGAGCCGCCCAGCGTGAACGACGGGCGGATCACGATCGGGTAGCCGGTGGTGCCGGTGTCCTGGGCGATGCGCGATTGCACCGCCACGGCTTCATCCATCGAGTGGGCAATGCCGGACTTGGCCGAACCGAGACCGATCTTGGTCATCGCGTCCTTGAACTTCTGGCGGTCTTCGGCCTTGTCGATCGCTTCCGGCGACGCGCCGATCAGCTCCACCTTGTACTTGTCCAGCACGCCGTGGCGATGCAGGTCCAGCGCGCAGTTCAGCGCGGTCTGGCCACCCATAGTCGGCAGGATCGCGTCCGGGCGCTCCTTCGCGATGATGCGCTCGACCACTTCCCAGGTGATGGGCTCGATGTAGGTCACGTCGGCCGTGTTCGGGTCCGTCATGATGGTCGCCGGGTTCGAGTTGACCAGGATGACCTTGTAACCCTCTTCGCGCAGGGCCTTGCAGGCCTGGGCGCCGGAGTAGTCGAATTCGCACGCCTGGCCGATGATGATGGGGCCCGCGCCGATGATCAGGATGCTTTTAATGTCTGTGCGTTTTGGCATTGCACGCTCTCTTTGGTGGCCGGCTCGCGAAGGTGTCGCGGGCCGCGCCGGATATCAGGATTTCGCCGCGCGTCAGTTCAGCGTGGCCGTGGCCAGCTTCGCACCGAAGCCGATGAACATGGCCCCCACGCCGCTCGCCATGCCAGCCGACAGGCGGCGGCGCCGGCGGAATGCCTCGGCCAGCCGGGCGCCCACGAAAATGATCGTGGTCAGGTAGGCAAAGCTGCAGATCTGGCAGACGATGCCCAGCGCGACGAAGGACAAGGCCGGGTAGCCGAACTGCGGGTCCACGAACTGGATGAAGAACGAGATGAAAAACAGGATCGCCTTGGGGTTCAGCAGGCTGATGACGAGCGCCTTGCGGAACGGATTCGCCGCGCGGTCCATCGGCGCGGCCTCCGTGGCCGGCGCATTTTCCCCGCGCGCGGCCCAGCTGCGCAGCGCACCGCGCAGCATCTGGAAGCCGATCCAGCCCAGGTACGCCGCACCGATGTACTTCACGACGTAGAACAGCGCCGGGCTGGCCTTGAGCAGCGACGCCACGCCCGCGGCCGACAGCACCATCAGGATGGCATCGCCTAGGAACACGCCGCACGCGCCCTTGTAGCCGGCGCGCACACCGCGCTGGGCGGCCACCGACAACACATACATCGAGTTCGGCCCCGGCAGCAGCACGATGAAGATCGTGCCAAGCGCAAAGGTCCAGAAATCGGTGATGCCCAGGCTGGCATGCATGAAGGCGTTCATGGGGATTCCCTGCTCTCTCGTTGTTCAGGCCGCGGCTTACTGCCTGGCGTCCTTCATCAGCTTGATGAAGCGGTCGAACAGGTACGCCAGATCGTGCGGGCCGGGCGACGCTTCCGGGTGACCCTGGAAGCAGAACGCCGGCTTGTCGGTCAGCGCAAAACCCTGCAGCGAACCGTCGAACAGCGACGTGTGCGTGATGCGGACGTTGGACGGAAGCGTGTCGGCGTCCACGGCAAATCCGTGGTTCTGCGACGTGATCACCACGCGGCCATCGTCCATGTCCTTGACCGGATGGTTGGCGCCGTGGTGGCCGAACTTCATCTTGAGCGTCTTGGCGCCGACCGCCAGGCCCATGATCTGGTGGCCCAGGCAGATGCCGAACGTCGGAATGCCGCGCGCGATGAACTCGCGCGTGGCGGCGATCGCGTAGTCGCAGGGCTCGGGGTCGCCGGGGCCGTTCGACAGGAAGATGCCGTCCGGGTTGAGCGCGAAGGCGTCCGCGGCGCTGGCCTGGGCCGGCAGCACGGTGACCTTGCAGCCGCGCTCGGCCAGCATGCGCAGGATGTTGAACTTGACGCCGTAGTCATAGGCCACCACGTGGAACTGCGGCTTGTCCTGCGTGGCGTAGCCCTGACCGAGCTTCCATTCGGACTGCGTCCACTCGTACGGTTCCTTGACCGATACGACCTTGGCCAGGTCCATGCCGGCCAGGCCGGGGAACGAGCGGGCCAGGTCGATGGCCTTCTGGACGTTGTCCTCGCCAGCCAGGATGCAGCCGTTCTGAGCACCCTTTTCGCGGAGGATACGGGTCAGCTTGCGGGTATCGATGCCGGCGATCGCGACGACCTTTTCCTGCTTCAGGTAGTGCGCGAGCGTATGTTCCTTGCGGAAACTGGAGGCCAAAAGCGGCAGATCCTTGATGATCAGGCCGGCGGCATGGACTTTCGTGGCTTCGACATCCTCAGTATTGACGCCAACATTGCCGATATGCGGATACGTCAGCGTGACGATCTGCCGCGAATAGCTCGGGTCGGTGAGGATTTCCTGGTAACCGGTGATGGCGGTGTTGAACACCACTTCGCCGATGGTATGGCCGGAAGCGCCGATGGAATAGCCACGAAAGACCGTGCCGTCTGCAAGCGCGAGAATGGCGGACGGAAAAGACGGTAACACGGGTAGGCTCCTGCTGGACTCACCCCGTGACCGACCTGCTCAACGCCTCGTGCCCCGTGGGCGGATCCCTTGGCCATGCGGATGGCGGGACCGGCCGATCGCGGCTTTTGCATCACATTTTGCAGTGCACAAAGACTCGCGCGAATGGGGGCGGCGGAAGGTGGAATACGGTAGGCGCTAGGGTGAAGGGTTCTGAAAGCGAAACTTTCGAATTATATCCCGTGGCGCCCATTTTCTCAAGTTTTCAAGGACTTGCGACAGCAAGTCCCGAGCCTTCGGTCATGCAACCGGCGTCACAACCGCCGTGACCTCGATTTCCACCTTGGCGCGCGGCTCGACCAGATCCGCCACCTCGACGGCGGTCATCGCCGGAAAGTGACGGCCGATGATGTCGCGATAGTGCTGGCCGATGGCCTTGTAGGCACCCACGTACTCGACCTTGTCCTTCACATACCAGGTCATGCGCGTGATGTGCTCCGGGCGCGCCCCGCCCGCTTCCAGCACGGCGACGATATTGCGCAGCGCCTGGGCCACCTGCAAGGCGAAATCGTCGGTCTCGAATTCGCACTGGCCATTCCAGCCGATCTGGCCACCCACGAAAATCAGGCGGCTGCCCACCTGCATTTCGGTCAGGATGCCGTTGGCGTAGCCCCGGGGCGGTGCCCAGTCGGGCGGTTGCAGCGTCTTGAGCATGATGAAGTCCGTGTCTGTGAGAGATTGGGAATATCGGGAATCGGTTGTCTTGTTCTGTATGTGTGCTGTCATGCGGCGGCAGCCACGTAACGCCCCATCGCGGTGCGCACTGCCTCCGGCAGCACTTGCGGCGACATCGTTCGCGTGTCGACGCAGACCAGCCGCTGCGTGACGACCATGCGCGTGTCGTCACCCGGTCCGGCAAAGCGGATATCCACGGCAAAGCTGCTCCGGCCGACATGCGTCACGCGCAACTCGCGCGTCAGCAGATCGCCCAGCCGGCTCGGCGCCACGAAGCGGCACTGCAATTCCGCGGTCGGCACGCCGGCATGGCCCGCCCCATGCATCGCATCAAAGGGCCAGTCCAGCCCGTCCGCAAACCAGTCCTCGATGAAGTCGTTCAGCATCTCGAAGTAGCGCGGATAGAACACGATGCCCGCGGCATCGCAATGCTTGAAGCGGATGCGTACGGTATTGCGAAAGACCTCGCTCACGGCCGCCCCGCACTGCCGCCGGCGCTGCCGTTACCATTGCCATTCGGGGCGATACCCGCGGCGATCTGGCGCAGGCGGAAGCGCTGCAACTTGCCGGTCTCCGTGCGCGGCAGCGCAGCCACGAACTCGATGCGGCGCGGATACTTGTACGGCGCGATCTCCCGCTTCACGTAATCCTGCAGGGCCGCACGCATGGCCTCGCTGGCCTCCACACCGGGCCGCAGCACCACGTAGGCCGTCACCACCTGCCCGCGCTCGGGATCGGGCGCGCCCACCACGCCGCATTCGGCCACCGCCTCGTGCCGCATCAGCGTGCCCTCCACCTCCGGTCCGGCGATGTTGTAGCCCGCCGAGATGATCATGTCGTCCGAGCGCGCCTGATAGAAGTAGTAGCCGTCGGCATCGGCCATGAACGTATCGCCCGGCAGATTCCATCCGTCGCGCACATAGGCCTCCTGCCGGGGATCGTCGAGGTAGCGGCAGCCCGTCGGGCCGCGCACGGCCAGCTTGCCGACCACGCCTGGCGGCACCGGCTGCATGTTCTCGTCGACGATGCGGGCCTCGTAGCCGGGCACCACGCGCCCGACCGCACCGGGCCGCACGTCGGCGCCGGCGCTGGAGACGAAGATGTGCATCATTTCCGTGCCACCGAGGCCGTCAATCATCTCGATGCCGGTCGCCGCCTTCCATGCCTGCCGCGTGGCATCGGGCAATGCTTCGCCGGCCGATACGCTCTTCTTCAGGCTCGACAGGTCAAAGCCATGCGCCAGCGTGGCCATCTGGCGATAGAACGTCGGCGCCGTGAAGACAATGCTGGCGCGATGAACCTGGATCAGCTTCAACAGCGTCTCCGGCGTGAGTTTTTCCGCCAGCGCCGTGCTTGCGCCGATCCGCAGCGGAAAGCACAGCATGCCGCCCAGCCCGAACGTGAACGCCAGCGGCGGCGTGCCGCAGAAGATGTCGTCGGCAGTCGGCTGCAGCACGTGACGCGGAAACAGGTCGCACATCGCCAGCACATCGCGATGGAAATGCATCGTGCCCTTCGGCTGGCCCGTGGTGCCGCTGGTGAAGGCGATCAGGCAGGTGTCGTCGGCGGCGGTGTCGCAGGCCGCGAACGTGTCCGGCTTGCCGGCCATCGCGGCCTCCAGCGCATCGTCGCCGGTGCCGTGGAAGTATCGCGTCGTCGTCAGCGTCGGGCAGTAGTGTTCGCCGTCGGCACGCAGGTTGGCCTCGAGCTCCTCACGCAGCCGCGCATCGCAAAGCGCCGCGGTCACCTGCGCCTTGTCGATGATCTGCTTCAGCTCCTTGGCGCGCAGCAGCGGCATGGTCGGCACGGCGATCAACCCGGCCTTCACGATGGCCAGCCAGCTGGCCGCCATCATCAGGTTGTTTGGCCCGCGCAGCAGCACGCGATTGCCGGGGACCAGCCTCATGTCTTCCACCAGCACATGCGCGATGCGGTTCACCATCGCCGCCAGCCCGGCATATGTCACCGTTTCAATCCTGCCGTCGCGTTCGTGGCGCACCGCCACGCGCGCGCCGTTCCCTGCCGCCACGTGCCGGTCGACCAGTTCCGCTGCGGCGTTAAGGCGCTCGGGATAGCGGGTATCGGCATTGAACTGGAACACGGGCCACGACCGCTGCGGCGGCAGGCGGTCGCGGGCGAAGGTGTCAACGTGGGCAGTGGGGGCGGCCATGCTTGTCTCTCCTGGTTCTCGGCGATTCGTGTCGTTAGCGGGCGTGCGCGGCCAGCGTTTCGCGGGCGATGATCAGCTTCTGCACTTCGGTGGCGCCTTCGTAGATCCGCAGCGAGCGGATCTCGCGATACAGGCTCTCCACGCGCGTGCCGATCCTGACGCCAAGCCCGCCGAACATCTGCACGGCGCGATCGATCACCTGCTGGGCGTTCTCGGTGGCGACCATCTTGGCCATGGCCGCCTCGCGCGTGGTACGGATACCCTGCACATCGCGCAGCCATGCGGCGCGATAGGTCAGCAGCACCGCAGCGTCCACGGCCGTGGCCATGTCGCCGATGGCAGCCTGCGTGAGTTGCAGGTCAGCCAGCACGCCGCCGAACATCGGGCGCGATGTCGCGCGCGCCAGCGCATCGTCCAGCGCGGCGCGCGCAAAGCCGATCGCCGCGGCCGCCACCGACGCGCGGAAGATATCCAGCGTCATCATCGCCACCTTGAAGCCCTGCCCCGCCTCGCCGAGCCGGTTGCCCACCGGCACGCGGCAGTTGTCGAAACGCAGCGTGGCCAGCGGATGTGGCGCGATCACATCGATGCGCTCGGCAATCGTCAGCCCGGGGGTGTCGGCATCGACGACAAACGCGGTGATGCCGCGCGCGCCCGGCGCCTCGCCGGTGCGGGCAAACACGCAGTAGAAGTCGGCAATGCCGCCATTGGAAATCCACGTCTTGGCGCCATCCAGCACGTAGTGGCTGCCGTCGTCCGACAGCCGCGCACTGCACTGCATGGCGGCCACGTCGGAGCCTGCCTCGGGCTCCGACAGCGCAAACGCGGCGATGGCGTCGCCACGGGCCACGCGCGGCAGGTAGCGCTCGCGCACGGCATCGCTGCCGGCCAGCGTGATCGCGCCGGAGCCAAGCCCCTGCATCGCAAAGGCAAAGTCGGCCAGGCCATCGTGGCGCGCCAGCGTCTCGCGGAGCAGGCACAACGCGCGCGAATCGAGCGCAGGCAGCGCCCCGCCAAACGCGGCCGGCACGCAGTAGCGCAGCCAGCCCGCTTGCCCGAGCTGACGGACCAGCCCACGGCAGGCGGCGTCCGCGTCGGCATGATCGACGTGCTGCAGGGATTTTCCGCACCACGCATCCAGCTCGCGCTCCAGCGCGCGATGCGTCTCGTCAAAGAACGGCAGGTCGATGTAGGTCTTGTCGCTCATCGCCGGCTCCTCAGTTGCCTTCGAATATCGGCTTCTGCTTGGCGACGAAGGCATCGTACGCGCGGCGGAAGTCCTTCGTCTGCATGCAGATAGCCTGTGCCTCGGCTTCGGCCTCGATGGCTTCGTCGAGCCCCATATTCCACTCCTGGTGCAGCAGCTTCTTGGTCACGCCATGCGCGAAGGTCGGGCCCGCCGCGATCTGCGCGGCCAGCGCCTGGGCTTCACGCAGCACCGCCTCCGGCGCGTGCAGCGCGTTGAAGAAGCCCCACTGCAATCCCTCTTCGGCGCTCATCGAGCGGCCCGTATAGAGCAACTCGCTCGCCCGCCCCTGCCCAATCACCCGCGGCAGCAACGAGCACGCACCCATGTCCGCGCCGGCCAGGCCCACGCGCACGAACAGGAACGCGGTCTTCGCCTGCGCGGTGCCCAGGCGTAGGTCGGAGGCGAGCGCCATCATCGCGCCCGCGCCGGCGCAGATGCCGTCGATCGCGCTGATCACCGGTTGCGGGCAGGCGCGCATGGCCTTGACCAGATCGCCCGTCATGCGCGTGAAATCCAGCAGTTCCGGCATGGTCATGCGCGTCAGAGGGCCGATGATTTCGTGCACATCGCCGCCCGAGCAAAAGTTGCCGCCCGCGCCGGTGACAACCACGGTCTTGATGTCGGTGGCGTAGCACAGGGCGCGAAACAGGTCGCGCAGCTCGGCGTAGGAATCGAACGTCAGCGGATTCTTGCGCTCGGGGCGATTCAGCGTGATGGTGCCGACCTTGCCGTCACCCGAGACCGACCACAGGAAATGCTTCGGCTGATAGTCGGCAAACGCGCGCTTGTGGTGGCGCATATCCAGTGCGATGTCGCTCATGTCGTCTCTCGTTGTGTCTCGTGGTGTTCGTCGTAACTCGTGAGGGGAAGCGCGGTTCAGCCGGCCATGACTTCGCCGCCCGCAACGGGCACGGCCTGGCCCGTGATGGCCGATGCCGATGGCTGGCACAGCCACGCCACCGCATCCGCCACCTCGTCCGGCTGCACCAGCCGGCGCTGGGGGTTGCGCGCGGCCAGCTCGGCGCGGGCCTGCTCTTCGGTGCGACCGGTCTTGCCGACGATATTGGCCACGGCATCGCGCACGATGTCCGTCTCGGTGTAGCCCGGGCATACCGCGTTGACGGTGATGCCCTTGGACGCCAGCTCCAGCGCCAGCGCGCGCGTGAGGCCGATCACGCCGTGCTTGGCCGCGCAGTACGCGCTGACGTAGCCGTAGCCGATCAGTCCTGCCGTGCTGGCCACGTTCACGATGCGCCCCCACCCTGCCGCCTGCATGCCCGGCAGCGCCGCCTGCATGCAGAGGAAGGTGCCGGTCAGGTTGACGTCGAGCATCCGTTGCCAGAGCGCCAGATCGGTCTTGCCGAACGGCGCGCTGTGCGCCTGCCCCGCGTTGTTGACCAGCAGGGCGATGGTCCCGCGTGCCTCGGCCGCCCGGGCGAACGCGTGGGCCACGCTGGCGGCATCGGTGATGTCCGCACTGACCGCGCCGAGCTGCGCGCCCGCGGTGACGCTGGCGCCAAGCGCGCTCACCGTGGCGTCGAGCGTCTTCGCATCGCGCCCCAGCAGCGTCACGCTGGCGCCGTCGGCCAGCAGCCGGCGCGCAATCGCCGCGCCAATGCCGCGCCCGCCGCCGGTGACCAGCGCGTGCCGGCCTTCGAGTGAATAAGCCATCGTCATTTCCCCGGCGGCTGCGCGAACGCCGCCGCGCGTTCGAGATTGGTTTCCAGTTGGCGCTTGCCGGCTACGTACTGCTTCGGCCAAGTCACGTCACGGAAGCCCAGCCGCGCGGCCTCGTGGAGCGTCCACGCCGGATCGGCCAGGTGCGGGCGGGCAATCGCGCAGAGATCCGCGCGGCCTGCCGCGACGATGCTGTCGACGTGATCGGCCTCGAAGATCGCGCCCACCGCGATCGTCGGAATTCCGGCTTCATTGCGAATGCGGTCCGCGAACGGCGTCTGGTACATCCGGCCGTACACAGGCGCCTGGTCAGGGCTGACCTGGCCGGACGAACAATCGATCATGTCCGCGCCGGCCGCCTTGAAGGCACGCGCGATCTCGACAGCGTCATCGGCGGTGATGCCACCCTCCACCCAATCGTGCGCGGAGATCCGCACCGACATCGGCTTGTCCTGCGGCCAGACCGCACGGACGGCCGCAAAGACTTCCAGCGGATAGCGCAGCCGGTTGGCCAGCGTGCCGCCATAGGTGTCGGTCCGCAGGTTGGTCAGCGGCGAGATAAAGCTCGACAGCAGGTAGCCGTGGGCGCAGTGCAGTTCCAGCCAGTCGAACCCGGCCTCCGCTGCGCGGCGCGCATTGGCGACGAAGTCGTCGCGGACCGTATCCATGTCGGCACGGCTCATTTCTCGTGGCATCTGGGAAATGCCGGGCATATAGGGCAGCGCCGACGCCGCCATCAGCGGCCAGTTGCCCGTCTCCAGCGGGAAATCCATCTTTTCCCAACCCAGTTGCGTTGAGCCCTTGCGGCCGGCATGGCCCAGTTGCATGGCGATCTTCGCGTCGCTGTTGGCATGCACGAAGTCGACGATGCGCTTCCACGCGTCGCGCTGGGTGTCGTTCCACAAGCCCGGGCAGGCCGGCGTGATGCGCGCGTCCGGAGACACGCAGGTCATCTCCGCCACGACCATGCCGGCGCCGCCAAGCGCGCGGGCACCGAGGTGAACCAGATGAAAATCGCCCGGCACGCCGTCGACGGACGAGTACATTGCCATCGGGCTGACCACAACACGGTTCTTCAGCGTGAGCCCACGGACGCGGTACGGCGTGAACATCGGCGGCAGGCTCTCGTGGCCCGCATCGGCGCGCAGCCGCAGCGTCTCGGCCGGCACACCCGCCTGCGCGGCCAGCCATTGCTCGAAGTCATCCACGTACTTCGCGTCGCGCACGCGCAGGTTTTCATGCGAGATCCGCTGCGAACGGGTCAGCAGCGAATAGGCGAACTGCTCCGGCGCCATGCTTGCGTAGCGATCCACGTTCTCGAACCATTCCGTGGAATTGCGCGCCGCGTTCTGGATCTTGAGAACTTCCACGCTGCGCGTCGCCTCGTAGCGCGACAACGCCTGCGGCAGTCCATCCACGCCCACGGCACGCGTCTTGCCGATCTCCTCGGCCAGGTCGATCGCATCTTCCAGCGCCAGCTTGGTGCCGGAGCCAATCGAGAAGTGCGCGGTGTGGGCCGCATCGCCCATCAGCACCACGGGCACGCGGCGGCCGTCGTCCAGCGTGTTCCAGTGCACCCAGTGGTGGCAGATCACACGCGGGAAGCGGATCCAGTTCGCCGAGCCGCGCAGGTGCGTGGCGTTGCTGATCAGCTTGTTGCCATCCAGATAGCGCGCGAAGAGCCGCTCGCAGAACGCCACGCCCTCTTCCTGGCTCATCTGTTCGATGCCGGCGGCGCGCCAGACAGGCTCCGGAGCCTCGACAATGAACGTCGACGTGGTGTCGTCAAACCGATAGGCATGGGCCTGGAACCAGCCGTGCTCGGTTTTCTCGAACGCAAACGTGAAGGCGTCGAACAGCTTGTGCGTGCCGAGCCAGACAAAGCGGCACTGCCGCGTGTCGATATCGGGTGCGAAGCTCTCGGCGTAGCGCGTGCGGATGCGGCTGTTGATGCCATCGGAAGCGATCACCAGGTCGGCGTTGTACTGACGCGCCAGCGCCTGGTCGTCGCTGACGTCGGTCTCAAACACGAGCCGCACACCGAGCGCTTCGCAACGCGCCTGCAGGATATTCAGCAACCGCTTGCGGCCGATGCCGATAAAGCCGTGGCCGCCCGAGCGGATCGTCCGCCCGCCGATGTGGATGTCGATGTCGTCCCAGTGGTTGAAGGCCTCGTTGATCTCCTGTGCGCTGACCGGGTCGGCCTGCTTCAGGTTTTCCAGCGTGGCGTCGGAAAACACCACGCCCCAGCCGAAGGTGTCGTACGCCCGGTTGCGTTCCACCACCACGACATCGTTTGACGGGTCCTGCAGCTTCATCAGCAACCCGAAGTACAGGCCCGACGGACCGCCACCAATACACAGCACGCGCATTTGCTTGCCTCCTGCCGGCCGCCGGCGGTACGCCATCCGGCCATCTAGATCAGGGTTAAATATTTTATGCTTAAAATATTAGGTCGCATGAGAACGACTGGCAAGCGAAATCTGCGCAAGTCCCCGCATTGATTGGGTTTTTGCCGGCCGGCCGCCCGCGCAGATTCGCGAGGGATCACATTGGACCCCGCTCCGATTCAGTCTAGGCGCCCTTTTCGGCCATCGCCGCCTTGACCTGTTCCAGCGCCGTCGGGTCCTCGATGGTCGTCAGGTCGCCCGGGTCTCGCCCCTCCGCCACCGCCTGAATGGCGCGCCGCAGCAACTTGCCGGACCGCGTCTTCGGCAGCGCGTTGACGAAAAACACACGTGCCGGACGCGCCACCGCGCCGAGTTGCTGCTCCACGGTCCTCATCAACTCGCCTTCCAGCGCCAGGCGGTCCGCCGGCGTGGCCGTGCGGGCGGCGTCGCGGGCAATGCAGAAGCCCATGGCCACCTGCCCCTTGAGCGCATCCTGCACACCGATCACCGCCACCTCCGCCACGCCCGCGTGCGACGACAGGCTCTCCTCGATCTCGCGCGTACCCAACCGGTGGCCTGCCACATTGATCACGTCGTCCGTTCGCCCGAGGATGAACACGTAGCCGTCCTCATCGCGCACGCCCCAGTCGAACGTCGAATAGCACTCCCGGTTCGGCACCGCCGACCAGTAGGTGCGGATGAACCGGTCATCATCGCCCCAGACCGTGGTCATGCAGCCCGGCGGCAATGGATAGTCGATAGCCACCACACCCTTCTGGTTAGGCGGGCATTCCTCGCCCGTGATTTCGTCGACGATGCGCAGGTCATAGCCGTAGGCCGGCACCCCCGGCGAGCCCAGCTTGGGCGGCAGCGCCTCCACACCGCGCTGGATCGCGATGATCGGCCAACCCGATTCGGTCTGCCAGTAATTGTCCACCACGGGCTTGCCGATGCCGTCCTGGATCCAGCGCGCGGTGGGCTCGTCCAGCGGTTCGCCGGCCAGGAACAACAGGCGCAGGCTGGACAGGTCATGGCGCCTGAGCAGCGCCGGGTCCTGCTTCTTGAGCACGCGGATCGCAGTCGGCGCGCTGAACATGAGGTTCACGCCGTACTGTTCGACGATTTTCCACAAGATGCCGCCATCGGGCCGGACCGGTGTGCCCTCGTACATCACGGTGGTCATGCCGGCCAGCAACGGCGCGTAGACGATGTAGCTGTGTCCGACCACCCAGCCGATGTCCGACGCCGTGAACATCGTGTCGCCGGGCTTGCCGCAGAAGATGTACGCCATCGATGTGGCCAGCGCCACCGCGTAGCCGCCGGTATCGCGCTGCACACCCTTCGGCTTGCCCGTGGTGCCGGAGGTATAGAGCACGTAGGACGGCTCGCTCGACTCCATCCAGACACACGGCACGGCCTGGCCGGCCACGCGGTCGCGCCAGGCGGCGTAGTCTTCGTCGCGGCCCGCGGTGTGCGGCATGTCCGCCAGCTTGCGGTCCACCAGCAGCACCTTCTCCGGATGATGACCGGCCAGCCGGATCGCCTCGTCGAGCAACGGCTTGTACGGCACGACCTTGCCCGCGCGCGACCCCGCATCGGCACTGACGATCACGCGCGGCCGGGCATCGTCGATGCGCGCGGCCAGGCTCACCGAGGCAAACCCGCCAAACACCACCGAGTGCACCGCGCCGATGCGCGCACAGGCCAGCATCGCGAACATCGCCTCGGGGATCATCGGCATGTAGATCAGCACGCGGTCCCCGCGCGTCACGCCCAGCCCCTGCAGGATCGCCGCCATGCGGGTCACTTCCTCGTGCAGTTGGGCGTAGGTATAGGTGCGCGCTTCGTCGGTCTCCGTGGAAACGTAGACCAGCGCACGCTGGTCGGCCCGCGCAGCCAGATGGCGGTCGATGGCGTTGTGGCACAGGTTGGTGCGTCCGCCGACAAACCAGCGCGCAAACGGCGGCCGGCTGTCGTCCAGCACCTGCTCAAAGGGGGTTTCCCAGTCGATACGCGCAGCCTGCTCCGCCCAGAAACCTGCCGGGTCGGACAGCGATCGCGCGTGCAGCGCACGGCTTGCCGTCATGATGGTGTCTCCTCCGCTTGACTGCGGTTTTATGGTCGACGGCTAGTGTGCCAGCGCAACCGATGGCGGTCTATGAGGGCAAATCGGCAGGAATTTGCCTCAGAGAGTTGATCACTATCAAGGCGACAGGGGCATGGCACGGATAGCGGCCATCTCGCGTGGGGAATCCACCAGGACGGCATCCATCCGCAGCCGCGCCGCCTCCTGGTATGCGGCGGCGTCGTTGACGCCGATCGCCAGCAGGCGGGTGCTGCCGTCGGCACGGAAACAGGACACGGAAGCCGGCGTCCACATCGCCGCACGGGTGCCGGAACGCCCTTCCCCCAGCGTGAAGCGCTCCACTACGTCGACGTTGCGGCGCATCTCGAAGCCGGCCCAGGTGCCGTCCGGCGGCGGGGACTTGCATTCGCGGGCCAGCGCGACATCGACCAGCCGCCCGCGCGTGGCATCGCGGGACTCGAACAACTGCGCCTGCGGCCACGCGGCAAAGGCTTGCTGGAAAACGGCCTCGGTGGAATAGATGCGTACGCGCTGCCACGCCTGGTGTTGCGCCAGGTCCGCCGCCACGGCAGCGGCCAGCGGGGGCGCCGGCAGGGATTTCATATCGAGGATGACCGGCACGGACGCCGGAATGGCGGCCAGCGCCTCATCCAGGGTTGGCAGCCCCACGGGCGCGGGTGCAATAGGGATAACGCTTGCCGCCGTCCGCATCGGTCACGGCAAACTGCCATCCCGCATTGCGCTGCCGCAATTCCGCCAGCGTCTTGCCCGCCACCGGCCCGGCCCCGTCGGTCAGCGCGGACAGATCGGCTGGCCGATAGAGCACCGGCACGCCATCCCGGCTCAACTGGACCGACAACCAGATCATGTCGACGCGATGCGCCAGCGCGGACTCGATCGCCACCAGCGTATTCTCGGGCGCATCGGCCGTGCCGGCGCGGTGCGCGACGATCCACGGTCGATGCGGATTGGAGACGGAGCCGACGGACGGACACGCCGCGACGGCACTGGCCGTCAACAGCACGGCCAGCGTACGGAACGCGATACGGGGAAGTAAAACAGGCAGGAAACGACAACAACGCATGGCAACACCCCCCAAAGAATCGGGTCAATGGGGCGGCTTGCTGTTGTCTACCAGACTGCGGTCAGTGAGCCTTGCCTTTTGGCTTGGCAGTCGCCTTGGGAGCCGGCGCGGATTTGGGCGGCGTGGGCGGGGCGGCCTTGCCGGATGCCTTGCTGGCGCCCTTGTGCGGCGTGGCCTCGACGACCACCCGCTTGCGCGGCTCGGCACGCTCGGTCTTGTCGGCCTTTGCAGCCTTCTCCGCCGTCTTGCCCTTCGCCTTGCCGTGCGCCGACGCCCGCACCGGCGCATCGTCGCTGTCGTCGCCGCGGTCCGCCCGCGCCGCGGCAGGCGAATTCGGCCGCACCATCAACACCAGGCTCTGACCGGCCACCAGCTTGCTGCCGGAGAGCTTGTTCCAGGACTGCACCTGCCGTGGGGATACGCCGAAGCGGTGCGCCACGGAAGACACGGTGTCCTTGCGGCCGGCGCGAACGACAATGCGCCGGGCATCGGGAACGTCCGGCTCGACGGCCAGCATCGCGGTGTCCACCAGCGATGCGCTGATGTCCTGGTCATGACGTTCCGAGCGCGGAATCATCACCGTCGACCCCGCCTTCAGCCGCATGCCCTTGGGGATGCGGTTGATTTCCCGCAGCGTGTCGGCATCGACATTGAGCCGTGCGGCCAGCGCTTCCACCCGCTCGCGGCTGTCCACCGTCACGGTCGTCCAGCTGGACAGCCCGCCACGGTAGGTATTCAGGTTGTACTGGAAGCGCTCGGCGTTATCGAACGGCAGCAGGATCTGCGGATTGGCCGCACCCAGGATCACCGGCCGGTTGAACGACGGGTTGAGCGCCTTGAACTCGTCCAGCGGCATGTTGGCCAGCTTGGCGGCCAGTGCCACGTCGATGTCGCGCGACGTGGTCACCGTGACGAAGTACGGATGATCCGGGATCTCGGGCAGCCGCACGCCGTACGCGGCCGGGTTGGCGATGATGTTCTTGACCGCCTGGAGCTTGGGCACGTAGTACCGCGTCTCGTTCGGCATCGTCAGGCTGGCGTAGTCCGTGGGCAGCCCGCGCGCCTGATTGCGCGCGATGGCGCGCGACACGGCGCCCTCTCCCCAGTTGTACGCGGCCAGCGCGAGTTGCCAGTCGCCGAACATGTCATACAGCCGCGAGAGGTAGTCCAGCGCGGCATCCGTGGATGCCAGCACGTCCCGGCGCTCGTCGCGGAACATGTTCTGCTTGAGGTTGTAGGTCTTGCCGGTGCTCGGGATGAACTGCCACATGCCGGCCGCCTTGGCCGTCGATTCCGCCTGGGGATTGAACGCGCTTTCGACGAACGGCAGCAAGGCCAGCTCAGTGGGCATCTTGCGCCGCTCCAGCTCCTCCACGATGTGGTAGAGGTAGCGGCTGGACCGGCCCACCATCCGCTCCATATAGTCGGGACGGGCGGCGTACCACTGGGTGCGGTCGTCCACCAGCGTGCCTTCCAGGTCCTGCATCGCAAAGCCGCGGCGGATGCGGGCCCAGATATCGGAGGACGGGCCGCGCATCCAGTCCACGCTGGTCTGGTCGACGTTGACGACGGCGTTACTGGAAAGCGAGCCGGGGCGGCCGGTGCTGTTGAGCGTGTTGAGCGGGTCCTTCTTGGGACCGGAATCCAGGGCGGTCGGCGTGCCGGCCATCTCGCCGGCAGGCGGGGTAGGTGTGCTGGCGCAGGCTGCAAGCAGCGCCGCACACGCAACTACCGCCAGAAATCGACCAAATCGCATTAATTTCTCTGAAAGTGACGCCAAAAAATTTTGCCTGATGCTATGGAAAAGGCCCGCTGGCGTCAATGAGATTTTCCCCATGACGCAATTTAAGATAGTCGCCGCGCGAGCGTTCCACTGTGCGGTGGAAAACGGCCAGCAGCGCGGCGCGGCGCCGGTCCGCTAGCGGAAGTTGTCCTTCCAGCCCCTCAAGGCGCCGAAGGCCGCCGCGTCATTGCTCACGTCCCCGCCCTGCGCCCCCACCGCCTGCCGTACGGCAGGCTCGCGCGAGCGCAGGAACGGGTTGACCGCGCGCTCGTGGGCCACCGTGGTCGGGACGGTCGGGGTGTCCGCGTGGCGCAGGGCATCGACCCGCGCCGCCCAGGCGGCGAGGTCCGCGTTGGCCGGCTCCACTGCCTGCGCAAAGCGGACATTGCCGCGGGTATATTCATGCGCACAATAGACTCGCGTGGCCCCGGGCAGCGCAGCCAGCTTGTCCAGCGACGCGAGCATCTGGGCCGGCGTGCCTTCAAAGAGCCGGCCACAGCCGCTGGCAAACATCGTGTCGCCACAGAACACCACGGGGCCGGCGCCGGGCAGATCGCCGACATAGGCCACATGGCCCGCGGTATGGCCGGGAACGTCCAGCACGCTGAAGGTGGCGGCCGGGTGGCGCAGCGTCACGGTGTCGCCCTCGCGCACGGCCTGTGTGCGGTGGCCGATACGTTCGCCTGCCGGGCCGACAACCGGCATCGGCGCGCCATCGGGGCCATTCGGGTGCGCGTCCAGAAGGTCCGACACGCCACCCTGGTGATCCCCATGGTGATGGGTGATTACAATAGCGCCCAGTGCCAGCCCATGCTGGGCCAGGAAACGCTCGACCGGCGCGGCCTCGCCGGGGTCCACGACCGCGGCGCTATGCCCGTCATGGATCGCCCAGATATAGTTGTCCTGGAAGGCGGGGATTGGCTCCACTTTCAACATGTGTGCTCCTATGTCCAACCGTCCGATTATAAATTGGGAAGACTGGCTGGCCTCGCCTCCCGGGCAGTATGTGCTGCAATGGGAAGGCCGGCAGTACGACCGGATCGTCGCGGACATCTTCGGCTATCACGCGGTCCAGCTGGGGTTGCCCGCCATCGACACGCTACGCGAGAACCGCATGCCGTTCTCGGCGCTGGCACTCGATGGCCGCTTTGGCCCGCACGGCCCGAGCGAGACCCACCCGGACGCCCGGCAGCTCCTTTGCCGCTTTGACGAGTTGCCATTCGACACGCAAAGCATCGACCTCGTCACCCTGCCCCATATCCTGGAATTTTCCGAGGACCCGCATGAAGTGCTGCGGGAGGTCTCCCGCGTGCTGATGCCCGAGGGCCGCGTGGTGGTGACCTGCTTCAACCCGATGAGCCTGTGGGGCGCGCGGCAGGGCCTGAACCGCCTGGGCGCATCGTCCTTCCTGCCCAGCGACGCCCAGACCATCGGCTTTGTGCGGATCAAGGACTGGCTCAAGCTGCTGGGGTTCGATATCATCCGCGGCCGCTTCGGCTGTTATTGCCCGCCCTACCGGACCGACCGCTGGATTCAGCGCACGGCCTTCATGGAAAAGGCCGGCGACCGCTGGTGGCCGATCTTCGGCGCGGTTTACATGATCTCGGCCGTCAAGCGGGTCAAGAACATTCGCCTGGTCGGGCCGGCCTGGAAGACCGCCAAGCCCACCCTGACACCTGTGGCCGCCCCCGTGGCCACGCCTACCGGCACGCACGGCAAGACGCCGGGCGACGATGCCTGAGACTCCCGAATACCTCCCATCCATGCAAGAAGTCACCATTTATTCCGACGGCGCCTGCAAGGGCAACCCTGGCCCCGGGGGCTGGGGCGCCGTGCTCGTCGCCGGCACCAGCGAGAAAGAACTGTTCGGCGGCGAGAACCCAACCACCAATAACCGCATGGAACTGACTGCCGTGATCGAGGCCCTGCGTGCGCTCAAGCGGCCGTGCGTGGTCCAGGTCTACACGGATTCACAGTACGTGCAAAAAGGCATCAGCGAGTGGATCACCGGCTGGAAGGCCCGTGGTTGGAAGACCGCTGACAAGAAGCCGGTGAAGAACGCCGACCTGTGGCAGCAACTGGACGAAGCCCGGCAGCCGCACACCATTTCCTGGCACTGGGTGCGCGGCCACAATGGCCACCCGGGCAACGAACGCGCCGACGCGCTGGCCAACCGTGGCGTGGCGTCGATCAACGTGTGACGCCCCGGCCTGCCCTCTCCGTTAGAATGCCCGCCATGCGACAGATCGTCCTCGATACCGAAACCACCGGCCTGAACCACGCCACCGGCGATCGCCTGATCGAAATCGGCTGCGTGGAAATGGTGAACCGGCGCCTGACCGGCCGCCACCTGCACTACTACGTCAATCCCGAGCGCGACATCCACGAAGATGCGATCGCCGTGCACGGCATCACGCTCGAATTCCTGGCCGACAAGCCGAAGTTCGCTGACGTCGTCCATGACATCCGCGATTTCGTGCAAGACGCCGAGTTGATCATCCACAACGCCGCGTTCGACCTGGGGTTCCTTGACATGGAATTCCAGTTGCTGGGCTTGCCGCCATTTCGCCAGCACGCCGGCAACGTGATCGACACGCTGCGCGAGGCCCGCCAGATGTTCCCCGGCAAGCGCAATTCGCTCGACGCCCTGTGCGACCGTCTGGGCATCAGCAACGCCCACCGCACACTGCACGGCGCATTGCTCGATGCGGAATTGCTGGCCGAGGTCTACCTGGCGATGACGCGCGGCCAGAATTCGCTGGTGATCGACATGCTGGAAGGCGGTACGGCGGGTGGCGATGCCCGGGCCGCCACCGATCTCTCCACCCTGACGCTGCCAGTCCTGCTTGCCACGGAGGCCGAAGTGTCGGCGCACGTGGGCGTGCTGAAGGAATTGGACAAGGCCAGCGGCGGCAAGACAGTATGGCAAGCAGCACCGCCGCCGGAGGCCACGATCCAGTAAGCGCACTGCCGCGTGTGACCCCGCCGTGTGATTCCGCCGATCCGGCCCCGCTCAGAAAGTTGAAAAAAGGGCTTTACAAGATACAGCCCCATCGGCATAATCTCGTTTCTCCGCTGCACGACACCAGCAACAACGGTGACGACGCAGAAAGGGGTGGTTAGCTCAGCGGTAGAGCACTGCCTTCACACGGCAGGGGTCACAGGTTCAATCCCTGTACCACCCACCAGAATTTGGTAGCAGAAATCAACGGCTTACAAGGTTCGCGCCTCGTAGGCCGTTTTGCTATTCTGACCAGCCCACAACGCACGCACGGCCTAGGTGTGCCCTCACGCGCCCTAGTCCGATTCCGGAGGCGTGCCGCTATTCGCTTCTCCCCCTCCACCCTCGCTGCCCGCCTGCATCCTCTCCCGCACCCGCTTCTGCAGGGTGGACACAATCCTTTCCATTTCCCTTACTGCCTCCAGCCGTACCTCTGCTGGAGCACGGCTGTCTGATGCGATCTCGCTGATGAGCCGGGAGCGCCATGCGCGCGTTTGGGCTCTCAGGGCGATGCGTGCCACCGCGCGACTCCTGCGCGACACACGCCCTCTTCCGGCCCACTGTCCGCCCACTGCCCTCCTACCCCTCTAGCTTCTGCCGCTCTGCGTGTTGGCGCGGCCGGGATGGGACGGCCAGCCCCGATACAAAAGCGGATTTATCTACATATGGCATCAAATGCAAAGCCACGGGCGGCCCATGCAAAGTGGCGCCTTGCCGCTATGCCTATCTTGGGTAGTGAGTTTGTTGGATTCAGATGCAATAAACGAACACACCATGAAAAGGATCATTATCGCTGCACTCCTCGCGACCTCTACCCTCGCTCCTGCCGCGCATGCGGCCTCTACCTTCTGTGCCGACTTCAAATGCGTAGATTGGACTGAACATGCCGAAAGAATCAACTCCAGGAACATCGCAATGGGTGCGCTTATTGCTGGTTACGCATCCGATTTCCCCTCTTGATTCTCCGAGTATCTGAAAATGAAACGGATTATCGCCAGCGCGCTCGCCCCTTTGGCCATCTGTCTTTCCGCCACCGCCGCGCTTGCCTTTCTGACCCTCTGCCTTTTGGCTACCGCTGTTTTATTTGGATACTTCGAATTTCAAAAGTGATTACCACGTCCACAGGATCGAACCGATCCTGAGTGGCAACCAGATCAAACGCAATATCGAGATCGAGTTTAATTATGCTTGGATTGTTCAAGAAGAAGCCTGCCAATATTCACGATTTGCCCTTTGGCGAAAAGAACCAAGGGGAAATCCGCGAACTTGCAGAGAGTTTGGCCAACCAAATCCGGATCATTGTGTATGAAGATGTTTCTGGCTCAAGTCGCGAGCATGATAAACGCACATTTCACAAGATCGAAGATGCGGCATTCGAGATTAGCAGCAGCATGTTCGATCGCGTCAAGATTTGGAATGCCGTGGAGGGCGTTGACAGGGACGCATACGATAACCTTATCGCTGCGATCCAAAACCTGGGGCGCAACAACCGCGTTGCATCGATCATCTAGCAACAGGCGCAGCACTCCTGCCTGTCGCACGAGGCGGGGCCACTTCCCCCGCCTTCCGCCCCATCCCTCGCTCAGACCACCCCAAAGAAATGCGTCTGGTCGCGTTCGAGCTGGGCGATCAGTCCGAATTCCCAATCCAGATATGCCTGCATCGCCGCTGTCGCGTTGTCGGTGCCCTCGTAGGGGCGGCGATAGCGATCCGTGCGTGGCACGGTCAGGTGTGTCTCGCCCTGCTCCAGCGGCAAGCCTGCCTCGATCCACGCGGCGGTGCCGCCTTCCAGCACCACAACCTCCGCCGATGTCAGCCGCTTCAGGTCCGCCGCGGCAAACCGCGCCAGCTGGCTCGTTCCGCAAGTCAGCACGTAACGCCTCGCCGATGGAATATTCGCCAGCGCCTGCTCCAGTTGCGCGCGGATCACGAACCACGCGCCCGGGATATGCCGCTTCACGTAGTTCGCACTCGCGGTGACGTCCAGCACGGCGATCTCGTCTTTCCCTGCCTCCGCCAGCCAGGCGGCCAGTGTCGCCGGCGATACCGTTGCCACCGGTGCAGACTCCGGCACCGGCACGCTCGTCGCGCCACGCTCGCTTCGCCCGGTGTCGGGTACGGGATCGACAACCACCACATCCCAGCCCATCTGAGCCAGCCACGACGCCGTCATGTCCGCTCGCACGCCATCATCGTCGGCCAGCACGATGCGGGCGCCACGCACCGGCGCGACGTGGTCGGTCTCCTGCACCAGCTGACCACCGGGCGCGTTGGTGAAGTCCGGCAGGTGGCCATCGGCAAACTCCTCCGGCGTACGGACATCGAATCGATACAGCGTGCGCCCCGCTTCCTGCAACGATTCCACCGCGTCATGGGCAATGCGCCGCACCCCGGCACGCGCCGCGATTTCGCGTGCGCCGCTGCGAGCGAGATCGCGATTGGCGGCATCGACCACGGCCGGCGCGCGGCGACTGGCGCCGTGGTCCAGCACCTGCCCGGCCAGCGTCCAGCCAATCGTCCCGTTGCGCAGCGCCGCCACCGGGTTCGGAATGCCCGCATTGATCAGCGATTGCGTGCCAATAATGCTGCGCGTACGGCCCGCGCAATTGACGATGACCCGCGTCTTCGGGTCCGGCGCCAGCTCTCGCACGCGCAACACCAGCTCCGCGCCGGGCAAGCTCGTGGCCGTGGGAATGCTCATGGTCTGGTATTCGTCAAAGCGGCGCGCGTCGACGATCACCACATCGGCCCTGGCGTCGATCAGCGCCTGCACCTCCTGCGCCGGCAGGGACGGCGTATGACGCTTTGCCTCCACCAGCTCGCCGAATGATTTGCTCGGCACGTTGACGTCGCGGAACACTTCACCGCCCGCCGCGATCCATGCGGCCAGCCCGCCGTCCAGCAGCGAAACCTCCGTATAGCCCAGCTCACGCAGCACGGCAGCCGCGCGCGGCGCCAGGTCCACGCCATCGTGCTCGCCATAGACCACGATCCGCGTATTGCGGCGCGGGATGCGCGACCACGCTTGCAGCTCCAGCTTCGACAGCGGGAAATTCGTCGCCCACAGCGGATGCTGCTGCGCGAACGGGTCTTCCTCGCGCACGTCGATCAGTGCGATCTCGGTGCGGTCCAGCAATGCCTGGCGCACCGCCAGGCTCGTCGTAGTCGGGAATGCTTGATGGAAATCGGTCATGACGCTGCAGGGTCCTTCGATCGGTCCCAGGGGTTGGGGAGTGTCTGGTTGGAATAGCCGGAGATGAATGCCTTGCGGCCGCCCTCCTCCGGATACACATGGCGACGTACCGCGCCGATATTGGCGCCGTACACATGGATGCTGATCGACACGCGGTCGCCATAGGCGTTGTGCACACGATGGATATCGCCCACCGTCGGCGATACGGCCTCGACGTGCCCTGGCTCGAGGCGAATCGGCTCGCCCTGCGGACGCGGCTTGCCGTCGGCATCGAGCGCAAACGGCTGCGAATACTCCGCGCCGCGCAGCATGCCGATCATCCCCCACACGGTGTGGTCGTGGATCGGTGTGCGCTGCCCCGGGCCCCAGACAAAGCTGACGACCGAGAAGCGCTCGGCGGAATCGCAATGCAGCAGCACCTGCTGGTAGTACTCCGGGTGCGGTTGGGCAAAGGCATCGGGCAGCCAGTCGTCACGGGCAACCAGTCGCGCAAGCAGCGCGCCGCCTTCGGCAAGAATCCGGGATTCGTCGGGTTGCTGGTCGAGCAACGCGGACAAGCCGGTAATGAACTCGCGCAGCGGCGTCAGCGAGCCCTTGGTGTCGGGCAGGGAATCGTGCATCCCAGTCTCCTGATGGATCGTCCGGCCGTCTGATCGCGGCCGGTGGCCACAAACATAGCATGAAGCCTGCGGGCCGTTTGGCAGGGTCACAAGGCCAGCGCGGCACGGCCCGCGGCGATTAGGATCGAATCGTTCTGCGGCGTGTGGATGCGGCTGCAAAGCACATCCCGATAGTGCCGCTCGAGCGGATTGTTGCGGCTCAGACCGTGATTGCCGGACAGTTGCAAGGCCAGCTCCACGGCCCGGATGGCATTGCCGGTGACCGTGAACTTCAAGAGGCCGCTGTCCGTGGCCAGTGGCGGCGCGCCCGCATCGGTGCGCGCGGCGGCCGCGTCCAGCAGCACCTGGTTGGTGTGGAGCAGCGCAGCGATCTCGCCGATGGTCTCCTGCACACGCGGCAGCGTGGCCAGCGACGCGCCGAGGCTGCCCGGTGCGCGCTCACGCACAAAGCCGCGAATCCAGTCGAAGCCGGCGCGCGCCACGGCGTCGTACAGACTGCCGAGCAGCACCACCATCCACGCCTGCTGATCCGTACTGGCGTCGACGTCCGCCTGACTGGCGCCCGCAGGTGCCCACGCGGCGGGCGGGCGGATATCGACGGCGTTCGCGAGCGGTATCCATACGTCGTCCAGCACGGTCTCGTGGCTGCCTGAAGCGCGCAAGCCGAGGTGATTCCAGTTCTCCACCACGCCGATGCCCGGCGTATCGGCCTCCGGCTTTGGCACGAGGAAAATGCCGACGCGCGGATCTGGCTCATGCGTGCGCGCCCACACGACCAGCCATTTCAGCGCCGGAATACCGGTGCTGTAGAGCTTGCGGCCACGGATGCGCCATTGATCGCCCACGCGCGTGGCCACAGTGGCCGGCAGTCCGCCACGCGCCGGCGAGCCGAGGTCCGGCTCCACGCGTAGCGAATTGATCAGCGCACCGGACGCCACCGCGCTGGAAAACACCTCCCGCCGCACGGCTTCCGGCCAGCGCGAATCGGCGCGGCCGATGGCTCGGTGCTGCAGATAGGTCATCGTCAGCACCAGCGCCGTCGCCGCATCGCCAGATGCCGCCGCGGCGACGATGCGTCGCGCCTCCGCCAGGCCCGCCCCGCCGCCACCGTATTCGCGCGGCACCACCTGGGCAATCAATCCATGCCGATGCAGCCAATCGAAGTTGTCGTGCGGAAAGCTGCCCTGTGCGTCGTGATCGGCGGCCGTCGCGGCAAAGCGGGCAGTCAGTTCAGCCAGCACATCGGCCAGCCGCGGCTCGCTCGCCGGCAGCCGGCGCAGCGGAGAAGAAGACATGGTGCGGGTCCTTGCAGGGGATGCTCGTGAAGGGATCGCCGCATAGCGTACCGCTGGCGCAGCGCGCCGATAACGACGCATATCGCATATCCAGCAGCGGTTTTTGCTGAATATTCAGTGGCGTTTTTATTCGTTGGGGCGTGCCGGACGCTGGCGTACTTTCTTCCTCAGCCCGCTTCACGAACCAGGAGAACCACGCATGAGCGTCGACATCATCGGCATGATCCAGAGCCAGAAGCAGTCCGAGATCCATCCGCCTTCCGGCCCGGTGATCGATCGCGACTATGTGCGCGCCTTCGCGCAGGCCCACGAGCAGGCGGGCTTCGACCGCATCCTGGTGCCCCACCACTCCACCGGCCCGTCGGCCACGCTGACCATTTCCTATGCGGCCACGGTCACCGAGCGGATTCACTTCATGCTGGCTCACCGGCCGGGATTCACGTCGCCGACACTGGCCGCGCGCCAGATCGCCACGCTGGACCAGTTCAGCGGCGGACGGCTGGGCGTGCATTTCATCTCGGGCGGCTCCGACGACGAACAGAAGCGGGACGGCGACTATCTCGACCATGACCAGCGCTACGCCCGCACCGATGAGTACCTCGGCATCCTCCGCCGCATCTGGACGGAGGACAAACCATTCGACCACGCGGGCACCTTCTATCGCTTCAGCAATGGTTTCTCCGAGGTCAAGCCGGCGCAGCGGCCGCATGTGCCGGTCTACTTTGGCGGCGCGTCCGAGGCCGCCATCGCCGTTGCGGGCAAGCATGCCGACGTCTACGCACTGTGGGGCGAATCGCTCGAACAGGTGCGCGAGCTGACCACGCGCGTGCGCGCCGAAGCCGCGAAGCATGGGCGCGAGGTGCGCTTCTCGGTCTCGTTCCGGCCGGTGCTGGCCGAAACGGAAGACAAGGCCTGGGCCCGCGCCGAGAGCATCCTGGAGCGCACGCGCGCCCTGCGCGTACAGGCTGGCTACAGCCGCGGCGGCCCGCAGCAGAGCGAGGGAGCACGCCGCCTGCTGGCGGCGGCCGAGCAAGGCGACCGCGTCGACGCGCGGTTGTGGACCGGCATCGCTCGCGAAACCGGCGGCCGCCATAACTCGACCGGACTCGTCGGCACACCCGAGCAGGTGGCCGAGGCGCTGCTGGCCTACTACGACATCGGCGTCACCACCTTCCTGATTCGCGGCTTCGATCCGCTGGAAGACGCAATTGACTACGGCCGGGAGCTGATCCCGCGTGTCCGCGAGCTGGTCGCCCGGCGCGACGCGGAAGGCAGCCGGAAGGCCGCCTGAGCCCGACCCTGCCCGCTGCAATAACGTCGACGACGGCGCAACGAGGACGCCATGACGGCGCGGGCGACATCGCAGAACGAATCTACGTGCCATGACAAGACGGGAAAACAGACAACCATGAGCCAGCCGGAAGCCAACCCCATCCACGGTCCACACCGCTCACACAGCTCGCGCCGCCGCGATCTCCTGCGGCTGGCCGGTTCGGCGGCGATTGCCGCGCCCGCGCTGATCCTGGGCCGCCAGGCCTGGTCGGCGCCGCGCAAGCTGACGTTCGCGTGGAACCAGAACTCCTTTTGCCTGACGCCGATCGTCGTCGCGCAGGAACGGGGCTTCTTCGAGAAGAATGGCCTGCAGGTGGACCTGATCAACTACAGCGGCTCCACGGACCAGTTGCTGGAGTCGATCGCCACCGGCAAGGCCGATGCCGCCGTGGGCATGATTCACCGCTGGCTCAAGCCGCTCGAAGCGGGCTTCGACGTCAAGATCATCGGCAGCTCGCACGGCGGTTGCGTGCGGCTGGTGGGTTCGAAGGCCGCAGGGGTCACGAACCTGCAGCAACTGAAGGGAAAGACCGTGGGCGTGAGCGACCTGGCCGCGCCGGGCAAGCACTTCTTCACGATCCTGCTGGCCAAGAACGGCATCGACCCGGACAAGGACATCACGTGGCGCCAGTACCCGGCCGACCTGCTGGGTGTAGCCGTGGACAAGGGCGAGATCCAGGCGATTGCCGACGGTGATCCCAACCTCTACCTGCTGGAAAAGCGCACCAACGGCGCCTACGTGGAGCTGGCGACCAACCTGACCGGCGAGTACGCGCGCAAGGTCTGCTGCGTGGTCGGTGCGCGCGGGGAGCTGGTGCGCAACGACAAGCCGGCCGCATCCGCGCTAGCGCGCTCGATCGTCCAGGCGACGGACTTCGTCAACGAGAATCCGAACGAGGCCGCCCGCGTATTCGCCAAGTACTCGCCGAAGATCCATCCGGACGACTTGCGCAAGCTGTACGCCACGCTGACCTACACGCACCACCCGACCGGCGTCGACCTGCAAGAGGAGATCGCGTTCTACGCCGACGACTTCCGCCGTATCGGCGTGCTCAAAAAGTCCACCGATGCAAAGCGGCTGGCGCAGCATGTCTACGCCAACGTTCTGGGGTGATGCCATGACGACGAGCCACACCGCGCTGGACGCGGGTCTTGCCCGCGACAACGAAGCGGGGCGCGGCGCTTTCTCCGGCGCGGCGCCCGGTGCCGCCCGCGCTGCGGCCGGCCACACGCCTGCGCAGCCGCATCGTGCGAGCCTCTGGCTGACGGGCCTGGTTGCGGCGCTGACCTGGGCCGCATTCGGCGCGGTGACCTGGCGCTGGCCCAACAAGGCCGTCGGCTTCAGCGACTGGGCCTATACCGAAGCCCTCGGGATCGCCGCGCTGGCGGTCGCCGCCGCATTGGCGTTGCTGGCGCTGACGGGCCAGCATGTGGCCCCGCTGCGGCGCGCACTGACCGCGTTGCGCGCGGCAGGGCCCTGGCTGGTGGCGTTGCCACTGGGGTTCGCCGCGTGGGAAATCCTGACCGCCAAGACCGCCATCCTGCCGGCCCCCTTCTTCGCGCCGCCGCAGGCGTTGATCGAGGTCTATCTCGACGACTGGCAGCGCCTGGGCGACAGCGTGCTGAACACCCTGAAGCTGCTCGGGCTGGGCGT
The DNA here is from genome assembly GCF_056400065.1 of Cupriavidus sp. 01L415. Lineage (NCBI taxonomy): Bacteria > Pseudomonadati > Pseudomonadota > Betaproteobacteria > Burkholderiales > Burkholderiaceae > Cupriavidus > Cupriavidus sp. 01L415. Next base: position 5,518 of record NZ_JBFTSP010000002.1, on the reverse strand, counting down.
GGCCTATGGTGGGGCGGCGGGCTTCCTGATCGGCGTGTCGATCGGCTGGTCGCGCCGAATCGGCTACTGGGTCCACCCCGTGCTGCGCGTGCTGGGGCCGCTGCCCTCCACCGCACTGCTGCCGCTGACGTTCTACTTCTTCCCGTCCAGCTATTCCGCCGCCGTGTTCCTGATCGCACTGGCGACGGCCTTCCCGGTGGCCGTGCTGACATGGTCCGGCGTGGCCGGCGTCAACAAGAGCTACTACGACGTGGCCCGCACGATGGGCGCCTCCGGCTGGTTCCTGGTGCTGCGCGTGGCGATTCCCGCCGCGCTGCCGCAGGTGTTCGTCGGCCTGTTCATGGGACTGGGCGCATCGTTCTCGGTACTCGTCACCGCCGAGATGATGGGCGTGAAATCGGGCCTCGGGTGGTACCTCACCTGGGCGCAAGGCTGGGCCTCGTACGTGAACATGTACGCCGCGCTGATCGTGATGGCGCTGCTGTTCTCGGGCGTCATCACATTGCTGTTCGTCGTGCGCGACCGCGCGCTGTCGTGGCAAAAAGGAACCGTGAAATGGTAGCCGTCCTCGCGCGCGAACCGGCCGCGCAGGCTCATGATCCGGTGCCGGCATCCGGCCCGGGAGCCCGCATCGATATCCGCAACGTCAGCCATGCCTTTGGCGACGGCGACAAGCGCCTGGAGGTGCTCGACGACGTCAACCTGACCGTGGCGCCCGGCGAATTCGTGGCCCTGCTGGGCCCGAGCGGCTGCGGCAAGTCCACGCTGCTGCGGCTGGTCGCCGGGCTCGACGCGCCATCATCGGGCCAGATCCTGCAGGACGGCTCGCCGATCGAAAACCCGGACCCGTCGCGCATCGTCGTCTTCCAGGACCCGACGCTCTACCCCTGGCGCCGCGTGTGGGACAACGTGGCGCTGGGCCTTCAGGCGCGCGGCATCGTCAAGCGCGAACGCCATCGCGTGGATGACGCGCTCCGGCGCGTGGGGCTCGAAGCGTTCGACCGCGCCTTCCCGCACCAGCTCTCTGGCGGCATGGCGCAGCGCGTGGCACTGGCTCGCGCGCTGGTCAATGATCCGCAATTGCTCGTGCTCGACGAACCGCTCGGCAAGCTCGACTCGCTGACCCGGCTGGCCATGCAGAGCGATCTGGTCGAGCTATGGCAACGCGCCGGCTTCTCCGCACTGCTGGTCACACACGATGTGGAAGAGGCGCTGTTCCTGGCGCAGCGCGTGATCGTGTTCAGCGACCGTCCGGCAAAAATCCGGGCCGAACTCAAGGTCGACCTGCCCTACCCGCGCCATCGCGGCGATCCGCGCCTGACGGCTCTGCGTCACGAAGCGCTGCGTCTTCTGGGGCTCGATGCCAGCTGGTAACGCAATGACGGCAACGGCCCCGCGCCACCGCAGCCGGGGCAGCGCATGAACGGCCTGCCGCCGCAGGCGTGGCTCAACACCCTGCTCGTGGTGCTTCACGAAGCGCAGCTCGCACTGCTGCGCGCCTGGCACGCGCTCGGCCTGACTGGCGACATCCACGGCCAGCCCGCGTGGCCGTGGGCCCATCGCATCGTGGGCGAGACCCTGCTGATCGACCTCGGCCTGGCGCGGCAACTCGCGTGGAGCGTGGCGGCGATTACCTTCGCGCTGGTCGCAGTCATGGTTGCGCTGCTGTGGCGCCGCCGGCGACTGCCGTGGCTGGCGGCCGGCGCGCTGGCGTTGGTGCTGGCGCCCTGGCCCTCGCCGGCGCTGGTGTTCGGCCCGGCCGCGCCGACGAGATTTCACGCAAGCCCCACCGGTTTTTCGGTCGCATCCATCGCTCGCGGCGAGCACATCTATACGCAGCATTGCGCGGCCTGCCACGGCGCGGATGGACGCGGCGAAGGCCCACTCGCGGCCGCGCTGCAACATTGGCCGCCGACCGTGGTCAGCCCATTGCTGGGACGCCGTGCAGAGGGCGAGTTGTTCTGGCACATCCAGACCGGCATGCGCGACGTACGCGGCCGGTCGACGATGCCCGCATTTGGCCGGCTTCTGGATGATGCCGACACATGGGCGGTGCTCGACTACATGAAGGCGCTGGCCGCCGGCAGCGGCGCCATCGCCACCGGTAGCTGGCCGAATCCGCTGCGCCTGCCCGATGTTTCCATTCGCTGCGGCACCGATGCGCCGCGCCCGCTCCCTGAATGGCGTGGCAACCAGCGCGTGCGCGTGGTGGCGTTCGACGGCCCTCCCGCCGCACTGCCGCTAGAGGATCCGCGCTTCCTGACACTGCTGGTGACGCCGGACGGCAAGCCGCCCGCCAGCGTGCCGCAATTTCGCGCAGGGTGCGTGGCGATGCCAGCGGCGACGTGGCGCGTGATCGCGCAGATCGCCGGCGTCCCGACTTCCGCATTGGCCGGCACCGAGCTACTGGCTGACCGCAACGGCTGGCTGCGCGCACGCGGCGCGCCGGGTCGCGGCACCTGGAGCGATGCCGACCTGCTTTGCACCTCGGGCCAGCCGGCGGCCGCGCGCGCCGGAACGCCACCATCGCGGGACGGCCTCACCGCGTTGCTGTTGCGCATGGATGCCGAACCCGTTCGCTTTATTCAAGGCGGATTTATTCACTAGGGAGGCCGGTGCACGCCGGGACAGCAAGGGCGGCATGCTGCGACAAACCCCGGAGCATGCGAGACTAGTCGCCTGTCCCTTTTCTCTCGGCCACGCCACCATGTCCGACCATCGCCAAGCCCCGTCCGACATCCATTTCTACCGTCCCGAAGATGGCCACGGCCTGCCTCACGATCCGTTCAAGGCTATCGTCGCGCCCCGCATGATCGGCTGGATTTCCAGTCGCGACGCAGCGGGCCGCGTCAACCTGGCGCCGTACAGCTTCTTTGGTGCCTTTGCCGGCAACCCGCCCGTGATCGGGTTTTCCAGCGAGGGCTACAAGGACACGGTCCGCAATATCGAGGCCACTGGCGAATTCGCGTGGAACATGGCCAGCCTGTCCCTGGCCGAGAAGATGAATGTCACCTCTGCCAGCGTGCCGAGCGATGTCGACGAATTCGTGCTGGCCGGGCTAACGCCGGCACCGGGGCGCAGCATCGCGGCGCCCCATGTGGCCGAGTCCCCGGCGGCGCTGGAATGCAAGGTGTTGCAAGTGATCCGGCTGACCGCGCTGGACGGATCGCCGATGCCCAACTGGCTGGTGCTGGGCCAGGTGGTGGGGGTGCATATCCGTGGCGAGTTTCTCAAGGAGGGGATGTTCGACACCTTCCTCGCCCAACCCGTGATGCGGGCCGGCTATCGTGCCGACTATGCGCAAACGGGCGACAAGTTCGAGATGATCCGGCCGCGCTGAGCAGGGGTTCGATCAATGATCACCAAAGATTCAGACACTTCAGACGCCAATTCCAGACTTTTCCTGTAGATCCGCCCACACGGGCCGCGTAGCGTGAGGGCCCTCCTCTTGCTACGGAATCACGTGGATGTCGCTGGACCTGCTGCCTTCGGAGTACGCCGCTCAACTCGCCATCGGGGCCATACGGCCCTGGACGGGCCACCATGCCGGGTCCGCCAGCCTGTTCGAGGTCCGGCCGCCACACATCCCGTGCGATGTGCGCCCGGTCTTCGACGAAGACCTGGATTGCATCATCGGATACCACCGCGTATTCCGGGAGCGTTGCTATCTCTATGACCTGACCGGGGACATGGCCGCGATCTGGGAAGGCATGAAGGATTTACCGCCACCGGCGCAGCACGATACGTTGCTGGTGGCGGGCGGCCTCTGGGCCGCGAATGTGCGTGGGATGACGGCGCTGGGGATTGCGGGGAGCGGGGTCGCGCTGGCGCCGACGACGCTGGCCCAGCTACGCAAGCGGTTTGCCGGGCTGACGCAGGTGCCGCTGCACTTCACGGAGTGCCGCGCACGCCAGCATGGACGATGCGCGGCGCTTTGTGCCACCGCATTTCCTGCGGCTGGCGATGCGACTGGGCCAGCGCGGCAACGCGCCCGCGGAATGGCCGGGTGCGGCGCGCTATCTGGCCAGGATGTCGATCATGCAACTGCCCTGCATCCTGGACCTGGTCACCGTCGATGACGGCACTGTGGTCCAGTTCCGGCACTGGCGTTACGCCGAGACCCGGCCGGACGATGCCTGGCCGGCAGCCTGAACGGAAGGAGGGGTCGTAGCGGCCGGCGACTGCGTCACCTGCCCGATCGCGGCCATGACGGCGTCCACCGAGGGCGGTGCGCCGTTATCGCCGATCGACACCGACTGCCCCGGCCGCTGCACGCCGAAATGCGCGCACGACGTGGCCGTGAACAGCATGACGGTGGGCTTGCCGAGCGCGTCGGCCAGATGGACGAAACCGGTGTCCATGCCGACGACCAGGGCGGCGGCATCCACGCGCTGCGCGCATTCGGTAATGGACATGCGCGGCAGCACCTCGGCATCGGGAATCGCCGCCGCCAGCGCCTGGGATTCCTCATGCTCTTTGGCGGAGCCCCATGGCAATTGCACGCGGTAGCCGCGCGCGGCCAGCGCCTGGCCGACCTGGATCCAGTTGGCCTGTGGCCATTTCTTGATCTCCGCGGACGTCGCGTGGAACAGCATCGCGCGCGGCACGCCGTCGGTGTTCAGCGGCGTGGCGGGTGCCGGCACGCGCAGGTCGCAGACCTCGGGCGGTTCGATCTCGTACCCCAGCGCATTGGCCACGACCAGCCGCATCTTGTGGCGGCACGTCGCGTCGCCGTGCGGCCCGAAGATATCCGTATAGGCAAAGACGGCCTTGGCCTCCCCAAGGAATTCGGCCGCGTAGCCGAAGCGGCGCGGCGCACGCGCCAACCGCGCGACGATGGCGCTCTTGTAGACGCCGTGGACGTCGACCACCACGTCATACTTCTCGCGTCGCAAGTCGCGCACGGCGCGCAGGATGCCGCGCAGGTCTTTCCACTGCTTGCCGTTTTTCTTGAACTGCCGCAGCGGTGGCGCGATCACGCGGTCCACACCCACGGTCCAGCTCGGAATATCGGCGCACGATGCGTCGGCCACCCAATCGATTGCCGCGCCTGGATAGGCGCGCCGCAGGTCGGAAACCAGCGGCAGGGTGTGTACCATGTCGCCAAGCGAGGTGATCTTGATCAGGAGGATGCGCTTCATGGAAACAGGGGGCGTAATGGCGGGCTGGTGCGGCCAATGGCGGCCGCCCGGAAAGGCGCTAGTATGCCTGACGCGCCCGGGCCCGGGACGGCGAAAATGCAATCCAGTCCGCATATCCGCCCGACGTACGCGACGCCTGCGGCACGGCGCCGCTTTTTGTTACATCTGGCGAATTGCGACGCCCTTCCCCGCACCCCCCCCTGCAACACCCAGTCCCTTATCTCCAGACCTGAGCTTTACCCACAAGCTTGGCTCGCTATCCCGAATTAAAGATACGGAACATCTCTGTGATTTCGTGCAAGACGAGGAAGCCTCGCCAGATGACGGTAGCGCCGGGCGGAGGATCGTTGCGGCGATTCAGGTAGCCGCCAAGGGTG